>CAZNWY010000021.1:0-57107 GCA_964577105.1 uncultured Flavobacterium sp.
TAACTCAACAACGATTTGCTGGCAGTATTAATATTGATTCCAACTGAATTCACGCACCGAATTACAGTACTATCCAATTCTTCTTTCAACTTGGTTTGATCTACATCGTGCTGGTACTGCCCTACTCCAATTGACTTTGGATCGATTTTTACTAACTCCGCCAACGGATCAGAAAGGCGTCTTCCGATAGAAACCGAACCACGAACTGTAACATCATAATTGGGAAATTCGTCACGTGCAATTTTACTCGCCGAATAGACCGACGCTCCAGCTTCTGAAACCACAAAAACTTGTACCGGCTTGTCAAAAGCGATTTTTTTGATGAAAAATTCGGTTTCGCGACTGGCAGTTCCATTACCAATTGAAATGGCTTCAATATTATAAGCGTTCACCATCGATTTTATCTTTTTCATCGCCATTGCCGTTTCATTTTGTGGCTGATGCGGATAAATCGTTTCGTTGTACAACAAATCGCCTTTTTCATCCAAACAAACCACTTTACAACCGCTACGATATCCTGGATCAATAGCTAAAATTCGTTTTTCTCCTAATGGTGGGGCTAATAGCAACTGACTCAAATTTCCAGCAAAAACCTCAATGGCTTTGATGTCGGCTTTAGCTTTAGCTTCTTGCAATGTTTCATTAGAAATAGCCGGTTCTAATAATCTTTTGTAACTGTCTTTTATCGCTAATTCAATATGTTCAGTAGTATCATTATTCGATTTTATAATTTCATTTTCAATAAAATCAATGGCTTCGTGATCTTCAATATCAACACTTAATTTGATGAATCCTTCATTTTCAGCACGAAGCATTGCTAGTAGTCGATGTGATGGCGCTTTAGAAATAGGTTCTGCCCAATCGAAATACTGCTTATACTTTTGAGCCTCTTCTTCGTCTTGTTTTTTCTTCACCACTTTGGTTGCAACAACGGCTTTTCGTTGAAACATTCTACGAAGATTTTTACGAATGTAAATGTTCTCATTAATCCATTCGGCAATAATATCTCGAGCGCCTTGCAATGCTTCGTCTTCATTTTTAACCTTATCATTAATGTATTGTGTTGAAATATACTCAACATCTTCATCGCGTTGACTAAAAATGATTTTAGCTAAGGGTTCGAGACCGTTTTCGCGCGCTACATCGGCACGTGTTTTTTTCTTCTTTTTGTAAGGCAAATACAAATCTTCAATTTCTTGTAAATCGAAGCTTTTTTCAATTTTCGATTTCAATTCTGAAGTCAATTGACCTTGTTCTTCAATAGATTTTAAAATACTTTCTTTTCGTTTTACGATTTCGTCAAACTGCTTAGAAAGTTTGGCAATTTGCTCTATAATTACCTCATCCAAATTTCCGGTTTGGTCTTTTCGATACCTAGAAATGAACGGAATGGTGCAATCTTCGTTTAAAAGTGCGATCGTATTTTCAATTCCTTTAACAGGAACATTAATTTGGTTTTGAATAAATTGGATAGTAGTCATTGGTTGGTTATCAGTCTTGAACTATAGTGTCTTTAGAATCTTCTTCTTTGTTAAATTCGGGTTGAATATTGATATGGTTAATATGAAATTGATGGAATAAAACGTGTTCAATTTCTTCTAAAATCTGGTTGAATTCACTCATTTTGATATCTTCTAAACAATCTAAATGTGCTTCTAAATGAAGTTCTTCATCGTTTAAATTCCAAACATGTATGTGGTGCAATTTCTTAACTCCGCGAATTTTGTGAACTTCATTAACCAATTCTTTAATGTCAATACTTTCTGGAGTAAATAGCATCAACATTTTCGTTGATTGGATGACCAATTTGGCACCAACTACAATTAAATAAATGGCAATGGCAATGGTCATGACACTGTCTACCCAAAACCATCCGTAGAATTTCATCAATAAACCTCCAACTAAAACCGCAACAGACGCCATCATGTCGGTTAACAAATGCAGGTACGCCGATTTCATATTGATGTTGTAATCGGCATCTTTTTGTAATAATAAAACCGAAGCGCCATTGACGATAATTCCTAAAATAGCCAACCATATTACCAAGTTCGACTCGATTGGTTTTGGATTTACAAAGCGACCCACAGCGCCATAAATCAGAATAAAAGCCACAATAACCAAGGTTGACGCATTGACAAAAGCAGCGATTAATTCGGCGCGTTTGTAACCAAAAGTATTGTTTTCGGTAGCTTTTTTACGAGATAATTTATGAGCTATTAAGCTAAAAAGTAAAGACAGTACATCAGAAAAATTGTGCAGTGCATCGGAAATAAGAGCTAAACTCCCCGAAACGATTCCGCCAACTATTTGCGCAATGGTAATGAGTAAATTTAATACGATCGAAAATACTAAATTCTTTCCTTGCACTTCGTGTTTATGGATGTGAACATGTGAATGATGGTGTGCCATTTAAGAACAACTGATTTTGGCTACACGAACAGCGTGTCTACCGCCTTCAAACTCGGTATTTAAAAAGGTATCTACAATTTCAACGGCTTGTTGAATAGAGGTAAATCGCGCCGGAATGCTTACTACATTGGCATTGTTGTGTTGGCGCGCTAGCGCCGAAATTTCTTTGGTCCAACAAAGTGCTGCACGAATTCCTTGATGTTTATTAACTGTCATGGCAATGCCATTTCCTGAACCACAAATTACAATTCCGAGTTGAGCTTTTCCAGACTCCACATCCATGGCCACTGGATGACCAAAATCAGGATAATCAACACTATCAAAAGTATCGGTTCCGTGGTTAAAAACTTCGTGTCCTTTTGATTGTAAATAATCAACTATTGCTTTTTTGTAATCTGGTCCTGCGTGGTCGTTTCCGATAGAAATTTTCATAGTATTTTTAATTGTAGTTGTGTGTACAAATTTAATCAAACTTATTAGGATATCGTTTTCATTTTGGTAAAATTATAACTTCTTGATTTACATTATATAACGCTTTATTGTTAATAACATATTTTTATAAGTAATTGAAAATCATTGCATTTTATTCAATTCAAATGTTAATTTTTTAAAGTGTTAATAGCGATTTACAATTCATTGATATTCAGCTAACTTTAAATTAACAACTTTTGTTAACAACTTTGGATAGAAAATTAGAAGTTTTTTTTGGTTGTATGAGTAGATTTTGTAATCAAAAATTGAAATGAGAAAATCAAATTTAGTTTGGTGTTTTTTTAGAAAAGTTATGAATACTTTTTTTATGTTTTTCAACAGAAATGAACAACCAAAGTTATCTACAAAAAGTTGGATTTTTTACTTGTTAACAACTGTTGATGAAAATCAAAATTAGCTTAAAAATGAATGAATTACTTTCTTAAAAGTGTGTTAATAAATCGGTATAAAAAAGTATAACTACAAAATCAACTTTTAAAATTTAAAGTTATTCCACAAATTAACACGCTATAATCATCATCATAAATTAATTTAAATTAAAAATTTTTTGTTGTTGTTTTTAATATGTGTTGAAAACTCTGAAATTTTAGAACAAAGATTTTATACTATTTCTAAGTTAGAATTTAAGTTGTCTAGAATATTTTGTACTTTTTCAAAATCGTTGGGATGTACTTTTAACTGAATGCCGCCGTAAGCATAACTTGCTAATGGATTAACCGAAACTAAATTTTCGTTTTGAAATAAGAAAGGAATTCCTTCCAATTCTAGAATCGATTTTAAAACAATGATTTCGTGTGGAAAATTGAATATAGCTATGGTTTCAAATTCGGTCATTTTTTAAAATAATTTAATTACAATTTAATTCATTATATTTAAGGTCTAAAATTACTAATTAACTCCTAATGAAAATTTCCATGAAAAAAATAATTGTTTTATTAGCCCTATTAAATATTAGTTTAGCTTTTTCTCAAACATTTTCGTTTAATAACATAAATTATTCTGTTATACCTTCTACTACATTTGTAGCTGTCACTGCAGGTTCTTATGGGACGAATGTTGTAATACCTTCTACCGTTAGTTACGCTGGAACAACATATACGGTTAAATCAATTAGTAATAATGCTTTTTATGGTTACAGTGCATTAACTTCTGTAAGTATTCCAAATACTGTAACAACAATAGGTGATTCTGCTTTTTTTTATTGTTTTTCGTTACAATCAGTAACTATTCCAAATTCTGTAACAACAATTGGTAATTCTGCTTTTTATTATTGTTATTCATTACAATCAGTAACTATTCCAAACTCTGTAACAACAATAGGTAATTCTGCTTTTTATTATTGTTATTCATTACAATCAGTAACTATTCCAAACTCTGTAACAACAATAGGTACCTCATCATTTGAAAATTGTAGTTCCTTAACTTCCTTAACTATTCCAAACTCAGTGACGTCAATAGGGGATTTAGCTTTTAATAATTGTAGCTCTTTAACCTCATTATCCATTGGAAATTCTGTAACATCAATAGGTAATAATGCATTTAGAAGTTGTACCTCATTATTAACATTATCTTTAGGTTCTTCAGTTGTAACTATTGGTGATTATGCTTTTTCAGATTGTAAACTTTTAACTTCACTAACAATTCCAAATTCTGTAACAACAATAGGAAATTACGCATTTTCAGGACTTTTAGCATTATCATCATTAACTCTTGGAAACTCTGTTAATACCATAGGTACTGCATCATTTTCAAGTTGTTATGCATTATCATCTTTAATCATTCCAAACTCAGTCACGTCAATAGGTGATTTATCATTTGAAAATTGTAGCTCTTTAACCTCATTATCTATTGGAAATTCTGTAACATCAATAGGTAATAATGCATTTAGAAGTTGTACCTCATTATTAACATTATCTTTAGGTTCTTCAGTTGTAACTATTGGTGATTATGCTTTTTCAGATTGTAAACTTTTAACTTCACTAACAATTCCAAATTCTGTAACAACAATAGGAAATTACGCATTTTCAGGACTTTTAGCATTATCATCATTAACTCTTGGAAACTCTGTTAATACCATAGGTACTGCATCATTTTCAAGTTGTTATGCATTATCATCTTTAATCATTCCAAACTCAGTCACGTCAATAGGTGATTTATCATTTGAAAATTGTAGCTCTTTAACCTCATTATCTATTGGAAATTCTGTAACATCAATAGGTTTTGCAGCTTACAATAATTGTATTTCTTTGATTTCATTATCTATTGGAAATTCTGTAACAACAATTAGTAATGGTGCTTTTCAAAATTGTAATTCTTTAACTTCCTTAACAATTCCAAATTCCGTTACAACAATTGGTGATTATGCTTTTTACAGTGCTTATTTATTGAATTCTTTAAATTTAGGAAATTCTATTATAACGATTGGTAGTTATGCTTTTTATTATAGTTTTGGTTTAACTTCTTTAACTATACCAAATTCAGTTAAAACAATTGGCGATTATGCTTTTAACTATTGTATTAGTTTAAATTCGGTTACTATCGGAAATTCGGTTACTTCAATAGGAAGTTATGCTTTCCAAAATTGCAGTGCTTTAAATACATTAACTTTAGGATATTCTATTAATTCGATAGGAATTTTTGCTTTTCAGAATTGTTCTAGTTTGTCTTCAGTAACATGTTATAGAGTAATCCCTTTAGCAATTAATGCAAGTATTTTTAGTAATATAAATTTAAGTGCTTGTTGTTTAATAGTTCAAAATAATGTTGTTAGTGATTATCAAGCTGCTCCAATTTGGCATAATTTTTTATTTTCAGGTTGCGGTACTTTGAATAATCAAGATTTTAACATAAATAAACAAGTTGCTTTTTATCCCAATCCGATACAAAACCAATTATTCATAGATACTAAAGATTTAAATAATACAAAACTAGATGTATTCGATATGAATGGAAAAATATTATTTAATCAACTATTAAATGCAACTAATACAATTAATACCAGTAACTTATCAACTGGAATGTATTTATTTAAAATAACTTCAGATGAAGGTTCTTCAGTTACTAAAGTCATTAAAAATTAAAATTAAATAAAAAATACTTTTAAAAAGGTTTACATAGTTGTGAGCCTTTTTTTATTTTAAAAAAGTTATATTTTAGATAAATCTATCAAGTAAACTCTATTTTCTATTTTCTTATTTGTAATTTTAAACTTTATTACAACTGAATTATGAGTAAAATACCAAAAAAGTTTGGAAAAAAAGAGAAAACCTTCTCTGAAAAAATTTTAAAATTACTATCTAAAAATCCTAATAAACCTTTTAATTACAAGCAAATATGTGCCGTTCTTGAATTGAACGATACTAAAAGTAGAAACGAAATCATAAAAGATTTAAAAATTCTAGCAGCTCAAAAGGTAATCATTGAAAGTGAACCTGGAAAATATTTAGTAAAAGCCGTTTCTCAAGATTATTATGAAGGAACAATTGACATGACGTCTCGAAGAACCGCTTATTTTATTTGCGAAGAATTTGAAGACGATGTATTTATTCCGACTAATAATTTGAATCACGCTTTAGATAAAGACAAAGTTAAAGTCTATGTGTATAACCGTCGTAGAGGTAAAAAACCTGAAGGCGAAGTGATTGAAGTTTTAGAACGAGCCAAAACCGAATTTGTTGGAGTGATTGATATTCAAAAGAATTTTGCTTTTGTATCAACCGCCAATGCTAAAATGTATACCGATATTTTTATTCCGAAAGATAAATATTTAGATGCTGAAAATGGTGATGTTGTTGTAGTTAAAATTGAAGATTGGCCTAAAAAAGCCGATTCACCTTTTGGTTCGGTGATTAAAGTTTTAGGAAAACCAGGTGAACACGATACCGAAATTCACGCGATTCTTGCCGAATATGGTTTGCCGTATGATTTTCCAGTAGAAGTAGAAGTTTTTGCTCAAAAATTAGATACTTCTATTCAACCTTCAGAAATAGCCAAGCGTCGCGATATGCGTGATACGTTAACGTTTACCATCGATCCAAAAGATGCTAAAGATTTTGATGACGCTTTATCGTTTAAAAAACTAGAAAATGGTAATTACGAAATCGGAATTCATATTGCCGATGTATCGCATTATTTGCAAGAAGGAACTGTTTTAGATGATGAAGCTTACAACCGCGGAACTTCGGTGTATTTGGTAGATCGAGTAGTTCCAATGTTGCCCGAAGTGTTGTCTAATTTTGCTTGTTCGTTGCGACCAAATGAAGAAAAATATACGTTTTCTGCTGTATTCGAAATTGATAAAAAAGCAACCGTTATTAACCAATGGTTTGGAAGAACCGTTATCAATTCAGATCAACGATTTGCTTACGAAGAAGCTCAAGTGATTATTGAAACGAAATCAAATTACATTCCAGCAGAAATTTCATTAACCGGAAATGAATATACCGTTTCAGATGAAATTACAGAAGCTACTTTAAAATTGGATGAATTAGCTAAAATTCTTCGTAGAAACAGAATGAATAATGGCGCTATTTCATTTGATAAAGTTGAAGTAAAATTCAATTTAGATGCAAATGGTGAACCCGAAGGTGTGTATTTCAAAGTATCCAAAGATGCCAATCATTTGATAGAAGAATTCATGCTTTTGGCTAATAGAAAAGTCGCCGAATTTATTGGAAAACAAAAGAAAACTTTCGTGTATAGAATTCACGATGAGCCTAATGAAGACAAGCTTTTTGCGATGCAAGCTTTGATTTCTAAATTTGGTTATAAAATTGATTTGCGCGAAAAGAAAAACATTTCGAAATCCATCAATCAATTGATGGAAGATGTAAATGGAAAAAAAGAGCAAAATTTAATTGATACGTTAGCCATTCGCTCGATGAGTAAAGCGGTATATTCTACCGAAAACATTGGTCATTACGGATTAGCTTTTGATTATTACAGTCATTTTACGTCACCTATTCGTCGTTATCCCGATGTAATGGTACATCGACTGTTGCAATATTATTTAGATGGTGGAAAATCTGTTGATGCAGAAGTCTATGAAGAAAAATGCAAACACGCTTCTGATATGGAAGGTTTAGCTACTAATGCCGAACGCGATTCTATCAAATACATGCAAGTAAAATACATGCAAGATCATAAAGATGAAGAATTTTTGGGTGTAATTTCAGGTGTAACCGAATGGGGAATTTATGTAGAAATCATCTCTAATAAATGTGAAGGAATGTGTAGAATTCGTGAAATTAAAGATGATTATTACACTTTTGATGAAAAACAATATGCGTTGGTAGGTGAAATTTCTAAAAGTTTACTGCAATTAGGCGATGAAGTTTACGTTAAAGTTAAAAATGCCGATTTAGTGAAGAAACAATTAGATTTTCACTTCATTAGAAAAAATGAATAGTTAGTAACGAAAATTGTCATCCCGAGCGCAGTCGAGGGAGCTTTATACAAATAAATAATCATGAAAAAAATAATTTATAGTTTATTATTAATCAGTTCAGTAGCCTTTTCTCAAACCGTAAAAAAAGTAGGTGATTTTACCAAAGTAACTGCTTTCGATCAAATTGATGTCATCTTAATTCCTGGAAATGAAACCAAAGTAATACTTTCAGGTGAGGATTCAGATCATGTTGAATTGATCAATAAAAATGGCGAATTAAAGATTAGAATGTCATTAACTAAATTATTGAAAGGTGATGATATTTCTGCAACTGTTTATTATAAAAAAATTGATGCTGTAGAAGCTAACGAAGGTTCTCGAATTGCTAGTGAAGCTACTTTTAAAACCACTTCATTTGATATTATTGCTAAAGAAGGTTCACAAATAAAAATCAATCTTGATGTTGATAAATTAACAGCAAGAGTTGCCAATGGTTCATCAATTTCTGTTTCTGGAAAAGCAAAAAATCAAGATATTTTGGTCAATTCTGGTGGAACTTATGAAGGAGAAAAACTAATTACTAATCAAACTGTTATAACTTTAAATGCTGGTGGAGAAGCCTATATTTATGCTACCGATTTAGTAGATGCTAAGGTTCGTGCTGGTGGCGACATTATTATTTATGGTAAACCAAAAGAAATCAATCAAAAGATAGTTGCTGGCGGAACAATTAAAGAAGCAAAGTAGATTTATTTTTAAATTTTAAATTTTAAATCATAAATTGCATTAAAATTCGATTTAATATACATCTATGCTCAACGACATTATATCTGCAATTCCATTAGGTTTTTTTCTTAGTTTTATGATTGGTCCAGTATTTTTTGTACTGTTAGAAACCAGTGTAGTAAAAGGATTTCGTGCAGCTATTATCTTTGATTTAGGAGTTGTTTTAGCCGATATTATTTTTATTTTAATTGCATATTTCAGTAGTTATCGATTGATTCAAAGTATTAAAGACGATCCGGCTTTATTTATTTTTGGTGGCTTAGTCATGCTTACATATGGTATTATTTCTTTTGTAAAAAATAGAAAAGAATCCAAAAAAGGGGTTGATGAAGAAGATCCAAAAGAGTTAGCTAAAAACAATTATTTTTCCTTATTCATCAAAGGTTTTTTCTTGAATTTTATCAATATTGGAGTTCTCGGATTTTGGTTGGCTATTTTGATTACAGTAGGTCCACAATTGGAATTGAAAGCTTCTAGAATGATTACTTTTTTCTCTACTCTAATCATTACCTATTTTGTTACTGACATTTGTAAGATACTAGCAGCAAAACAATTACGTAATAAATTAAACCCACATAATATTTTATTAATCAAGAAAATAATAAGCATTGTACTTATCATTTCTGGTGTTTTTCTATTATCACAAGGCTTGTTTCCTAAAGACAAAAAAATTGTAAACTCCGCTATAGAAAAATTAGAGGAGCGTAAATAATTCTTATTTTCTTAAAAATCTTTAATAAAACCTCTCTAATTTGGGAGGTTTTATTTTTAAAGTCATCTTCTTGATTCAAATTAGAGTACGCGGTTTTGCACTATCTTTAATTAATTTTTTCTAAAAATTTACAATAAAATAAACCTCTCACAATGGAGAGGTTTCATTTTCAGAGGCATCGTCCGTTCCGAAACTTAGGGAGAACCGGAGTACGCGGTTTTGTATTATCTTTAATTAATTTTTTCTAAAATTTACAATAAAAAAAACCTCTCACAATGGAGAGGTTTCATTTTCAGAGGCATCGTCCGGATTCGAACCGGAGTACGCGGTTTTGCAGACCGATGCCTAGCCGCTCGGCCACGACGCCTTATTTCTGGACAGCAAATATAATAAAAAGTTTAAAGTGTAAAAGTTTAAAGTGTAAAAGTTTGAAAAAACTTTCCTTTTTAAATTTCGTACTTCATACTTTGAACTTCGTACTTAATTTCGGTATTCTTCCATTTCAATGGTAACTGCTTCAACATCACCACCAATAGGCGGATTCAATTTTGAAACTCCTAAAATTATTCTAGAAACAGATGGTATTTCTTTAAATATTCTAGTGATGATTCTATGGGCAACATTTTCCAATAATTTAGAACGAATAGCCATTTCCTCTACTACAATTCGGTTTAAAAGCACATAATCTACGGTATCTTTTAGGTCATCCGACAAAGATGATTTTCGTAAATCAGTTTTAATTTCTAAATCAACTCGATAATCTGAACCAATTTTTCCTTCTTCTTCTAAACAACCATGAAATGAAAAAGTTCTTATATTTTGTAATTTAATTGTTCCCATTTTTAATTTTTAATGTAATTCTGTACCAAAAGTACAAATTAAACCATAAAAAATTCGTGAAATTCGTGAAATTCGTAGCAAAATCTAATAACTTTGCGACTCTAAATTTTGAATATGTCAACAGAAGAAAAGTCTTTAAATTTTATAGAACAAATCATTGAAGAAGATCTAAAAAATGGTTTGTCACAAGACAAATTACGTTTTCGTTTTCCGCCTGAACCCAATGGCTATTTGCATGTGGGACATGCTAGTGCTATTTGTTTAAATTTTGGATTAGGAATTGATTATCAAGCGCCTGTAAACTTACGTTTTGATGATACGAATCCAGCAAAAGAAGAGCAAGAATATGTTGATGCTATCAAAAGAGATGTAGAATGGCTTGGTTATAAATGGGATACAGAATGTTATGCTTCTGATTATTTCCAAAATTTATACGATTGGGCCATTGAGTTCATCAAAAAAGGGAAAGCTTATGTTGATAGCCAAACTTCAGAAGAAATGGCAAAACAAAAAGGCACACCTACTACACCCGGAATCGATTCTCCTTATAGAAATCGATCAGTGGAAGAAAATTTAGATTTGTTCGAGCGTATGAAAAATGGTGAATTCGCAGAAGGAACTCACATTTTACGTGCTAAAATAGATATGAAACACACTAATATGTTGATGCGTGATCCAATCATGTATCGCATTTTACACAAACATCATCACAGAACAGGTGATCAATGGTGTGTGTATCCAATGTACGATTGGGCACACGGTGAAAGTGATTATTTAGAACAAATTTCTCATTCGTTTTGTACCTTAGAATTTTTGCCTCATCGCGAATTATACGACTGGTTTTTAGATCAGGTGTATGATGAAACTAAAGTGCGACCAAAGCAAAGAGAATTTGCCAGAAGAAATTTATCACATACGGTTGTTAGTAAACGAAAATTATTGCAATTAGTTGAAGAAAAACACGTTATTGGTTGGGATGATCCAAGAATGAGTACAATTTCTGGAATGAGAAGACGTGGTTATACGCCAGCTTCTATTAGAAATTTTGCAAAAACGATTGGTATTGCTAAACGTACGAATTTAATTGATGTTTCGCTTTTAGAGTTTTGTGTTCGTGAAGATTTAAACAAAATTGCACCTCGTGTGATGGCAGTTTTAAATCCAGTGAAATTGGTGATTACTAATTATCCTGAAGGACAAGAAGAATGGTTGGAAGCTGAAAATAATCCTGAAGAAGAAATATTGACGTACCGAAAAGTGCCTTTTTCTAAAGAATTGTATATTGAAAGAGAAGATTTTCAAGAAGAAGCCAATAAGAAATTTTTCCGTTTGACTTTAGGAACCGAAGTACGATTAAAAAATGCTTACATCATTAAAGGTGAATCTGTTGTAAAAGATGCTGAAGGAAATATTACCGAAATTCATTGTACGTATGATGTCGATTCTCGAAGCGGAAGTGGAACAGAAGCCAGTCAACGAAAAGTAAAAGGAACGATTCATTGGGTTTCTACAGCACATGCCATTTCAGCAGAAGTTCGCATATATGACCGATTATTTTCACATGAAAGTCCGGATGGAAATAAAGAAATTGATTTCAAAGAATTCATCAATCCAAATTCATTAGAAGTGATTACGGGTTATGTGGAGCCAAGTTTGCAAACCGCTCAGAATTTAGATCATTTCCAATTCCAACGATTAGGCTATTTTTGTGTAGATAAAGATTCTTCGGCAGAAAAATTAGTTTTTAATAAAACTGTTGGCTTGAGAGATACTTGGGCAAAAGTAGAAAGTAAAGAATAATTTTTACTATAAATTTTACAAATAGAAAGCCGACAGAAATGTTGGCTTTTTCTATTATTGAAAAATCTTATCATAATTTTTAAAAAACACTGCAACCGACTATTAAAAACGGCTTTCATATTTTAAATTTAAAAGCTTTTTAATTTTAATGAAGTGTAATTCATCAAAACACCAATAAACATTGATAATTTGGCTTTAAAATAAGTTTTTGATGTTTAACGGCTATTTAACACTGTATATCAAATTTTATTCGTAAATTTAATATTAATTAATTCAAATATCATGTCAAGTAAAACGAGTAGCAGTATCATTGCTCTTTTAGCAGGAGCTGCAATAGGAGCAGGGTTAGGAATTTTGTTTGCACCTGATAAAGGTTCTAAAACAAGAGAAAAAATAAAAGATGGTTTTGATGATTTGAAAAATCAAGCTAAAACCAAATGGAGCGATTTAGAAGAAGAAACCAAAGAAAAATTTTCTAAAACTAAAGACGAATTAAAAGAAACGGTAGAAGATTTACTTTCCAACTCAAGTTATAAAGCGGAAGAAGCAATTACTTTTTTAGAAGAAAAATTAGCTGAGTTAAAAAAGCAAAACGCCAAACTCCAAAAATAATGGCATTTGAAGAATTAAAAGAAAATACCGAAGCCATTCAAGAGAATGCAAAGGCATATATAGAAAGCAGTATTGCTTACTATAAGCTTTGGGGTTTTAAAGTAGCTATGAAATCGACTACTTTAATGCTTAAGTTTTTTTTGATTGCTTTGTGTTTGATGATTGTCTTACTTTTTATTTCTATTGCAGGAGCAATGGCTTTAGGAGATTTTTTTCATAGTTATCCCTTAGGATTTTTAAGTGTTGCTGGAATTTATTTAGTTCTAGCGCTATTGTTGTTTTTAGTAAAAGACAAAATCGTTGAAGGTCCAATTCTTGAGAAATTTTCTGAAATATTTTTTAACGACTAAATTATGGCAACAAAAAAATATTCTTCTTACGCAGAAATAGACACTGATTTAGAAATTCTCAAATTGGAACGAGAAATACATTATCAAAAAACGCTTTTAAGTATTGATAAAACCAAAGAATGTATCATTCCAACTCGAACCATTTCTAGAATAAGTCATCTCTACAATAAAGTTTTTTCTGGTACTTATGGAATGTTACTTAAGATAGCAATTCCCTATGTAATCAATTGGTATATAAACAGAAAAAGAGGCGATTAAGCCTCTTTTTTATTTCACAAAATTTGTAATTATTCTACTGGATTAGAAGTATCGTTCGGATTATAATCTAATGAAGTTTTATTATCTCTGTTTTTAACTTTTTTAGGCTGTTTTTTCATTTGTTCTCCAATGATGCTTGAAGCGGTAAAACTGGTTACCATGTTATTTAACATATCACTAGCTGCTTGTGGAGAATTAGGTAACAAAATCAAGTTAGAATTCGTGTCGGCTCCAATAGCTTGTAACGTATCATAATGCTGCGTAATTACAATTAAAGCAGAAGCTTCTTGCGAATTAATACCAACCGCATTCAATACTTCTACACTTTCTACTAAACCTTTAGCAATTTCTCTTCGTTGATCGGCAATACCTTGACCTTGTAATTTTTTACTTTCAGCTTCAGCTTTAGCTTTAGCAACAATTCTAATTCGTTGAGCGTCCGATTCAAACATAGCTGCTGTTTTTTCTCTTTCAGCGGCGTTGATTCTGTTCATCGCATTTTTTACTTGAATATCTGGATCAATGTCGGTTACTAATGTGTTGATGATATCATATCCATAAGCCATCATAGCTTCGTTTAATTCTCTTTTTACAGCAATAGCAATATCGTCTTTTCTAACAAACACATCATCCAAAATTAACTTTGGAACTTCGGCACGAACCACGTCAAATACATAAGCTGTAATTTGATCATGCGGATATTCTAATTTATAAAATGCTTCGTAAACATGTTCTTGAATTACTTTGAACTGTACCGAAACTTTCATTTTAATAAACACATTGTCTTTGGTTTGTGTTTCAATGATAACATCCAATTGTTGGATTCTTAAATTTACACGACCAGCAATTCGATCAATAATTGGTAATTTTAATTGTAAACCAGAATTTCTGATGCTTTCAAATTTTCCGAAACGTTCAATAACTACAGCGGTTTGTTGTTTTACGGTAAAAAAGGAAGACAAGAAAACAAACAACGCAAGAACTAAAAAAACGATGATAATAGGGTTCATATATAATATTTTATTTGTTAATATGGTTATTATACGAGAATACTGTATGTTTGTTACAAATTAAATTTTTTAAAATGAAGAATACTTTTTTAACAATTGCATTGTTAGTTTTTACTTCTTTTGCTTTTGCACAATATCAAAACCGCGATGGAAATCGAATTGGGATTTCGGGTGGTGTAAACCAAACTACTTTATTTGGTTACAATTTTACTACCAAACCAGGTAATGGTTTTGCTGGCGGACTTTCTGTTAGAGGAAATTACTACGACAATTGGAGTATGATTTACGGAATGCAGTTTTTTGTAAATAAATTTTCACTAGAATCAACTTTAAAACAAGACATTGACTACAGTTTATCGGGTGTTCAAGTTAGATTACTATTGAGTTATAACATCATTCAAGATCATTTATCTTTTGATTTTGGACCAGTACTTCAAGTAAATGGAAAAATGTCTATAAAATCTGCAGATGAAACTAAAACAATCAGCGGAACCTTACTAAAAGCCAATGATATTATTGATGTTTCTAAAGTTAATGGGAATGCTTATGTAGGTATTTCTGGTGGTGGAAAAGTAGTAAGAGCCGTTATCTTTTATGAATACGGATTTACCAATGTTTTCAACAAATTAAACAGTCAAGATGGTTTAACTTTATTAAACGGAAACAAAAGTTTTAAAGGAAATCTCGGAACCATTAGCGGTCAGATTATCTTTAATTTATAATAAAAAAGCCCTGAATTTCAGGGCTTTTCTTTTTCTATAAAGTTGCAATTGCTTTCTCCAATCGCTTGATGGTTTCGTCTTTTCCAATCAATTCTACAATATCAAATAGGTGAGGACCTTTTAGGGCACCAACCAAACTCAAACGAAACGGTTGCATCACTTTTCCCATTCCAATTTCGTTTTTCGTCATCCAATCTTTTACAACAGTTTCGATGTTTACCGAAGTGAAATCGCCTATATTTTCTAATACCGAAATTAATTGTTGCATCAAATTTGGAGTTTCTTCTTTCCAATTTTTAGCTGCTTTTTCATCGTAAGAAGTCGGGGCCACAAAGAAATAATCAGACAATTCCCAGAAATCGGATACGAAATTGGCGCGTTCTTTTATTAATGAAACTATTTTTATTACATCGAGCGCAGTCGAGATGCCTTTTTCAACCAAAATAGGAGCAAAGGCATTTGCCAAACTTTCATCACTTTGCTTTTGCAAATACTGATGATTGAACCATTTATTTTTCTCCGGATCAAATTTTGCTCCAGCTTTATGAACACGATTTAAATCAAATTTTTGTGCTAATTCCTCTAAAGAAAATAATTCTTGATCAGTACCATCATTCCAACCTAATAACGCTAAAAAGTTAACTACTGCTTCTGGAAAAAATCCTTTTTCTCTATAGCCAGATGAAATACCTTCTTCGGTTTTCCATTCTAAAGGAAATACTGGAAATCCCATTTTGTCGCCATCACGTTTAGATAATTTCCCGTTACCAATTGGTTTTAAAATTAAGGGTAAATGTGCAAATTCAGGCGCTTCCCAACCAAATGCTTTGTACAATAAACTGTGCAACGGCATTGAAGGTAACCATTCTTCACCACGAATGACATGGGATGTTTCCATCAAATGGTCGTCCACAATATTCGCTAAATGGTAGGTTGGCATTCCGTCTGATTTGAACAACACTTTATCGTCCAATAAGTTAGTTTCAAATTTAATATCGCCACGAATAATATCGTGTAAATGCAAAGTTTCGTTTACAGGAGTTTTAAATCGAATGACAAAATCTTCGCCTGCAGCAATTCTTTTTTCTGTCTCTTCTTTGGAAAGAACTAACGAAGTATCCAATTTTTCACGATTGTGCCAATTGTAGATAAAGGTTTTTCCTTCTGCTTCGTGTTGTTTTCTATGTGCATCCAAAGCTTCGGCGGTATCAAAAGCATAATACGCCCAACCCGAATTTATCAATTGATCAGCGTATTGCTTATATAAATGTTTGCGTTCCGATTGACGGTAAGGTCCGAATTTTTCATTCTTTCCAATGGTTTCGCTTGGTGCAATTCCCAACCAATCTAAGGATTCCATAATGTATTCTTCGGCACCAGGAACAAATCGGTTTTGATCGGTATCTTCAATTCGTAAATAGAAAACTCCGTTATTTTTCTTAGCAAATAAGTAATTAAATAGGGCAGTACGAACACCACCAATATGTAAAGGTCCAGTCGGACTTGGTGCAAAACGCACACGAACTTGTTTTGACATTTTTAGTAAAATTTGCTGCAAAGATAATCAGAAGTTGGAATAAGGAAGTTTTTTAATCTGTGGAAATTTGGGAAATCGGTGTTTAGAAACATTTAACTTTGATGCTAAGTATAAATTTGTATTTTTATCGGTTATAAACACCCGAGGCATTTTAGCCGAATTGACCGAAGGTAAATATTAACAATTTTGGAAAATCAAAGCATAATTTACAGTAAACTCGAACAGTTTATTAAGAAGTTTTATACCAACGAATTACTACGTGGAACTATTTTCTTCGTGGGAATTGGTTTGATTTATTTTCTTTTTACGCTTTTTGTTGAATACTTTCTTTGGCTAAAACCTACAGCTAGAACAGTATTGTTTTGGACGTTCATTGCCGTGGAACTTTTCTTGTTGTTGCGTTTTATTTTGTTTCCAATTTTTAAATTATTCAAACTTCAAAAAGGAATAGATTACAACGACGCTTCTAAAATCATCGGAAATCATTTTAGTGAAGTAGGCGATAAGCTGACCAATTTTTTACAATTATCTCAAGATCAAAATAAATCAGAGTTATTACTAGCTTCAATTGATCAAAAAGCCAATACGTTGCAACCCATTCCGTTTGGAAACGCCATCAATTTTGGTAAAAACAAAAAATATTTGCCTTTAGCAATCATCCCGATTTTGTTTTTTGCATTTTTCTTTATTACCGGAAACAGCAATTTTATTTCGCAAAGTTTGAATCGTGTTGTGCATTACAAAGAGCAATTTTTACCACCAGCACCATTTGAATTTCAAGTTTTGAATAAAAGTTTACAAACCGAACAAAATCAAGATTTTCTTTTAAAAGTAAAAACGGTTGGTAAAGTAGTTCCAGAAAATGCCATGATTTTTATTGGTGACGAAAGTTATTTTATGGAAAGCAACAAAGCTGGAGAATTTCAATTTGTAATTCCGAAACCTAAAGAAAATTTAGAATTTCACATTGAAGCCAATGACGTTTCTTCGCACGAATATGAGTTGAATGTGGTTACCGTTCCATCGATTGCAAATTTTGAAATGGTGTTGAATTTTCCAAGTTATTTGAATAAAAAATCGGAGGTGATTAAAGGAACTGGAAATGCCGTGCTTCCGGAAGGAACTCGAGTAACATGGCGTATGAATACCTTAGCTACACAAAAAGTAGAATGGTTGGATGCTGCTGCGAAATATTCGTTTGCAAAACAAGACAATCAGTTTTTATTAACTAAAAATATTGTACAAAATACCGATTATCAAATAGTTACTTCTAATACTAAAGTACAAAATTACGAAAAGCTAAATTATCAGATTTCAGTCGTTAAAGATCAATTTCCAACTATTTCTGTCGGAAATGCGCCAGATAGTCTTAAAATTGAGAAAAACTATGTTTTAGGTCAAGTTTCAGACGATTACGGACTTTCAAAATTGCAAGTTGTGTATTATCCTAAAGACAAACCTAATTTGGCTAAAAAAGCAATCATTTCTGTAAAACATGATGTTTACGACCAATTTGTGTTTGCTTTTCCGAGTAATCTTCCAGTTGAGCAAGGTGTTTCGTATGAATATTACTTCGAAATTTTTGATAATGATGCGTTACACAATTTCAAGAGCACCAAATCTTCCGTTTTCTCTAATAGAATTGCTACAGAATCTGAAAAAGAAGACCAAGTGTTGCAACAACAAAACGACAACATCAATTCGTTAGAGAAATCTCTTAAAACTCAAGATAAGCAATTGAACGAAATGGAGAAGTTGCAAAAAATGGGTAAGGAGAAAGACAATCTCGAATTTAAAGAACAACAAAAGGTCAACGACTTTTTGAATAAGCAAAAACAGCAAGATGAAATGATGAAAAATTTTGCTGAGAAAATGAAAGATAATCTGGATAAAGTTAAAACAGAAAAGAAAGATGAAGTCAAAGAACTTTTGAAAGATCGATTGGAGAAAGTGAATAAAGATTTAGAAAAGAACAAAAAGCTTCTAGACGAACTTCAAAAACTCAACGAGAAATTGGAGAAAGATGAGTTGTTCGAGAAAATGGACAAACTCAAACAACAAAGTAAAAATCAAACTAAAAGTTTGCAACAACTTGTAGAGCTTACCAAGAAATATTATGTCGAAAAGAAAGCCGAACAAATTGCTGATAAATTAGATAAACTTTCTGAAAAGCAAGATAAATTATCTGAAAATGAAAAAGAAAATTCTTCTGAAAAGCAAGAAGAAATTAATAAAGAATTTGATAAAATTCAAGAAGAATTAAAAGATTTACAAAAAGACAATAAAGAGCTTAAAACACCAGTTGAACTTCCAGATACTGCTCCAAAAGAGAAAAGTATTGATGAAGATTTAAAGAAAGCTTCTGAGGAATTAAAAAAATCTTCTAAAGCTGGAGCTAAACCTAAACAAAAAAGTGCTTCCAAAAAAATGAAGCAAATGAGTCAAGATATGCAAGCCAGTATGGAAGCTGGTGATCAAGATCAGATGGAAGAAGATGTGGCTATGTTACGTCAAGTTTTAGATAATTTATTGGCTTATTCTTTTTCACAAGAAGATGTGATGAAACAATTTAAAGGTTTGAAAAGGGGATCACCTTCTTTCAATAAAAATTTAAAAATTCAACAAGATTTAAAACAACAATTTAAACATGTTGATGATTCCTTGTTTGCATTATCGCTTCGTAATCCCAAGATTGCCGAAGAAGTTACTACAGAAGTAGGAAATGTAGAATACAATATTGATAAATCATTAGAAACGCTTGCCGATGCTAATGTTCCTAAAGGAGTTTCTCACCAACAATTTGCTACAAGTTCTGCCAATAAATTAGCCGATATGTTGGCGGCAACATTAAACAATATGCAAATGTCAATGTCAATGTCGGGTGCTGGAAAAGGCAAACCAAAACCTGGTCAAGGTGACGGTATGCAATTGCCAGATATTATCAAAAAGCAAGAAAGTTTGGGCGAAAAAGCCAAGAAAGGAATGAAACCGGGTCAAAAACCAGGCGATGGTAAAGATGGAAAAGATGGCGAGAAAGAAGGTGGTAAAGAGGGTAAGGGCAAGGAAGGAAAAGATGGTAAAGACGGTAAAGGAAAAGAAGGAAAAAGTGGTCAAGGTGGCGGCGGAAATGGACAGGGCAATAAAGATGGTGAGAATGGTGATGATGGAGAAGGTGACGCAAAGGCCATTATGGAAATTTATAAAGAACAACAGCAACTACGCGAAGCTTTAGAAAAAGAGTTAAACAAACAAGGGTTGGGTGGTCAAGGGCAAAATGCACTTGGTCAAATGAAACAAATTGAAAAGCAATTGTTGAACAAAGGTTTTAATAATGACGTTTTGCAAAAGATGTTGAATTTAAAATACGAACTTCTAAAATTAGATAAAGCTGTTCAACAACAAGGTGAAGAGAAGAAGCGTCAATCGGAAACAAATAAGAAAGAATTTACTAATACTTCAACTGCTTTACCAACAAGGTTACAAGAATATCTGAATAGTGTTGAGATTTTAAATAGACAAACCTTACCTTTGCGCTCCAATTTTAACCAAAAGGTTCAAGAATATTTTAAAACCAATGATTAGTTTTAACTACGAATTAGATTTTCAACTAGACAATGAAGAGGTGTTTGCTTCATGGATTTCCAGAGTAATTCTTTCTGAAAACAAGAAAGAAGGTGACATCAATTACATCTTTTGTGATGATGAATACATACTCGAAATCAATAAACAATATCTCGACCACGACTATTATACAGACATCATTAGCTTTGATTATTCTGTAGGAAATGAATTACATGGTGATATTTTTGTTTCTGTAGATAGAGTCAGGGAAAACGCCTCTGATTTTAATGTAACTTTTGATGAGGAATTGAAAAGAGTTGTAATTCATGGCATATTACATTACTGTGGTTATAAAGATAAATCAGAAGAAGAAGAAAGAATAATGCGTCAAAAAGAAGATGAAAAAATTAAAATGTTTCACGTGGAACATTAATTCTTTATAGATTAATATTGGTTCCACGTGGAACATAATTACAAATCATTTTTGATTTTAATAAAATAAATAATGTTTTTAGAAAAATATGATGTTATAGTTGTAGGAGCAGGTCACGCAGGATGTGAAGCTGCTGCTGCTGCTGCAAATTTAGGGTGCTCTACCTTGTTGGTGACAATGAGTTTGCAAAACATTGCTCAAATGTCGTGCAATCCTGCTATGGGCGGAATTGCAAAAGGACAGATTGTTCGAGAGATTGATGCGCTTGGTGGTTATTCGGGAATTGTTTCGGATAAAACCGCTATTCAGTTCAAGATGCTAAACAAATCCAAAGGGCCAGCGATGTGGTCGCCAAGGGTTCAGTCGGATAGAATGCGCTTTTCGGAGGAATGGAGATTAATGCTTGAACGAACTCCAAATCTGGATTTTTATCAAGAAATGGTCTCTGGTTTAATTATTAATAATGGTAGAATAGAAGGCATTAAAACTTCTCTTGGAATCGAAATTAAAGCAAAAACAGTTGTTCTAACTAATGGCACATTTCTTAATGGTTTAATTCATATTGGGGATAAACAATTTGGAGGAGGAAGAGCAGGTGAAAGTGCGGCTTATGGCATTACGGAAGATTTAGTAAAAGTAGGATTTGAATCCGGTAGAATGAAAACAGGAACACCACCACGTGTTGATGGTCGTTCCCTCGATTATTCTAAAATGAGAGAAGAACCAGGAGATGAAAAGCCAGATAAATTTTCTTACTCAGATGAAACCAAACCGTTAACGCATCAAAGATTGTGTCACATGACGTATACTTCTCTTGAAGTGCACGATATTCTTCGTGAAGGTTTTGATCGTTCTCCAATGTTTAATGGAAGAATTAAATCATTAGGTCCAAGATATTGTCCGTCTATAGAAGATAAAATCAATCGTTTTGCTGACAAAGAAAGACATCAATTATTTATTGAACCAGAAGGATGGAATACGGTTGAAGTATATGTTAATGGTTTTTCAACATCACTTCCTGAAGACATCCAGTTTAAAGCATTGCGTTCTGTAGAGGGGTTTGAAAAAGTAAAATTTTTTCGTCCAGGTTATGCCATCGAATACGATTATTTTCCACCGACACAATTAAAACACACCTTAGAAACCAAGTTAGTTGAAGGTTTGTATTTTGCAGGACAAATCAATGGAACTACAGGATATGAAGAAGCTGCCTCTCAGGGATTGATGGCAGGAATCAATGCAGCACTTAAGGTTAAAGAACAAGAACCAATGATTCTAAAACGGGATGAGGCGTATATTGGAGTTTTAATAGATGATTTAATTACTAAAGGGACTGAAGAGCCATATAGAATGTTTACTTCTCGTGCTGAATTTAGAACATTATTACGTCAAGACAATGCAGATTTTAGATTAACAACAAAAGGATATGAGATTGGTTTAGCTTCAGAAAAGCGTCTTCGTAGAATGGAAGAAAAATTTGACGCTAGTGATAAAATGGTTAATTTTTTTAAAGAAACTAGTTTAACTATGGCTGAAGCAAATCCAATTTTGGAAGAAAAAGGAAGCTCTCCAATTTCTCAATCGGACAAAATGTTTAAAATTTTTACACGTCCTCAATTGGATTTGGAAGATTTTTTAAAATTTGAAAAGGTTACCAATTATATTGACGAAAATAAACTGGATAGGGAAATTATAGAACAAGCAGAAATTCAAGTAAAATATTCAGGATATATCGACAAGGAAAGAAATAATGCAGAAAAACTAACACGTTTAGAAAACTTTAAAATTCCATTAGATTTTGATTACAATCAAATTAAATCGATGTCAATTGAAGCCAAACAAAAGTTGTCTAAAATAAAACCTGTAACGATTTCACAAGCTTCCAGAATAAGTGGTGTTTCACCAAGTGATATTTCGGTATTACTGATTCATTTGGGAAGATAAAACTTTTTCCATGTAATTTGTTCCACGTGAAACTTACTTTGTAAACCCTTATAAATAAAGAGAATTTTAATGAATATTGAAAACACAAAACATTTTTTAAACGTAATTGATTATTCTGTTTCTAAAGAAACTTTTGAATTGCTTCATAACGAAGAGTTGGATATGCTGATAACTCATCCACAACCGTCGCTTGAAAAATTACCAAGCTATTATGAAGATGCAAATTATATTTCTCACACCGATGGAAACAAATCTTTGTTTGAAAAAATGTATCAATTTGTAAAAGGGATTGCTTTAAAAAACAAATTAAAACTCATTAACTCACAATCGCCAAAAGGAAGAATTTTAGATATTGGAGCAGGAGTTGGTGATTTTTTATCGGTTTGTAAAAATGATGGTTGGCAAACCATTGGAATTGAACCCAGCGATAAAGCAAAAGCAATTGCTAAAAATAAAGGTGTTTCATTTGTAGAAAAATTAGCAGAGTTAGAAGATAATTCATTTGAAGTAATTACCATGTGGCACGTTTTGGAACATGTTCCAGACTTAGAAAATCAAATTAAAGAATTAAAAAGATTGATAAAACCTAACGGAACTGTAATTATAGCGGTTCCTAATTTTAAATCGTTTGATGCAAAACATTATGGTAAATTTTGGGCTGCCTATGATGTGCCAATTCATTTGTGGCATTTTTCAAAAACAGCAATTCAAAAACTTTTTGCTAAAGAAAATTTAGAATTGGTAAAAGTCCTTCCAATGAAATTTGATAGTTTTTATGTGAGTTTACTATCAGAAAAATATAAGTCAGGAAAAATGAATTTTATCAAAGCTTTTTTCATCGGATGTAAGTCAAATTGGAAAGGAAGTAGAAATAATGAATATTCATCCCATATATACGTCTTAAAAAACGCTAAAAATCAAAATTAAAGCGAATTTCGAAATAAAATCCACCAAACCATATAAATAGCTGTCCGAAACAAATAAATGGCTTAAATCGCATTTTTTAAAGCGGTTTTTAATAAGAATTAGCTATTTTATGTTTGAAATCAATAATAAAATCTTATAACATTAATAACAGACCAATTTTATTTCTTTTTCTCTTTTCAGATTAAAATTTATATTTTTGGCAAATAGAAAAATAAACAAATTAAAAATGAAAAAAATTATAGTATGCGTTGCAATGGCAATGGCAATTGTTTCTTGTAACAAAACTACCGATGCTAAAGATTTTAAAACAGCTTACATCGATACTGATAAACTATTAGAAGCATCAACAGAAGCTAAAGACATCAAAGCTAAATATGAAGAAATTGCTGGTGAAAAAGATAGTAGAATCAAAGTTGAAGTAGATAAACTAGAAGCAGAAAAAAATGCTTTTCAAGCTAATGCACAAAAAAATGGTCAAGCTTGGGCACAACAAAAGTATGGTGAATTACAACAAAGAGAACAACAAATCCAATACGCTCAACAAGCTGTTATTCAACAACTTCAAGGGCAACATGGAGCCGAAATGGATTCTCTAATTACCAAATACAGAAAGATTTTTAAAGATTACGGAAAAGACAAAGGCTACGATTATGTTTTTGGAACTGGTGAAGCTGCAACCGTTTTGTATGCTAAAGATCAATATGATATTACCAAAGAACTGATCAAATTGGTAAATGATAAATACAAAGCAGAAGATAAAAAAGCAGACAAACCTTCTGATAAAAAGGCTGAAGCAAAGAAATAATAGCGCAACCCTAAATAGAATTCCAAATTCCAAACGATTGTATAATCTGGAATTTGGAATTTTTATTTTTATATTGATTTTCAATCTTTTATATTTGTTTCTATAAAATATCTGCCATGGAATTTCTATCAGCCGAAGCAAAATATGTTTTGCAATTTATCAACCAAACCAATCGTTCTGTCTTTCTAACAGGAAAAGCAGGAACTGGTAAAACAACACTTCTTAAAGAAATTATTCGTTCTACACACAAAAATTGTGTGGTTGTCGCTCCCACAGGTATTGCTGCATTAAACGCAGGCGGAGTAACCATTCATTCGATGTTTCAATTGCCATTTGGCTCTTTTTTGCCCGATAATTCTTCTCCTCAATTTAATGAAAATACCAAATTTGAAAGCCGTGCTACTTTGCGTAGACATTTTAAAATGAGTAGTTTGAAGAAAGCAGTTATCAGAAATATGGAGCTGCTTATTATTGACGAAGTCAGTATGCTTCGATCAGATTTGTTAGACGCAATCGATTTTATGATGCAATCGGTTAGAAAAAACAATCGTCCTTTTGGAGGTGTTCAAGTGTTATTTATTGGTGATTTATTACAACTTCCACCAGTTGTTCGAGAAGAGGAGTGGAGAATATTGCGCAATTATTACAGAGGTAAATTCTTTTTTCATGCCCATGTAATAGAACAAAATCCGCCTTTGTATATTGAATTATCTAAAATTTTTCGTCAAACAGACGATCAGTTCATTTCGGTTTTAAACAATTTACGAAACAACAAAATTACAACCCAAGATATTCAGGTTTTGAATCAATTTGTACAACCCAATTTCGATTTAAAATCTAATAAAGGCTACATTACTCTAACTACACATAATGCCAAAGCAGATACCATCAATAGTCAATCATTGAAGGATTTGAGCGGAAAAATAAGTACTTATTATGCTGAAGTTACAGGCGATTTTCCTGATAAAATTTATCCGATAGAAGATAAATTGGAATTAAAAATTGGAGCGCAAATTATGTTTATTAAAAACGATTTGTCGTTAGAAAAAAAATTCTTCAATGGAAAAATGGGCATCATAAAATCACTTTCCGAAAGAGAAATTTTGGTTGATTTTCCAGAAGAGAATACAACGATTGAACTAGAAAAATATGAGTGGCAAAATATTCGCTATTCCGTAAACGAAAATACCAAAGAAATCGATGAAGAAGTTTTAGGAACGTTTGTGCATTATCCCATAAAATTGGCTTGGGCAATAACGGTTCATAAGAGTCAGGGTTTAACTTTTGATAAAGCTGCGCTCGATGTATCGCAAGTTTTTCTTCCAGGACAAGCCTATGTTGCGCTTTCTCGTTTACGCTCTTTAAACGGCTTAATTTTGCTTTCTCCGCTGCAAATGAATGGTATTTCAAACGATCAAGATGTGATGGAATATGCATCCAACAAAGCCACAGAAGATTTTCTTGAAATTGAATTGCAAAAAGACACCAAAGATTTTATCCATAATTACCTAGTTAACAGTTTTGATTGGTATAATTTAGCCCAAGAATGGCGTAATCATAAGTACAGTTATAACGATAAATCGGATACTTCAGAAAAATCGAAACATAGTATTTGGGCCAATAAACAAGCGGCAGTTGTAGAAACACTAATCGATCCTTCTAGAAAATTTATTTCACAATTGAATAAGTTGTTTTCTGAAAACCTAGATTTATCTTTTATCAACGAACGAATTCAAGCGGCATTCAATTATTTCTTGCCTACCATGGATGGTTTGGCGTATGAAGTTCTATGGAAATTAGAAGAAGTAAAACGAATCAAAAAAGTAAAAGCCTATTACGAAGAATTATTAGTTTTAGAAGAGCTTCATATCAAGGCTGTTTTACAATTGATGAAAGCTAAATTGTTGATAGAAACCGTTGTTAAAGGAGAAACTATTTCTAAAGAAAAATTGTCTTCCGATGAAATTCGATTTTATAAGATTAATAAATTAGAAACAATCAAACAAGATTTCAAAAAGTTGAATAGTTCCCTGATTGAAGACGACCTTGATGAAAATCGTTATGAAAAGAAAAAGAAATCTAAAGAGCCCAAAAAATCAACGATTCAGGAAACTTATGAACTTTGGATGCAGCAAAATTCTATCAAAGAAATAGCGTCGATTAGAAAGTTAACCACTCAAACCATTAGCAATCATTTAGCAAAATTGATAGCATCGGAAACCATTAAAATATCAGATGTTTTACCACAAGACAAAATTGACGAATTGGCAAACGCTTTTAAAGGCTACAAAGAAGAAACCTTAAATGGCTTAAAAGAAAAATACGGAGATAAATTTACTTGGGACGAATTGAAATTATACAAAGCGAGTTTGTAATTAACTCAACCAAAAAACGCCCATAACCGCTACAACAAAATATATGGCAATAGTTCTAGCGCCATCAAAATCTTTGGCTAATCGTTGACCAATAAGCATCATAAGCAACGTTACACAAGAATAAACGGCTCCATAAAAACCAAACATTCTTCCGCCATTGATGTATAATTCTACAATTCCAACGAGGCATAAAATGCTGGTGATTACTTCAAAAAAAACCAAAATACCTGTTGCCAAAGCTACATGATTTTTCAAAATAGTTTTTTCAAAATGAGGTTTCATCCAAGCCATATTCTCATTCCAATGAAACAATTTGTCGTGTGCCGACATGATGAAAGTTACAGCTAAAAAAACTAAAATCAATACCGATGCCGTGTTGTTCATGATAAAATTATTTTAAAGTAAAAATAGTTTAAATTTTTGATAATAAATAAATTAAGGATTATTTTAGCTGTTAATGCATTTAATTTTTATGAATTAATCGAGTCAACTTAATCGATAAATCGGTCAAAATTATTTTAGCATTTCCATTTCGTTCTATATGATAACTGGCGTCGGAAAGTTCTTTAAAAATCTCAGTGATATTATTTCCAGTTACAAAAGGAGCGAATTTTTCTAATTTAAAATTTTCAATAGAAGGCTCCATATACACCAATTTTTCAGCTTGATAGTTCAATAACAAAGCTTGTCTGAACATATCGATGCAGTAGTTTAAAAATTTCTTTTGTGCCTCTCGACCCAAACCTGCAATCTGCTCGCTCCAAGAGATTAAATCTTGAATGGCCGCAGCATTTCCTTTGGCTCTAAAGGCAGCGCGAACCCAATCTACAAACCATTTTTCAAAAGGTAATTCATCATTATCTTCTTTCAAAATGTGTAGCGCTTTGTTAAAATTTCCTTGTGATTGATGGGCAATTTTATAAGCAAATTTTTCATCAATGTTTTCACGTGAAACCAAAGCTTGAGTAATCACATCTTCTGGCAAACAGTTAAAATGCAGGACTTGACAACGCGATCTAATGGTTTGAATAATATCTTCTTCGTTTTCTGAAATTAATATAAAAACTGTTTTATCTGTTGGTTCCTCTAAAAGTTTTAGGAGTTTATTGGAAGCAGCAATATTCATTTTATCTGCCATCCAAATAATCATAATTTTATAACTTCCTTCTAACGATTTTAGAGCTAATGCTTTTAAAATTTCTTGTGCATCATCAACACGAATTTCTCCTTGCTTGTTTTGAACGCCCAACATTTTATACCAATCAAACAAACTTCCGTAGACATTTTCTGAAATAAATTGTCTCCATTCTTGAATAAAATCTAAACTTTTGGGCTTCGATTTTACATCTTCAGTTGATACCGTTGGATAAACAAAATGTAAATCAGGGTGTGAAAGATGATTGAATTTTAGATTACAAGCCTCATTTTCACCAAAATTATCATTACCACTATTTTGGCATACAATATATTGGGCATAAGCGATTGCCATAGCCAAAGTTCCGGTTCCTTCTGGACCAATAAATAGTTGAGCATGTGGAATTCGACCTTGACTTGCGCTCTTAATCAAGTGATTTTTAATGTGTTCGTGACCTAATATTTCTGAAAAAAGCATAAGCAAATATAGCAGAAAAGTTGTCTTTTATCAAATAAAAATAATTTAAAAAACCAATTATTTTGTCTTTTTAATCTTTAAAAATATAAGAAAAAAACTATTAATTTATAATTAAAATACATTTTGTCGACAAAAACACGCATTTTATCGATTTAATTATTAGATTTGTCTCGATGAAAATCAACAATAGAATAGTTTTTAATTTTTTAATCTTAAAAACGAATTATTATGAAGACAACAAAAATACAATTTGCGGGAATAATAGTTCTTTTATTTTCAAGTTTTTCAGTTTCATATGCGCAGCTTTCGGTACCATTTAAAGTGCGTTATCAAGGCTTAATTAATGGCGATATGACTGTAATTGCAAACAACATTGTTAACAGATCAGATTACAATAATTCAGCTAATGAACCTTATTACAATCATACCAGTTCGGCTACATTGAATGATGATTTCATGATGCAGTACATTGATATTGATGATGACGAAGAAACTTTTTCATCAAGTAGCGCAGAGTTGTTTTTTGATAAAGCTTCCAACAAACGAATTGTTTATGCTGGATTATATTGGGCGGCAACCTATAAATACAACGCTGGAATTGAGAGCAAAGAACAGAAATTTACAGCAATAGATGCGGGTCGTGAATCTTTTTCAAACATAAAATTAAAGCTTCCCAATCAAAAAAATTATCTAAATATTTCTGGAGAGATTCTTTTTGATGGAAAAAACCAAAAAGAATTCAGCGATTTTTCACCCTATGTAGCCTATTCTGATGTCACCGATTATATAAAGAAAATGCCTAATCCATCGGGTGTTTATACCGTTGCTAATGTGAGAGCAACCCAAGGCACTGTCAAAGGTGGTACGTGTGGAGGCTGGACATTGATTGTGGTGTATCAAGACGATTCAATGTCTGCAAAATACATCAATAGTTATGACGGTTTTGCAGGTGCATCCGACAAACCAGTTGATGTTACTTTTAGCGGTTATCAAGCGCCTTTGTCGGGTAATGTAACTGCTAAAATTGCTTTTGCTGCTCTTGACGGAGATAATAATGTTGCTGGCGATCAACTTCTTTTTGGTACCAATGAAACCAAAAAATTCAAAGCATTGAGTAATCAAACTAGACCAGAAACTAACTTTTTTAATAGCAGTATAACATCAGAAAATCAGTTTTTTATGAATCGTTTTCCGGATAGTAAAAACACGTTGGGTTATGATGCAGGCGTAATGACGATTCCAAATACAAACAACGTTTTAATTCCTAATGGCAACAAACAATCTTCGTTACGATTGATAACCTCTGGTGATAAACTGAATTTATTTTTTACAGCATTTGCTCTTGAAGCGTCTCCAGTGACTAATGAAACGGCTTCTAATGATGGTAATATTTTAGTTTCTAATGAAGAAAATCAACTAAAAATTACAACTTACAACAGGGTTATAAAATTCATTCCGAGCAATAACGACATGTTAGTTGAAAATTATAAAACAACATCATCATTTAACAGAGACACCAAAATTAAAACGTATGAGGTTAAAAATAAAATTGTAGAAATTCAAACCTTAACGTCTTCTAAAATAGCAAACGGATATTATCTTATTGTCAATATTTTTAAGTCGGAAGATGACGCCAAAAGATTCATTACTTTTTTATCCTTAAGCCACATCCAATCAGACTATTTTATAAACAACCTAAACAAATACAGTTATGTTTTCTTAAAACGAACTGATAGTCAACAAGAAGCAATAGAACTTTATGTTTCTAAAATGAATGAAAGTTATAAAGATAAAATACAAATTTTAGTCGTAAATAAAACAGAATCAGAGTTAATAGCAGATGCTAAAAAATCCAATAAAACGAAATCTCCATACGAAATTCAAGTTGCTTCAATACCAAACGAAGGAAGTGGATTTTATGTTGTTGCTAATGTTTTTTTACACGAAGAAAACGCCAATAAATTTGCAGCTCAATTGAAAGAAAACGGTTTAAAGCCCAAAATTTTGGTAAACAAAGAAACCAATTACAACTATGTGTATTTGGCAAAAGTTTCTAACGAAGAAGAAGCTATTAGTCTTTATTTATCAAAGTTAAACGACACCTATCAAGGAAGAATATGGATCTTATCGGTAAACAATAACAGCAAAACAATTACTTCCAATGACGATTAATATTTTAATCTATGGATTGTATAAATCCATTAGAAAAAGAAGAAATATGTTTCCTGTGGTTTTGAGAGAATTAGAAGCAAAAGCTAATGTTTTTAATCTCAATTCTTTCGTGGTTGAACTCGATTCTAATGAAGAAGAGGAAGAAATCCTGAACTGATATTCCTCATTTTTATTAAAAAACAAAATGCCTATATTTGCAGATTAATATCAATTAATACTGTAAATCAAGATGAAAACTGTAAACGATTTCAATTTCAATACTAAAAAAGCTTTAATTAGAGTCGATTTTAATGTTCCATTAGATGAAAATTTTAATGTAACTGATGTGAACAGAATTGAAGGCGCTAAGCCAACTATCGACAAAATTCTTGCTGATGGTGGCAGTGTAATTTTGATGTCACACTTAGGACGACCAAAAGGAAAAGAAGACAAATATTCGTTGAAACATATCGTTAAAACAACTTCTGAAGTTCTTGGTGTTCCAGTTCATTTTGCTTCAGATTGTCGTGGTGAAGTCGCTCACAAAGCAGCAGCTAATTTACAACCAGGGCAAGTTTTATTATTAGAAAATCTACGTTTTTATCCTGAGGAAGAAGCTGGCGATGTTGCTTTTGCAAAAGAATTGGCTTCATTAGGCGATGTATATGTAAACGATGCTTTCGGAACTGCCCACAGAGCACATGCTTCTACTACAATTATTGCACAATTTTTTCCTAATCACAAATGTTTCGGATTGCTTTTAGCTAAAGAAATTGAAAGCTTAAATCGTGTTTTAAACAACTCTGTAAAGCCTGTAACAGCGGTGCTTGGAGGTTCTAAAGTTTCTTCAAAAATTACAGTTATTGAAAATATTTTAGACAAAGTAGACCACATGATTATTGGCGGTGGAATGACGTTTACTTTTATCAAAGCATTAGGAGGAAACATTGGTAATTCTATTTGTGAAGATGATAAAATGGACTTAGCCATCGAAATTTTACATCAAGCAAAATTGAAGAACGTACACATTCATATTCCTGTGGATGTTGTTGCTGCCGATGCTTTTTCTAACGATGCAGCAACTCAAATTGTTGATGTTCGTGAGATTCCAGATGGATGGCAAGGATTGGATGCAGGTCCAAAATCGTTAGAAAATTTCAGAAAAATCATAATGGATTCTAAAACCATTCTTTGGAACGGACCATTGGGTGTTTTTGAAATGGAAAATTTCGCTCACGGAACCATTACTTTGGGTGAGTATATTGCCGAATCTACGGCTAATGGAGCATTTTCACTTGTAGGTGGTGGCGACTCGGTTGCTGCAGTAAAACAATTCGGATTAGAAGATCGAATGAGCTATGTCTCAACGGGTGGTGGCGCTATGTTAGAAATGTTGGAAGGAAGAATTTTACCAGGAATTCAGGCTATTTTAGACTAAATTGTTGATTTTAACAATAAATAAACAACTTTTTACGTTATTACGTAGTATGTTTGCAAAAATCATAATATGCTGATTAACATTCCATTGACAAAATTATAATATGACTATAAAAAACAAATTAACATCGATTCTTCTAGTTGCAACGGCTACGTTTTACGGGCAAGAGGCAACTACCAAGCAAGACTCGATTGTAAAGAATGAAGTAAAAGTTTCTTACCTAGATTCTATTAAAGCGACTTTCGTTAATGACGAAATGGCATCGTGTATTGATAGTTTGTGGATGAAGGAACTAGCTTCACTTGACGTGTATGACGAAATGGTCTCGGACATAAAAAACGTCGACGTTGATCAAAAAGTAGATTTTGAATTACCCACAGAATTATTGAAAGAACGTCTTAGAAAATTAGACGAAAAATCACCTTTCAATATCGAATATAATGTTGGTTTAGAAAATGTTATCAAATCTTTTTTGAAAAACAGAAGAAAAACTTTCGAAAGATTATTGGGAATTTCTCAGTATTATTTTCCGCTTTTTGAGGAGGAATTGTCCAAAAATAATATCCCACTCGAAATTAAATATTTGGCTGTTGTCGAATCGGCGTTAAACCCAAGAGCTGTTTCTCGAGTTGGCGCAACAGGTTTGTGGCAATTTATGTTTCAAACAGGAAAACAATACGGCTTAAACATTGATTCGTATGTTGATGAAAGAAGTGATCCATTAAAGGCTAGTCAAGCAGCTTCGCAATACATGAAAAATATGTATAAAATTTTTGGCGACTGGGATTTGGTGTTGGCTTCTTATAACTCGGGACCAGGAAATGTCGCAAAGGCAATTCGTCGTTCGGGTGGACATCAAAATTATTGGAATATCAGAAAAAATCTACCTAAAGAAACACAAGGTTATTTACCAGCTTTCTTGGCTACTATGTACATTTTTGAATACCATAAAGAACATGGTATTGTGCCAGATAAAGCTATTGCAAATCTTTTTGCTACCGATACGGTGATGATTAAAAAACACATGACGTTTAAGCAAATTTCTGATTTGTTGGATGTTCCAGTAGCAGAAATACAGTTCTTTAATCCGTCTTTTAAACGTAGTGAAATTCCACATATTTCGGGTCAAGATAGTTATTTGAGATTACCAAAAGATAAAATTGCGGTATTCACGTCAAACGAGGATAAGATTTATGCTTACGTTGATTACATCGACAGTAAAAGAGAGCGTCCATACGAAAGAATAGTTCCGATTAGACAAAGAGATACTACTGCTATTGCATCTATCGAACGTGAATTCGTCACTCACACCAAATTTCATAAAGTGAGACGAGGCGAAAACTTGAACGAAATTGCAGATAAATATGATGTTTCTGTAGCTAATTTAAAAGCATGGAATCATCTGAAAAGTAATAAAGCTCCAAAAGGAAAAAGTTTAAAAATAGTTTCTACTGAGCGAATTGCTTATCAAGACAAAAAAGAAACAGATAAAGATACTTCAACAACCAAGCAGGCTACTGTTGTTAAAGATAAAACTATAGCGGCAGTTGTTAAAGAACCTAAAGCGGAGAAAGTTTTCAAGACAGAGAAAGTAGTTACTTTCAAAGATGTAACTAAGTTTCACAAAGTGAAAAGTGGCGATAACCTTAGTGCTATTGCTTCAAAATATGATGTTTCGGTTGCAGAAATTAAAAAATGGAATAAACTGAAAACGGATAATATCGGATTGGGTGAAAACTTAAAAATCATTAAAAACGAGAAAGTTACAACACTGGTTAAAAAGGAAGTAAAACAACCATTTCCTGATAAAACAGATGCGGTTGCTGTTGTAGATCATAAGAATTCAAAATCAGATAAGGCCAAAAAAGAAGAGAAAATAGATACAACTTCTAAATTTGAGAATTATTATGTTGTAGCAAAAGGCGATAACCTTTTCACTATTGCCAAAAAGAACAACATCAGTATTGAAAATCTAAAAGAATGGAATAACTTAATTGATACTAATGTTAAAGTAGGAACACAATTGATAATCTCAAGTCAAACTTTGGCAGAAGCAAGAGAAGAAGAAACACGTCCTAAATCAGAAGGCAAAAATATTGAGCACATTGTTGAAAAAGGTGAATATTTAGGAACAATTGCTAGAAAATATAACGTATCTGTTAACAATCTTTTAGAATGGAATTCGCTTTCAGACACTAATATTAAACTTGGCGATAAGTTAATTGTAGGCAAAGAAGAAGTAGTTCTTACGAATTCTAAAGACAAAAAATCTAAAAAAGATGCCTATGCAGTTAACGACAAGAATTCCAAAGAGAATCTATACAAAGTGAGAAAAGGCGATACATTGCTTAAAATATCTCAAAAATTCCCAGGTGTAACCATTGCAGACATCAAAAAATGGAACAACATCAAAGGTGAAAGTATTAAACCGGGAATGAAATTAAAAATAAACGGATAATACAAAAATCTTCTATAAATTTGGGCTTTATTACATATTATGAATAAAGCCCTTTTTTTATTTTCATTTGCCATCATTTTTTTAATTTCTTGCAACTCCAAAGAAGTTAAAACAGCTAGCGAAACCTATGGTAAAACCAATGAGGTTGCAGTAATCATTGATGATCAGTTGTGGAATGGAGAAGTGGGCGACACGATGAGGAATAAATTTGCTTCTCCAATTTTAGGTTTACCCCAAGAAGAGCCTGTTTTTTCATTGAATCAATATCCAGTGAAATTACTAGAAGGATTTATGACCAATAGTCGCAATATTATAGTGGTTAAAAAAGAGGCTAAAAGTCAATTCCGAATTGAAAATAATGAATATACCAATCCACAAGTTGTAGTGCATATTTCGGGAGAAACTGTTCAAGAAATTTTAGATACCATCCAAAATAATGATTCGCTCATCATTAACAAAATCAAAGAATCTGAAATCAAAGTGCTACAGAAACGAATTCGACAAGATTCTCTTTTAGACACGAAAGCCATTTCCGAAAAATTCAATGTCAAATTAGACATTCCAATAAAATACAAATTGGTTTTGAAAGGAAAAAAATTCCTGTGGTTTAAGAAAGAAATCACGAGCGGAAATTTAAGTTTGATTTTTTATCAGTTGCCTTTAAATAGTGTTAAAGACAATAATAATGCGGTAAAACGAATCAAACACATTCGCGATTCCATCGGAAGAATTTACATTCACGGAGCCGTTCCAAGAACCAGAATGGTAACCGAGCCAGCATTTTCGCCGTATCTTTCCAAAACAAAAATATTTAATAGAAAAGCATTTGAAACCAAAGGAAATTGGGAATTGCTGAATGACTTTATGAACGGACCATTCATCAATTATGCTATCATTGATCAGCCTAACAATAGAATTTTGGTCATAGAAGGATTTTGTTATGCACCGTCCAAACAAAAGCGAGATTTAATGTTTGAATTGGAAGCCATTATTAAATCGACGCAATTTTTAAAAAAGAAACAAAATGACTCCAACCATAAAATGGCAAATAAAGCGTTTTAACGAACTTTCTTTACAAGAACTATATTCTTTATTACAACTTCGCTCGCACGTGTTTGTGGTGGAGCAAAATTGCGTTTATCAAGACATTGATGGTAAAGACGAAAAGGCATTACACTTGCTTGGCGAATTTGATGATCAAATAGTAGCTTACGCTCGATTGTTTAAAGCTGGCGATTACTTTGACGAAGCCTCCATCGGACGAGTGGTTATTCATCCCGATTATCGAGACAAAAAATGGGGTCATCTAATGATGCAAGAAGCCATTGCTGCCATTGATCATTATTTTAAAACCACAAAAATTACCATTTCTGCCCAATTGTATTTGAAGAAATTTTACGAAAGTCACAATTTTGTGCAAACGAGTGAGATGTATCTAGAAGATGACATTCCACATATTCAAATGAAACGAGAGTAACTATATTTTAGTTATTAAAATTTCTACTCTTTTGTTGAAATGTTCTTCTGCGCCCGGAATCGGAAATTGTCTTCCGTACCCACGATGCGTCATGCGATCACCAGAAATTCCTTTTTCAATAAGTAAATTATATATTTTTTCGGCTCTGGTTTCAGAAAGATTGTTTTTGCCCGAAAAACGGTCATAAGCATCGTTGAATGAAGCCGAAATACAGCAAACATGTCCTTGTATTTCTATAGCATACGTTGGATTATTTTTTAGAAAAGTTACAATTTTGGCTAGTTCCAATTCTGCTTGTTCGGGATCCTCAAAGGTTGTTAAACTTCCCATAAACAATATTTTATTGACCATAATTTTATCGCCCACAACCAACTTATCTGAAAATGATTTGTATTCAGAAAAAACGTTTTCACTTGTTTTGGATTGATTATTTACAGCCAAAGAAGAAGCTTTAGAAAAGGTAACTTCAATGACAACTTTACGATTGTTTTTTCTAGTTTCTTCCTCCAATGCATGAGCTGTCAGCGCTATTTCGCCTTTTCCAATGGTAGCATTAGAAGTCAAATAAAATTTATTTTTTAAGAATTCTTCAACCGATTTTGCTCTAGCCAAAGACAAAACCAAATTGCTTTCAGAAGTTCCTATATCATCACAATAACCTTTGATGGTAATGGATTGAATGTTTAAATCTTCGTTAGAAAAAAAAGAAACTAATTTTTCCTTTTCCGATGATTTTATAGCAGATTCATTCGAATCAAAAAGAATGGTAACTAATTCTTTGGTGTTTTGGCCAAATAAAAAAGAGGAAAATAGAAGTGATATGAATAAAAAAGGCTTCATTATATTTTGGTAATGACCAATTCTACACGTCTATCATATTCAGGTTCTTTGCCCAACGGAACGGTATTTCCGTAACCTTTAAAGGTCATTCTGTTTTTGGGAACTCGTCTAAAAACCAAATATTTGTAAACAGATTGCGCTCTATTTGTAGACAATTGTCGTTTTCGAGTATCTTTATCAATTGCTTCTTTTTGATTGGGTGGCGTGCAACACACATGACCTTGAATTTCAAATTCGATATTTTTGTATCGCAAACAAAGCAAGGCCACTTTATCTAATTCTGCTTTAGCTTTTGTCGTAAGATGGCTACTACCTTTGTCAAAAAGAATGTTTTCAAGATAAATATGATCGCCCACAACATGGTTTTTTTGAATCATATTGTAAAATCCTGGCAACACCAATTTTGGTAATTCTTTCAAATTTAAAACCACATCAACACGACGGTTTTTCGATCTTTTTTCGGGAAGATTATCAACAATGTCATCGTCAATAAGCACACGACCTTTACCTTCAATGGTAACAATAATTTTACTTTTTATACCACTATCAATAATTTTTTTCTGAATGGTACTAGCTCTATTGGTTGACAATTTAAAGTTATAAGCCTCTTTTCCGATGTCATCGGTATAGCCAAAAATCTCAATAGATTCAATGCGTGTTGAATCGGTATTTTTAATAAAATCGACCACTTCTTTGGCCTGTTTTTCGTCTAAATTATATTTGTCAAACTCAAAGTAAACCGATTTTACGGCTTCTTCTTGAGCGTGTAAAAATCCAAAAACTAGAAGCGGTAAGTATTTTAAAAATCGTAGCATTATTGTAAAATTTTATTGTATTCTGCTGGATTAGCTAATATAGCGCTTGCTTTAGCTATTTCAACATTGTTTTTAGTATAGTAAAGGTATAATCCTTCTTTGTATTGATAACGTTTGATGATTTCATCAAGAATTAATTTCTTAATTTCTTTCTGATTTTTATCCAACAAAGCTTCTTCGCTTTTTTGTAAGGCCGTCATCAATTGATCGTATTGAGTGGTTATTGACTCGTCTACTTTTTCTTTTTTGGCTTTTTCCATAGTGTTTTTCAAAGCCAATTCGGTTTCGGTATCAAAGCTAATTTTTTCTCTTTTCAAAAAAGCTTTAAAATCGGCGTAATCGGCATCAGTTATAGTCGGAATTTTATTACCCAAATTTGGATTTTTATAATAGTAGTACGTCACGTAATTGAAGATACCATCGTTTTTTTGTAACACTTCAGCAATGGTACTCAATTTAGAATCAGCCAATTCAACGTCGGGCAGTATACCACCGCCATCATAAACGGTTCTTCCTTTTTTGGTTTTGAATGCATTATATTTTGAAGCATCGGTTCTAACCGCTTTTCCGTCTTTGTCTTTATGCCAATAATCTAAAGCTTGAATACACCTTCCAGAAGGCGTGTAATAGCGCGAAATGGTAACTTTAACTTGAGTTCCATAAGTCATATCGATAGGGCGTTGTACCAAACCTTTTCCAAAACTTCTGCAACCTACAATCACGGCACGATCTAAATCTTGCAAAGCACCCGAAACAATTTCAGATGCAGAAGCGCTTTTCCCATCTACAATAATAGCCAACGGAATCTCCAGATCTATAGGTTCTTTGGTAGTTTTGTAAACATTGTTGTACTTAGGATTTTTCGATTTAGTAGTTACAATAGTTTCGCCTTTTGGAACAAAAAGATTGCAAACATTTACGGCTTCATTCAACAATCCACCAGGGTTTCCTCTTAAATCTAAAATAATTCTTTGAGCACCATCGGCTTTAAGTTTTTCTAAGGCTTCTTTGGTTTCTTGCGTTGTTTTACGATTGAAAGCCGAAAGCACAATATAACCTGTTTTGTCATCAATTTTGGCAAAATAAGGTACCGCTTTAATTTCTACTTCATCCAAAACAATTTGTGCTGTCAATGTTTTTCCTTGACGGATATATTTCACATCAACCTTGGTATTTTTAGCACCTTTCAACAACTGCGAAGCATCGTCTTTAAAATCGGCCAAAACAATATCGCCAATTTGAATTATGGCATCTCCAGCTTTCAAACCAGCTTTGTCGGCAGGAAAACCTTTGTAAGGTTCTTTGATGATGAGTTTGTCTTCTTTACGAGTAATCATTGCTCCAATTCCAGTATATTCTCCGGTATTGTTAATTTTGAATTTCACAACATCTTGCTCGTTAAAATAATTGGTATACGGATCTAAGTCGGCCAACATGCTTTTGATGGCTTTGTCCATTAATTCTGACGGATTTACTTCATCAACATAATTTTGATTGACCGTTTTAAAAAGGGTAGTGAAGATTTCTATTTGTTTTGCAATTTCAAAAAAATCGTCTTTAAAACTAGCAGCACAAAACAAAAAACCAGAGGCAACAACTGGAATTACATATCTTTTTTTAAAGTATTGAAGCATAATTATTCTTTCTTTTTCTGAATTTTAACGAACGAATTTAACAAACAAAATCAAATATATTGCATAAACGTCGAAAAACTAATTTTTTATGGGTTTGTTAAGAAATAAACGTTGTTTTATTGCGGCATTTCTTCGTTTTTAAAAGCGATCCATTTTTCAAATAACTGAACCGTTTTTTCATTGATTTCTTGATAAGTCAAACGCTCTTTGGTTTGATAAAAAAACATAAAAGCGTAAGGTTTATCTAAATGGCTGTGAATTATATGTTTGTTTAAACGATAGCATTCTCGTAAAACCCGCTTGAAGTAATTTCGATCGGTAGCATTTTTAAAATGTTTTTTAGAAACCGAAACGCCAAATTGTATTTTTTCATCAGAATTTTTTAAAGGCGCATATACTAATCGCAACGGAAACTTTGAAACCGATTTTCCTTCTGAAAAAAGCAAATCAATGTTTTTTCTGCTTTTGAGTTTTTCGTTTTTTGGATAGTTAAAATCCATTTAGTTGTGTTTTTTAAATGGATTCGGTGATGTTGTAAACAAATTTAACTTCGTTGTAATTGATGTAAAACTGCATTCGATTGCCTTCGTCCTTTCTAGTAATTACTAATATTTTACACTTTGATCCGTTGTTGTCAATGCAGTCAAAAGGCACAATGTTGTTGGTTGCCGTTTCAATTTTGTCGCCATAGGTTTTTATGGTAAAAACTTGTATTTCTGGAGAATTTACAACAATTCGGTCTTTTTTAGCATCGATAGTTATGATTAATTCGGCCTTTACAAAATCGGACCACGGACCCCAACCTTTTTCATTGGTTTTTTCGGCAACACTAACAGTGCTCGTTTTGAAAACAATGGTTTGACCAAATGATTCCAATCCAACAAAAAGAAATAAAAAAAGCGCTATCAATCGGTATTGTTTCATATATTTAAAAGTTGTTTTTTAGCCGTCATATATGTTATCACCATTTATTAATTGGGGATTGCTTACGCAAACTGGTTGTTAATGACGATTTCATATAATGAAATTTTAACGCTGTAAAACTACAAATTCTATTCCAAAAATAAAGCGTTCATTGTAGAACGCTTTTTCATCTATTTTATTTCGAAAAAATTGTTGTCGGGTTTAACATCGGCCAACAAACCATTTGGGTCAATAGTAATTTTCTTGATGCTACTTTTGGGTTTGTCCAATTCAAAAAAGTAATAGGGATTGCCCCAAGTCCAATCTTTTAAAACGGTTCGTTTAATTTCAGGATTTGGATTTTCTTTTACAAAACTCATCATGCGTAACGGTATGTAAAAACTTTCTTTAGTACCATCGGTGTATTCTACCAAAAGATCGATGGGCATTGGTGTTCTACCGATTCGCTCAAGAGAAATACCCGTTTTTTGAACGCCATCGGTGGCACTTTCTACATTTTTAATTCCGTAATCAATAGTGTTTAATGTTTCGGTCCAATCGGTTAAAAACCAATCTAAGTTGGCACCCGAAACACGTTCTGCAGTTCGCTTAATATCGTTTGGCGTAGGATGTTTGAATTTAAAATCGGCATAATATTTTTGCAAAGTTTTCATCAAATTTTCTTTTCCGATGAGGTATTGCAATTGCACCAAAAACACTTCGCCTTTGCTGTATGACGCAATGCTGTAACTTCTGTTTTCATCGTATCGATCACCGTGAGTGGATAGCGGTTGTTCTTTGCCAGAATTAGCTAAAGCAATATAACTTTTAATCGCACTACTAAATGGATTTTCAACTTTCTTTTCGGCAATTTCGTTAACTCCCAAATCTTCAATAAACGACGTAAAACCTTCGTCCATCCATGGATGCTTACTTTCGTTGGATGCTAAAATATGTTGAAACCACGAATGTCCCATTTCGTGTGCAATAACGCCCACTAGACCATCTAATTTGCCTTCACCCAAAATCAATGTGCACATGGCATATTCCATGCCGCCATCACCACCTTGAATTACAGAATATTGTTCATATGGATATTTGCCCACAATTCGATTGTAATATTCCATCAATTGAACGGTTTTCGGTTCGGCTTTTTCCCAATTTTCTATTATTGCAGGATTGTTTTTGTAGATGAAATGTAAGGTCGTTCCAAAGTTGGTAGGTACCACATCGTGAATGTAATTTTTATCGGCAGCCCAAGTAAAATCGTGGACATTTGGAGCGATAAAATGCCAAGTTAAGGTTTTTTGTTTTTTTGGAATTGAAACAATAACACCTTTATCTTGATAATTGTAGCCAATTTCATTACCGTTTTGTAAATAACCACTTCCGCCCAAAAGATAGTTTTTATCAATGGTTATTTTGACATCAAAATTGCCCCAAACGCCGTGAAATTCTCTAGCGATGTAGGGATCGGCATGCCAACCTTCAAAATCAAATTCGGCCATTTTAGGATACCATTGTGCCATAGAAAGTTCGACGCCTTCTTTGTTGTTTCTTCCCGAACGACGAATTTGAATTGGCACTTGGCCTTCAAAATCTAAAGTAAATGTGGTTGATTTTCCTGGTAAAAGAGGCTTAGCAAGGGTTACTTCTAGAATAGTTTCGACTTCTTTAGCAACGGCATTTTCGCCATCTTGCTTGAAATTTGAAACATGCAAATACCCAATTTCATTAGGTTGTAATTTCGAAATTCTACTTTCTTTTACATCTTTATCGCCTACTTTAATTTTGTTCACCATTCTGCCGTCTGGATCTTTAATATTTTGCAAACGCATGTCCATTTCGCTTCCTGGTTGAAAGGCATTGTTGTATAAATGATAAAAAACGCGACGTAAAGTATCGGAAGAATTATTGGTATACACCAATTCTTGTTTTCCTTTGTATTGATAGGTTTTTACATCCATCGTTACCTCCATTTTATAGTCAACGTGTTGTTGCCAATAGCCTTTGCTTTGTGCGGTAGTTTTGGATGTTGCGAAACCAATAAAAACTAATAAGAAAATCTTTTTCATAACTTAAAATGCTAAAAAAAGGAAGGCGATTAACCTTCCTTTAGTTTTTTATTTTTTACTTATTTTCTTTTTTGTTCCTTTTTTTGGAGTGGTTTTTTTTGACATTTTCTCTGCCATTTGTAAGGCGTTGTAAGCATTTACAATTCTACCCGAAACACAAGTACTTGAAAATGGAACCGTTTTTTTGGTTTCATCCACAATCACATTTTCCATAATCGGTGTACCCGAATCCATTAAAATGTGTTTTACTTGAGAAGCCGTTAAATTTGGATAATACGAACGAATTAAAGCCGCAACACCAGCCGCATTTGGCGATGCCATAGAAGTTCCTTGTTCGTATTTGTATTGGTTATTAGGAACCGTGGCATAAATTTCAACTCCTGGAGAAAAAACATCTACGTTTTTCGCACCATAGTTAGAGAAATCGGCTACAATTTTATCTCCATATACATTGTTTAAAGCACCAATGGTAATTAGGTTGTCTGCAATTTCTTTTCCGTTGGCTTCATCTGTTGGAAAATTTGGTTCGGTGTCAACATCTTTGGCGTCATTACCGGCTGCATGAACAATTAAAACGTCTTTACTAGCGGCATATTTGATAGCATCCCAAACCCATTCTTTGTGTGGAGAATAGTCTTTTCCGAAACTTCCGTTAATTACTTTAGCGCCATTATCAACCGCATAACGAATAGCTAATGCGATATCTTTGTCGTACTCATCACCATTTGGAACTGCACGAACCGCCATGATTTCTACATTATCAGCTACAACACCATCTCCACCTTTATCATTTCCTCTAATTTGAGCAATGATTCCAGCTACGTGAGTTCCGTGAAGTGCATCTTCTACATCTGGTCCTTTTACATTACCATTTCCATAATGCGTCATTTCCATAGTATCTGGATTATCGCCTACTTTTCTTCCGTTAAAATCAACGTTTAAATTGTAGTTTAGTTGGTCGTAAACATAATCAACATACGATTTGATTTCATCTTGAAAACCTTCGCCAGCTTGCATTGCTATACTGGTCATGATCATTTTGCTTCTTCCTAAACCAGCATCAGTTGTAGTAATTCCTTTTAAGTCGGCAATAGTATATTTGTCTTTTTTTAGATACTCACGAATGTCTTTATCCGCTTTAGATATCATGTCAACTTGTGGTTTTTGTTGATTCAGTTCAGCTAATTTTTTATCCAATTCAGCTTTAGCATTTTTATAAGTTTCTGAACCATCATCGCCTTTCTTAACGATTCGAGTCAACTCCAGATTTTCATCAGTGGCTTCACCTAGAAAGTTCCAACCGTGAACGTCATCTACAAATCCGTTTTTATCGTCGTCAATATTGTTTCCAGGAATTTCTTTCTTGTTGGTCCAGATTTTTCCTTTCAAATCTTCGTGGTCAATATCCAATCCAGAATCGACAACTCCAACGATGATTTTTGTGCCTTTTTTTCCTTTAAGAAATTCGGCATACGCTTTATCAACGCTCATTCCAGGAATAGAATCTTTGGCTAAATCTAAATCACTCCAGCGCTTTTTTTGAACTTCGGTTAACGCTGATTTTTTTGCAGTAAATGTTTTAGTGTCTGATTTCTGTTGTGCACTCAATGAAGCACAAGCTAGCAGGGCTATAGCAGAAACATAGATAGGTTTTATTAATTTCATCTTGTATAAATTAGTTTAGTAATCGGTATAAAAATATTGTGTTTTGTTACAATCTTACAAATCATTAACATTAGATTAAGATATCGTTGCAACGAAAAACCTCTTTCAAACGAACTCCTTTTTCAGTTTTTTCAACGGTAATGATTTCATTGTGGGCATCGTGTTCGAGCATCAAATAATAATTATTTTCGGCTGCAGCGTTCATGAATTTTGTTTTTTCGTCCAATGTAAGCAATGGTCTAGTATCATAGCCCATCACATAAGGAATTGGAATATGTCCAGCAGTCGCCAATAAATCGCCACAAAAAACAATCGTTTTATCTTGGTATTGAATGTGCGGAATCATTTGTTTTTCGGTGTGACCATCGGCATAAAAAATTCCAAACCCTAATTCTTCCGAGATTCCAAAATCGCCCTCGGGTCTTTTAATAAAATTCAATTGTCCGCTTTCTTGCATCGGAATAATATTTTCGTGCAAAAATGAAGCTTTTTCTCTCGAATTGGGTTTCGTTGCCCATTCCCAATGGTTGTCGTTGGTCCAAAATTTAGCGTTTTTAAAAGCCACTTCGTACCCTGTTTTGTCTTTGTTCCAATTCACGCTTCCGCCACAATGGTCAAAGTGCAAATGCGTCATAAAAACATCGGTCACGTCATCGCGATGAAAGCCATATTTAGCCAATGATTTGTCAAGTGAATGATCGCCCCAAAGCGAATAATAACTGAAAAACTTCTCCGATTGTTTGTTGCCCATTCCGGTATCAATCAGTATCAATCGATTTCCTTCTTCAATTAACAAACAACGAGCAGCAATATCGATAAGATTATTTTCATCAGCTGGATTGGTTTTATTCCAAATGGTTTTTGGCACCACTCCAAACATAGCACCGCCGTCTAATTTGAAATTTCCAGCTTCAATAGGGTAAAGTTTCATTTTTTTAAATTTAAAAAATCGTTGCAATTTACTAAATCGATTGGTTTGATTAACGATAAAATCAATTTTTTCTATGCTATCATTCGTTATAAAAATGTTAGTATTTGTTGAAAAAATATATAATTGTAGTAACTTTGTGCTTTATTTAGACAAAATCAAAATAAGAATTATGATTAAAGTTTCTGATACTGCCAGCAAAAAAATCATTGAGATGATGAAAGATGACGGTTTTGACGCTGCCAAAGATTACGTTCGAGTAGGCGTAAAAAGTGGCGGTTGTTCGGGTTTGTCGTATGAATTAAAGTTCGATAAAGAGTTGGGTGAAAACGATAAAGTTTTTGAAGATAATAACGTAAAAATAGCCGTTGAGAAAAAATCATTCTTGTATTTAGCAGGAACAATTTTGGAATTTTCAGGCGGATTGAACGGAAAAGGATTTGTTTTTAATAATCCAAATGCTAGCAGAACTTGTGGTTGCGGCGAATCATTTTCGTTATAAAATACTATGGCAAAATATACTGAAGACGACTTAAAAGTCGAATTAGAAAATAAAGAATACGAATACGGATTTTATACCGATCTAGATTCGGAGACGTTTCCTATTGGATTGAATGAAGACATTGTTCGTGCGATTTCTAAAAAGAAAGAAGAACCGCAATGGATGACCGATTGGCGTATTGAAGCGTTTCGTGCTTGGCAAGAAATGGTTGAACCAGAATGGGCTAATGTGCATTATGAAAAACCCGATTTTCAGGCTATTTCGTATTATTCGGCACCCAAAAAAGCCGATCCCAATAAAACATTAGACGATGTTGATCCCGAACTTTTGGCGATGTACAAAAAACTCGGAATCTCTATCGACGAACAGAAAAAAATGAACAATATCGCTATGGATATTGTGGTTGATTCTGTTTCGGTAGCCACCACTTTCAAAAAAACATTGGCAGAAAAAGGCATTATTTTTATGAGTATTTCCGAAGCCATTCGTGAATATCCTGAACTAGTTCAAAAATATTTAGGAACGGTGGTGCCTCAAAAAGATAACTTTTATGCAGCATTAAATTCGGCTGTTTTTTCTGATGGAAGTTTCTGTTACATTCCAAAAGGCGTAAAATGTCCAATGGAATTATCAACTTATTTCCGTATCAATCAAGCCGGAACTGGTCAATTTGAACGAACATTATTAATTGCTGATGAAGGAAGTTATGTGTCTTATTTAGAAGGTTGTACCGCACCAAGTCGTGACGAAAACCAGTTGCACGCGGCAGTGGTTGAGTTGATTGCTTTAGAAGACGCTGAAATCAAATATTCAACCGTTCAAAACTGGTATCCAGGAAACGCAGCAGGAAAAGGTGGTGTGTATAACTTTGTGACTAAAAGAGGTTTGTGTGAGAAAAACGCTAAAATTTCGTGGACGCAAGTAGAAACCGGTTCGGCCGTAACTTGGAAATATCCATCGGTAGTTTTAAAAGGCGATAACTCAATTGGAGAATTTTATTCGATTGCTGTGACCAATAATTTCCAACAAGCTGATACTGGTACGAAAATGATTCATTTGGGAAAAAATACCAAGTCAACCATTATTTCTAAAGGAATTTCTGCAGGAAAATCACAAAACAGTTACCGCGGTTTGGTACGAATTAGCGCCAATGCCGCCAATGCTAGAAACTTCTCGCAATGTGATTCTCTTTTGATGGGAAATAATTGCGGCGCACATACGTTTCCATATATCGAAAGTAAAAATGCTTCAGCCAAAATCGAACACGAAGCAACGACTTCAAAAATCGGCGAAGACCAAGTATTCTATTGTAATCAAAGAGGAATTCCAACCGAAAAGGCTATTGCGTTGATTGTAAATGGTTTTAGCAAAGAAGTCTTGAATAAATTACCAATGGAATTTGCGGTGGAAGCACAAAAATTATTGGAAATTTCGCTAGAAGGTTCGGTAGGATAATCAATATTAAATCAGAATAAAAAACACATTCAAAAAATGTTATCAATAAAAAATTTACACGCTTCAGTAGAAGACAAAGACATATTAAAAGGCATCAATCTTGAAATAAAAGCTGGAGAAGTTCACGCAATTATGGGACCAAATGGCGCCGGAAAATCAACACTTTCTTCCATTATTGCTGGAAATGAAAACTACGAAGTTTCGGAAGGAGAAATCCTTTTAGAAGGCGAAGATATTTCTGAATTAGCTCCAGAAGAAAGAGCGCATAAAGGTGTTTTCTTGTCGTTTCAATATCCAGTTGAAATTCCAGGTGTTTCAGTAACCAATTTCATCAAAACAGCCATTAACGAGAAGAGAAAAGCCAACGGACAAGACGAAATGCCTGCTAACGAAATGTTGAAGCTAATCCGTGAGAAATCAGAATTATTGGAAATGGATAGAAAGTTCTTGTCACGTTCGTTAAACGAAGGTTTTTCGGGTGGAGAAAAGAAACGTAACGAAATCTTTCAAATGGCGATGTTAGAACCAAAAATTGCAATCTTAGACGAAACCGATTCAGGTTTGGATATCGACGCATTAAGAATCGTAGCCAATGGTGTAAACAAGCTTAAAAACGAAAATAATGCGGTGTTAGTAATCACGCACTACCAACGTTTATTAGATTATATAATTCCGGATTTCGTACACGTTTTAATGGACGGAAAAATCGTAAAATCAGGTGGAAAAGAATTAGCTTTAGAACTTGAAGAAAAAGGATACGATTGGATTAAAAGTGAATTAGTTTAAAAAGTTATCAGTTGTCTGTTATCAGTTTCAAACTGACAACAATAACAACTGACAACCGACAACAAAATTATGGATTTAAAAGAAAAATTAGTATCGTCTTTCATGGCCTTTGAAGAGCAAATCGATGTGACTTCGCAGTTGCATGATGTGCGTACTTCGGCTATCAAAAACTTTGAAAATAAAGGCTTTCCAACCAAAAAAGAGGAAGCATGGAAATATACTTCGTTGAATGCCATTTTAAAAAATGACTTCACCGTATTTCCAAAGCACGAAAATGCAATAGAATTTGCTGAGGTTAAAAAGTATTTTCTTCACGAAATAGATACCTACAAAGTTATTTTTGTAGACGGAAAATTCTCTTCGTTTTTATCGGCAACCACGCACGACGGAATTGATGTTTGCTTAATGTCATCGGCATTGACCAAACCTAAATACAAAATGGTTATTGACGAATATTTCAATAAAATTGCCAGCAAAGACGAGAGTTTAACCACTTTGAATACCGCTTTCGCAAATGAAGGAGCGTACATCAATATTCCAAAAAGTAAAGTGGTTGAAAAACCTATCGAAATCATTTATTTCTCGACAGGTAAAGAAAATGCACTAATGGTGCAACCTAGAAATTTGGTGATTGTAGGCGAAAATGCACACGTTCAAATTATTGAAAGACATCAATCATTGAACGAAAATCCAGTTTTGACGAATTCAGTTACAGAGATTTTTGCACAAAAACGCGCTATTGTTGATTATTATAAAATCCAAAACGATTTACAATCGGCCAATCTGATTGATAATACGTATATTTCTCAAAAACAAGAAAGTAGAGTTTCGGTGCATACGTTTTCTTTTGGTGGAAACATTACTAGAAACAACCTGAATTTCTATCATTTCGGAGAACGAATCGATTCCACTTTGAAAGGAATTACCATTATTGGTGACAAGCAACACGTTGATCATTATACACTTGTAAATCACGCCACACCAAATTGTGAAAGTCATCAAAACTATAAAACGATTCTAGCAGATAGCGCCACAGGTGTCTTTAACGGAAAAATATTTGTAGAAAAAGAAGCTCAAAAAACAGATGCTTTTCAGCAAAACAATAATATTTTAATTGGCGATAAAGCGACTATCAACGCCAAACCACAATTAGAAATCTTTGCCGACGACGTAAAATGTTCACACGGTTGCACTATCGGTCAATTGGATGAAAGCGCCATGTTCTACATGCAACAACGCGGAATTCCGAAGAAAGAAGCCAAAGCTTTATTGATGTATGCGTTTTCTAATGAAGTCATCGAAAGCATCAAAATACCCGAATTAAAACAACGAATTACTAAGATTATCGCTAATAAATTGGGTGTTAATTTGGGGTTTGATTTGTAAACACAGATTTCACAAATTGACACAGATTTTTATATTTTGAAGCGAATGGCTTGGGCATTTTTGCCATCCATTTTCCCGCTTTTCGTTACAATAAAAAAGCTTTCCAACGCGGAAAGCTTTTTTATTTTCGCTACAATCGGGGCTAAAGAATAGGCGTCTTTTAGAAAATGTTATTTTTTTAAAGACGCAACAACCCCACTCAACAATCCATTAAAATCAAATTCTTCGCTCAATCCCATGCGCACAATTACCAAATCGTGGCTTGGAAAAATCGCAACCATTTGCCCTTGATAACCACTGGCATAGTACATGTCTTTGGGAGCGTCTGGGAATTTTCCGCCAGCGTTCAACCAAAATTGTGCGCCGTAATTTCCATTAGAGGTGTTAGTTGGAGTTGACACGTATTTTGCCCAGCTTTCGTCAAATAATTGTTCGCCATTCCAATTGCCTTTGTGTAAGTATAATAAACCAAATTTAGCCCAATCGCGCACGGTCGCCCAGCCATAAGATGAACCAACAAAATTGCCTGCCATATCGGTTTCAACTAGAGCAGAATTCATACCAATTTTATCCAACAAACTACTATACCAAAAATCTAAATAGTCTTGATGCGTTTTGAATTGTTTTCGTAAAATACCACTCAATAAATTCGTCGTTCCTGAGGAGTAATTCCAGTGCGTATTGGGTTTAAAAGCCGCTGGTTTTTCGGCTTGAGATTTGGTCATGTCTTCTGCTTGAAACAGCATTTGTGTCACATCCGAAATTTTAGAATAATCTTCATTCCATTCTAAACCCGAATTCATGTGCAACAAATCATTAATGGTGATTTTAGCGCGTTCATCACTCTTCCATTCGGCTATTGGCGCTGGTTTGTTAATGTCAATTTTGCCTTGTTTTTGAAGAATTCCATAATAAGTTCCTGTCAAACTTTTCGTCATCGACCAACCTAATATTCGAGAATCTTTATTGAAACCAGTATCGTATTTTTCAGCAATGATTTTATCTTTATAAATCACAATAACGGCTCGAGTGCGTTTGTTTTTTTCGCCTTTTTTATCAAAGGCATTTTCAACAACAGCATTTAATTTTTTGTAATCAATGTTTGAAAAAAGGGTGTCTTTTGGCTCTAAATTTCCATACGGAAAAGGTAAATTATTGTTGGCTTTAGTTCTTTTAGGAACTTCATAAGGCTTCGTAACGTCAAAGTCATCGTTAATTAATGTAACACCCAAACCTTCGCGATAAATGGCTTTGCGTTCTTTCAATCCGTGAACCGAAGAAATAGCAAATTTGCCAGCTTCATCAATGGTGTTGGTAGCCCAATTCACCTTGTCGATATCATTATCGCCTTGCTCAATAGTTTGAATCGAACGATGATCCAAAAAATGCCCAGAAGCCACACTTTTAGCAGAAAAACCCGAAATCAAATCGAGTTGCGGATAAATAGAAATTCGTAAATAAACCAAAACGGCTATAAGAACAATTGCGAAGATTTTCAGGAATTTTTTCATTTGAAACAGATTTTGATGCAATTTAGGAAATAATAAACACAGATTTCAAGGATGGACACAAATTTAAAATCTAAACTATGATAATTTATGAAATTTGTGTTCTACAAACCTTCAATAATTATTAACATCTGTTTGGTAAAAATCCACTTCAATTTTATTACTTTTGTATTTAGAAAAATTCTAAATAAAGAATGTTAGACATACAAAAAATAAGAGCTGATTTTCCGATACTTTCGCAAAAAGTAAATGGAAAACCATTGGTTTATTTTGATAACGGAGCCACATCGCAAAAACCCAAAGTGGTAATTGATGCGATTTCAAAATATTACTCAGAAATAAATGCCAATATTCATCGCGGCGTACACACGTTGAGCCAATTAGCTACCGATGCGTATGAGGTTTCTCGTGGTAAAATTCAACAGCATATCAATGCTAAATTTTCGCATGAAGTGATTTTTACTTCGGGAACTACCCATTCCATTAATGCCGTGGCCAATGGATTTGCGTCAATTTTGAAAGTAGGTGATGAGGTTTTGGTTTCGGCATTAGAGCATCATAGTAATATTGTACCTTGGCAAATGTTGTGTGAACGAACTGGTGCGACTTTGAAGGTAATTCCGATGAATGAAAAGGGCGAATTGATTCTGTCGGAATTTGATGAATTGCTTTCAGATAAAACTAAAATAGTTGCGGTAAATCATATTTCTAATGCTTTGGGAACGATTAATCCGATTACCTATATGATTGAAAAAGCGCATCAAGTTGGAGCAGCAATTCTGATTGATGGTGCTCAAGCCACACCGCATTTGAAACCCGATGTTCAAGCTTTAGATTGTGATTTTTATGTGTTTTCCGGGCATAAAATTTGTGGTCCAACTGGTGTTGGAATTTTATACGGAAAAGAGGACTGGCTCCGAAAATTACCGCCCTATCAAGGTGGTGGTGAAATGATTGCTACAGTTTCATTTGAAAAAACAACGTATGCCGATTTGCCTCATAAATTTGAAGCTGGTACACCCAATATAGAAGCTGGAATTGTACTAGGAACAGCAATCGATTATCTGAATAAAGTTGGATTTGAAAATATTGCTGCTTACGAACATGAGTTATTGGTTTATGCAACTCAAAAATTACTAGAAATAGAAGGGTTAAAAATCTTCGGAACGGCTAAAGAAAAAGCTTCGGTGATTTCGTTTAATATTGAGGGCATTCATCCGTATGACATTGGCACGATTATCGATAAATTAGGAATAGCAGTACGAACCGGACATCATTGTGCACAACCGATTATGGATTTTTATAAAATACCAGGAACTATAAGAGCCAGTTTTGCCTTTTATAATACTAAAGAAGAAATTGATATCTTTGTTGAAGCGGTAAAAAAAGCCCAAACAATGTTATCCTAAAACTATAAAAATATGAAAGCTATTTCCCTAATTTTACTCACCATTTTAATGACAAAAGGGTGTTCTCAAGAAGCTAAAAATGATTTGGCTAATGCGCAAATTATATACATTGCCAATACGAGAGGTTTTTATCAAAAAACAACTATTCAAAATCACGAACTTTTTATTAATAAAAAAAGAGGTGATGAGAGCAAAGGCGATTCTACCAAAATTTCGGATGCCGATTGGAAAGAATTGGTTAGTAATTTTGAAACCATAGATTTGGATAGTTTGTCAACGTATAAAGATCCAACTCAAAAACGTTTTTATGATGGTGCCGCCATTGCTAATTTGAAGGTGATTTATAAAGAAAAAGAATACCAAACACTCGATTTTGATCATGGATTTCCACCAGTTGAAATAGAAAAATTAGTTAATAAAATAGTAGATTTAGGTAAAAAAGAATAATACTTGAATAATTCAACAAAAATGACAATACAAGAAATACAAAACGAAATTGTTGATGAATTTTCTTCGTTTGATGATTGGATGGAGCGCTATGAATACATCATTGAGCTCGGAAAATCACTTCCGTTAATAGATGAAGAATACAAAACAGAAGACAATATTATTAAAGGATGTCAATCAAAAGTTTGGGTTCATGGTGAATTAAAAGAGGATAAAATTGTATTTACAGCCGATAGTGATGCGATTCTTACTAAAGGAATTATTGCCATTTTAATTAGAGCTTTTTCAAATCAAAAAGCAATTGATATTTTGGAAGCCAATACCGAATTTATTGATAAAATTGGACTAAAAGAACACTTGTCGCCAACCCGAGCAAATGGTTTGGTTTCAATGATTAAACAAATAAAAATGTACGCTTTGGCATTTGATGCTAAAAAATAAAATTATGGAAGAATTTAAAGACGAAATCAATTTAGGAGAAAACGTAGTAAAGGTTTTAAAAGGTATTTATGACCCAGAAATTCCAGTTGATATCTACGAACTAGGACTTATTTATGACGTAATGATTAACGAAGATAATGAAGTAAAAGTATTGATGACTTTAACTTCTCCCAATTGTCCTGTTGCCGAAACATTACCGAGAGAAGTTGAAGAAAAAATAACAAAGATTGATATTGTTAAATCGTGCGATGTAGAAATTACTTTTGATCCGCCTTGGAGCAAAGATTTAATGAGTGAAGAAGCTAAATTAGAGCTTGGAATGTTGTAATACATCAAATTAAATTCAGCAGAAATGGAAGAAATCATCAATAAAGTTGCCAATTCTGTGCTCGAAGTTTTCGATTTGGAAGATTATTATCCAAAAGGAACTCGAACACAAATTGATATTTCGCAATGGCTTTATGAAGGATTTATTTTGAAAGAAAAAGAGTTTCGTGAAGCATTAAAAGAGCACGATTGGTCGCAGTATCAAAATCATTTTGTGGCGATTCATTGCGCTACCGACGCTATAATTCCGGCTTGGGCAAGTATCTTGGTCACTACTTATGTTGCTCCGTTTGCACAAAAAGTAGTTCTAGGAACTATAGCTGATTTAGAAACATCATTGTATCAAGATATTCTTTCTAAGATTGATTATTCAAAATATTTAGACAAACCTGTTATCTTAAAAGGATGTTCTAAAAAGCCAGTTCCTGAAAGCGCCTACATTTTTGCCATCCAACAATTGCAGCTTGTGGCTAAAAGTGTTATGTATGGCGAAGCGTGTTCGGCAGTTCCTTTATTTAAAAAATCGAAATAGTTAATAACTTTAGGTGATTGTATGTTAGAATTTTCATAAAGAATTATTCTAAAGTTTAACTATTTTTTACCTTCGCACCGAATTTTTAAAATCGATGTTCGATATGAATAAAGGTGTTTTAATTGCGTGTTTTCTTTTTGTTTTTTATGGTGCTTTTGCTCAAACTAGTGAAAAAGAATTTCTTAAAAAAACAGAAGAGATTATTGCCAAAATATCGGTAGAAAAACCTAACGGATGGACCAAAAAAGGAATGTTTACTTTTTTGGCAAATCAAGCTACATTTAACAATTGGTTAGCTGGTGGACAGAGCAGTATTTCTGGAAGCATAGGGGTAAACTACGATTTGAATTACAAAAGTGATAGTTGGACTTGGGATAACAAACTCTTAGCGGGTTATGGATTAACCAAAATCAAATATCAGGAAATGCAAAAATCGGATGACCGTTTTCAATTCAGTTCTTTGTTAGGAAAAAAGGCAGGCGGAGAATGGTTTTATTCGGCGTTTCTGAATTTTAAAACACAATTTGATTCGGGTTTTGAATCGGGTATAAAAACATCTCATTTTTTCTCTCCAGCGTATCTTCAATTTGGACCAGGTATGTTATGGAAGAAAAGCGATAATCTGAAGATAAATTTAGCACCAGCAACTTCAAAATTAATAGTTGTTCATCCTCATTTTACAGAATTTGGTTCTTCTTTTGGGGTGCTACAAGGAAAATCAAATCGTTACGAATTTGGAGCGGCGGTTAACGGATATTATAAATTTAAATTGATGGAAAATGTTACCGTAGAGAATATCCTGAATTTATATTCGAATTACTCGGAACAACCAGAAAATATTGATATTGACTATACTTTAAATGTAGTTATGAAAGTAAATAAATATTTATCTACAAATTTAGCTTTCCAAACTATTTATGATGATAATGCTTTTTCGGGATTTCAAACAAGACAAGTTATAGGTTTGGGAGTTAATTATGGCTTCTAAATCATCAATATAAAAATGCCCTTACAATTGTAAGGGCATTTTTTATTCTTCTTTTTCAACGGCATCTTTATAATCAGGATACAGAAATTTATTATAAGGAAATCGTGTTATGTGTATCTGTCTAACTGCTTCATAGACAACCTCTCTAAATTGTTCAAAATTTTCTTTTTCGGTAGCAGATATAAATAGCGCTCTTTTTTCACCTACATTATTCATCCAAGTTTGTTTCCATTCTTCTAATGTGTAATGTTTAGTTGTCTTTTCTGTCATTAAATCATCTTTGTCAATAATTAGATTTTTGTAAGCATCAATTTTATTAAAAACCATAATAGTTGGTTTGTCATTACTTTTAATGTCCATCAAAATTTGATTTACAGATTCGATATGATCTTCAAAATCGGGATGCGAAATATCTACAACATGAAGTAACAGATCGGCTTCACGAACTTCATCTAAAGTACTTTTAAAAGATTCTACAAGTTGAGTCGGCAATTTTCTAATAAAACCAACGGTATCAGAAAGTAAAAAAGGCAAATTTTTGATGACTACTTTTCTAACCGTTGTATCTAATGTTGCGAACAACTTATTTTCTACAAATACATCGCTTTTCCCAATTGCGTTCATGAGTGTTGATTTTCCAACATTTGTATAACCCACTAATGCGACACGAACCATTGCGCCTCGGTTACTTCTTTGAACAGCCATTTGTTTATCGATGGTCTTTATTTTTTCTTTTAATAAAGCAATTCTATCGCGAACGATACGACGGTCTGTTTCTATTTCTGTCTCTCCAGGACCACGAAGTCCGATACCTCCTTTTTGACGTTCGAGGTGAGTCCACATTCCAGAAAGTCTCGGAAGTAAATATTGGCATTGTGCTAATTCTACTTGTGTTCTTGCATAAGAAGTTTCGGCTCTTTGCGCAAAAATATCTAAGATGAGGTTGGTTCTATCTAAAACTTTACAATCGAGTATTTTTGAAATGTTTTTTTGTTGAGATGGGGATAATTCATCATCAAAAATGACGGTTGAAATATCATTTTCTTTAACAAAAAGATGAATTTCCTCCATTTTACCTGTTCCTAAGAACGTTTTTGGATTTGGTTTATCCATTTTTTGCCAAAATCGCTTAACTACTTCTCCACCTGCGGTAAATGTCAAAAACTCTAATTCATCTAAATATTCAATTAGTTTTTCTTCATTTTGATTTTGAGTTACTATACCAACAACTACCGTTTTTTCAAAATTTATTTTTTCTTTTTCTAACATAACACTATTATTCTTTTGCAAAAATAGATAAAACGCACAAAAAAATCGATTATCTGCAAACTTAATTCGTTCAAGCAAATTTCTTTAGTTAAAATAGTCAATTTTATGTCTTTATTTATAAAATTTGTTAAATTTGGAGATTAAAATCAAAACAAACAAAAAATTAATTAACTAAAACTTCTTGTTAATGAAGAAAATTACCTTACTAATTATTGCTTTACTTTTCTCGGCAGCAGGTTACTCACAGTTTCCCACCCCAGGGACTGAAGGATTTGAAAACACCACAGGTCCTGATTTAGCCGCACCAACTACACCTAGTCCGTGGACATTGGGAACAGGCGCAACAGGAAATCAATGGGCTGTTTTTGATAATGGCGTAGGTTTAACCAAAAGATGGAGTATAACCACAGTTACTGCCAATATTTATGCAGGGGTAAATTCTGCTTACATGGATCGTGAAAATATTGGATTGGGGAATACCTCAGAAGATTATTTAGCTACTCCATTAGTTACTGTTCCAACAAACGGACAATTACGTTTTTGGACCAGATCTACTATTAATGGTGCAAACGGAACAGAATACCTTATTAAAGTATACGATAATGCCGTTGCGACAGCAGGTGCTCAAACTACCATAGCCAATTATACACTTACACCTCAACAATGGACAGAGGCTACACTTTCGACTACCTATAATGTCTATGAAGAAAAAGTAGTTGATTTATCTGCTTTTGCAGGTCACCAAGTTTATATTGCTTTTGTTATGAGATTTACTCAACCAACAGCAAGTTTAGGTGGTGATAGATGGTTGATTGACGATGTAAGATTAGTTCAACAATGTTTGGCTCCAACAGGTCAAACAGCTACTCCTCAAGCTACAACAGCTACTTTATCATGGACAGACCCTAATGGTTCTACTTCATGGGAAGTTGAAAACATACTTGCAACAGCAACTCCTACAGGAACTGGAACAGTTGTTACATCAAGTTCATACATTCAAACAGGTTTAACCGCAAATACTGCTTATCAATACTATGTTCGTTCTATTTGTTCGGGCGGATTAACGAGTGCTTGGGTTGGTCCTTTTCCTTATACAACAACT
>CAZNWY010000022.1:0-54080 GCA_964577105.1 uncultured Flavobacterium sp.
CTGATAGTTCCAGATGCTCCGTTTAAACAGAAAGTTTGATATAAAGTTCCTGGTACGTTAGCATTCAATTCGGCAAATTGATTTCCACTAGCTGCTGGTACTCCATTAAAACCAGAACTCCATATTTCTATTACATTTTCTGGAGACGATTGCCATCCTCCCACATTTGCTACAGGGAAGAATGCATAGGTAGAACCAGTTAAAAGAGGAGTAGTAGTTTCAAAACTTCCATTAACAAAAGGATCACTAACACAAGCTGCACACTCAATAGTGTCTAATATTCCGTCATTGTCGTTATCAATATCTGCACTTGCATCAATTCCATCTCCATCAATATCTATAATTCCTGTTCCAGATATCGCAAAGGTATATGGGTTTTCATTTGGGTCATCATTTACTATATTAATGGTAGCAGTTCTAACGCCTGAAGCTGTTGGGTCAAAAGTTATCGAAAAAGATGAAGAACTTGATGGGTTAACGGTCAAGCTTGGATTTGCTGTTACAGTAAATTCTGAAGCATTTGTACCTGAAATTGTTGGAATACTTAGGTTTAAAGTGGAAGTGCCAATATTTGAGATTACGAAAGTTTTTGTTATTGTGCCGTAAGTCACATCCGTTGAACTAAAATTGGTAAAATTACTGGTTGTAGTAGTAATAGTACCATTTGGTATAGATATACTATTTCCTTGTATATCAATTTCTGGTTGGTTAACTGTTGCAATTACAGCTACTCTTGGAGTTGATGTACATGATCCATTAACAGCTTCTACATAATATGTAGTAGTTGTTGATATTGAAGGCGTTGTAAATGAAGTACCAGAACCTAAACTAACGCCGCCAGTTGCTGCAGCATACCAATTAATGGTGCCTACACTAGCAGATGCTCCTAAAACTACAGTTCCAGTTCCGTTTCTTGTTCCTGGAGTAGTTGAGGTAATTGTTGGGTCGTTAATTGTTGCTACTACTGCTGTTCTTGTTGCAGTTGTACATCCATTGTTGGTTGCGTCTACATAATATGTTGTAGTGGTAGATAAACTAGGTGTTGTAAATGAAGTTCCTGTACCCAAACTTGTTCCACCTGTAGCAGCAGCATACCAGTTGATGGTACCTGCGCTTGGAGTAGCGCCAAGTGTTAGTGTTCCAGATCCACATCTTGTTGCAGGCGTAGTTCCTGTTATTGTTGGGATTGTATTTACTGTTGCAATTACAGCAGTTCTTGAAGCTGTTGTACATCCATTATTGGTTGCGTCTACGTAGTATGTTGTTGTTGATGCTATGCTAGGAGTTGTAAAAGATGTCCCAGTTCCTAAACTTGCTCCACCTGAAGCTGCCGCATACCAGTTAATGGTTCCTGCGCTTGCAGTGGCACCAAGTGTTAATGTTCCAGTTCCACATCTTGTTGCAGGTGTAGTTCCTGTTATTGTTGGAATTGGACTAAAAGTAGCTGTTAAAGGAGCCGTTGTGTTGTAAACTCTACATAAAGAGGTTCCTGCTGTTTTGAAACTATAAATTCTATAATTAACATTGGTACAAGTTGCTCCAATATTGTCTGTAAAGGTTGTAGTTGTTTGTCCAGCATTTATAGCAACAACTGTCCATGAGCCCAAAGTTTGTCCTACAACTAAAGAGGCAATGTTTGTTGGATTGGTTGTTGTAGGAGGAGTAGCCGCTATTGCTCTTAGAATAACATATCCATCTGAAGCTGTTGAAGTTTGTGTAAATGAACCTGATATTGTTGAACCTGATATAGATAAGTTTAAACTTGTTGGTTGAGTTGTTGGAGCGGTTGGTACTGTTGAGGTTGCAGGAGATATTATTGTTCCTCCAGTGTTTCCTACGTATAGTCCATTGCCAGAACCTCCATAAGTTCCTGAGTTGGTAAATGTTCCTGTTGCTTTGATGTAGTTGCAGTTTGCACCAGCACCACCAATTATAAGACCAGTTGAATTGTTTACTATTGATGCAGCTGTTATAGAGCCCACAACAGTTACATTACCATTGTTGGTTAGTGTTCCTCCAATAGTTGTTGTTCCTCCTAAAGTTACACTTGCCGATGAATTTACTGTGAATGATTTTGTACCAGTTAATGTCAAAGTACCTAAGTTACTGAAAGAACTACCAGATGAAATGGTGATGTTACTACCAAATGAAATAGTTCCAGTAGCACCATTGGTAAAACTTGTTCCTGAATTGAAATTCAAATTCGTTACATTAGAAAAAGTTCCATTGTTGATTATTGTCCAGTTACCATTGTAATTAGGAGCGGTCGAAGGGTTGTATGTAACACCTGTTCCAATACACAATGTATTGCCATTGAAGTTGTTTAACTTACCAGTAAATGCTCCCGAACCTGTAATGCATATTGTTTGTCCAGAGTTGTAAAGTGACAAATCATAGGTTCCTGAATTTGGTGTTGCAATTGTTAAAGCACATCCCGAACATTGGCTGTAGCCATTAATGAAATTAAGTATTAATACTACTGTTGCAATTGATTTTAGTAATCTTGTTTTCATAACTATTAGGGTTTAGTTATTGATTTTGTTTTTTTTTGAATTATTGATTAGATAATTCGGTTTTATTAGTTTGACAGGACAAATGTAGATAGGTACTTTCAAAAAAAAAAATATTTTATCGACAAAAAGCATATAAAATCGACAAAAAGCATAATTTTACAAAAATAAAAAGAAAATTACTACAAAATAGTAATAAAATATAATGTGTTTATAAAAAATGCCATCACTTGATTTATAGCGCTTTAATGAAAACAGTGGTTTTATAGCGTATGAAAAATGTTTTTTGAAGAAATTATGTTTGTTTATGTCGGACACCATTATGCAGAATTTAAATTTTTGTTGCCTCACAATTTGAGCTTTAATCTCTAGTTATAATTTGGTTTTAACGTTAGCTATTTTATATTTTTTGCAGAACTTTTTAATAGCCTTTGATATAGTTCTATCTTTGTAAAACTTATGTTACTTTTTTATTGAAAATAAAAATATCCTTTACCTTCTCGAATTTATTTCCTACTATGTTTAAAAAAATTGGTTTTATTTTATTCTGTTCCTCCTTGTTTGCTCAAAATAATCCTCTTGAAAATGCAATTAATGATGCCAAAAACAAGAAGTATAATCCTGAGATTATTTCTAAAATTGAATATTTAATTCCGGATTCTAAAGAGTATAAAATTAATGTTGAAGGATTTACTGTTTTGGGTGATGCTTACAAGTATTTTGAAGTATACGACAAGGCTTATGGTTTTTACAAGAAAGGACTTCAACTTGCCCAAAAGAATAAACTCACCAAAAATATAGGATTACTCAATGAAAGTTTGGGTAGTATTCAATTTCGATTAGGAGATTACACCAAAAGTTTTGAGTTGTATTCTTATGCTAAAAAATGTTTCCAAAAAGTTGGTTTCATAGATGGTATTGATAGAGTGAAAGGAAATATGGCTCTAATAGATATCAAAACGGGTCATAGACAACGCGCTATTCAATCGCTTATCCAAATGAAAAATGATCCAAAAATCAATTCGTTAACTAAAGCTACTACTTACTTAACTCTTGGTAATATTTACTTAGAAACCTCAGAAATTCAACCTGCAATTAATTACTATCTAGAGTCACTTTCGTTGGTAAAAGATACTGATAAAGATAAATTTAAGGTATTGATTTATCAAAATTTAGCAGAAAGTTATCTGGCTTTAAAACAGTACGATCAAGCTTTTTTTTACAATCAAAAAAGTGATATTTTATTGCAAAAAATAAACAGTAATGAGCTGAAATCAAGTTTGTATCTTTTTTATTCTAAAATTTATCAAGGTATATTAGAGTATAAAAAAGCGTACGAAAATTTGAAGTTGCATCAAAAGTTTGCATCACTCGCAGATAATTCTAACTATGTTTTAAAAATTGAAACTATTGAGACGCTTCATAAGATAGAAAGTCAAAAGCGGGATTTAGAAATTAAAGAACAAAAAATTAAATTACTTAAAAGTGAAGAGTTTGTCGCTAAAACTAAGTTTTTCTTTTTGATTTTAATTTTAATCGGAGTGGTTTTTTTGTTGTTTTATTTGGTAAAAAGACAAAGAGAAAAAGTAAAATCACTTAGTAAAGCAATTATACAAACGGAAGATGAACTTGAGTTTAGTTATACCAAGACAGAAAAAATGGCTTTAAGTATCATTAAAAATAATGATTTTGTAGAACGGTTTAAAAATAGTTTAAAACAGATTCAGACCAAAACCAATGATTTAGAAAGTAAAACAGCCCTTAATCAATTGATTTCTGAACTTCAAAATTTTAAATTTATAAACGATACCAAGGAAGAATTATTCAATCAAGTAGATCATCAGTTTACTTACAAACTTCAAAAACGTTATCCTTCATTATCTGAAGAAGAAAGAAAAATATGCATCCTAATTTACCTCAATTTGAAGAATAAGGACATTGCTGTTTTGTTGAATTTATCCGTTAGAAGTGTCGAAAATTCCCGTTATAGAATCAGAAAAAAACTAAATTTAGAATCTAATGATAACCTATTGCACTTTTTTAGGAGCCTGTAAAATATTGATTTTTAGTGGTGAGTAGTTTTTGAGTAGTGCTTTTTTATGATGTTGTTTTTAATGCAAATACATTTGACTTTTAATCATAAAATAATACCTCAAAAAAATGAAAAAAATTACTTTACTTTTAACGTTACTAATTTTTACAACTTCTTTTTCCAACATTATCGTTAGAGATATTACGGATTTTACTTTTACTAGTAATGCAACACTAGATTTTGATTTTAACAATGATGGCACTTCAGAATTTACCTTTGAAGAGATGGGAGGAACAATCGGTTGCATGTTTGATTACACTAAAGTGAATTTTTATGGCACAGGAACATTGAATAGCGGACACGGTTGGGATGTTATTCGTTCTTTGACTATTAATACACTTATAGGTGCTTCGTCAACTTTTGATGCTCAAGGCGATGCTTATATTAACCCGAGTTGGGCTTACAGTAATGAAATGTTTCCTAATGGTGATTCTTATGTGGGAACTACTTTTAAAATAGGAGCCAGTCGTTATTATGGGTGGATTTTGATTAATTCAACATCAGGAGTTATTAAAGTGAAAAGTTATGCTTATAATGATGTTGCCAATCAAAGTATCAATGCTGGACAAGGCAACTTAGGAACCAATGAAGTTGCTTTAGATTCAAAATTTGTAATTTATCCAAATCCAGTAAAAAATACTTTTTCAATTATTGGAAATGAAGCAATAAATGCAATAGAAATATATGATTCTGTAGGAAAACTTGTTTTTTCTCGTCAAAATCCTAATAATGAAATTAATATTGATTTTTTGTCTAAAGGATTTTACATTTCATTACTTAAATCAGAAAATAATACTTCTGTCGTTAAACTGATTAAAGAATAATTCTTGATTGATTTTAATGTAGAACTGTGATTAACAGAAAAATAAAAACCCTAAACAACTTTGTTTAGGGTTTTTTTGTAGCGAGAGAGAGATTTGAACTCTCGACCTCAGGGTTATGAATTCGATTTTTTTTGAAAAAAATCAATTTTTTACCTTGTATTATACTTTTAATTTCAATAAATGTGTCCGAAAATGTGTTCGGTTAATAATCAATATTTTCGCTAAATTAATAAAAGTTAATCAATATTTATTATGTCGTTTAAATTATTATCAACCAAATCAAATGTTTTTATTAGTGTTATTATTTCAGGATTAATTTTAGCAAGATAATTGACTGATAGTTCAGCATTAGTATATTTTATTTTTGATAAACTTTTATCGATATAATGATCTGCTAGATCATAACCTTTTTCAACTTCTTTGTTTTCAATTAAGCCGCTACAAATTATTTTATAACCTATTTGATTTAATTCTTTTGTTCTTTTATTCCAATCTTCAAATTCAGATTTATCAGGAAATACTATTATCTTAAAATTCTTAATTGGTTCGAGAAGACTACTCTTTAAGTTAGTTTTACTGCCTGTAGCAAGCCATAAATATTCTGGAACAAACATACTCATCATTATCGCCGTTTTTTCGGATTCTACTATTCCAATTATATCTCCTCTATATTCGTTTATTAGATGTAAACCAAAAAGGCATTGTTTAAGTTCGTAGTCTTTTATTTTAAGTATTTTATGCATCCAATTAATATGTGAATATGGTTCTTTAATTCTTTTTCCATTATTAATATCAAATAACATTACTTTACCTGTACAGACTTGTTCTTGATTATCAATTTGCCAGAATACTGTTGCTCCGTCCCAATGAGAGGAAGTACCAATCAGATATTTTAAAATTATTGCTTTGATTTCATCAGTAGTAAAGTGGTTTTTTAGAAATTGAATAAAATGGTTTTTCTTGAAATTTTTACCATGCTTTGTTACTTCTATATTGTTTATTGTAGATTTAGCTTTTATAATGCTTTCTTCGGAAGTGATGAAATAGGTTTTTCTATAAGGTCTTTTATGGTACCTGCAACTGCTTTCTCTGTCACATCTCCCAAAGGTATAATCTAGATATTCATTTTCTTCATTATCAAAATATTTTACAAAAGTTTTTTTTTGACAGTTCGGACAAATAAATTTTTTACTGGATTTATCTAATGAATATCTATACATGGTATTCGTATTTAATATTCGTAATATTCGTAACATTCGTAAATATTACGAATGTTACGAATATTACGAATTTGAAGTTTTTTTATATTTACTGAATAGGGTTTTTATTAGGAAGTCTGTTATTTCTGTCTCGGAATAACCTATTTCAATTTCATCAGAAATGAAATTATCCAAATCAAATTTTTCAAAATGCGGTTCTAACATATCAAATAACAATGTACGCTCTTTATCTGGGAGCGACATTACTATTTCGTATGCTAGTTTTGCGGTCATTTTATTTTTCTTGATTTTTCAATATGTGTCTTATTGTGCCTTCTGAGCATTGCAATATTTCTGCAATTTTAGTGTTTGGTAATCCTTCTTGTTTTAATTCTAATACTCTAGAAATTCTATCATCTGTAGTTTTAACTGTGAATTGTTTTAAATGTTCAAATTCATTTTCAAAACCAATAAAAGTAAATTGTAAAAAGTTTGAAGGATTTTCAATTTTACAGATTATCACGTTGTGTGTGTCATAAATCTGCTCAGTATTTCTTTGCTTAATTTGTTTTAAATAACGCAATCCATTTTCTTGAAAACTTTCTCCAATAGCAAAGCAGCTATCGCAAAAGTTCATTAACATTTTACTGCCAGATAAATCATTTTTCGATAAAGGTTTTGTTGCATCCCTTTTTGGAGTATGAGCAAGAACAAGAATTGAGAGAGAATACTTCTTTTTCAAATTATTGAGTAACTTCATTAATTGTAAAGCATCTTTGGCTTTTTCAGTATCATTTTTGAGGTAGGTCAAATTGTCAATAATAAGTATTTTTACATTTTCTATAATTATTGTTTGTTCAATTGAATTGCATAAAAATTCCTCAAAAGTTTTAAATTCCTCTGGGGTTTCTTGTTCAGGATTAATTTCTGCTCTTAAAAAATTTGAATTAAATTCATAGTGATCTTGAAAGTTATTAGAATACCTTTTTTCAAGTTGTTTGTCAGATAATTCAAAATCAAAGTACAAAACCTTTTGAGGAGAGACTTCGAGTTTAAAACCATATACGTTGAACCCTTTACTAATGCTGTTTGCAATTTGTATTGCAAGAGCAGATTTCCCTAAGTTTGTGTCTGAATAAAGTATGCAAAGTTCATTTTCAAACCATAACTCACTAAATAGCATTTTAGGAATAGGTCTTGATTTTGCTTCGTCAATCCAAGTTGTTACGGTTTTAACTTTAAAACAATTGTTGTTTTTTACAGAATTTTCTATCAGCTGAAATTCTTTTTTCAACTCATCTTTAAAATTATCCAGTTCTTTGTTTATTTCGGTCTTTTGCGATTTCATAAATTAGTTTTTTGGATTTAAACACACTTGTAACACAAATTGTAACTCAATATGTATCACACTTTGTATCATATGTATATTGTATTTTCAAAAGCTTTCGCATAAATGAAATTCACCAAAATAAAATAGTTAAATGATTGAGGTAAATTAGGAATACAGAACCTAAAATGATTATTAGGTATTTCATACTCATAAATAAATCTAGATAGATCCACATAAACTTTTTCAAACTCTTTTTTAAGTTCAAAAGAAAAATATGTGTTATTCATGGCTTTTAGCGCAATTGCTTTTAAACCTTCAAATACTTGAATACTATTTGAATCATAACTATTCAACCTTTTTTCAAAGATCCATGTGATTAAGTATATAAATTCGCTAGAGTTGTAGAAGTTTAATTCCAAATTAAACGTAGGTACGTCTACATCGTTACTTTCATAATGAGAAGAAATAATATCCCTAACCAAATCTGATAGTGTAACACTACTGTCAAGTGCTTCAATTTCAAGTTTCTCTTTAAGAGAAGCAGGAATTCGTAAATTCAAAATTTCTGATTTCATAATTATTTCTTTTGATTTAAATAATTAAAAACATCAATTTTTTTGAATCGAATGGTTCTCTTCAATCTTGAAAATGGTAAAATATTTTCTTTTCTAAGTTTCCATAAGGTAACTTCACTGCAACCAAGTATTTTGCAGGTCTCTTTTACCGAAATCCATTCTTCATTTGGATTTGATTTTTCGTTTTTTGAATTTGCTTCAAATTCCAGAATACGAATAACCCTTAACTGTAGTTTTTTTAATTCTTGAACTTCCAATAATAAGTTCTGAAATGATTGAAGGAAATCTAATTTTTTCATTTTAATATTTATTAAGATTAATTGATTGCAATTAACTTAACAAACTGTAAAACAACAAATTAAAAGTATGTCAGAAGTGTGTCAGAAAACAGGAAATATATGTCAGAAATAGTACGCTATATGTCAGAACACTAATTTTGTTCTTTTTTGGACGTCAGATTAGACCACTCTGATTCAAAAAGTATAACTCTTTCGTCGTGTGAGTAATTTATATTTTTGTCATAACTAATAATTTTTGTTATAGTTAAATTATACTTTTCTTTTAAAAATTTCATAAAGTTTTCTTTATGATTAAAGATTAATTTTTTTTCAACAAGTACTTGGTACAAACTTTCTATATGAGCTTTATGATCCTCAGTAAAACTCTTAATTTTGTTATTTGTAAACTTATAAGATTCTAATGTTTTAAAAATATTTGAATACTTTTCAAAGTTTTCTTTGTCGAATCTAATTTCTGAAAAATATAAATCTTCTTCAAAATTGAATCTATCATTTAGTTCAACAAGGATTTGAACACAAATTTCAAAACTAATAATTTCATTAAGTATTGGGTATTTAGGATAGATATTTTCTTTGGAAAAGAAATCTTTGTTGCCCTCCAGATATTGATTCGCCTTAATTTCATCAATTAAATTTCTTTTATAAGCATCATGCTGACCTTTTATTAATTTTAATTTACCACTGGAATGTGTTTGGATTATTCCGTTTTCAGAAGTTTTAAGTTCAAATAAAGTGATTACATCCTTGTAATTTGTGTTAAAAATATCAATAAAATATTTTAAGGCAATTTTTTTTTGTTTTGTAAATGGAAGTCCATAAATTTCATCATTAAACTTACTAAAGAATATGAACTTTTGAGATTTTATATCATATTCAAATATGCTCATTACATAGGAATAGAAATCTTCAACTAATTCTTTGGTTGGTTGAACTATAGCTTCGTTTGGATTGTATATTAATTCCAATATACCGTTTTTAATATTTGATGAATTACCTGTAGCTATATATCTAGTTTCAAAAAGCTTTTGATTTATCAGAAAATCTCTAATTTCAGCTTCATTTTTTTCAGAAAAAAAACCTTTTTCCATATATTTAAAATACTTCATGTTATAGTTTTTAAGGTTAATTATTATGTTTAGTACACTAGGTACTTTAAAAAAAATACAAAATATATGCCAAAGTTAATTAATTTTCATTAAATTTGCATAATATTTATTAAAGTAATTAGTGTACTAAAATTATTTATGATCCAAAAATTAGAAAATATTGTCAGAATTAAGTCAGGAGTATTTGCAAAAGGCGATACAAATCCTGATTTGTTTTACATTCAATCAACAGATTTTGATAAACAACGGAATTGGAATAAAACACTAAATCCAATCTTAACTAATTCTTCAAAATTCTCTAATCATGTTTTAAATATTGGAGATATTTTGTTTGCAGCTAAAGGTAGAGATTTTTTTGCAGTTGTTTATGATGGAATGTTTCAGCCAGCAGTGGCTTCAACAACTTTTTTAGTGTTGCAAGTACAAGATAAAAGTAGTTTGCCTGAGTATATAGCTTGGTATATAAATCATCCACAAACGCAAGCTCTACTCTGGAGTTTGGCAAAAGGTTCAGCGATACCATCAATTAGTAAGTCAATTTTACAACAAATTCAAATTCCAATTCCTGAATTATCAAAACAAATAGCTATATTGGAGCTCCATAAATTACAAATGAAAGAAAAGCGAATTCACAAACAAATCGGAAAACTTAGACAAGAATATATTAACGTATTAACATACAAATCAATACAATAAGATGAGCCAGAAAATTAATCAAAAAGAAATCAATCAAACGGTTTGGAAAGCATGTGATACTTTTAGAGGTATTATCGATCCGTCTCAATATAAAGATTATATACTGACTATGTTATTCTTGAAATACATTAGTGATGTTAATAAAGAAAAGAGAACGGAATATTTGTTAAAATATAATGGTGACGAGTCTCGAACCGATAGAGCATTAAAGATGGAGCGTTTTCAAGTTCCTGAACATTGCAGTTTTGATTATTTATATGATAATAGAAATGAAGCCAATATTGGTGAACTTATCAATATTGCATTGGCAGATTTAGAAGAAGCCAATCGTGAAAAATTGAGCAGTGAAGATGGGAGTGGAATTTTTAGAAACATTGATTTCAATAGTAGCAATTTAGGTGATGTTAAAGACAAGAATACTCGATTGAAAAATCTATTAGGTGACTTTGCAGAATTAGATTTGTCACCTTCACATTTGGAACGTGAAGATGTAATTGGTAATGCCTACGAATACCTTATCGCAAACTTTGCAGGTGATGCAGGGAAAAAAGCAGGCGAATTTTTTACGCCAAGTGAAGTTTCAACACTATTAGCTAAGTTAACAAAATCCAAAGAAGGAGCGAGAATATGTGATCCTACTTGTGGATCAGGATCGTTATTGATTAAAGCAGGAAGAGAAGTTGGGAGCAATAATTTTTCGCTTTATGGTCAAGAAGCTAACGGAAGTACATGGGCATTAGCTGTAATGAATATGTTTTTGCATGGTTTTGATAATGCAACTATTCGTTGGGGTGATACCATTAGAAATCCTAAACTTAAAGAAGGTGATAAATTAATGAAGTTTGATACGGTTGTTGCAAACCCGCCTTTTTCATTGGATAAATGGGGTGCAGATATGGCTTCTGCAGATGTTTACAATCGTTTTTGGAGAGGTGTTCCTTCTAAAAGTAAAGGCGATTGGGCTTTTATTAGTCACATGATTGAAACTTTGAATGAAACAGGCAAGGCAGGTGTAGTTGTGCCTCATGGAGTTCTATTTAGAGGAAGTAGTGAGGGTAAAATTAGAGAAAAAACCATCGAAGATAATTTATTAGAAGCAGTTATTGGTTTACCATCAAACTTGTTTTTTGGAACAGGTATTCCTGCTGCAATTTTAGTTTTTAATAAAGATAAAGGTGCAACTACTGATGTACTATTTATTGATGCAAGTAAGCATTTTGAAAGTGGTAAAAATCAAAATAAATTAGGAGAAACTCATATCGAAAAAATAGTTGCAACGTATGATAAATTTCATGAAGGTAAATTGCAAGCGGGTATTGTAGAAGATAAATACAGTTATGTTGCAACGATAGAAGAAATAGTTGAAAATGATTTCAATCTTAATATTCCTAGATATGTAGATACTTTTGAAGAAGAAGCTGCAATTGATATTAAAGCAGTACAACAAGAAATTGCAAAGTTGGAAACAGAGTTGCAAGAGGTGCAACAACAAATGAAAAAATACTTGCAAGAGTTAATCGATTAAGCTTATGAAACCATCTATTTCACTTTTACCGTTGCAACGTGATGTTGAAAATAAAGCTATTCTAAAGAAAGCTGCAAAAGCACATCAAGCATTAGCTGAGTTGAAAGGTGCTGCTAATGCAATACCTAATGAAAGTATTTTAATAAACACATTGTCTTTACAAGAAGCTAAAGATAGTTCTGCTATTGAAAACATTGTTACCACACATGATGAACTTTTTCAAAGTGACTATTTAGCCCATGATTTTAAATCTTTAGCTGCAAAAGAAGTTTATAATTATGCAAAAGCGTTGCAATCGGGTTTTGCAAAGGTAAAAAAAAATAAACTTTTGATTAACTCATTTATTCTCGATATGCAATCGGAATTAGAAGAAAATAAAGCAGGTTATAGAAAAGTTCCAGGAACCTCTCTGAAAAATGATAAGACAGGAGAAGTAGTTTATACACCACCACAACACCCAGAAGAAATTGTTGCATTGATGCAAAACCTAGAAGCTTTTATCAATGATGACGAAATGAGTGATTTAGATCCATTGGTTAAAATGGCAATTATCCATCATCAGTTTGAAAGTATTCACCCATTTTATGATGGTAATGGTAGGACAGGACGTATTATTAATATCCTATATTTGGTTAAACAAGACTTGCTGAAAATACCAATTCTGTATTTGAGTAGATATATCAATGAAAACAAAGCTACCTATTACCGATTGTTGCAAGAAGTTAGAGACAAGGATAATTGGGAAGAGTGGATTTTATTTATGCTTGAAGGAGTTGAGCAAACATCTAAGCAAACGATTTTGTTAATTGATGGAATTAAGATTGAAATGCTCAATTTTAAAAAGAAAATGCGTTTAGAATTACCAAAGATTTACAGTCAAGATTTGTTAAATAACCTTTTTAGACATCCTTATACAAAAATTGAGTTTGTAATGAAGGAATTGAATATTCATCGACTTACAGCCACTAAGTATTTAGATGAGTTGGTACGTATAGGTTTATTAGAAAAGCATAAGATAGGTAGAGATAACTACTATATTAATGTGGCTCTTTATACACTATTGAGTAATGTAAACGGTAAATGATAAATAAAACATGTATACAAAAATGGCTTTTTGTATACATGTTTGTGAAAACGTGTATACGAAAACAGGATTTTATATACATATTAAAAAAACGTGCATGCGAAAATGCAATTTCGTGTACACATTAAAAAAAAATATAAAGAAAAGAACATTTTTCTATACATATTAAATTCAAAAAATAGTAAAAAATAAATATTTAACATGTCAAAAATAAATTTTAAAGATAAAAGAATTTTAGAAAAGCTATTCGAAATGGATTCAGGTTATGTGCTTGATTTTTCCAATCGAACTTTTCGTGATTTTTTTATTGATGAATTAGGGATTGATATGTACGAAGAAAAATATGAGTTTAGAGGAGAATCTAAGGCTCACAGGTTAAGAGCATTTTGGGAAATTGAATCAGATTTTAATATTGGAAAATCAATCGAATCATTAGCTGAATATTGGTTGTCATTAATTCATTCAGGCACAAGGGAATTACACCATACAACCGAATTACTTTACAAAGAGAGTCTTGAAATTGCTAAAAGATTAAAGCAAGGGCATGTTGTTGAAGATTTAGATGTATTTCGAGAAAACGAGAATGATATTGATTTTAATAAGTTGGCAAGAATTATAAAAGATCATATTGAAAACAATCAACCAGAAGTAGCACTTGATAGGTTACACACTTATATGACTAAGTATGTTAAAACACTTTGCAATACTCATAAAATTGAATTTACAAAGGAAGAAACATTAAATGCCATCTTTGGAAAATATATCAAGTTTTTGAGAGTAAATAATAAATTAGAATCTGAGATGAGTGAACGAATTTTAAAATACTCAATGAATGTAATGGACGCTTTTAATGACATAAGAAACAATAAGAGTTTTGCTCATGACAATCCCATTTTGAACTATGAAGAAAGTGTTTTGATTTTTAAAAGTATTACAAGTTCAATAAGATTTATTGAAACTATTGAATCAAAATTTAAGCAACAAACTAAAGTAGAAATGAATTCCAATACTGATGGATTACCATTCTAATAATTTAAGATACACAAATAATAAATGAACACAACAATACAAAATACCACCAAATACAAAAATTCACCTTTAGGTTTAATTCCTGAGAATTGGGAGGTGAAAATCTTAGGCGATTTTGGGAGTTTTACTAAAGGAAAAGGAATCACCAAAGAGCAGTTATCTGAAACAGGATTTCCTTGTATAAGGTATGGTGAAATATATACAACCCATGATTATATAATTAAGAAGTTTAAATCTTTTATTAGTGAAAATGTAGCTTTACTGAGTAAAGAAATAAAAAAAGGAGATATTTTATTTGCAGGATCTGGTGAAACTGTTGAAGAAATTGGAAAAGCAGTTGCTTATCTTGGAGATGATAAAGCATTTGCAGGTGGCGATGTGATAATATTAAATGCTAAGAATATTAATGTAGAATGTCTTTCTTATACTTTAGAAATTGACGTCGTAAAGAAGCAAAAAAGAGTTTTAGGTCAAGGAAATTCAGTAGTTCATATTTATTCAAAAGATTTATCAAAACTCAAATTACCAGTTCCACCAATTCCAGAACAAAAAGCTATAGCCAATTGTTTATCAACTTGGGATAAAGCTATTGAAAAACAAAATACATTAATTACTCAAAAAGAACTTTCTAAAAAAGCGTTAATGCAGCAATTATTATCTGGCAAAAAACGATTGAAAAGCTTTAGTGAGGAGTGGAAGGAAGTGAGGATGAAAGATATTTTTAATCGAGTTACTCGGAAAAATGATGAGCAAAATGTCAATGTAGTTACCATTTCAGCTCAAAGAGGTTTTGTTAAGCAGAATGACTTTTTTAATAAAATTGTTGCAAGTGATATTTTAGACAATTACTTTTTGGTTCAAAAGGGGGAATTTTGTTATAATAAGAGTTATTCAAATGGTTATCCTTGGGGAGCAACTAAAAGATTAAATGATTTTGATAAAGCAGTTGTTACGACATTATATATATGCTTTAGAATAAAAGATGAAATTGAAACTTGTGGTGATTTTTTTGAACAATATTTTGAAGCAAATCTTTTAGATAAAGGTTTGACTAAAATAGCTCATGAAGGAGGTAGAGCACATGGATTACTTAATGTAACCCCAAGCGACTTCTTTGATTTAAAAATTACAATCCCAGAATATAAAGAACAAACTGCCATTGCAAACGTATTGCAATGTGCCGATAACGAATTGCAAGTGTTAAAAAGGAAACTAGAACAACTCAAAGAACAGAAGAAAGGTTTGATGCAGGTTTTGTTAACTGGTAAAAAGAGGTTGAAGTATTAAAAAATTGATATATGGCAGCGATAAATAGGTTTTATTATCCAACAAAATATACTTCAAGGACACAAGTGGTTTCTTTGGGTATTAAGTGTGTTTTTATTTCATATCAAAAAGCAGATAAAGATGCTGCTAAAAAAGTAGCGGATTATTTAAAAGATGCAGGAATAGATGTTTATTTCGATGAATATGATAAAGAGTTAAAGATTCATCATCAAGCTAATAATCCAAAAGCAGTAACAGATGCTATAAAAAAAGGGATTAATAATAGTAGTCAAATGTTGGCGATTGTTTCTCCTAACACATTAACTTCTTCATGGGTGCCTTTTGAAATTGGATATGGTTTTGATAAAACTGATTTAGGAGTGCTTTGTTTAAAAGGAATTCCTAAAGGTAAATTACCTGAATATGTTAGAACAGCTCCAATAATAAGAGATATTTATGATTTGAATAAGTTAATATCAACTTTATCTGGAAGCAGTGAGAATATTTTATTAGAAGCCAGAAAAATTAGAAATCATGGAGATTATTATAATCCGTTATATACTGTAATGGATAGTTTAGTAAGTGATAAGTATTAAAAAATAAATATATGAAGTGGGCAGATTATTGTATTTCAAAATTATCACTTACCGAACAAGGTAGGATAGATTCAGTCTATGTTTATGTTGATAACGGTGATGGTATAAATACATTAGGTAGTCAAACAAGAAATTGGATGGTTCAACAAGTCAATAATGGAAAAACTTTCTGTTCAATTAAAAAAAATGATTCTAGTTCATGGAATAAAATAGGCGATTTTAGTTATGATGGTTCCATATTTAGATGGTACTTAATTCCAAAAAATTCTACTCGTAGAAAGACTTTTGTTAGTTATTATCATTTTGACGACCAAGATTACAGAACTAAATTTGAAAATTTATTTGAAGATTTAATAGTAAGTAAATCAGTAGAAGATGGTGAAATCGATTCTGACAATAGTGATGGCTATATTAAACAATTGATTCAAAAAGGATATTTAAAAGACACTTCGGTATTGGTAGTTTTGATTGGTAATAAAACAAAATGTAGAATGCATGTTGATTGGGAAATATCAGGAGCAATTTCATCCAAAGTTGGTGGAGTTTCAGGTCTATTAGGTATCATTTTACCAGATCATCCAGATTTTGGTACTGACAAAGCCACTTATAGCTTAATGCCTGCTAGATTATCGGATAATTTTAAATCAGGATATGCAATTATTAGAGATTGGACTGATGATAGAATTCTTATGCAATCTTATATTGAAGAGGCATTTAATAGAAAGAATAATAATTCTGAAAATATTGATAATTCAAGGTTACAAATGGAAAAAAACACATGTGAATGAAAAATAAACTAAAATATCCATTATCGGTTTTCGTTGTTTGGCATCCAAAATTTAAAGAAGGCAAAACAATCGCAAATGAACTATATTGTACTTTTTGTAGAGATATAGAAAAACCACTATCGAGAGGTCTAAATATTCCAGTATATTATCGTTCGATTTCATTTGATAAAATGCCAATTCCAATTGATACAAATAATGCATCTCGTAATGCCATTGTTTTGTTGATTGAACAGAATTACATGGTTGATAATGATTTTAGAGAATATACAGAAGCATTGGTAGGATTAGTTGATGAAAATACAAGAATATACCCTGTGTCATTATGTGAACAGTCTCATGAAATAGGTTTGGGTCTAAAACAATTGCAATTTATTAGAGCCTATAAAGGAGGTTTTACTAATGTTGAGTATGCCGACAAATTTTTAAAAAGTAATTTTGATTTATCAAATTCAATTGATTTTGGATTAGCTATGAATAAAATCAAAACTGAAATACTTCACGATTGTTCAAGGTTGATGATGAACATGCATTCTGTTTGGATGGATAAAAAAATGGCTTTAAATATTCCATCACCCGTTAAATTGTTTTTAAGTCACGCAAAAAAAGATGGTGTAAAAGTTACACATAGATTTAAAGAATTTATAGAAAAAGAAACTAAGTTGGATGTTTTTTTTGATGCTGTTGATATTGCAGATGGTTATGATTTTGAAAAACAATTTGAAGAACAGATAAAAAATGCGGCTTTAGTTGTTTTTCATACTGATGAATATTCTTCTAGAGAATGGTGTAGAATAGAGGTGTTAATTGCGAAACGTAATAAATGCCCTATAGTTGTAGTACATGATATTAAGGATGGTGAGAAAAGAGCTTTTCCTTATCTAGGAAATACACCAACAATGACCTTGCAAAATGATGAAGAGAAAAGTTTTTATGAAATAGTAAATCTTACATTGCTTCAAGTACTAAATAATTTATTCCAGATGGAGTTATTAGAATATTTTAAAAAAGAATTCGAAGTGGAAGGTACTGAGTTTATATCGATAACATCACCACCTGAACTTTTTAATTATATCGACATATACAAAAAGAAGCTTGAAACGAAAAGTCGATTAGTTATTCTTTATCCTGAGCCGCCTTTAGGTTCTGAGGAACTAAAAATATTGTGCGAAATAGATGAGGACATAAAATTTATCACTCCGATTAATTTACCAACTATTTAAAAAGTATTATGGAAAACGAAACTAACATATCAGGTATTTCAGAAAATTTAGCTGAATCGATTGTTGAACAAAATATTATTGAAGAAAAAAATGATAATAATTCATTTTTGCATAATAAACGATTTGCAATCTCTGTATCTGTCTCTGAAGAATTAGAATATTTGGGTCTATCAAGTCAGCATTTGGATGATATTTCTATTGAAATTGCAAGATATTTAATTGTCAATGGTGCAACACTTCTTTATGGAGGTGATTTAAGACAAGGTGGTTTCACAGAATTGTTTTCCGAACTCTCATATCAATATAAATATTTAAGCGACAAGGAGCGTCGATTTGTCAATTATTTTCCATTTCCAAATTCTGAAAAGCTTTCAATTGATGACAAAGCAAATTTTATTAAGCAACAAGTTGAACCAAAAATATTAGAAGTGCCAAAACATCTTGGTAATATTGATAAAGAAAAAAAATATGACCCATTCTCAAGTGTCGAAGACAGATATATTTTTTCTGAATGTTTTGCAGATATGAGAATGAAAATGGCAATTGATAGTGATGCTAGAATTTTACTTGGAGGAAAACAAAAAGACTATCTGGGTTATATTCCAGGAATTATTGAAGAAGCATATCAAACATTTGTTGCAAATAAGCCAATTTACCTTTTAGGAGGATTTGGTGGTGCAACAAAATCACTAATTAAAATTCTTAAGGGTGAAAAGTCAAATGAACTTACAAATGAATTTCAATTTGACACTGATTTTTTAAATAATTTTAAAAAATATAGTAAAAGCATTTCTTCAATAAATTTTGATTTTGATTATTTGTTAGAATTTTTCCAGCAATATAATGTTGAATCAATTTCAAAACAAAATGGGCTTTTAATAGAAGAAAATGAAATACTTTTTGAGAGCACAAATATTCATGAGATAGTGTTCCTTATTATAAAAGGACTTCAAAATATTTCAAAATAGAAAATTTATGGAAATTCCATCCTTCAAAGAAGACCATATTTCACAAATACCAGCCTTGCAATTATTGCAAAAGTTAGGATATACCTATTTATCTCCAGAAGAAGCAGAAGAACTTCGGGGTAATAAAACAGGTCAAGTCATATTAGAACCTATTTTAAGAAAACAATTGCATGAAATCAATAGTATTCAGGTAAGTTCTTCTAAAATGGCTTTTTTTAGTGATGCTAATATCGAGAACGGTATTCAAGCACTCAAAGATATTCCTATGAATGAAGGTTATATCGCCGCAAGTAAAAAAGCGTATGAACTTATAACATTAGGAAAAGCATTAGAACAAAGTATCGATGGTGATAAAAAAAGTTTCACCATGCAATACATTGATTGGAAAAATTTAAACAACAATGTTTTTCATGTAACAGAAGAGTATAGCGTAATGCGTATTGGTAGTAAAGACCATTACAGACCAGATGTTGTTTTGTTTGTAAATGGTATTCCGTTATGTGTTATTGAATGTAAACGACCAGACATAAAAGAGCCAATAACAGAAGCTATTTCACAACATGCAAGGAATCAGCAAGAAGATGGAATAAGACATCTTTATATTTACAGTCAGTTACTTTTAAGTCTTGCAACCTTGCAAGCAAAATATGCAACCACAGATACCAAAGAAGAGTTCTGGGCATCATGGAAAGAGAGTGCAGCAGAAACTGAAAACGAAATATTTGAATTAGTCAATGAGCCATTAACATCTGAACAAAAGCAAAAACTGTTTTTAAATAGAAAAGATTGGGAACAAAGAATAATTGAACTAAAAGAACTTGAAACAATTTCTGTAAGCGAACAGGATAGATATTTGTATTGGTTATGTCGTCCAGAACGATTTTTGCAATTAATCAAAGATTTTATTTTGTTTGAAGGTGGTAGATTTAAAAAAATTGCACGCTACCAACAATTCTTTGCAATCAATAAAATTATCAAAAGAATTCAATCTATTGATGAAGGAAAACGACAAGGTGGAGTTGTTTGGCATACACAAGGAAGCGGTAAGTCATTAACAATGGCTATGCTTGCAAAGAAAATTTACTTAACTGTAAAGAATCCAAAAATAATTCTAGTAACTGATAGGACAGATTTAGATACTCAGATAACAGATACTTTCAAAAATGTAGATGTTCCAGTACACAATGCAAAAACAGGAAATCAATTGGTAGATTTATTACAAAGCAAAAGTGATGCAGTAGTAACTACGATTATCAATAAGTTTGAAGCTGCTGTAAATCAATTGGGTTCAACACCTTTAGAAAGTCATAATATTTTTGTGTTAATTGATGAAGGTCATAGAACACAATACGGAACATTTAATGTGAAAATGCAAAAGGTTTTACCAAATGCATGTTTCCTTGCATTTACGGGAACTCCATTAATGAAAAGAGAAAAAAGTACAGCACAAAAATTCGGTGGAATTATTGATGCTTACACCATAATTCAAGCCGTTGAAGATGGTGCAATTGTACCGATAATTTATGAAGGTAGGCATGCGGTTCAAAATGTCAATCAAAAAGCATTAGATAGAGGTTTTGAAAGTGTTTCAGAACCATTAGATGAATATGGGAAAGCTGACTTGAAAAAGAAATTCAGTAAAGCCAATCTTATTTCAAAAACAGAGCAGCGTATTGATGAGATTGCAAGAGATATTTCTGACCATTATACACATAATTGGGGAGTTGATAAAACTGGAGAGCGAAGTGGCTTTAAAGGTATGGTTGTAACTCCAGATAAAGCAACAGCAGTTAAGTATAAAAAAGCTTTTGATTTAATTGGAAAAGTTTCAACTGAAGTAATTATGTCTTCACCAGATACAAGAGAAGGTAATGATGATATTCATGGTGAACCAACCAACGAAGTAGTTGCTTTTTGGAAACAAATGGAAACAAAATATGGTAAAGGATTTGATGAAAAATTAATTAATCAGTTCAAGAAAACGGACTATCCAGATTTATTAATAGTTGTAGATAAATTGCTAACTGGTTTTGATGTTCCTAGTGTTGTTGTGATGTATGTTTGTCGTAAACTACGTGACCATACTTTATTGCAAGCCATTGCAAGAGTTAATCGAGTTATGCAAGGTAAAGAATACGGTTTTATTATCGATTATGAAGGAATAATTGGTGAATTAGATGAAGCAATGAACGCTTATTCTGAGTTTACCGAGTTTGATGAAACGGACTTAATTGGGACGTTAAATGATATAAAAAAAGAAATTGCAAATCTACCTCAATTGCATGCTGAACTTAATGACCTTTTCAAACAGGTTAAAAATAAATGGGATATTGTAAGTTATTCCGATGTTTTGACCGATGAAGTGATAAGAGTTGAGTTTTATCAAAAATTCACCGCTTTTGCAAAATGCTTAAAATTAGCATTGTCCTCAATTGACTTTGAGAATAATACACCAGAAAAAACAAAAGAATTATACATAAGACATCTTAAATTCTATACTGAGTTGAGAAATTCAGTGGTAAATACTTATTCCGATTCTATAGATTTTAAAAAGTATGAAAAACAGTTGCAAAAATTATTAGATCAACATGTAACCACAGAAGAGATAATAAGGTTAACGGAACAAGTTTCTATTTTAGATACTAAGGCTTTTGAAAATGAACTGGAAAAGGTTGTTGGTACAAGAGCCAAAGCAGAAACCATTGCGAGTAGAACAGCAAAGCATATTAGTGAGCGAATGGATGAAGATCCAATTTTTTACAAAAAACTTTCAGAATTAATTCAACAGACTATTTCAGATCTACGAGCAATGCGAATTTCAGATATAGTTGCAATTAATAGATTGAAAGATTTAAGAGAGCAAGCAATTACAAAGAAATCAGATGATATTCCTGAAGTAATTCAGAAAAACGAGAAAACAATACCATTTTATAGACTTGCAACGGTAAACGAAAGTATTGCAACAGATTTTGCAATTCCTTTTGCAATGGAAGTTGATAAGATAATTAATCAATATATTATTGTTGATTGGGCAACAAAGCCAGATATTATTAGAAAAATGACTTTTTATATTGGTGAATATTTAATTGATGAAGTAGGTGTTGCAATTGATGTTGCAGATGATATTGCAGAAAAGTGTATTGAGGTTGCAAGGTTAATTTATAAGTAAAATGGAGTATTCAATTAGTTTTGGTTCACGAAAGATATTGTATACACTTTTGTATACAAATCGTAAGACATTAGGTATTACAGTTAATCCAGATATGAGAATAGTTGTAAAAGCACCAGAAAATTCATCTGTTGATTTAATTGCAACTAAAGTAAGAAAGCGTGCTGCGTGGATTATTAAACAACAAAATTTCTTTTTAACGTTTCATCCAAAACCGAACGATAAAAAATACGTTTCAGGTGAATCACATTTTTATTTAGGAAAGCAATATAGAATTGAAGTACTAGAAGGAAAGAAAAACGAAGTAAGTTACAAAGGAAGATACATTCAGATTACAACTAAAAACAAATCGAATGTTGAAAAATTACTTAAAGATTGGTATAAAATTAAAGCAAAAGAGAAATTTCAAGAGATTGCAACACCTTTAATCGAGAAATTTAAAAAGTATAACGTTGAACCAACCGATGTTTTTATCCAAGAAATGAAAACTCGATGGGGTAGTTGTACTCCAAAAGGCAAAATAATATTAAATCCAGAATTGATTAAAACACCAAAAGGTTGTATTGAGTATGTAGTTATACATGAACTATGTCATTTGGTACATCATGGTCACAATCAAAATTTCTTTGACTTGCAAGCCAAAGAATGTCCATTATGGGAACGATGGAAAAAGAAGTTGGAGCAGTTTGGTTAATTTAATAAATGAGAATAATCCTCAGGCAATGCTGCATCAATTTCTCGTAAATATTTTTCTAGTGCTTCCATTGTTTGATGCCCAGTAATTTGGATTAATCTACTTTTGGTTTCAAATGGGGTTAATGTTTTATTTAACTCTTTATATAAATTAGTTATTGATGTATGTCTAAAGCTATATAGTCCATAATCTTCATTTAATCCAAAATGATCTTTAATTACTTTGAACTTTTTAGAAAAATTATCTCTTCTGTTGTTTTCTTCAGCCTCCCATTCCGCACCAATTTGAGTTGGCGTAAATAAAAAGTGGTTGGGATTCATTTTTGATAAATCGGGTAATAAGTCAATTATTTTTTGTGGAATAATTTTGACTTTAACAACTTTGTTTTTTGCTCTAACAAAAAGTTTTTTGCCTTCTAAATCTAAATCACCCACTTTTAACCTGCAAACTTCTACAGGTCTCAAAAAATTATAGGTGATGAACTGTATAAATAGAAGTAAAATTGGATCATTTTCTTCAACATATTTTAAAATATCAATTTCTTGAGCATTAGTATATGTTTTGTTACGTTCAGGTGCAGCTTTTAAAACATTAATACTTTTTATGTAGTTTTCCTTCATTAATTCATTATCAACTAAAGTTTGAATAAGTGAACTTAAATCAGTTCTTGTGTTATTTCTATTACTAGCACTTGTATTTTTAAGTACAAAATTTAAATAGTTTATAAAGGTTTTCTTGGTTAATTTAGAGATTTCATCTGCTGAATTACCATTTTCATCTAACCAATCTAAAAAACGATTTATTCTGCCTTGAAATCCACTGTACGAAGTTTTCCCTAAAACATTTTTTTTGATTGATAAACCAAATTCAAATGCTTGACGAATTGAGATTTCTTTTTCAACAATAACTTCTGTTTTGGGTTTATTAATTGTTTGACTAATTTCTTGAACTTGTTCAACTTGTTTTTTATTATTTAGTTTTTCTTCTAAATGTGAGTTGTCTTGATATGGATTAAATCCTTGTTCAAGTAAAAATAAAATTTTTGCCTGAAATTTTTCAAGCATAATCATTCTTTCTTCTTTTGTTTTGAGTCTATTTACACCAGCTTTTACATTTGATTGCCTAGTTAATTTTCCTGTTTCAGGGTTTCTAAATTTAAAATAAACATACCAATCTTTACTTAAAGCATGTTCTCTTTCTATTTTAGAGAGTTTATTCCATTGTGAAATATCAATACCTCCAGTATAAATTTTTGGCTTTGAAAAATTGGATCTCATAGGAAAAGTGTGTACGATAGTGTGTACGTTTTGTAAAAGTAAGAAAATAGAAGACATAAAAAAAGCGAATTTGTGAACACAAATCCGCTTGTTTATTGAGTTAAGTAATTGTAGCGAGAGAGAGATTTGAACTCTCGACCTCAGGGTTATGAATCCTGCGCTCTAACCGACTGAGCTACCTCGCCAATTTGTCGGTGCATCCTTCAATGCGGGTGCAAATATAAGACTAATATCACACCTTGCAAATATAAAATTGAAAAAAAAAATATTTTTTTTCTTTACCCTTTTTTTAAATAAAAATTATATATTTCGCAAAAATTAGAATATGTCTTCAAAAATACGTTACGAAATAGAATTTCCAATAAATTCATCGCCGCAGTTATTGTATCAATACATATCAACTCCATCTGGTTTGCAGGAGTGGTTTGCTGATAAAGTAAATTCTAGAGGAGAATTCTTTTCTTTTGAATGGGATGATGCAGAAGAGAATGCACGTTTAGCCTCTAAAAAAACAGGTGAAAAAGTTAAATTCAAATGGGTTGATGAGAATAAAAAAGATACCGATTACTATTTTGAGTTGAGAATTCTTGAAGATGAAATTACTAAAGACGTGTCGTTAATGGTGGTTGATTTCTCAGAAGAACACGAAATGGACGAATCCAAGCAATTGTGGGAAAATCAAATTTCCGATTTAAAACATGTTATTGGTTCTGTTTAAAAATCATTTTTAAAAGTTATATTTGTCCCGACTAAAATCGGGACTTTTTTATGGTTAATTTTAACGGAACTATTCAGCCTTCAGACACTATTCTATCTACTACCAATCGCGCTTTTTTGTACGGAGATGGGGTTTTTGAAACACTCAAAATAGTCAATGGCAAGATTCTTTTTTTTGAAGATCATTACTTTAGATTGATGGCTTCCATGCGTATTGTTAGAATGCAAATTCCAGATAATTTTACCTTAGAGCATCTAGAAGAACAGATTTTAAATTTGGCATCAGCTACTGGTTGTAGTCATTCGGCTAGAGTCCGTTTTACTGTTTTTAGAAATGATGGCGGATTTTACCTCCCAACTACCCGAATGGTTTCCTTTGTTATTCAAGCTTATCCACTAGAAAATACTCTTTATTCGTTTTCAGATTCGCCTTATGAGGTAGATTTGTATAAGGACTTTTTTGTTTCAAAACATTTGTTGTCGACTGTCAAAACAACCAATAAAATGATTCAAGTTACTGGAAGTATTTTTGCTCATGAAAATGACTTGCAAAATTGTCTTTTAGTTAATAATGATAAAAACGTAGTTGAGGCATTGAATGGAAATGTATTTATGTTGACCGGTACTACATTAGTTACACCAGCTTTAGAAGAAGGATGTTTGAATGGCATTATGAGAAAACAAGTTCTTGCTATAGCACGAAAAATAGAGAAACTGGAAGTTGTTGAATCGTTCATTTCACCATTTGATTTGCAGAAAGCCGACGAATTATTTATCACCAATGTAATCGTTGGAATTCAGTCTGTAAGCAAGTATCGTAAAAAAGAATATAAGAATGAAGTTGCTAAAGAGTTAATCGAAAAAATTAATGCTTTAATTTAAAATAGGATTTTCAGGTGCGTTAGACCAAATTAGATATTCGCCACCCAATTCGATTATTTTTTCTTTCCAAAACTGAGATGAAGATTTACCTAATATAGACGATTTATAATTGTTGGTAGTTATAATCCACGAGTTAGATTGTAATTCACTTTCTAATTGATTGGCGCTCCAACCTGTATAACCCAAGAAAAACCTTACATCCTCTTTGTTGATTTTACCTTCGTTAATTAGGCTTTTTGTCAATTCGAAGTCACCACCCCAAAAAATGCCATTTGAAATTTCAATACTATTAGGAATTAGTTTAGGAATGGTATGGATAAAGTATAAATTGTCTTGTTCTACTGGACCTCCATTATATATTTTAAAGGAAGCTTCAATTTCTGGAATCAAATCATTTATAGTGTATTCTAAGGGTTTGTTTAAAATAAATCCTACGGAACCTTCTTCGTTGTGATCAGCCAACAAAATTACCGACCTATTAAAAGATAAGTCGCCTATAATAGAGGGTTCTGCAATTAAAAGCTGTCCTTTTTGAAGTTTTTCGGATATCATTTAGCACACAATTTTAACTAAAATTACAAATAAAAGTTAGAAAACCAAATTTTAAAGCAAAAAAAAAACCATCAGCTAACTGATGGTTTCTATATAAAAGATAAACTAGATTAGTTTACAGAACCTTCTAATTCTGCTCCAGCTTTAAATTTTACTACATTTTTAGCAGCAATTTTGATAGTTTTTCCAGTTTGTGGATTTCTTCCGTCTCTTGCAGCTCTTTTAGATACTGACCATGATCCAAAACCTACTAATGAAACTCTTCCACCTTTTTTCAAAGTAGATCCTACATTTCCTAAAAATGATTCTAAAGCTAATTTAGCAGCTGCTTTTGTAATTCCTGCGTCAGCAGCAATAGCATCGATTAATTCTGATTTGTTCATAATAATAGTTATTAATTGTTGGTTAAACATTTTTGTTAATCATAACAAATTTAGTAGAAATTACAGACTACACAAGTGACACAGCTTATTTTTACCAATTTTGTTGATAACTCGGGTTGTTTGTTAATAAAAGTAACTTTTTAAGGTTCTTTTTTGCTGTTCTTTCAATGATTTCAGTGCTTTACAACGCTTTTGCATTTGGTGAAAAGCTCATTCCGTTCAATAATTCTGCTGTTGACATTCTTTTTTTACCAGGAAATTGCAAACTCATCAATTCTAAAAATCCATTTGTAACCGCAATTTTCATTTCCTTTTTAGAAGTAATGATGCTTCCGATAGGATTATTATGCGGTTGGCTGCTCCATTTTGCTTCGTAAATTTTGACATTCCATTCTTCTTCTCCGTCTTTAATGAAACACCAAGCACTTGGATACGGCGATAAACCTCTAATTAAATTGTAGATTTCTGCTCCTGATTTTGAAAAATCAATCTTGCAATTGTCTTTGTTGAGTTTGTAAGCGGTTTTAATGTCACTCGAATCGGTTTGAATGGTAGTTGTAACATTGCCTTTTGCAATCAAATGTAGAGTTTCTACAACGGCTTCACTTCCAATATGCATCAATCTGTCGTGCAATTCGCCAGCGCTTTCATTGGGTGCTATCGCAGTTTCTTTACTCAAGATCATCGCTCCAGTATCAATTTTATCATCAATAAAGAAGGTCGTCACGCCAGTTTTGGTTTCTCCATTGATGATAGCCCAATTGATTGGCGCCGCTCCACGATAATTGGGTAACAAAGAAGCATGCAAATTGAAAGTTCCTAATTTTGGCATTTTCCATACCACTTCAGGTAACATTCTAAAGGCAACCACCACTTGTAAATTGGCATTTAAACTTTTTAATTCAGCTAAAAAATGCTCGTCTTTTAAATTGGTAGGCTGTAATAAATTCAGATTGTGCTCTAATGCATATTCTTTTACCGCCGAATATTTTAATTTTTGGCCACGACCTGCTGGTTTGTCGGCAGCGGTTATTACACCAACCACTTCGTAGTTATTTTTAATTATGGTGTCCAAAATGCCAACGGCAAATTCGGGTGTGCCCATAAATACGATTCTTAATTTTTCCATTTTATGCTGAATTTATTTCAGTATTGAGTACAATTATTTTAAAGAATATAAATTATTTGGTTTCACGATTATGGTATCGTTTTCCATTAAATTTTGAAGCGCAAAGATAACATCGTCTTTTGGATATTTGGTCAATTTTTGAATGTCTCTTGAGTTTAATTCTTGAATTTTCAATAAATCAATTATTTTTTCGGATAGGGTTGTGGTATCGGTTTTCAATTTGTTTTTAGAGATGCAATACGAGCAAATGCCACATTTGTCTGCTTTGCTTTCGCCAAAATAGTTCAAAAGCATTTGACTTTTGCATTTAGAATTGTCTTTGATATAGTTTAAAACCGATTGCAATTGCTGAGTTTTGAGTTGGTTTTGCGCCTCCAAATATTTGGCTACTCGACTGATGGTTCTTTCGTCTTCGCGAACTTCATTGAAAGTTATAGTGGCATCATTATTTTTAGCATGTAATTCGATAATTTGCTTTTCGTTCAGTTTGTGAAGTAGTGCTAAAACTTGATTTTCAGTGCTGTTTGATTTTTTGGCAATCAGTGCAATATTGATGTTCGATTGCGAATCGTAGATGCCAGGGTTGGTGCGCAAAATGGTAAGAATTATTTCTTCATCATTCGGATTCAAACTCATGTATCGAATTACTTCTTTTGATTCGATGATGAATTGCAGCGTAATTTTTTCCGTAAATTCTTGTGATAAACTGATGATTCCTTGATTGTCTAGAAACTGTAAGGCATTATAGGTTTTCAGAATAGAAAATCCATATTTGGTGCAAAATTGATTGAGGTTGAAACTGAATTTCTCATCGATTCCTTCTCCATAGGCAATTTGAAAATAATTACACAATTTGACAAAAACCAAATTCAGAAAGGCTTTGTCTGGTAAAATACTTAAAAATTGTGCTTCCACATGAATCACATCAGACGGATTGGTCAGTAAAACAGCAAATGCTTTTGCTCCATTTCTACCGGCACGACCTGCTTCTTGATAATAGTTTTCTAGATTGGGCGGAATGTGCAAATGAATTACTGTTTTTACATTGGCCTTGTCAATTCCCATACCGAATGCATTAGTGGCAATCATCGTTTGCACTTTTTCTTCCATCCACAATTTCATGTGACTTTCTTTTTCTTTGGAAGATAAACCACCGTGATAAAATGTAGCTGAAAATCCCAAGGCTTCCAACTGCTTTACGGTTTCGGAACACGATTTTCGGTTGGTGACATATATAATAGACGGTTGCGGATTCTTTTTCAGAATTTGTTCCATCAAATGCAACTTGTCTTCTACATTAAAAACCATATACGCCAAATTTTCTCGAGCAAACGATTTGGTAAATACCACTGGATTTTCGAGTTGTAATTGTGTAATGATATCGTCTTGAACGCGTTTAGTAGCCGAAGCAGTTAAGGCTAAAAAAGCCACTTTGGGAAAACATTCTTTGAGTTTGGATATCTTTAAATAAGAAGGTCTAAAATCGTGACCCCACTGCGACACACAATGTGCTTCGTCAATGGCAATTAAGTTTACCGGAAGATTTTTGATGCGCTCCAAAACCCAATCGCTTTGCAGTCGTTCGGGTGATAGGTACAGAAATTTATAGTTTCCGAATTGGCAATTGTCTAACAAGTCAATCATTTCGTCAGACGAAATTCCGCCAGTCAATGCGATGGCTTTGATGCCTTTGTTTTGCAAATTCTGAACTTGGTCTTTCATCAAAGCTACTAAGGGCGAAATGACCAAACAAATGCCTTCCATCATCATAGCAGGAACTTGAAACGTAATCGATTTTCCGCCACCAGTTGGCATCAATCCAAAAGTGTCTTTTCCGGCTAAAACCGACGCAATAATTTCTTCTTGCGGTGTTCTAAACGCATCGTGGTTCCAGTATTTTTTTAAGATTTCTAGCGGCGTAGACATTAATTATCCATTACGAATTAGGAGTTGCAAATTACCAATATTTCGTAAAAGTACTAAAAACAATAAATTATAATTGATTTAAGATAAAAAGTATTCGTTCTTCAACGGTGCCTTTTGGAACTTCAATAAGGTTGTACCCATATTTTTCATAGGTTTCTTTAAGATGTCCATATATGAGTTTGGCTTGTTCATAGTTTTCGTAACGTTCGTCATCGCTCACATAAATTTCTTCCCAAGGAGGAAGAATGAAAATTTTGGTATAAATGTGCTCGCGACACGCTTGGTCAAAAAATGCAGGATAACTGTCGCCAATATAATGCATGTAGGCTAACACATCAGGAATACCTCGGTCTAGGAATACGATATTATGAGGTTCTGCTTTGGCGCTGTGGTATTGTTTTTTTCTACCTTCGAGGAGTAATTCGCTAAACAGTAATGGTTTTTCAAGGAAAAGTTGTTCGATGCCTTGTTTTTTGGCTTCCATAGTAACTTCGCGAGAAATCTCGGGATAACAACAATATCCTTGAGCTGTTAATCCGTCGATGATGGTTGTTTTCCCGGTACCTGGTCCGCCGATAATGACTACAATTTCTTTTTCCAAGATTTTTGAAATAAGGCGCAAATTTATTGAAATGTTTTAGATAATCGAACGTGTTTTGGAATTTTATTTTTGTTCTAATAGTTTACTCACTAACCCTGATGGAAGCGGCATCCCGAAGCTTCGGGATATAGCGGACAGCAGGAACACGGAAAGCCAGAGTTCCCAAGCCATTCGTTTCTAATTTATCTTTTGGTTTGAATGATTTCGGCCAATAATTTTTTGGCACGAAGCAATTTGATTTTGACGTTGCTCAATGGTTCTTCGAGTTGTTCGGCAATTTCTTGGTAGCTCATTTCTTGAAAGTAGCGCAACTGAATGACTTCTTGGTAGTGCGGTTTCAATTCTTTGATGAATTGTAGCAATTGCGATAAATTTTGTTCGGTGATGAGTTCGTCTTCTGCCGATGGCGAACTGTCGGCGATGTTGTAGGCTTGTTGGTCTTCTTCGTCGGTGATTTCTACAAAAAGTGTCGATTTTTTCTTGCGAAGTAAATCGATGTGCACGTTTTTGGCAATGGCAATAAGCCAGGTGTTGAATTGAAATTCGGGATTGTAAGTCGCCAATTTGTCAAAAGCTTTGGAGAACGTTTCGATGGTAATGTCTTCGGCATCGGTTTCGTTTTCGGTACGTTTGAGCATAAAGCCATACACTTCGTTCCAGTAATGGTCGAGTAGGTAAGTGAAGGCAATTTGGTCGCCTTTTTTAGCTTTTTCTATATACGGATTTACTTCCAATGTACCGGTTTTGAGAATGTGTTGGTGATGAATACATTCAACTGCGTGAAGATAAGAATTATTTCGATAAACGGAAACCAGTACATCACGTCTTTTTCTTTGAGTTTGCCTGCGGCGAAACCAAGCGATAACCAAGCGATTATGTATCTAAACCCGATTAAACTTACTACGGCAATCCACTGAAATTGAAACGCCAGCAAGATGATGGGCAAGATGATGAACAGCAATTGTGTACCATAAAATAAGGCTAATTGTGTGCGATCAAACGATTTATAATGTTGTGCTGTGGCTACGTGTCTTCTTTTTTGTTTGAACCATTCTTTGAAACTGGTTTTAGGTTTTGAAAACGTAAAACTTTCTGGTGTGTAACAGATGGTAGTATTTTTGGCATTTGCGGCTTGGTTGATGAACAAATCGTCGTCACCCGAACGGATTTTCATGTGATCCATAAATCCGCGTACTTTGAAAAATTCTTCACGTTTATAAGCCATATTACGACCAACGCCCATGTAAGGTTTTCCTAATTTGGCCCAAGAGAAATATTGCGTTGCGGTAAGTAAGGTTTCAAAACGGATGATTTTGTTTAGGAACGAACCTTTAATTCTTTCGTAAGCGCCATAGCCTAAAACGATGGTTTTTTCTTTGGTGAATTGGGTGCTCATTTCTTTAATCCACTCGGTTGTTTTGGGATAACAATCGGCGTCGGTAAAAAGTAAATACTCGTTTTTGGCCGCTTTGATGCCTAAGGTTAAAGCAAATTTTTTGTTGCCCCAAAAGGCTTCGTTGTTTTCAACTTTTACCAGTTTGATATTCGGATATTGTTTTTCAAAAGCTTCAAAAACTTCTAAGGTTTCATCGCTGGATGCATCGTCGATTAAGACAATTTCATAATCGGGATAATTTTGTTCGGCTAATAAAGGCACAAAGTTTTTTACGTTTTCTTCTTCGTTTTTAGCACAAACAATCACTGAAATTGGAACTCGTTTTGGTGTGGATACTTGTGGTTTTGCGAATGAGAATTTCCCAAAAAACACTATATAATATAGGAATTGGACCACTACAACGGCAATAAATAAACAGAAAATGATTAGTAACATAATGGCTTTTGTGTCTTTTTATAAAACGAGTGCAAAAGTACGGAATTCCATTTTAGATTTTTCAATTTTGATATTTAAAATCTAATTATTTGTTGTTAGATCACATTCACTTCTGCTTCAATGGCAATACCGTATTTATCATAAACGGTTTTTTGAACGTATTGGGATAAGGCTAAAATTTCTTGCCCAGTTGCATTGCCATAATTCACTAATACTAAAGCTTGGTTTTTATGCACGCCAGCATCGTCTTTTCTATAGCCTTTTAATCCGGCTTGTTCGATGAGCCAACCTGCAGGGACTTTAACTTCAGTTGGAGAAACTTCAAAGAATTTGATGTCAGGGAAATTGTGTTGCACTTTTTCGAATTGTGTTTTTGAAATTACCGGATTTTTAAAGAAGCTTCCGCTGTTACCCAACTCTTTTGGATCGGGCAATTTACTTTTACGAATGGCAATCACCGCATTGGAAACGTCTTTTAAGGTTGGAGTTGTAACATTTTGTTTTTCCAATTCTTTGGTAATGTCGCCATAAGAAGTGTTGATTTTGTGATTGCGTTTGGTCAATTTAAAAACCACCGATGTAATGATGTATTGATCTTTGGCTTCTTGTTTGAAAATGCTTTCTCGATACCCAAAATGACATTCATCTTTAGTGAAGGTTTTTAGTTCTTGCGTTTGAATGTGCATCGCCTCACACGAAACAAACGTATCTTTGATTTCGGTGCCGTAAGCTCCAATATTCTGAACTGGTGTGGTGCCTACATTACCCGGAATGAGCGACATATTTTCTAATCCACCAAAATTTTGATCGATAGTCCATAAAACAAATTCGTGCCATACTTCACCGGCTTGACTGGCTACCCAAACAAAATCGTCGTCTTCTTTAAGGATGGTTTTTCCTTTCAAATCAACATAAATGACCAAAGCATTGATATCTTGAGTTAATAACATATTGCTTCCGCCGCCAAGGATGAATTTGGGTTCGTTTTGATGCTGTTCTAAAACCGATTTCAATTCATCAAGAGTATGAACGGCTACAAATTGTTTGGCTTTGGCTTCAATACCAAAAGTGTTGTATTTTTTTAGGGAAAAGTTTAATTCGATTTTCATATGCTATTTTTTAAACACAGATAACACGGATTACACAAAGTAAATCTGTGTGAATTTGTGAAATTTGTGTTTTTAGTCTTCGGTTTCTAATGCTCTGCTTAAAAAGTCGTTCAAGGGTTTTAAAGCAATTAATTTTTGGGCAATTTTTTTACTGAAATCTTCTTTGCTAAACTCTTTTTCATCGATTTTATGCGATGCCGTAAAGCTTTTTAGTTTTAAAAATTCGATAGCAGGATGATTAGGATCAAAATCTTTGGGTGCTTTTTTAAGAATGTTTCCTTCCGATTTGTCCAACTCATTAAACTCTGATTTGAAGTTTTTATCGGAAACAATCGCTTCTAAATCGTCGTGAAAAAACTCAATTTCTTTGCGAATTAATTTAAGTTCGCTCGGTTCTGGACACCAAACACCACCAGCAATAAAGCAGTTTCCTTTTTCAAAATGAATGTAATAGCCCGGTGCGTTTTTACGGTTTTTGTCTTGACTCATCCAAACGCCCATGTTGGTTTTGTAGGGTGATTTATCTTTGGAAAAACGAATGTCACGATTGATTCGGAATGTACAATTTTTAACTTCCAAGGGCTCTAGTGATGGATCTAATGGTTTCATTTCTGCCAAAATAGAAGCAATAAAACTATGGTAGTCTTTTTTGTAATTGTCATACCTTTTTTTGTTGGCATGCATCCATTCGGTATTGTTATTAGCAATTAAATCTTCTAAAAATTGTAACGCTTCTTTGGTAATCATTTTAAATGGGTATTAAAACTTAATACTATGTGTTAGAGATGTTTTTTTAAATCTTCTTCCGAAATAAATCCAACATTTCGCCATACTTCTTTTCCGTTTTCATAAATCAAAATTACAGGCAAACCATCCAATTTCATGGCGTCTACAATTGATTTGTTGGCGTCGGCATCCAATCGTTCTATTTTGATGGTTCCTTTCAATTCTTCTTGCATTTTGAGAATGTAAGGCTTCATTTTTTTACATGGACCGCACCATTCGGCATAAAAATCGACCATTACTTTTGGATTGGAATGAATCAATTTATCGTATTCTTGAGTCGTGATGCCTACTTGTTTTGCTTCAGGAGTTGTTGTTTTTTCGCCAGTCCATTTCATAATTCCACCTTCTAAATTGTAGATTTCTTTAAATCCCAATTCTTTTAGTTTTTCAGCGGCTTCACTACTTCTTCCGCCTGCTTTGCAATACACAAAAATGGGTTTTGACTTATCGAATTTTTCGGTTTCGGCCACAAAATTATCGCCATTCCAATCGACATTCTTGGCGTTGTTTAGATGTTCTACTGCAAATTCTTCTGGCGTTCGAACGTCTAATAATTGTGGATTTTCAGTTGCTTTCAATTTTTCTTCATAAACTTTGGAATCGATAGTTTGAATAGCTTCTGAGGATTCTTTTTGACAGCTAACGATCACTAATGTTAGGGCAATAAGTGCGGCGATTTTAAATCTCATAATTGGTGTTTTTTTCTCCAAAATTAATCAAGTAAAAATAGCACAAAGTAACCAATGTTACAAGTTAAATATTTTATAACTCTGGTGGGTTGTTTTTACGATTTTTTCGGTGCGTTCGGTGTGAGTGTCTGATATGAATAATTGTCCGAATTCTTCTTGATTGACCATTTCTACAATTTTACTCACGCGACTTTCATCGAGTTTGTCAAAGATGTCATCAAAAAGCAGAATGGGTTTTTCGCCCGATTGTTTTTTTACGAATTCAAATTGGGCTAATTTCAAGGCAATTAAAAATGATTTTTGTTGCCCTTGCGAACCAAACTTCTTGATAGGATAATGGTCAATTTGAAAAGACAAATCGTCTTTGTGCACTCCAACCGAAGTATATTGTAAAGCCCGATCTTTGGCTAAATTTTGTTCCAATAAAGTTAATGTGTCGTTTTCAAACAAATTACTTTCATAAACCAGTTGCACTTCTTCGGCAGCACCTGTAATAGCGTGATGGTGTTTGTTGAAAATAGGTAGAAATGCGTCGATGAATTGTTTTCTTTTTTCAAAAATTTGTTGCCCTAAACTGTTGAGTTGGTCGTTGTAAATGGATAGCGTATCCGTTTCAAAAACATGATTTAGAGCGAAATATTTCAAAAGTGCATTGCGCTGACTGATGATTTTTTGGTACTGAATCAATTCTTGTAAATAGGCCGAATCCAATTGCGAAATCACGCTGTCAATGAATTTTCTTCGGGTTTCGCTACCTTCAATAATCAAGTCATTATCTGCAGGCGAAATGATCACTAACGGAATAAATCCAATATGATCGGAGAATTTTTCATAGGGTTTGCCGTTGCGTTTTAAGATTTTCTTCTGACCTTTTTTAAAACTACTGACAATTTGTTCGGTTCTGTTGGCTTTTTCAAATTCGCCGTCAATCACAAAAAACTCTTCGCCGTGCTTAATGTTTTGAATGGCAAGCGGATTAAAATAGCTTTTTCCGTAGGCTAAATGGTAAATAGCATCCAGCACATTGGTCTTTCCGATACCATTTTTTCCCACAAAACAATTGATTTTGGTATCGAAATCGTAGTTGACTTCCGAAATATTTTTATAATTGAATAAAGAAATTTTTTTTAAAAACATTTGTAATGGCTTGCTGATAGTACAAAAAGAGCGAATTTCAATCGGTTTTTTTTAAGAGGGTGCAAATTATTGAAAAATATCGATAAAAATCGCTTTTAAATATGAATAAAAATTTTATTTTTGCGCACACTAAATTAAATTTAAATGGCAACTTATAATAAAAGAGGTTACAAAGCTCCAAAAGAAAAAGAAGAAAAAGTAGATACTAATTTTATCGAAGATACACCAGATGTTGATGCAAAAGATAGTGCAACAGCAAAGGCATTTGATGCATTAGATGAAACGGCTTCAAAAACGGAAGAATGGGTAGCTAGAAATCAAAAATACATTATAGGTTTTATTGGAGCTGCAGCTCTAGTAACTATTGGTTATTTATCGTACCAAAAATTTATTGTGGAGCCAAAAGAAGAAGATGCAACGACTGATTTATTTGTAGCTCAAAACAACTTTCAATTGGCTACCGATGCTACCGATGCTAAAAAACAAGATTCATTGTATACTTTGGTGTTGAAAGGTGCTGAAGGTAAGCAAGGAGCTCCAGAAATTGCGAATCAATATTCGGGTACAGATTCAGGAAACATTGCAAATTATTATGCAGGAATTGCTTCTTTGAATTTAAAAAAATATGATGATGCTATCAAATATTTAGAGAAATTTTCTTCAAAAGATGTGTTTTTAGGAGCTATTGCTACTGGAGCGATTGGAGATGCTTATTCTCAAAAAAATGATGCTAAGAAAGCATTAGAATTGTATGAGAAAGCAGCTCGTCAATCTACGAACGAATTTACAACTCCAAGATATTTATTTAAAGCAGGTCAAACCGCATTACAATTGGGTAATAAAGCAGACGCTTTGAAATATTTTACAGAAATTAAAGAAAAATATGATGCAACTCCAGAAGCGCAAAACATTGATGCTTTGATTGGAATGGCACAATAATCTAATTACGAATATAAAATTACGGATTAAGAATTGTCATCAATTTTTAATCCGTTTTTTTTACAATTTATTGAAATTTAAAACATAAACCTATGGCTACAGCAAATAAAAACCTTTCTCAGTACGATAAAACGAAATTGCCAAACGCTAAAGATTTTCGTTTTGGGATTGTGGTTTCAGAATGGAACGATCACATTACAGAAGGATTGTACAAAGGGGCATTTGAGGCGCTTTTAGATTGTGGAGCCGTACACGAAAATATTATTCGTTGGAATGTTCCTGGGAGTTTTGAGTTGGTTTATGGTGCACAACGCATGATTGTTACCCAACAAGTAGATGTGGTAATAACCATTGGTTGTGTTATTAAAGGCGAAACCATGCATTTTGAGTTTGTTTGCGAAGGTGTGACTCAAGGCATCAAAGACTTAAATGTGCAAACCGATGTTCCTGTAATTTTTTGTTTGTTAACCGATAATAATGAACAACAATCCATCGATAGAAGTGGCGGAGTTCACGGAAATAAAGGAACCGAAGCCGCTATTGCCGCTATTAAAATGGCAGAATTAAGACGAATTACAGAAAATAAATAGAAGTTGTCACTTTGTTAAAAACAAACCTATTCTTACTAGAGTAGGTTTTCTTTTTTAGTATCTTATTAACTATAATAAGCCGTAGAATTTCCTTAATTTTGCTAACTTTGGTAGTAACCCTAAACGATAAATTTAAAATAGTACATGTCAAGCATAATTCAATTACTTCCCGATCACGTAGCCAATCAAATTGCCGCTGGAGAAGTAGTTCAACGTCCAGCTTCGGTGGTAAAAGAACTTCTTGAAAACGCAGTCGATGCTAAAGCAACCGACATCAAATTGATTGTTAAAGACGCTGGAAAGGCGTTGGTTCAAGTGATTGACAATGGTGTTGGGATGAGTGTAACCGATGCTCGTTTGTGTTTTGAACGTCATGCAACTTCTAAAATCCGTCAAGCGGAAGATTTATTTTCATTACACACCAAAGGGTTTCGTGGTGAAGCGTTGGCTTCTATTGCAGCCATTGCTCATGTAGAAATGAAAACCAAGCAAGAGCAAGACGAACTGGGGAATCATATTGTTATTGAAGGCAGTAAGTTTGTTTCACAAGAACCTGCTGTTTTACCCAAAGGAACTTCGTTTGCTGTTAAAAATTTATTCTATAATATACCAGCACGACGCAATTTTCTGAAATCTGAAACGGTAGAATTGCGTCATGTTATCGACGAATTTCAACGTGTAGCCTTAGCGCATCCGAATATTTATTTCACGATGTATCACAACGGAAGTGAAATGTTTAATTTGCCAAATTCTAACTTCAGACAGCGAATTGTAAATGTGTTTTCGGGTAAAACCAATGAAAAACTGGTTCCGGTTCAAGAAGAAACAGATATTTTAAGTATTCAAGGATTTGTCGGAAAACCCGAATTTGCTAAAAAGAACAGAGGCGAACAATTTTTCTTTGTTAATGATCGGTACATTAAAAGTGGTTATTTGCATCATGCCGTAATGAATGCCTATGATGGGCTATTGCCAAATGGCGCACAGCCTAGTTATTTTATTTATTTGCAGGTGCCACCCAATACAATTGATATCAATATTCATCCAACCAAAACAGAAATTAAATTTGACGATGAAAATGCGCTGTATGCGATATTACGTTCGGCAATCAAACACAGTTTGGGACAATTTAATGTTGTTCCAGCTTTAGATTTTGATCGCGATCCCAATTTAGACACGCCTTATGACTATCAAAATAAAACGGCAGAGTATCCTACCATTCAAGTGGATAGTAATTTCAATCCATTTGCAGATGACACGAGCTATAGCGAACTGGCGAAGCAAAAACCTACTAAATCCTTTTCTGGTGGATCAAGTGCTGCTTACAAAAAAACGGAAACGTCTCAAAGTTGGGAAAGTTTGTATGTTGGCTTAAAACAAGATACTATTGAGGTAGAAACTTTTGCATTTGAGAACGATGAAGTAACCGCTTCTTTGTTTGATGAGAAGGAAGAAGAAAAAGCACCCAATCGAACCTATCAAATTCATAAGAAATATATTGTAAGTCCGATAAAATCGGGAATGGTCATTATTGATCAAAGTAGAGCACATCAGCGTGTTTTATACGAACAATTTTTGGCTAATATGACAGTTCATCAGGCTTCAAGTCAACAATTGTTGTTTCCATTACAATTGCATTTTTCTAGTAATGAAATGAAGTTGATAGCAGAATTGCAACCTTCTTTAGAAAATACTGGCTTTGTTTTTGAAGCATTTCAGTCGGATGCTATTCATATTTCTGGAATACCAGTGAATACTACTGAAAGTGAAGTTTCTTGGGTTTTAGAACAATTGATTAGTGATTTGGAAGACGGAATTCCTGACAGTAGTTTCAGTCAGAATGACACCATTGCCAAGTCGATGGCTAAAAGTTTAGCCGTTAAAACAGGCGTTTATTTGACCGAAAAAGAACAAGAAAATTTGGTGAATAATTTGTTTGCTTGCAAAGAGCCCAATGTTTCGCCTTTTCAAAAACCAACTTTCATTACCATGCGTGTGGAAGATATAGATAAAAAATTTGCCTTATGATGAGAATCACTCCAGTTGTTAAACAACTATTGATAATAAATTTCATTTTTTATATTGGTTCACAACTTGTGCCAATGTCTTATGATTTATTTTCGCTGTATTATCCAGAATCAAGTAATTTCAAAGTTTGGCAGTTTGTTACGCACATGTTTATGCATGCACCACTTCCTAATTTTGGACATATTTTGTTCAATATGTTTGCTTTGTACTCTTTTGGGAGTGCCTTGGAGCATTTTTGGGGCGGAACTAAATTTTTGTTCTTTTATATTTCCTGCGGATTGGGAGCAGCATTACTTCATACAGGCGTAAATTATATACAAATACATTCTTTGTTGAATTCGGTTTCTGATTTAAATCTTACCAAAAGTGAGCTGTACACGTTGTTAAATGCAGATTTTAGTAGTGTTTTTGATGAAAAAGGGCAGATGGTTTCAAGTAACATAAAAGCCATACTAGATAGGGTTCACTGCACACAAGAGCAATTTAATATTATTGCAGAAGCTCGAGTTTTATCTCATATCCCAGTTATAGGAGCTTCGGGAGCAATATACGGACTTTTGGCCGCTTTTGCTTTTATGTTTCCTACGGCTGAGTTGGGAATTATGTTCATTCCGATTCCGATTAAGGCAAAATATTTTGTACCTGGATTACTGGCGATTGATTTATTTTTGGGATTGAAAGGACAATCAATCTTTGGTGCTGGAAGCACTGGAATTGCCCACTTTGCTCACGTAGGTGGTGCTATAACCGGTTTTATAATGATGTGGTTTTGGAAAAGAAATCAATTTAATCACAAACGTTGGAATTAAAAAATGACCGTATTTGAAGATTTAAAGTTACAATACAAGATAGGAGGAATTGCTATTCGTCTGATTTTTTGGAACATACTTTTATTTGTGATTCCAGAAGTACTTTTCGCACTTTTGAAGTTGCTTTCTATTGACATCAATTATTTTGATTACGTAAGCTTGCCTTCTAATTTTACGGTACTTTTCGGTAAGCCGTGGACCATTCTTACTTATGCTTATTTCCATAGTGGCATTATGCATTTGGTGTTCAATATGTTGATGCTGTACTATGTGGCTCGATTGTTTACTACGTTCTTTACAGAAAAACAATTGTTAGGAACGTATGTTTTGGGTGGCCTTTTTTCTGGAATCGTATATTTGTTAGGATACCATTTTTTACCAGCTTTGACAACCGTTAATGCCCAAATGGTTGGAGCATCTGGAGCTATAATGGCGGTTTTAATAGCAACAGTAACGTATCAACCTTTCATGGAAGTGCGTCTTTTTGGACTTTGGAAGTTGCCGCTTTGGCAAGTTGCTTTTTTATTGCTATTTGTAGATTTAATCCAATTGCCTATGAACAATACGGGCGGTCATATTGCGCATTTAGCTGGTGCATTATTCGGATTTCTTTACATAAAACTTCTTTTGGCTGGAACCGATTTGAGTAGCATTATCACCACCATAATAGATTTTTTTGTTAATTTGTTTTATTCAAAAAAAGCAACGCCTTTTAAAAAAGTGCATGTTAATCCTAAAAAACCTCAAGTTAAAAGCCAAAGTAAAATTGTAGTAAAAGATAAAACCCAACAACAAATAGACGAAATTCTTGATAAAATCAGTCAGTCAGGTTATGATAGTTTGACAGCTGAAGAGAAAGAATTTTTGTTTAAAGCTGGTAAATAAAACAGGTTATTTTTGTAAATGAAAAAGCTATCATGGTTCAATAAAGTAATGTTTTTCTTCAATATAGTACTCACTGTATTGACGTTTCTTGCTTATGTATTGCCTTTTTTAGCTCCAAATTTCTTTCCTTTTCTGTCGGTTTTAACTCTTGTTTTACCCTTGTTTTTAATTGTAAATGGGTTGTTTTTTCTGTATTGGATGTTCCAACTCAAGCGCCAGATGATTTTATCTGGAATTGTATTAATCTTGGGAATCACGTTCATCAACAAGTTTTATAAATTTTCGTCAAATGAGTTACCTGTTGAAGAAAAAGATTTTATAGTGATGAGTTACAATGTACGCTTATTCAATCTTTTTCAATGGATACCTAGAGAAAATGTTGGTGACGATATTAAAGAATTCATTAATGAGCAAAATCCTGATATTCTTTGTATTCAAGAATATTCTGAAACGGCCAAAGTTGACTTGCGTGTCTACAAACACAAGTTCATCTTTATGCAAGGAAAGAATATCAAAACAGGTCAAGCGATTTTTTCTAAATATCCTATTGTAGATCAGGGTAATATTGAGTTTCCAGAATCGGATAATCTCATTGTATATGCCGATATTCGCAAAGGAAAAGACACCATTCGCGTGTACAATATGCACTTGCAGTCGATTAAAATTTCTCCCGATGTTAATGAAATGCAAGACAATGTAGATTCGATTAGTAAGCAAAAATCGCAGTTGGTGGTAAAACGAATCAGTCTAGCATTCAAACAACAACAAAAGCAAGCAGAAATTTTGATGAAGCATAAAAAAGATTGCCATTATCCGATGATTATTTGTGGCGATATGAATAATAGTGCTTTTTCGTATGTGTATCGAAGTATTAAAGGAAGTTTAAATGATTGTTTTGAGGAAGCAGGAAATGGCTTTGGTCAAACGTATAATTTCAAATATTACCCAGCCAGAATTGATTATATTTTTGCCGATAAAAAGATGAAAGTGAAAAGCTTTCAAAACTTTCCACAATTTAAAAACTCAGATCATTATCCGATTCTTACTCGCTTGATGATGGAATAGTTATAACGATTGTTTTTTCAAATAATCTAAGGCATAACGCCCTTCATTGAACAACAAATCCAAGATGCTCAGGTTGTTAATAAAGCCATGTTTGTCTTCAAAAACTTGAGTGTAAGGTGCTACTATAGTTGTATCTTTTTTTCCGTTAACTAAGTTTCTAAAGTCTGCAAAATCATTTGCTTCACGAAAGTACTCGGAAGTTGTTTGGTAGTCAAATGGCATTCTCAAACATTTGCTTACCAAAGTCATTGCCTCCAAATTTAAATCCATTAAAAAAGTATATTTCTTTTCAAAAATTACTTGAATATCATCTTCAAAATATTCGAAAAAAGGAGAACTTCTATACGCCGCTTCTAATGATTTAAAATGTTGTTTTTGCCAACCGAAATCATTTTCAATTCTAACGTCTTTTGTTTTTTGGTGAATTTCTTTACTGTGTTTTACAGGCACATTTAACAGCTGAATTCCATTCGGACTGTAAATGTACATTCGGTTGCGATTGGTTTGTTTCTGGAAATTATCTTCCATTTCTAGCGTAATCGATTCAGATTGTGCCATAGCAACATAGTGGCTTATAGAAGGAAAATAACTAGGATGTATTAGTACTGGTTTCATACTTAACAAAACGTATTCTTAATTTTTTTTGTCAGCTTTACGTTTTTTCCAGAAATATTCACCAACAAAGTACAAAGCCAATAGACCTAAGAAAAATTTGAAATAGGATTGAGGTTGACCTTCTCCGCTAACAGTAGTAAATAAACGATCCCATCTTATTTTCCAATTTCTTATACCATCATTTATACCATCAATACTCATCCAAATGAAAACTGGTTTTCCTACGATATGATTTTCAGGTACAAACCCCCAATATCTACTATCTTCTGAATTATGACGATTATCACCCATCATCCAATAGTAATTGTTCTGGAATGTATATGATGTTACTTTTTTATTATTTATATAGATGTCATTTCCTTCAATTTTTAAAGAATTTCCTTCATATACTGTTATTATCCTTTTATATAAAGGTAAAGTTTTTACATCTAAAGAAACTTTTTTTCCTGCTTGCGGAATTTGTATTGGTCCAAAATTATCTTTAGTCCAATTTTGGTAATAAACACTATTTGGAAAAATATCAAATATTTCTTTATAACTAATAATAGATTTATTTTTGATAATTAAGTCTAGTATTTCTTTTGGTAGATTGTATATTCTGATAACATTATTAACACGTTCTTCTACCTTAAATCTACCTGATTCTTTAATTCTGTTTGTTGCATTTATGAAGTCATCGTTTATACTTGGATTATATTTAAAATCATAAGAATGCATAGTGTTTACTGTATCAACAATTTTTTTAACTTCTTTAATGCCAGAGACACTTTTTAGTTTTAAAACACTTTCATTTGTCAGAGCTGGAAAATATAACGTGCTGTCATTGTAGGCAAAGCCTTGATCACTCTTATAATTATTCAAGTCTTTGAATAAATTATCATAATCAAATCCTTTTACATATTTGAATTTTGCAGTGTATGAATATTGTGGTTTTGCTCTTTCAGGTAAAGTTAAAATTTGATTATTTACATATAGATCGCTATTTTTTATTTGGATTATATCACCAGGTATTCCCACACATCTTTTGACATAATTTGATTTTTTATCAATTGGTTTTTCAACATATCTTCCTGATGCATCTCTAAAATAATAAACAGTATCTATAGGCCAGTTGAAAACTACAATGTCGTTACGTTTTATCTTTTCGTAACCTGGAAATCTAAAATATGGCAATTGAGGCCAATTAAGATAAGATTTGGTTTTAATTACTGGAATAGTGTCATGAACCATTGGTGCCGCTACTGCTGTCATTGGGGTTCTTGCTCCGTAATTGTATTTACTTACAAAAAGAAAATCACCAACTAATAACGATTTTTCCAAAGACGAAGTCGGAATCGTAAAAGGTTGGATGAAATACGTATGAACAAACGTAGCTACAATTATCGCAAAGAGTAACGAACTCACAGTATCGCCTGTCTTGGTTGTGGCTTTGGTACTTCTATCGGTTATATGCGTTACATTTTGTGTATAGTTGATGTAATAGATATACAATCCGCAGGTAAGCACACCTAACAAGGTGTCCATTTGAGATTTTCTACCAAAACTACGCAAGGTTTCAACCCAAATTACTGGAAACATAATTAAGTTGATTATAGGAATAAAAAGTAATAGCGTCCACCAAGTAGGTCTATTAATGATTTTCATCAAAACAATAGCGTTATAAACTGGAATTCCTGCTTCCCAAGATTTTCTTCCTGCTTTTTCGTATAATTTCCAAGTTCCCAAAAAATGAATCAGTTGAACTCCAAGAAAAAAGATAAACCATTGATATAGTGTCATAATATTTTATTTTAAATTTAATACATCACGCATGGTGAATACTCCTTTTTTTCCAACCAACCATTCGGCGGCTATAACAGAACCTAAGGCAAATCCATCACGATTATGTGCAGTATGTTTTATTTCTATAGTATCTACGTTTGAACTGTAAAATATGCTGTGTGTTCCCGGAACATTTTCAATCCTTTGTGCGTCAATATGAATTTGGTTAGCCTTTGGATTTTCTAAGGTCCAGCTTTCATAATTAGAATGTTCTATAATTCCTTTAGCCAAAGAAATGGCAGTTCCGCTTGGTGCATCTAATTTTTGCGTATGATGAATTTCTTCCATGGAAACTGTATATTGGTTGAATTTCGCCATCATTTTTGCTAAATAATCGTTCAGTTCGAAGAATAAATTCACTCCCAAACTGAAGTTAGAACCATAAATAAAAGCTCCTTTTTTTGCTTCACAAAGAGCCGTCATTGTATTATAGTCTTCTAACCAACCTGTGGTTCCAGATACAATAGGAATTCCATTATTCAAGCATTCAGAAATATTTAGAACGGCAGATGTAGGAACGCTAAAATCAATAGCAACATCAGCATTGAGTAACCCTTCAAAAGAATCGGTACTTGACTTTTTTAGCACAATTTCATGGCCACGTTCCAAAGCAATTCGCTCAATTACTTTTCCCATTTTTCCGTATCCCAATAGTGCTATTTTCATGATTACATTAGTTTGTAGTAGTACTTGTTTGTTACAAAATTTAAGAAAACTTTAGAATTTTAAAGTCAAACAAATGCCAATATCTTGTTTGGCCGTGAAGTCGTTTCTGTAAAAATCGGGTTTTACAGTAAGTTTTTCATTGACATTAAATTGCATCAAGTGAGCGTCAACATTAGCATCAACAATATTCAGAATGTAAAATAAACCCGTTAATAGGGCAGATAAATCTCGATTTTTTTGGTAAAATTTCTGAGCCGAAATCAAACGAGAATTATCCAAATACGTGAAGCTGTCATCATTAAATCCTTCTAATCGTCGTTTGTAAGCATCTCGATATTGATGGTATTTTCTGTTGTTGCTGATGTAAAAATAGATGGTAGTTCCTAAAGCACCATACACTAGAGGTAGTTTCCAATATTTTTTGTTGTAAACTTGACCCATACCCGGGAAAACAGCCGAGTAAAAAGCAGCTTTGGCGGGTGCTAATGTGTTGATTTCCGATGTTTTAGTAGTATCTGAAACAATGAGTCCTTCCTCAATTTGAGTTTGAGCCCATGCTGAAATGTTTCCTAAAAGGAAGACTAAAAGTACTATGTAGAACGACCTAATCACTAACCGTTGATGAGTTTAATAATTCGATTAAAATCTTCTTCAGAATGGAACGGAATAGCAATTTTTCCTTTACCATTACTAGCAACAGTTACTTCTACTTTGGCTCCAAAGAAATTGGTAATGGCTTTCTTTTGTTCGTCTGCAACTGAAAAAGAACTGCCTTTTTTTGCTTTTGGGGCACTAGGTTTTAAACCATCTTGGTATTTTTTTACCAAAGCTTCGGTATCGCGAACAGAAAGATTCTGACTTACAATTTTTTGATAAATTTCGGTTTGAACATCTTGGTCTTCAATGTTAATCATCGCACGGCCGTGTCCCATACTGATAAATCCGTCTCTAATACCAGTTTGAATGATTGGATCTAATTTTAATAGACGCAAATAGTTGGTTATGGTAGAACGTTTTTTTCCAACACGTTCACTCATTTGTTCCTGTGTAAGCTGAATTTCTTCAATCAAACGTTGGTAAGACAAAGCAATTTCGATAGGATCTAAGTCGTGACGTTGAATGTTTTCTACCAATGCCATCACTAACGATTCGTTATCATTGGCAATACGGATGTAAGCAGGAATGGTTTGAAGACCGACTAACTTAGAAGCACGCAAACGGCGTTCACCCGAAATTAATTGGTATTTGTTGAAATCTAATTTTCTAACCGTAATAGGTTGGATTACTCCTAATTCTTTAATTGAGGATGCCAATTCTTGAAGGGCATCTTCATTAAAGTTGGTTCTTGGTTGAAACGGATTGATTTCAATCGCTTCAATATCTACTTCTAATATATTACCAACTACTTTATCGGCATTTTTATCGTCCATCGATTTAATATCGTTTTCTGGATCTTTTAAAAGTGCTGATAAACCTCTTCCTAAAGCTTGTTTTTTTACTGCTTTTGTCATATACTAAATACTATTTTTTTTGATAACTTCTTCTGCCAAACTCAAGTAATTGGTAGCTCCTTTACTTGTTGCATCAAAGTTGATAATGCTTTCGCCAAAACTCGGCGCTTCACTCAGTTTTACATTTCGTTGAATAATGGTCTTGAATACCATATCGTTAAAATGTTTTTGAACTTCTTCTACCACTTGGTTAGACAAGCGCAGACGTGAATCATACATGGTTAATAATAATCCTTCAATATCTAAATTGGGATTATGAATTTTTTGCACGCTTTTGATGGTATTCAATAATTTGCCCAAACCTTCTAAGGCAAAATATTCGCATTGAATAGGAATGATGACACTATCAGATGCGGTTAATGCATTTAAGGTTAATAACCCCAAAGACGGCGCGCAATCTATAAGTATATAATCGTATTTATCTTTAATACTTTCCAAAGCTTGCTTTAGCATGTATTCACGATTTTCTTTGTCTACCAATTCAATTTCGATAGCCACAAGATCAATGTGAGCAGGAATTACATCTACATTTGGAGACGAAGATTTCACAATCGCTTCTTCAGGAACATTACTATGCTCTAAGATTTGGTAAGTACCAATCTCAACACTTTCTACATCAATTCCTAATCCCGAACTTGCATTGGCTTGCGGATCGGCATCAATTAATAAAACTTTTTTCTCTAAAACACCCAGTGAAGCCGCTAAATTAACAGAAGTTGTTGTTTTTCCGACACCACCTTTTTGGTTGGCAATTGCAATGATTTTACCCATTTATTCTATTCAAATTTTGAGTGGTAAAAATACGATTTATTATGGTTTATAAAAGTGTTATTTGTTAACAATGTTGTAAATTTAGTTGTGAGTTATCGGTTGTGAGTTATTGGTTGCGAGTTATCTGTTGTTGATTGTGGGTTTTAGCTTTAATAATTTTGTTTCGCAGTTTTTTTTAAAATTAAAAAGTTGTTTAAATTTCAAGTAAAAAAAAAGTCAGAACGAAAATTTCAATCTGACTTAAATTCTTATTTTACGAAAAACAGATAACTCACAACCGACAACTGATCATTATTTGTTTCCTTTGTTTTTAATCATCATCTCTAACATATCCCACATTTCTTGCGGAATTTTTTCCAACAGATTGAACTGTCCAGCGCCTTGAAGCCACTCGCCACCGTCAATAGTTACGACTTCGCCATTGATATAAGCTGAAAAGTCAGATACTAAATAAGCGGCTAAATTAGCCAATTCTTGATGGTCACCAACTCGGCGTAATGGCACTTTTTTTGACATGTCGAATTTTTCTGCTAAATCGCCAGGAAGCAATCGATCCCAAGCACCTTTTGTTGGAAATGGACCTGGAGCGATGGCATTCATTCGGATACCATATTTGGCCCATTCAACGGCCAAACTACGAGTCATTGCCAACACTCCAGCCTTGGCGGTTGCACTCGGAACCACATACCCCGAACCGGTCCAAGCGTAGGTTGTCACAATATTTAACACATTGCAATTGGTTTGTTTTTGAGCTATCCAATGTTTTCCAAAAGCTAGCGTGCAATTTTTAGATCCTTTTAAAACAATGTCGATTATAGTGTCAAAGGCATTGGCTGATAAACGTTCGGTTGGTGAAATAAAATTACCTGCTGCATTGTTTAATAAAACATCAACTTTTCCATAAGCTTTTAGTACTTCGACAAGCATAGTTTCTACTTGATCATAATGGCGCACATCACATTGAATGGGTAAACATTTTCCGCCTGTAGCGGTTTCCAGTTCTAAAGCTGTTGTTTTTAGTTTTTCTAAATCTCTTGAAGTGATGGCTACATTGGCGCCTAATTCTAAAAAGTATTTGGTCATGGCTTTGCCCAAACCGCTTCCGCCACCAGTTACTACAATTGTTTTACCTTTTAATGCATCATCGCGAAGCATTTTAGCTGAAAAATCCATATTAGTTTGTTTAGTTTTTCAAATGTACTAAATTAATTAGTATGCACGCATAACAATTAACATTGAATTTAAGAAAATAAATGTAAAACCCCAATTAGTAATTTTTTTGAACTGTTTTGTACTAAAAAGTTACTGACTTATTTTATACACTTATTGCAAAGTGATAACTTTATTAGTCGGGATGACTGGATTCGAACCAGCGACCCCTAGCACCCCATGCTAGTACGCTACCAGGCTGCGCTACATCCCGAAATGGTGCTACAAATATATCTTTTTAAACTAATTTTGTCAATCTTTCGACTGCTTTTTCGAGTGTTTCTTCGTCTTTAGCAAAACAAAAGCGAATGCATTGTGTTTGTTTTGCATCGGCATAAAAAGGAGAAAGCGGAATGGTTGCCACGCCATATTCGGTTACCAATCGTTTAGTAAAATCGATGTCGTTTTCATTCGAAATGGATGCATACGAAGCAATTTGAAAATAGGAGCCTTCTGATGGGAGCAACTCAAATTTTGTTTGCTGCAATAGTGCTCTAAAAAAATCTCTTTTTTGTTGATAGAAGGCGCCAAGTTCAGCCACTTTTACTTCATTCATGTAGTCGTTTAAAGCATATTGTGCTACACTATTCACGCTAAATACCAAAAATTGATGTACTTTTTTGATTTCATTCATCAAATGCTCAGCAGCAATTAGGTAGCCAATTTTCCATCCTGTAATATGAAATGATTTCCCAAAAGAAGATACCGTTACGCACCGGTCTTTCAAATTTTCTCTTTGGTGCACCGAAATGTGTTTCTTTTCAAAGGTTATGTATTCATACACTTCATCCGAAAGAACAATTACATTTGGATATAGGTTAAGCAGTTTTTCTAATTGAATAAAATCGTCTTCTTTCCAAATTTTTCCCGTAGGATTGTGCGGATTGTTGATGATGAGCATTCGGGTTTTAGCATTCATTGTATTGCCTATAACTTCCCAATTGGGAGTAAAATTGTCGTTCATGGCAATGCGCTTCGGAATGGCATTACACAACAAAATAGGGGTTTCATAACAATCGTAACTTGGGTCTAAAATGATAACTTCTTCGTTGGAATTTACCAACGCCTGAATGGTAGCAAAAATACCTTCGGTGGCACCAGCAGTGATTAAAATATCCGTTGTAGGATTCACTTTTCGACCATACGAATTTTGTGTAAGCATCGCGATTTTTTCTAATAATGGAGGAAATCCGGCCATTGGTAAGTATTGATGTACTTCTTTTTGTGCCCAATGAGCCACCCAGTTTTTCAATCGTTCGTCTACTGGAAAATTAGGAAATCCTTGTGACAAATTGATGGCCTTATGCTGGTTAGCCATTTGCGACATTAGGGTAAAAATAGACGTTGTTACGTGAGGAAGTTTTGACATAAATAGAAAATATTTCAACCATAAAAGTAACTAAATTTATATTCTTTTTTTAATCATTTCATCAGAAGTACAAAAGTTTTACTAAGCGGTTTTATCTGATTAGCAAATACCATCAGCTCAAGTAAACGATTAGGCAGATTTTGTTAGTGAGTTTCAGATTCCTGCGAAAAAATACTTTTAGTAAGAGGTATAAAAAAAATAGGTATAAAGTGTTGTTTTTTAGGGTGTAATAACATTGTGAAATGTTAAATTTTAAAATTTCATTTGGTCAATTCAAAAATAGTTCAGAAGTTTGCCTCATCAATAAGAACAAAAAAATGAATTTAACTGTGCATATGATGTGTTGTATGATGTGGAAAATTTCCGCAGAGGACACTATTGCATAATTTTAAGTTTTTAAAATATATACAATTCAACCTCTGCCATCCGCAGAGGTTTTTTTATTTGAACTAATTTGTAAAACAAAATACCAAAAATAATTTTAAAATGAACGTAATAGCAAACCATATGATGATGTCTTGGATGATGATGCACACAATGTGTTGTATCCACCTATGCTATTACCAAAAGCGGAAGACTTAATCGTAGTTCATATCTATATTTCAAAGTCCTTTTGGTAAGCCATCCAAAAGGACTTTTTTTTTATCTAAAAATCTAGAAATCTAATAATCCAATAATCTAAAATTAAAAATCATGAGTACACAAAAATTTGCCACCAACGCTTTACACGCAGGACACGACGTAACTAAAAATGCAGGAACTAGAGCGGTTCCAATTTATCAAACTTCTTCGTATGTTTTTAACGATTCGCAACACGCTGCTAACTTGTTTGGCTTGGCCGAAGCTGGATTCATTTACACACGATTGAACAATCCAACCAACGACATTCTGGAACAACGCTTAGCCAAATTAGAAGGTGGTATTGGAGCTGTAGTAACTGCCTCGGGCACTTCGGCCATTGCTACTACGTTGTTGGTTTTACTTAAAGCTGGCGATCATATTGTTGCCTCCAATAGTTTGTATGGCGGAACTTATAATTTATTGAATGTTACTTTACCAAGATTAGGGATCACTACCACTTTTGTCGATCCATCCAATCCTGAAAACTTTACCAAAGCAGCACAAGAAAATACTAGAGCTTTTTTTGTAGAAAGTCTAGGAAATCCAAAATTAGACGTTCTTGATTTGGAAGCCATTTCAAAAGAAGCTAAAGCCTTTAAAGTGCCTTTTATTGTTGATAATACTGTGGCTACACCTTTTTTGCTCAACCCAATTCAATACGGAGCTGATATCGTTATTCACTCATTAACCAAATACATTACAGGCAATGGAACGTCATTGGGTGGTGTCATCATAGATGCTGGAAAATTCGACTGGAGCAACGGAAAATTTCCTGAATTTACAGAACCTTCAGCGGGTTATCATGGCTTGAAATACTACGAAGTATTGGGTGCGGCGTCATTTATCGCCAAAGTACGTATAGAAGGATTGCGCGATTTTGGTGCGGCATTGAGTCCGTTTAACGCGTTTCAAACCATTCAAGGATTGGAAACTTTGGAGATTAGAATCAAGAAACATTCTGAAAATGCACTTACACTTGCGCAATGGCTCGAACAACAAGACGAAGTGGCTTGGGTAAATTATCCTGGATTAGCATCATCAAAATATAAAACTTTAGCCGATAAATATTTGCCAGAAGGGAAAAGTGGTATTGTAACGTTTGGATTGAAAGGCGGATTTGAAGCGGCCAAAAAAGTAGCCGATCAAACCCAATTGTTTTCGCTTTTGGCCAATATTGGTGATACCAAATCGTTAATCATTCATCCGACAAGTACTACACACCAACAACTTTCAAAAGAACAACAACAATCGACAGGTGTAACCCAAGATTTAATTCGCCTTTCGGTAGGTTTAGAAGATATAGACGATTTGAAGGCCGATTTAAAATCGGTTTTCGCCACACTTCCTGTAGAAAAATTAGTTTAGGTTTTGTTTGTTTTGAAACTGTCTCCGATTTCGCGGTTGGAGGCAGTTTTTTAAAAAAAATGTTATGAGAAAATTAGAAAAAATAGACGTATTTAATTTCAATTTAGAAAGCGGAAAGCAGCAACCTTACCTTCCGTTGTTTTATCAAATTTTTGGTCAACCAATTGGCGAAGCACCTATTGTGGTAGTGAACCATGCATTGACTGGAAATTCTAATGTTACTGGAGAAAACGGCTGGTGGAATGATTTGATAGGAGAAAACAAAACTATCGACACTAATTATTTTACCGTTGTGGCCTTCAATATTCCAGGCAATGGATTTGACAATAATTTCGGAAATCTGATTTCTAGTTATTACGATTTTACGATTCGGGATGTAGCGCGAATTTTTTGGGAAGGATTGCTCTATCTTCAAATAACTGATGTTTTCGCAGTAATTGGTGGTAGCCTTGGAGGTGCTGTGGCATGGGAAATGGCTGCTTTATTGCCTAATCGCATTCAAAATTTAATACCGATTGCCACCGACTGGAAAGCTACCGATTGGGTGATTGCTAATGTGTTGATTCAAGATCAAATTTTGAACAATTCAGACGATCCTATTGTTGATGCTCGATTGCACGCCATGTTGTTGTACCGAACACCGCAATCTATTAATCAGCGGTTTCAACGAAATGTACTTCAGAATTCGTCTATTTTTCAAATTGAAAATTGGTTGGTTACTCATGGCTTTAAACTCAAAAACAGGTTTCGATTATCGGCTTACAAATTGATGAATCATTTATTGAAAACCAACGATATTACTCGTAATCGAAAAGATTTTATTGAAATTGGTAAAGAAATTAAAGCCAACATTCACATCGTTGCTGTCGATACCGATTATTTTTTTATTGCCGATGAAAATCGAGAAACCTATCATCAACTGAAAACTGTTAAAGAAAACGTGTTTTACCACGAGATTCATTCTGTTCATGGGCATGATGCTTTTTTGATGGAATTCGAACAATTATCTCAGATTTTAGAACCTATTTTTAATACACAAAAACAACACAAATATGTCAGCGCTTAGAATCAATGTTATCCTTTTTGGCATCGGAAATGTCGGAAGCACGCTCTTAAATCAAGTCATCGAAAGTCAGCAGTTCTTTTTAGAAAAGCGCAATATCGACTTGCGATTTCCTATTATTACTAATTCAACCTTAGCTTTTTTTGAAAAAGAAGGTGCTAAAAATCAGTGGGAAGCCAATTTTGCACAATCGGCTATTCCTTTTAGAATTGAAGATATTATCGAATATGTTCAAGAGCAACAATTGGAAAATCTTATTGCGGTTGACGCTACGGCCAGCTCGGAACTTATTACTAGTTATATTCCGTTAATTCAAAATGGTTTTCACTTAGTGGCAGCCAATAAAAAAGCGAACACACTGCATTTTGATTTTTATAAAGAATTGCGCATAACGTTAGAAAATTTTGACAAAACCTTTTTGTATGAAACCAATGTTGGCGCTGGATTGCCAGTAGTTCAAACGATAAACGATATGCATTTTTCGGGAGAAAAAATCACTAAAATTAGAGGTGTGTTTTCGGGTTCGTTGAGTTATATTTTTAATAGGTTTTCTTCAGAAGAAGTTCCGTTTTCTAAAATTTTAATTGATGCTGAGAAAAATGGATACACCGAACCCGATTCTAGAGACGACTTGTCTGGAAAAGATGTCGCTCGAAAGTTGTTGATTTTAGCGCGAGAAATAGAGTATGATTTCGAACTTTCGGATGTTAAAGTTTCGTCGTTATTGTTGCCCGAACTGAATGAAACCCATTCGAAATCACAAT
>CAZNWY010000023.1:0-52919 GCA_964577105.1 uncultured Flavobacterium sp.
ATTGGAGTCCGGGGGTATGTTAGGTTTATATTGTGTTGACGTATGTAAAAAAAATAAAAAAATAAAAAAATAAAAAAATAAAAAATTTCTAATTTAAAACTTCTTCAACTAGTTCTAAACTAATAAATGGACTTAGAATCTCTAAAACTGAAATACTTGGAGCTAGTTTTTCAGAATGTTCATAAAGAAATTCTAAATTAAGTTTTACATTTTCTTTTAGGCATAAATCATGTAAATTGATTTTTGGAAATCTTTTTATATCTTCTGTCTTCCAAAGTAATTTTTTATTGAGCGTAAGAGCGTTCCAATTCCAATAATCTTTAAAAGAATCAACCAACTCAATTGACCATGGTAATGATTCATTTCTACTCAGTTTATCCCAATTCCAATAATCTTTAAAAGTTTCTAATAATTCTATTGACCATGGGAGTCCTTTGTTTTCGCTTAGATTTTTCCAATCCCAATTATTTTTAAATTCATTGATAAAACTTATTGACCACGGTAATCTAGTATTTGTACTCAAAGATATCCACATGAGAGTTTTCTCAAAACCATTTAAAAAACTATGACATTCTTTTATGTGTTTTATTTCCCAAGGAACTGATTTGTTAAATGGTAAAGACCTCCAATTCCAAAACTTTTTTTTAGAATTTATTAATTTCCAATCCCATGGAATTTTTTCATTTCTACTCATACTTTTTAAATCCCATAAATCAATAAATTCATTGATTAGTGGAATTGTCCATGGTAGCGATTCGTTTCTGCTTAAGGATTCGAAATTCCATCTTTTAAGGTACTGATAAAAGAAATTTTCTGACCACGGTAGATTTTCATTCCAACTTAAACTATTCCAATTCCAATAATTTTCAAACTTCTTTATTAACTCCTCAGACCATGGAATAGATTTATTATAACCAATCTGAGTCCAATCCAATTTATCTTTAAATTTATCTAAAATAGTATCATTCCATGAAATAGATTCGTTTTTGCTCAATGCTGACCAATCCCAATTGTCTTGAAAAGCTTCAATAAACTCAATTGACCATGGAAGAGTTTCTTTTTCACTTAAGTTTGTCCAGTCCCAATATGGTGTTAATTTTTGAACAAACTCAATTGACCAAGGTAAGAAATCAGATTTTAATTCAGCAAAACAATACCAATTCCAATGGTCTTTGAATAGTTCAATAAATTCTACAGACCAAGGTAAAACCTCATTACTGCTTAGTAAAGACCAATTCCATTTATGTATGAATTTAACAACTAATTCAGTGTTCCAAGGGAGTCCTTTGTTTAAGCTTAATATACTCCAATCCCATTTATCTTCATATCTTTCAATTAATTCCTCTGTCCATATTATATTTGGATTTGTACTCATTAAATACCAATTTTCATCAAAATGTTTTTCATACTTAATGATTGTTTCGTAAGATAATGGATAATATTGTGAAAGAAATGAGCATAAAATAGATGGATTTTTTTTGAAAATGTCTAGCACTTTATCTCTAACTCTTAATGCAACTTCAGATTTATTTGAGTATATGGGTTGTGTATTTTCTTTAGTCATTAAATTAAAATATTTTGAATAATAAAATAAGTATGAAGCTGCTGATAACCTATCATTTTTATTGATTAATTCACTTTACTTGAAAGAAAATTACATTATTGTTTTGGAATCGATTTAACACATTCTTTACATAATAAATTTATGATTGAAAAACTCGCGTTAAGTAATCCATTCCACAGGCTTACAATGTTGTTGACTAAGTTTGCTTTGTTTTTCATTTTAGCATGGGGTCAGAAATACAAAATAGACTTAAATTAAGCTCAAAACTCTTGATCTTTTATAACCAGTGTTAGCAGTAGTTTTTAAATACTTATATAAGTGTTTCTTTTTCTTTATTCTTACAACCTCCGCAACATTCTAATCCAAATTCTTCCAATGTAATTTTGTCAAAAATTTTATTTTCAAACTTATAAGTCCATTTGAAGAATTCAAGTAAAATTTCAATTAATTCAAATTTAATTTCTCTTGATTTTCGTAATTTTTCTTTTACATTCTCAATCCCATAGTTTGTAACAAACTCTTTTGAAAAAATTCTACCTAAAGTTTCAATTATAATTTTGTCAGGAACGTATAACAAGTATTGAAACTTTGATAATGTTCTAGAAACTTTACATCCAAACACGTTGTCGAAAAGATTTTTTAAATGATCTACTTTTTCAAGAAATTTTTGATAGTCAAATTCAGAGTTGGTAAATATTGAATGCGAATTTGGGATTTCCATGATTAATGCATAATCTTCATTTAATGGTTTTACCCCATATCTAGGAGGAAAATGCATATTATAGTCAAACACCACTTTACTGACGTCGAGAGTTTGGTTATAAAATTGTTCCGAGTAACCTTGAGTTTTAAACCAATTACGAAAATATTTGATAGTTTCTATTCCAAGTTCTTTAATCTCATCTGGGATTCTAAAATCCACATAATCACTAGCTAAGTATTTACAGTCGTTAAAAAGATGATACTTCATCTTTCGTGTGGTTTCAAAAACATAATTGTATTGATCTTGCCTTTCAGGAACATACTGGTAAAACTCAAGAACATATCTGTTTTCATCTTCTAATATATTTTTATAATTGAACAAGAATTTTAATTCTTTTGAATTTAACATAAAATAAATAGCAGGATCATTATAGATATGTTTTAAGAAAGTTTCTAGAGTAATTTCTCTGTTGACTTCAATTTTTTTGCAGAGTTTACTAAATGTATATTTCGTGATGTTGGCCATACTAAAATTAGGATTAACATAAAATTAGTAAAAAATTATGACTTGTTTTTAGATGGGATTTATTTTTTTATTAATTCAAATGTATTTATGAACTCTTTAAAAATTTTATTTGTGTCTTTTTTACTTGAAACTTGAAGTAAATATGCTTTTGATTTAGCCAAAAAGAAAATCGCTTTTGTAAGAATTCCGTTTTGTGTGTTTTCATAATAAACACAATCATAATCTTTAAACTTAGCTCTTTGATATGCTATTCCAACACTTTTTAAATTTTCCGCATATATATCTATACTTTGAGAATAATATTTTTTTACTTGTTCTTCACTTATACCTGAATACAAATTGCTATGCTCTGTAATATTTATGACAAATTCATTATTATCTTTTTTTGAAATAAAAGGAGTTGAATTTTCTCCTGAATTAGTTTCCTTAAATTGTTTTAATCTTTCATTGTCTGTATTTAATTTCCCTATGCATTTTATAACAAAATTTTCTTTTTTAAATATTTGATAACCATTCTGTAAATAATTTGATTCATCAAAATTATTATCTGCGACACTTGGATTAATCAATGAAATTGATTTTATACTTTTTGTTAAATCATCATCAATGTTCTTACCTAAACTAATCGAAATGAAATGAATATTAGATGTTTTATCTTGAACAACACCAATTATTATATATGATTTCAGCGTTACTAATCCTAAACCTTTCCCTTTATTATCTTTCTCATAGTAAGAAATCATTCCTTTGAATCCATTTTGTTCGAATTCAATAGATTTAATAAATTCCATATTTTTAAAATACACTTGTTTTTTAGGTTCTTTAGAATCATTTTGGATAGCTTCATTTAAATTTTCAATGACACCCTTTTTAATATTTATGTTTAATAAATTGAAAGATGCATCTGGTATTTCCCAAAATCCTTCCTCTATTTTTTTAAAATCATCAGGCAAATCAATCTTATAAAAATCTGATATTTTAGTGTTTATAAATTTAGTTTTTTGAGTATTATTACATGAAATTATAAATATAACAGCTGTTAATAATGACATTTTTTTTAAAATTCTTTTCATTTTTCTTTTTTTATAGAGTTAGTTACAAGCTTTAAACAACAACATTATTATTAAGCCTACAATTGAATAGGATATGAACGTTTCAAACATTTTTGAACTAGCTTCTTTAGTAGCTTTTACACTTAGCTGTCCCATTTCTTTGATTGATTGTTTAGCTAAGTCAACGGCTTGTTTTTTTGCATTTTGAATCCATTTTTTTAGAGTCTCATCATTGAAATTGTATTCTTCATAAACTTTTTGTTTGTCCTTTTTCCAATATTCGGAATTGAATTTCTGCTCTTTCATTGAATTATAAAGTTCATAGAATTTTAGATGTTCAATATCATAACGAGATCTTGCTTCTTTGTCTTTTAAAATTAAGTAAGCTTCGTTTACAATTTGCATTTTTTCATTTACATCTATATTTGGATTTTTATCTGGATGCCATTTTAAAGCTTGTTTTCTAAATGCAGTTTTAATTTCTTGCTGTGTAGAATTTTTTTCTATTTCAAGAATTTTGTAATAATCAATAAACATTATTCTTTGTTTAATTGGTGATTATCATCATTGTCTTTTTCTTTTTTCCAAACAGCTTTGATTCCTGCAATCATTCCAACAAATAGAATCATTCCAAAAATACCTGGGGTTTTATCACCGTTACTATTTCTTGAAGCAGTTAATAAGCCAAAGAAAAATAAAAAGCCTATTATAATTCCGATTGTTACTAAAACTTTAGATGTGTTACTCATTTTATTTTATTTTTAAGGTTAATTTTAGACTAGTATTAGCATATTTTTTAATGCTTTTGAAGAAGTTTACATAATTATAGTTTTGGTCACAAACTTCTTTAGAGTTTTTCATAAATCAGTTTTTAAGTCTTTAACGTTCTTTAATTATTTTATATAAGAGGTACAGACTAAAAATGAATAATCCTATTATTACTAAATTGACTCCTGCTGAAATGTTTTCAAATATTCCGTTTAAAAAACCTTTTCCTCTAATAAGATTAGGTATTCCCCATAAAACGGATAAAAGAATTATAATTCCAATACAACCCAAATTTTTATTTTCTTTTACTTTGGACATGTTTTAATTTTTAGCAATTTCATTTATTTATAATTTACACTACGTAGTATAGTGTCTTATATTTCAAATGTAAGCAAATATGCTTATATTTTAATTGATTTATTCAACGAATTTTATTTCGTGAATAAACATGATAAAAAAGAAATATTAATTCGTCTTGGAGATAATATAAGACAATGTCGTATAGCAAGAGGTTATACTCAAGAACGTCTTGCAAATGATTTGGGTGTTGAAATTTCTCAAGTTAGTAGAATAGAAAGGGGAGTTATAAATACCTCTGTAACCACTTTATATGAAATTTCAAAAACTTTAAATGTTGATATATCTCAATTATTCCTATTTGATTAAACGACCTAGTTTTTTCTTAAATAAATTTCAATTTATCAGATATAATCATTTTTAAGGTTTTTTTATAACATTCCTTTTTTATGTTCATACTTTAATTATGTTTGTATTCTTTTACAAGAGTACTAACTGTTAATGCAGTCTATTTGCAATTTTTTATGCCAGTTAATTTAAATGCTTTAATAAGATATAAAACTATTGATGAGTGCCTTTCAAATACAAATTTGAAATGTACAATTGATGTATTGATTAACAAATGCTCAGAAAAGATCATAGAAAATCAGGGGACTGAATCAGGAGTTTCAGAAAGAAGTATTAGAAATGATATTAGGGTTTTAAGGAGTGATATTTTAGGTTTTAATGCTCCTATTCAATGTAAAAATGGAATTTATAGTTATAGTGAACCAAACTTTAGCATTTATGGAAGACCTTTAAATGAAAAAGAACTACTAATAGAAATTCAAGATTTGCTTGTTGAAAACTTTGATTTGTTGAAGAAAGAGAATAAGAATTTAAATGAACTTTTACTGTCTCTATCAAAAATAACAGAAGTTAAAATACCAATTAAGTGTTATCCATCCAGCTCAGGCAACAATATCTTTTCAAAGAAGATACTTGATTATACTAGTGAGAAAGATGGTTTTAAAGAAGAGCTGAAAGCTTACATTATAAATTTAAACAGTCCTGTTCAAAATTCTCTGGAAAATATTTTTTCAATAAAAGAAACAGAACTGTTTAATTGGGAATTTATTTTAAAAGTTTTGAATTAGCCTTTTCGATTTTAGATAATTTTTTTGTCGATTCAATCATTGCTGCAGCCTTTATTTATATAGACCATAGTTAAGTATTGATTTTATTATATTTTCATTCATATTATCTACAATATCATTATCAAACATTTCAAGATATATTCCAGTCACCGCATTTCCATATTCATGGCCTAGAGCTTCTGCAATGAGATCTTTACTATAACCTAGTTGCTTTGCAGTGTTAGCATAAGAGTACCTAAATACATATGTAGTAATAGGTGTTTCAATTTTTAGTATTTTGCTAATCTTATTAAGTTTCTTGTTTAGCTTTTTTCTGAAATCGGCATACAATTTTATGTCAGCTAGAGTGTGCTTGTTATAATGAGTCATAAGATTGCCAAACAGGTACTCTGAATTGTCTGTAAATTCAGCGATGAGTTCTTGTACTTGTGGTGGAATTTTGATGCTATACATTTTGCCAGTCTTTGCTCTTTTGTATATAATTCTGTCATTATGAATATTAGTTTTTTTCAATAGCAGTAAGTCGGTTAAGTTTATACCTCTCAACATAAAAATTAATTTACCTATACACCATGACTTATATAGTTTGTCAGAAGAATTAGTTTTGTAATTGAAATAAAGTTGCATTTCATTTATAGAAATAGTTCTAGGAGTGGTTTTTTCTTTTTTGATTTTATACATTCTAAAAGGATACCAATCATGCGTTGCAACATTATATAAAATAGCACGGTTGCATATTGCTCTAAAAGTTCTCATGTACACAGCAATTCCATTTACAGAAACACCTCTTTTTAATAGAGTAGTTTCTATAATAATCAAGTCCTTATAGGTTACTTGCGAAAACATACTGTTGCAGTCAATAATCTTTGATATTACAGACAGTGTGGTTATGTATGATTTTGCTGTTCCTGTTCTATTGCTATCTAATAATTGTTGTATCACTTCTTTCCAAAACTCTTCTATGGTAGTTAATTCTGCAGGCTTTTGTAATACATACTTTTTAAGTATATTAATATCAAATGCTGTGTTACGGTTTTCTTGCAGAAACTCTCTAATCCTCTTAGAGTAGTTGTCTTTAAGATCATGCAGAAAATTTGTTGAAGTTAAATCACCTATAATTTGCTCTTTTTTAGAATCAAATTTTTTGCAATTTGTGTGGTAATTTGTTTTGATGTCAAAGTATTTTTTGAGATGTCTTACTCTGATTACAACAGGGAAAGTCTCATCATTCTTTGCTCTACGCTGGTCAAGTACAATTTTAATAGTTGCCATTAATTAAAAATTTGTAGCACTTGAGTACTTAAAAAATGTGCACACCATTTGCACGCCTGAAGTACTTTTTTAGTCATTTTAGACCTATTTGTACAACTTATGCAAATCTGATGAAAGTTGAAATGCTTCAAATTTTACACTTAAAAGAGTTAAATATATCTGCTTTAAAGCTCTATTAATCACTTGTAAACTCAGTAATTGCAAGGAATTATAGAAAATAGTTGCATCAAAAAAAAAATAGTAGTAATATTGCAACCTCAAAACCGGTCCTATAGCTCAGTTGGTTAGAGCACCTGACTCATAATCAGGTGGTCCTTGGTTCGAGCCCAAGTGGGACCACAAGATAAAAAGACCTCGAAAAAGAGGTCTTTTTAATTTTATGTAAACCAAAATGTATTTTTTTACGTTAATAGTAAAATAAAGTAGTTGTGTAAACAAATTGTCAATTATTTACTACAGCTTCCAAATTATAAGATAAAAAATTTTGATAAAGAGATTTTTTTTTTACTTTTACGCCCTATGAAAATTAACCCAACTAGAATAGTGTTGTTTTTTATTGGAGTATTGTGTTGTAATCCAGCATTTGCTTCAAATAATCCGCCGCCTCCAATTCCACCGCCACCTCCAGGTTTACCTATTGATGAGGGTGTTATCTTGTTGGTGTTTGTTTCAATGATTTTAGCATTTTACAAACTATATTATACAAAAAAAGTTTCAAATTAATTTTGAAACTTTTTTGTTTTTACGCGTTTTCTATTTCAGAGAATGTAATTTAGTTACATATTTTCCTATAACATCAAACTCTAAATTAATTTTTGTTCCCACTTTAAAATTTTTGAAGTTAGTGTGTTCGTAGGTGTATGGAATTATCGCCACACTAAACTCATTTATTTTTGAATCTACAACAGTCAAACTCACACCGTTTACAGTAATTGATCCTTTTTCTATCGTGATGTTATTTAAAGCTTTGTCGTATTCAAAAGTGAATTTCCAACTTCCATCCGTTTCTTCTATCGATTTACAAACGCCAGTTTGATCCACATGACCTTGAACAATGTGTCCGTCCAGTCGATCGCCCAGTTTCATAGCGCGTTCTAAATTTACAATATTGCCCACATTCCAGTCACCCACATTAGTTTTGTCAATGGTTTCTTTAATTGCGGTTACTGTGTAAGTATCGTTTTCAATAGCTACAACGGTCAAGCAAACGCCATTATGGGCTACACTTTGGTCGATTTTTAATTCGTTTGTAATAGCAGAACTTACCATTATATGTAAGTTTTCATCTTCTTTTTGAATGTCTTTTATGATTCCGAGGGTTTCTATAATTCCTGTAAACATTTGTCGTTTTATTTTACTAAATTTGCACTTCAAAATTAGCAATAAATAAGAAGAAATAGTCATGAAAAAAGCAGAAAATATAATCGTTGGAATTTCAATTGGAGATTTGAACGGTATTGGAAGCGAAGTAATTCTAAAAACATTTGAAGATTCTCGAATGTTGGAGTTGTGTACACCTGTCATTTTTGCTAATGTTAAAATTTTGTCTTTTATCAAAAGAAATTTGAATTCAGAAGTAGCTCTTCATGGCATTGATAAAATAGATCAATTGATAAAAGGTAAAATAAACGTATTGAATGTTTGGAAAGAAGGAGTTGATATCAATTTTGGTCAGAATGATGATAACGTAGGTAAGTATGCGGTAAAATCTTTTGTTGCGGCTACTAAGGCTTTGAAAGAAGGTTTGGTAGACGTTTTGGTTACAGCACCTATCAATAAGTACAATATACAATCGGAAGAATTTAAATTTCCGGGGCATACCGACTATTTAGACAAAGAATTAGAAGGAAATGCCTTAATGTTAATGGTTCAGGATAATCTTAGAGTAGGCTTGTTGACCGATCATGTTCCTGTAAATGAGGTTGCAAAACATCTTACAGAGAAACTAATTATCCAAAAACTAGAAACCATAAACAAAACATTAAAGCAGGATTTTGGCATAAACAAACCAAAAATTGCTGTTTTGGCGTTAAATCCTCATGCAGGCGATAATGGTGTGATTGGCAAAGAAGACGACGAAATCATCAAGCCAACCGTAAAAAAATTATTTGAAAAAGGAATTTTTGCTTTTGGACCTTATTCGGCAGATGGTTTTTTTGGAAGTGGACAATATGAAAAATATGATGCTGTTATTGCCACTTATCATGATCAAGGGTTAATTCCGTTTAAAACTTTGTCTTTCGGAAGCGGCGTAAATTATACGGCTGGGTTGAACAAAATTAGGACTTCGCCAGATCATGGAACGGCTTATGAAATAGCAGGAAAAGGAATTGCTGATTTTACCTCGTTTAAAGAAGCGGTTTATTTGGCAATTGACATCTATAATTCAAGAAATGAGTATGTTGAACTAACAAAAAACCCTTTAAAAACAAAAGATAAACAGTTATAAACAAAAAAATGTTTATAACGCTTTTGGATTTACAATAAATTTATATCTTTGCACTCCCAAACCCGAAACTTCGGATTGGACAAATTGATGAAATGATGAAAGTTACAAATGAATTTTTAATTCCGTTTATTGGATTAAAGTTAGGCAAACATCAATTTGAATTTGAAATAAAGAAGACGTTCTTTGATAGTTTTGAATATCACGAATATGAAAATTGTGATATCAAAGTAAATGTAGTTTTAGAGAAAAAAACGACGATGTTGGAGCTTGCTTTCAAGCACAAAGGAACTGTATATGTGCCTTGTGATTTAACCAATGAAATGTTTGATTTGCCTGTAAAAGGAAAGATTAAATTAGTTGTTCAGTTTGGTGAAGAATTCAATGATGACAATGAAGAATTGTTGATTTTACCACACGGCGAACATCAAATAGATGTTTCTCAATACATTTATGAAATGATTGTGCTTTCTGTTCCGTTAAAAAGAATTCATCCTGGAGTTAAAGATGGAACTTTGCCAACAGAATCACTTGAAACATTGTCAAAATTAACTACCAAAGAAGAAAAAAAAGAGAGTAAACAAGAAGAGAATACGGACCCTCGCTGGGACAAATTAAAACAACTATTAACGGATAAATAATATAGTAAAATGGCACATCCTAAAAGAAAGACCTCGAAAACGAGAAGAGACAAGAGAAGAACTCATTACAAAGCAACTGTTGCTACAATCGCTACATGTCCAGTAACTGGAGAAGCGCACTTGTACCACAGAGCTTATTGGCATGAAGGCAAAATGTATTATAGAGGTCAGGTAGTTATTGATAAATCAGTAGCTGTTGCCTAATTTACATTTAAATTTACATGTAAACTCTCACGTTAGTGAGAGTTTTTTGTTTTTTATAAAATTTAATCATAACTAAATATTTTTTTGTAAATTCCACCTCTTTTAAAATTCCATTTTTTAAAGAGTTTATAAAACAGTAATATGAATACAATTACAGCTGCAATCACCGCTGTTGGTGGTTATGTTCCAGATTTTGTCCTTTCAAATCAAGTCTTAGAAACTTTAGTTGACACTAATGATGAATGGATTACTACAAGAACTGGGATTAAAGAAAGAAGATTGTTGAAAGAACAAGGAAAAGGGACTTCTTATTTAGCTATAAAAGCCGCACAAGATTTAATCAAGAAAGCCAATTTAGATCCAGCCGAAATAGATTTAGTAATCATGGCAACTGCCACTCCAGATATGCCAGTAGCTACAACAGGAGTTTATGTGGCTACACAAATTGGTGCAGTCAATGCTTTTGCTTTTGATTTATCAGCGGCTTGTTCAAGTTTTCTTTACGGAATGTCTACTGCTGCTGCCTACATACAATCAGGTAGATACAAAAAGGTATTGTTAATTGGTGCCGATAAAATGTCGTCAATTATTGATTATACCGATAGAGCAACGTGCATTATTTTTGGTGATGGTGGTGGTGCTGTTTTATTTGAACCAAATTATGAAGGACTTGGCTTACAAGATGAATATTTGCGTTCGGACGGTATCGGTAGAGAATATCTAAAAATAGATGCTGGTGGTTCTATTTTACCAGCTTCTAAAGAAACAGTAGAAAACAGTCAACATTACGTTTTTCAAGACGGAAAAACAGTATTTAAATATGCGGTTTCTGGTATGGCAGACGTGAGTGATAAAATCATGCAACGCAATAATTTAACCAAAGATGACGTGAATTGGTTAGTAGCACATCAAGCTAACAAAAGAATTATTGATGCAACAGCTTCTAGAATGGAACTTGATGAAGATAAAGTATTGGTAAACATCCAAAAATACGGAAACACTACTTCGGCTACATTACCATTGCTATTGAGTGATTTTGAAAATAAATTTAAAAAAGGGGATAACCTTATATTTGCTGCCTTTGGTGGCGGATTTACTTGGGGAGCTATTTACCTAAAATGGGCATACAACAAACAATAAAACTATAACTAAAACAAATAATATTATGGATTTAAAAGAAATTCAAAACCTAATCAAATTTGTATCTAATTCAGGAGTAGCTGAAGTAAAGTTAGAAACAGGAGATATTAAAATCACTATCAGAACTACTTTAGAATCAAGTGCTCCAGAAGTAACTTATGTGCAACAAGCACCAATGCAACAAGCACTTCCTCAAGCAGCTCCTGCTCCTGTAGCACAAGCTCCAGCTGCACCAGCCGCTCCAGCTGCAGATGATAATTCAAAATACGTTACTATTAAATCACCAATGATTGGAACATTCTACAGAAAACCAGCTCCAGACAAAGCTCCTTTCGTAGAAGTTGGTGCTTCAATAGGAAAAGGAGATGTTCTTTGCGTAGTAGAAGCAATGAAATTATTTAATGAGATTGAAGCTGAAATTTCAGGAAAAATTGTCAAAATTCTTGTAGACGATATGTCTCCAGTAGAATTTGATCAACCATTATTTTTAGTTGATCCATCATAAAAGTTAGAAGTTAGAAGTTAGAAGTTAGAAGTTTTCTATCTTCCAAATTGTCTAATTGACACCTTGTCTAATTATCTAATTAAGAAAATATGTTTAAAAAAATATTAATTGCTAACAGAGGAGAAATTGCACTTCGTGTAATTAGAACCTGTAGAGAAATGGGCATCAAGACCGTTGCGGTTTATTCTACCGCAGATGCCGAAAGTTTGCACGTAAAATTTGCAGACGAAGCGGTGTGTATTGGACCTCCGCCAAGTAATTTATCTTACTTAAAAATGTCTAATATCATAGCAGCTGCAGAAATTACTAATGCAGATGCCATTCACCCAGGATATGGTTTCTTGTCTGAAAACGCAAAGTTTTCTAAGATTTGTCAAGAACACGGAATTAAGTTTATTGGTGCTTCTCCAGAAATGATTGATAGAATGGGAGACAAAGCTTCCGCTAAATCGACTATGATTGAAGCAGGAGTTCCTTGTGTGCCAGGTTCAGAAGGTATTTTAGAATCGTATGAAGAGGCTGTGAAGGTAGCTAAAGAAATTGGGTATCCTGTAATGATGAAAGCTACTGCAGGTGGTGGTGGAAAAGGAATGCGTGCTATTTGGAAAGAAGATGAACTTCACAAAGCATGGGAAAGTGCTCGTCAAGAAGCCGCTGCAGCATTTGGAAATGATGGTATGTACATGGAAAAACTGATTGAAGAGCCACGTCATATCGAAATTCAAGTAGTTGGAGATTCTTATGGAAAAGCATGTCACCTTTCTGAAAGAGATTGTTCCGTTCAAAGACGTCATCAAAAATTAACAGAAGAAACGCCTTCGCCATTTATGACCGATGAATTGCGTCACAAAATGGGTGAAGCTGCTGTAAAAGCTGCCGAATATATTAAATATGAAGGAGCTGGAACGGTTGAGTTTTTGGTGGATAAACACAGAAATTTCTACTTTATGGAGATGAATACGCGTATCCAAGTAGAGCATCCAATTACAGAACAAGTAATTGATTACGATTTGATTCGTGAGCAAATTTTGGTAGCTGCTGGTGTGCCAATTTCTGGTAAAAACTATTTGCCACAATTGCATTCAATCGAATGTCGTATTAATGCAGAAGATCCGTATAATGATTTCCGTCCATCACCAGGTAAAATTACTGTTTTACATGCGCCAGGTGGACATGGAGTGCGTTTAGATACACACGTTTATGCTGGGTATACTATTCCTCCAAATTACGACTCGATGATTGCTAAGTTGATTACAACAGCGCAAACTCGTGAAGAAGCAATCAACAAAATGAAACGTGCTTTGGATGAGTTTTACATTGAAGGAATTAAAACTACAATACCTTTCCACAGACAGTTGATGGATGAGCCAGATTATGTGGCTGGAAATTATACTACTAAGTTTATGGAATCTTTCAAAATGAAAGACGTAGAATAATATAAAATCTAAAAAACTAGTTTAGATTATAAAACCATTCGTTTATGCGGATGGTTTTTTTATTTGAAGCTATTTCCAGCTTTCGCCTTTATTCCCGATAAAAATCGGGAGATATCGGCTCAATCTGGGCTAGGGATTAAAAATGTAAAGTAAATTTATGTGGTAGTTACTTTTGAAATGATAACAATAAAAAAAACCCGCTCATTGCTGAACGGGTTTTGTATCTAAAACGATTTTAGATTATGCTTCAAAAGGGATTACAGAAACAAATGACTTGTCGTCAGCTTTTTTCTGAAATTTCACAATACCATCAACTTTAGCGTGTAAAGTATGATCGTTACCCATGTAAACATTTTCACCTGGATTGTGTTTAGAACCTCTTTGTCTTACGATAATGTTTCCAGCAATTGCAGCTTGACCACCAAATATCTTAACGCCTAAACGTTTAGAATGTGATTCTCTACCATTCTTCGAACTACCGACACCTTTCTTGTGAGCCATGATGTTTTGGTTTTATAAGTTAATTACTCTTGACTATCTGTTTTTTTTGCTTTTTTAGGAGCTGCTGCTTCGTCTGTTGCTTTTTCAGCTTTAGGAGCTTTAGCTTTTTTAGGAGCTGCTTCTTCTGATGATTCAACTACTGGAGCTGCTTCTTTTTTTGGAGCTGCTTTTTTAGCACCTGTTGCAACAATTCCTTCAATAAGGATTTGTGTGAAACTTTGACGGTGACCGTTTCTTTTCTTGTAACCTTTTCTTCTTTTCTTTTTGAAAATAATTACTTTATCACCTTTTAAGTGTTGTAACACTTTTGCTTCTACTGAAGCACCTTCTATAGCTGGGGCGCCTAAAGTTACATTTCCGTTATCGTCTAATAAAAGAACTTTGTCAAAAGAAACTTTTGAACCTTCTTCGTTAGCCAAACGGTGAACATAAACCTTTAAGTCTTTGCTTACTTTAAATTGTTGCCCTGCTATCTCTACGATTGCGTACATAACAAATTTGTTTAGTTAAAAATTTTAAGGTTGCAAATATACGAATTAATATTTCTCATACAACGCTAATTAAAAAAAAGTTTTGACTTAAAAATCAATTAGTTGTGTTTTTGTAAGATTAGTATCAATCCATAAGCAAAAACCAATAAAAAAATCTACTTTTGTGTAACAAAAAAAACCATTAGACCACTAATGGTGCTATACAACTAAAATTTTATATAGTTTTTATGAAAAAATCTTTAATTGCTTTAAGTTCAATGCTTATGCTAGGAGGAACAGCTCATGCCCAAAAGGTAGCTTTTGAGGAATATGATTTGGCAAATGGAATGCACGTTATTTTGCATAACGATCCATCGGCACCAGTAGTAATCACTTCGGTGATGTATCATGTAGGTGCTAAAGACGAACAACCAGACAGAACTGGTTTCGCTCACTTTTTTGAACACCTTTTATTTGAAGGAACTGAAAACATCAAACGTGGTGAATGGTTTAAAATTGTGACTTCTAATGGTGGAGTAAATAATGCCAACACTACCGAAGACAGAACGTATTATTATGAAGTATTTCCTTCTAACAATTTAGAGTTAGGGTTGTGGATGGAATCAGAAAGAATGTTGCACCCAGTTATTAACCAAATTGGTGTCGATACCCAAAATGAAGTAGTAAAAGAAGAAAAAAGATTGCGTTATGATAACAGTCCGTACGGGCAATTGATTCCGCAAGTAAAAAAATACATGTTTAACAAACATCCGTATCGTTGGACTACTATTGGTTCGATGGAACATTTAGATGCTGCTAAATTGGAAGAATTTCAAGCATTCAATAAAAAATTCTATATTCCAAATAACTCTGTTTTGATTGTTGCTGGTGACATTAGTAACCCAACTCAAACTAAAGAATGGATTGAAAAATATTTTGGTTCTATTCCAAAAGGGCCAGCTATTGTGCGTCAAACATTTGTAGAAGATCCAATTACGCAACCAATCAATGCTACTTTTGAAGATCCAAATATTCAAAAACCGATGGTGGTTGCTGCCTACAGAACTCCTTCAATGAAAACTCGTGATGCTCGTGTGTTAGACTTTATTTCAACTTATTTAAGCGACGGAAAAAGTTCTAAATTGTACAAAAAGATTGTAGACGATAAAAAAATGGCGCTTCAAATTGGGGCTTTTAGCTATAACCAAGAAGATTACGGAACATACATTCTTTACGGAATGCCTCAAGGTGAATTTACTTCTAAAGATGTAATCAAAGAAGTAGACGAAGAAATTGTGAAACTTCAAACGGAGTTGATTTCTGAAAACGATCTTCAAAAATTGAAAAACAAGTACGAAAATCAATATGTAAGCGGAAACTCAAGCGTTGAAGGTATTGCAGATAATTTAGCGACTTATTACTTGTTATATGGTGATGTGAATTTAATCAACACCGAGATTAATATGTACAACTCTATTACTCGTGAAGAGATTAGAGATGTAGCTAAAAAATACCTAAACCCAAACCAAAGATTACTTTTGGATTACGTTCCTGCTAAAGACAAAGCTGAAAATAAATAAAATTACTCACGATGAAAAAATCACTAATCATATTATCAAGCTTGTTTTTAACTATCACTATGCAAGCACAAGACAGATCACAACCAAAACCAGGACCAGCTCCATCTATTAATATTAAAAAACCAGTTTCGTTTACATTGCCAAACGGGTTAAAAGTATTAGTTGTAGAAGATCACAAATTGCCAAGAGTATCGTTTAGTTTACAATTGGATAATGCTCCTTATGCCGAAGGCGATAAAAAAGGAATAGACGAATTAACAGGAAGTTTGATTGGAAATGGTTCTAAAACAATTTCTAAAGATGCTTTCAATGAAGAAATCGACTTTTTAGGAGCAGATATTAACTTCAGTACCGATGGTGCTTTTGCCAGCGGATTGTCTAAATACTCAAAAAGAATTTTAGAGTTAATGGCAGAAGGTGCTCTAAATCCGAATTTTACTCAAGAAGAATTTGATAAAGAAAAAGACAAGTTAATCGAAGGATTAAAAACACAAGAAAAGAACGTTACTGTTGTAGCAGGTCGTGTTGAAAATGTTTTGGTGTATGGTAAAAATCATCCAGCTGGAGAATTTTTATCTGAAACAACCATTAAAAATGTTTCTTTGGCCGATGTAAAAACACACTACAATACCTATTTCGTTCCAGAACATGCCTATTTAGTAGTAATTGGAGATGTAAAATTCAAGGATACTAAAAAAATGGTAGAAAAATTATTTGGTTCTTGGATACAAGGAAAAGCACCTCAAGTTTTGTATTCAGCGCCAAGCAATGTGCAATACACACAAATTAATTTTGTGGATATGCCTAATGCAGTACAATCAGAGATTTCTTTAGTGAATTCGGTAAATTTAAAATTATCAGATCCTGATTATTTCCCTGTAATTGTTGCTAATCAAGTTTTGGGTGGTGACTTCAACAGTTATTTAAACATGAATCTTCGTGAAGCACACGGTTGGACATACGGAGCGCGTTCAAGCATTGGTGTAAACAAATATACGGTAAGTAAATTCAAAGCCAATTCTCAAGTGAGAAATATGGTTACCGATAGCGCTGTAGTTGAATTCATGAAAGAAATCAAAAGAATTCGTTCTGAAAAAGTAACCGACGAAGCTTTAAATAATGTAAAAGCAGGTTATGTAGGCCGATTTGTAATGAATGTTGAAAAACCACAAACGGTTGCTCGATATGCATTAAATATTGAAACTGAAGGATTGCCAGCCGATTTTTATGAAAACTACATCAAAAAAATTCAAGAAGTTACTGCCGACGATGTAATGCGTGTGATGAACAAATACGTTTTGGCCGACAACATGAGAATTGTGGTAACAGGTAAAGGTACCGATGTGATTCCAGGTTTAGAAAAATTGAATATTCCTATTTTCTATTTTGATAAGTTCGGAAATCCTACCGAAAAACCAAAAATGAAAAAACCAGCCCCAGCAGGCGTTACCGTTAAAACGGTTATGGATAGCTATATCAATGCTATTGGTGGTGCTAAAGCAGTGGCAGGTGTAAAAACAGTTTTTGTTACTGGTTCTTCAGAAATTGAAGGAGCTCCAGCGCCACTTTCTTATGTTTCTAAAAAAGATGTAAAAGGAAGAACTTTCTTTAAAATGGAATTAGTAGGCATGATGGAATTGTCTAAACAAGTAATTGGAGACAAATCGGGTTATATTGCTGCACAAGGTCAGAGAAAAGACTTAACTCCAGAAGAATTTGCTGAGAAAAAAGCAACTGCTACAACTTTTGAAGAATTGGTTTTGGCAAACAAAGCAGACGTAACTTTAGACGGAATCGAACCGGTAAACGGAGTAGATGCTTATGTGGTTAAAAACGGAAAATCAAATTTATACTACGATGTAAAAACTGGTTTAAAATTGATGTCTTCTACTACTTCTGAAAGAAATGGTCAAAAAATGACTTCTACTGTTACTTATGGCGATTATAAAGATGTTAAAGGAATCAAAGTTCCGTTTACAATTGTAATGTCACAAGGTAGAGATATCGAAATTAAAGTAACCGATGTTAAAATTAACGAAGGCGTTACCGATGCTGATTTTCAATAATCAGAAATAACATAAATAATCAAGACCGTCAGTAATGGCGGTCTTTTTTTATTTCAAAATTCAAAATTCGTTGTTGAATATTCCAAGTTCAAAAAATGTGGAATGATGAATGTTGAATAACGAATATTGAATATTCAATTTTGAAGTTTCGGATTATTTTTTATTCGCCAAATACACTCCAACCAAAATGATAAAAGCACCTACAAATTGTAATGGTGTCAACATTTCATAATCGAGTAATCCCCAAAAGAACGCTACAATCGGAATTAAATACGTAACCGATGAAGCAAAAACAGGCGATGATATTTGAATTAATTTAAAGAACAAAACATTCGCAATGCCAGTACCTACAATTCCCAATATCATGATGAAAAGCATCGAATGTTGCGTAGCAGGTAATGCAACAATATCTAAGAAGTTAGTCGAAAACAATACTATTAATGCAGGAACCAACATCACGGTAAAATTTCCTGTGGTAATGCTAAGCGGCTTCACATCCGACAAGTATTTTTTAATCAAATTCACATTCAGCGCATAGCATATTGAAGCGATAATCACTAAAACGGCATAGGTGTAATTTTCGCTAGAACCTTGTTCTTTTCCGCTAAAAATCAAAAGAGCAGTTCCCATTAAACCAATAATTACACCGATAAATTGGCTTCGTTTAAATGCCATTCCGAAGGCTATTATTCCAATTAACAAGGTGTTTAAAGGTGTAAGCGAATTCAATATCGAGCATATCGAACTGCTGACCTTGGTTTCGGCTATGGCAAATAGAAAAGCTGGCAAGAAAGTTCCGAACAAAGCTGTAATGGCAATATATTTCCATTGATACTGCTTGATTTCGGTCAAACTTTTAAATCCGATAAGCAACAAAAATATGGCGGTAAATATAATTCGAAGAGAACCCAATTGGTAAGGTGATAATCCTACTAATCCTTTTTTAATTAGGATGAAAGAACTGCCCCAAATTAAGGCAAGTGCTAGTAATAACGACCATTTGAGTTCTTTGGATGGCATAATTTTAGTTTTGAGACAACAAATTTGACATAATTTTATGAATTGTCATATAAAAAATAATGTAATTTTGTCCCATAGAAATTATTGAGACACAAACTACTAAAATATATATTACATGAAATTTTCAAAATCAATCTTCGTATTTGCTTTAGCAACGTCACTTTTTGTAAGTTGTAAAAAGAATGAAACCACAAATTCTGATGCGCCAGAAGCATCTGCCAAAAAAGAAGTAGCTGCTGCAGTAAAACCAGAAACAGCATCGTTTACCATAGATGGTATGACTTGTCCGGAAGGTTGTGCCAAAACAATCGAGAAAAAATTATCTGAAATGAATGGCGTTCAAAATGCAAAAGTAGATTTTGACAAAAAACAAGCAACCGTTAATTTTGATTTGGATAAATTAACATCAGATGATTTGGTAAAAGCAGTAGAAACTACTGGCGACGGTCAAACTTATAAAGTTTCTAATGTAAAGGTTGGAACAAAAGCTTAATGATTTAATTCAATCATAAAAAAAGGAACTCCCATCGAGTTCCTTTTTTTATTTATTTAGCTTCGCTCCGTTCACCCTAACGGTCTCGGGTCCATTTTAAGGTTTCCATCAGCGTTTGCATATCGTTTCTAATATAATCTGCGGCAGGCATGATGGAGTCAAAATTGGGTTTGGCATAGAAATAAACCGAACCTGTTATAAAGTGTTTAGTGCTGTCGGTAGCATAAAATTGTGCATTGGTAGCAGCATTTCCAGAAACTTTATAAAACATGCCGTATACTTTTGAATTCGGATTGATATAAGGCTGTTCCAAAATATCATCGGCTTTAATCACGTGTTCGTAGGTAAGTTTTTGTGCATCGCGAAGTAATTTGTCTATGTTGCCATTTACAGGTTTATAGGTCAAATAAATCGTCGCTTTCATTTTTGGATAGGAAATCGTAAAACCACAATCTTTTTCTTCTTTAATGATGGCATCTTCATTCATATTAAAAGTAAAAGGGCAGTGATTTTCAAACGCGGCATATTGTGCTACAGGATAATCTAAGCGCAATTGACTTGGCGGTTTAGGAAGTACTTCGTCTTTACAACTTGTAAAAAGTAATCCGCCAAAAGCGAAAGTTATTCCAATTATATATCTAAAATTTTTACCCATCAATGGTTACTTTTATTTGTTTTACACGTTTTTTATCGACTACTTCAATGGTAAACAAGCAGTTTTCAAAATGAATTTTTTGCCCTTTTTTCGGGAAATTACCTAATATTTCTAAGATAAATCCAGCTAAGGTTTCGGCTTCACCTTTTCTAATTTCAAAAGAATCTTCATCAACTTCAATAATTCTGTAAAAATCTTTCAAATTGATTTTTCCTTCAAACAGATAATTCTTGTCGTCAATTTGTGAATAGTTGATGTTTTCGTCGTCAAATTCATCGCTAATATCACCAACAATTTCTTCAATAACATCTTCTAAAGAAACCAATCCCGAAGTACCGCCGTATTCGTCTACCACAATAGCTAAGTGACTTTTCATGCTTTGAAAATCTTTTAGCAAATCGTCTAATTTTTTATTTTCTGGAACAAAAAATGGTTCGCGAAGCAGTGTTTTCCAATCAAATTCTTTTTTGTTGATGTGCGGAATCAAATCTTTCACAAAGAGAACGCCTTCTATATGGTCAATATTGTCTCGGTACACCGGAATTCGTGAATATCCTTTTTCAACAATCTTCGGAAAAATATCTGCAAAAGTTTCATCAATTTCAAGAGCAAAGATATCAATCCTCGGACTCATAACTTGTTTGGTGTCAGTATTTCCAAAAGAAACGATACCTTCCAATAGCTTTTGTTCTTCTTGAGTAGTGTCTTCGGTTGAGGTTAATTCTAATGCTTGCGACAATTGATCGACCGAGAAATTGGTTTTTTGTTTACCCAATTTTTCTTGAATAAAAAGGGTAAAAGAGCGCATAGGTATACTAATTGGCGATAATATCTTATCTAAAAACAATAAAGGATAAATAATCAATAAAGCAAATTTTACGTTGTTTCTGCTAGCATAAATTTTAGGCAATACTTCTCCAAATAATAAAATTAAGAAAGTTACCAGAATAACTTCTACAATAAATTTTAAAATAGGTGAGGTAATGGTTGAAAAAACAGTATCGAGCGAAAACGAAAACAGTATGACAATTGAAATGTGCAAAAAGTTATTAGCTACCAAAATAGTAGCCAATGTTTTCTTTGGTTTTGCTAATAATTGATTTACTAAAGTTGCTTTGGAAGCATTTTTCTGAGCTAAATCGGAAAGGTTTTTGGTCGTTAAAGAAAAAAGCGCAACTTCTGATGCGGCGACCATTGCCGTGCAGAAAAGCAGAACGAGAATACCAATTATTCCAAAAATTAAATTGGTGTCTAAAGTTGAAACGACATCAAAACTGGGCTCTGGGTCCAAATTCAATAAAATTAGTTAAACAAAATTAAAACGGCATATCATTTTCTATAGACGATGAACCATCAAAACCGCTGTTTTTTGGTTCAGACGATGGCATTTGTCTATTAGATTCGGTATCTTTTTTAACATTCAAAAACGTGAATTCGGTTACCTGAATTTCGGTAGTATATTTTGTAGTTCCGTCTTCTGCTTGCCATTGACGCGATTTGATTCGACCTTCTACATATATTTTATCACCTTTAGAAAGGTATTTTTCACAAATTTCGGCAGCTTTATTTCGTACTACAAGGTTATGCCATTCGGTTGAAGTGATTTTTTCGTTTGTAGTTTTATTGATGTAAATTTCGTTGGTAGCCAATGGGAAGCGCCCAATACAATTGCCACCTTCAAAATAGTGCATTTTAAGATCGTCACCTAAGTGACCAATTAACATAACTTTATTTAATGTCCCGTTCATAATTAATCAATTTGTAATAATCAAAAATACAAATTAAATAGAATACTTTTCAATAAAATTAAAAATTACTATTGGAAATGGAAAATTTCTCAATGAATTCAGGTTAATACCGTTAGATATTTTTTTTGAAACAGCAACTTTGTAAAAGTTAATATGTAATTTTTGATGCGATAGTTTATGAATAATTTGCTCGTTATTGTAAGTTGTAACGGATAAAATATCATTTTCAGAATAACGATTTTTAATGATATTTGAAAGGCTGTCAAAGTCTAATTCGCTTTCGGCTTCAATGACTGGAAATTCGTATAAGTTGTGCCAAATGCCTTTTTCGGTTCGTTTATTTATAATAGTATTGTTGTTGTTGTCTAAAAAAACAAGATAGTTTAAATAGCGGTTGGCGACTTTAACTTTCTTTGATTTTACAGGAAGTTGGGCTACCTTTTTCTTTTGTAAAGCGGCACAACTATTGTTGAAAATACAGCTTTCACAATTCGGATTTTTTGGCACACATTGCAATGCACCAAATTCCATTATGGCCTGATTGAATAAAGCTGGATTGTCATTCGGAATTAACTCTTTTGCCAAAGCTGTAAATTCTTTTTTGGCACCACTCGAAGCAATATCGGTATCAATATTAAAATATCGTGAAAGCACTCTAAAAACATTACCATCAACCGCAGGAACTACTTCGTTAAAGGCAAAAGAAGCAATGGCAGCCGCAGTATATTCTCCAATTCCTTTTAATTTTATAAGGTCGTTGTAGTTGTTTGGGAAATTACCGCCAAGGTCAAAAGCAATAATTTGAGCCGTTTTGTGCATGTTTCTGGCGCGTGAATAGTAGCCCAAACCTTGCCAAAGTTTTAAAACTTGTTCTTCATCGGCTTTCGCCAAATCTAAAATGGTTGGAAAAGCTTCTGTAAAGGCCAAAAAATAGGGTAATCCTTGTGCTACTCTGGTTTGCTGAAGCATTATTTCAGAAAGCCAAATAGGGTAAGGATTGGTGGTATTTCGCCATGGTAAATCGCGTTTGTTTTGTAAATACCAAAGCAATAATGAGTTAGAAAAATCCATAAATAATTTTAGGTGAACAAAAGTAAATCTTTATGTGATTAAATTTTAATCAATTATACTTGAAATATTGTTTTTTTAATTCATATATTTGCACACTCAAAAAATTACACATAAATATTAAATACGAAAGAAAATGACGAAAGCAGATATCGTAGCTAAAATTTCAGAAAAATTAGGTCTTGAAAAAGGAGATGTTCAATCTACAGTTGAAGCATTGATGGAAGAAGTAAAAACTTCATTAGAGAATGGAGACAATGTTTACTTAAGAGGTTTTGGTAGCTTCATTATCAAAACAAGAGCAGAAAAAACAGGTAGAAACATTTCAAAAAATACTACAATCAAAATTCCTGCACACAATATTCCTGCATTTAAACCTGCAAAAGTATTCGTAGAAGGAGTAAAAACTAAAACTGAAGTTGCAGTTTAGTTTTAAAAACTTATTTATTAATCACAAAATAGTAACCTATGCCAAGCGGTAAAAAAAGAAAGAGACATAAGGTAGCCACGCACAAACGTAAAAAAAGAGCGAGAGCTAACCGTCACAAAAAGAAAAAGTAGTTTTAAACTACTTTTTTCTTTTTAAACGTTCATTGAAAATGAGATTTAGTCAACAATATTCAGTAATAGTAAGCAGTCTGCTAGCTACAAACTGAAACTGACAACTAAATTTCTTCGGGTAAAAAACCTGTAAAAAATGTTTAATCCATCTGTGTTGGAAGTTAGAAGTTGGAAGTTAGAAGTTGGAAGTGAAAACCTACAACCTACAACCCACAACCTACAACCTAACATGGATAAAAATTTACAACATGAATAAAGAACTTATCATCCGCAAGGATGACAATGCTGTAGATTTTGCCTTATTAAAAGATGGAAAACTAATTGAATTACACAAAGAAGAAGGAAAAGGAAACGATTTTTCTGTAGGTGATATTTTTATCGCTAAAATCAGAAAACCTGTTCCAGGACTCAATGCGGCTTTTGTAAATGTAGGCTTCGAAAAAGATGCCTTTTTACATTACCACGATTTAGGTCCAGCTTTACTTTCTTATTTGAAATTCATAAAACTTGTAAGCGCAGGTAAAATAAAAGATTTCTCCCTAAAAAACTTCCAGTTTGAGAAAGAAATTGATAAAGATGGTGCCATAGCCGATGTGCTTAGCGCCAACCAATCAGTTTTAGTGCAAGTGGTTAAAGAACCGATTTCTACCAAAGGACCAAGGATAAGCTCTGAGCTTTCTTTTGCCGGTAGATTTTTAGTTCTTGTCCCTTTTTCAGATCGTGTTTCTATTTCACAAAAAATAGAAGACAAAGCCGAAAAAGACCGATTGAAGAAATTGGTACTCGCTGTCAAACCTAAAGGTTTTGGTGTTATTGTGAGAACAGTAGCAGAAGGCAAAAAAACAGCCGAACTAGAAAAAGATTTGCAGAACTTAATATCAAGATGGACTGCAATGTGTAAAAAATTACCAACTGCTCATCATCCGTCAAAGGTGTTGGGAGAGCTTAACAAAGCTTCTTCTATACTTCGAGACGTATTTAATGATACTTTTACTAGTATTCAAATTGATGATGAAGAGTTGTTTCAAGAAACCAAGGACTATTTAGCCGAAATAGCTCCTGAAAAACAAAAAATAGTGAAGTTTTATCAGTCGAACGACACGCCACTATTTGAGAAATACCATATAGAACGTCAAATAAAAACCTCATTCGGACGCACCGTTTCGATGAGTAAAGGAGCTTATTTGATTATAGAACATACCGAAGCGTTGCACGTTATCGACGTCAACAGCGGAAACCGTTCTAACAAGGCTACCAATCAGGAAGACACCGCACTAGAAGTGAATATGATTGCCGCTGCAGAAATTGCACGTCAGTTAAGACTTCGCGATATGGGCGGCATCATTGTAGTTGATTTTATCGACATGCAAAATCCTGAAAATCGTCAGGTTTTATATAATTTCTTGAAAGAAGAAATGAGCGACGATAAAGCCAAACACAAGATCTTACCGCCTAGTAAATTTGGATTAGTTCAAATTACCAGACAACGCGTAAGACCAGAAGTAAATATTGAAACAAGAGAAGAGAATCCAAATAACTTGAGCGGCGATGTAGATGCGCCAATTCAGATTATCGATAAGATTTCATTCGCTCTTGAAAAAATTGTTCAAGACCACAACAAAGTGAAGCTCAATGTGCATCCTTTTGTGGCAGCATACCTTAAAAAAGGTTTTCCATCAATACGTTCAAAGTGGTTCTTTGAACATAAAAAATGGGTGAAAATCATACCACGTGACGCTTACACGTACCTAGAATATCACTTTTTTGATAATCAAGGAAAAGAAATTAAATAATAGAAACCGCCTTTCGAAAGATTGCTTTCAGCCTGTTCGGCCGCGAGCGTCCTCGAGTAGGCGGTTTTTTTGTGCGCCATTGTGAACACAGAGGTCACAAATTTTCACAGATTGAATTAAATCACTCAAGGAGTTTTGTATTATGAAATTAGGTTCTCAATGCATAGCAATTATAATGTGGTGGGGTCTAGATGGCATTTTTAGATTTGACAGGATTTAGATTATGAATAACATAGATTGTGTATGGATTATGTCATTTTTCCCTGCGGTCAAAATGACAAATAGAAGTAGTTGTTTTTGTCATTTCGACGTAAGGAGAAATCACACACTGTGGTAGTACAATTTTTTTTGTGTTATAGAATAGCTTTGCTGAAATTACGTTTTTCTATATATAGGAATGATAACGTGCTGAGTTGAAGATGGCAATTTTGGCTTTGAAAGGATTTAGATTATGAGTAGCATAGATTGTGTTTGGATTATGTGATTTTTCCCTGCGGTCAAAATGACAAATTTGGATGTGAAATTCAAAGTACCGAGCGGAAAACGATAAGTCCCAGTAGGAAAGTGTTTGGTCCCGAGGTTGGAATGGCAAGTCCCGTAAAGAAGATGATGCGTCCCGATGAAAAAGTGACTGGTACCAAGGGCAAAGTGTTTGGTCCCGATGGGAGAAGCATAAGTCCCAAGCAAAGGATAACAAGTCCCAAATTTAAATCAGGTATTTTTACGTATTTTCAATTTAAAGAGACTTTTTATTTTGGCGGTGTATAATTTTAATTTTTTATTTTATGGTTTTAAAGATTAGAAAAGAGGAATACACTGCTCTTGCAGATTTTATCAAGACGAGTTTTGTGAGAGATCAAGCCGCTATTATGGCTCGTTTTCCTAAGTTGAATGCTGCATTTTTGGCTGACTTTACTGCGAAACTGGATGCCGTTAAGGTTTTGGAAAGCGGTTTGGTGCTTACTGAAGAGCAAAAAACGGCTACCGAAGCTTTGTATGTTGAGGCTACGGCTTTGAACAAAGAGTTGAATTTTTTGAGTAGTTATGCTAAAGAAGCAGGTTTGAATACGGATGCGATAACGGCTTTAAAAAATGATTTGAGAGATAGCAACATTGAAGGTGCGCTTTTAAAAATAGAATCGGTGAAGCAGTTTGTGGTGGCGCATAGTGCAGCGCTTGAAGACGAAGGTATGGCGGCAGGATTTGCTGTTGCTTTAGAAAACCACAAAGTAAGTATGGCGGCTAAAAATGCCTTGCAAAACTCGTATATGAACAGCCGTAAACAATTGACGGATGCTAATGCTGCCGAATACAAAGCCTTGTATGGTTATATCACTAAAATTGTAAAAGTTGGGAAGCTTGTTTTTGATGGTACTGTTACCAAAGATGAGTATGTAATTACCAAAACTGTTGGGCGTATGCGTGCTGCTAAAGCAAATAGCAGTGGTTCTGCTCCAACCGCTTAATAAATTAAACCGCTGTTGTGAAATGGCGGTTTTTTTGCTCCTCATATTCTATTCTAAATAATGTCACGTCATAATCAAAGTCGAACAATCGAAGTTTACTAGGAGCTCTTTCCTCTTTTATTGCCTAAAAGGTGGCTACCTCCCATCAAGACTAGGATTTGATTGTAGATTTAATAGAATCATATAAGAATTTTATCTAAATTAGAGCACTGAATTTAATTTATAATTTTATAATATGTTAGACTGGTTAGATAAAAATATACAACTTTCAAATATTAATGAAGTGTGTGTAGTGCTGATTGTAACTGTATTTAGTATCGGTTTTCCAATATTCTATCAAGCGAAAGAAAAGATTGCAGATAATTTCAAATCTCAAGCTTTATTAAAATTTTTTAATAAAAAAAAATATTTTTCTTCCTTCATAACCGTTTTGATATTGAGCCTACTTTCCTTACTACCATGGGTTTTAAATGTTGAGCCTTTATTTAACATGAATAATTTCTTAATCAACAATTCAGCAAAATTTTTGATAATCTTTTTTACAACGCTTCTGGTAGTAAAACTTTTCATTCTAATCAAAAGATTTTCAATTTTTAGTAACAGTAATGACTTATTTAATTATTTGAAAAAAGAATATTATAAGGAAAGTAAAAAAACTAATTTCCAAAAAAAGTTAGAATTCATAATTAGCAAATTATCATGATTAAGAAGCTTCTAAAAAAATTACATTCCTATTTATATAGTGCTAATAAAAAAGAGGACTATTTATATGCGATGAATGAGCTATTATATTACTCGATTTCTGCTAAAGATAGAGAGTTGGAAAATTCTTTAGAAGAGTTTTATTATGATGAATTTTTACAATGCCGAAAAAATGTAAAAGATGGTGAAGCAGTTGTTTATTCAAATTTATTGTATGAGGCAAATTATAATGTAATAGCCCTCATAATAGACAACAAAGGCACAACTTCTAAAACTATTGAGCACAGAACAACAAGTGGAGTATGGCTCCTTGGAGAGATATACTACACTAAAATCTCAGAAGATACTTATACATGGCTATGGAGAAATTTAATTCTAATAGTAGAAAATGAGGACTATGTAAGAAACTATTGGGAAAATGTTTCTATGTACTTTGATTATTCCTTGAAATCTATTGATTATGAATACAATGGAAAAGATCAAATCTCTAATACAATAGAAATTAAAAATAGAGAGAAAGAAAGACTCCGTTTTTTAGAATTCCAATATATTTTTGTTGGAATGTTACTTTACAAAAAACAATATCATTCTTTAAATTTTATTTTAACACATACCCGAAGTATGCCTGCTGATTATTCATTGTTGCCAAAAAACATGACGGATGTAATTGATAAGTTTAAGTATTTCAATCAAGATATTTACAGGTTATCAAGAAATTATTCATACCCTGGTATACAATGGGTTAACTCTACGGAAATAATTTCAAAATGGGTAAACAATTATATAGCCATACTCTTTTTAAGAGAGTTTGTATTAAGAAAACCTCAGGGTTTTCCTGAAATGGGAGAATATAATATTTATGTAAAAAGACAATTACTAGATAACATTCCATTATTGCATAATTCAGTTAATTCAATTTTTAAGAACAATGAATTACTAATTGAACTTGATTCTTTATTCTTCAACAGTGAGGCATTGCTTATAGATAAAAAAGAAATAGCCTTAAAATATTTAGATGGTTTTAGTGAGCATATTAAAACAAAAATTGACTATAATATAGCGAGTGCTGAATTAGCAAAAGAAAAAATTTCTCTTTTTTACGATACATCAAAAGAGATTTTGGAAGTAGTTTTCGATTTATTGGAAAGGTTCAAAAATTTATCTGAACTATCAAAAGAGACAGAGCTAAAAAAGTACATAATTAATGGATATACCGAAGTGTATAGTAAATCAGCATTCATAGAAGGTGATATTCCGCATATGAATTTTCATGAAGTTTTTGCTCAATCATTATCTCACAGAATAAAGTTTTATTTTACAAATACATTTATCATTTCACGAACTAGGAGTTATCTTATCAAGAAAGAAGAGTATTTCAATGCTCTAAAAAAATTAAAGGTTACAGAAGAATTTATTTTGCTTGGTATCAACTTTAGATGGGATGTCAACGAAGTTGTAAGCAGTTTTAAAGAATACCCGTTAGAGCTTATATCAAGTAATAACAGCGTCGAAAATACATTATATATTCTGAGAAGAGATGATTTACCCTTCATAAAACATAAAGAATTAAGTAAAGAAGAAAGATTATCAAACAAACTTGATAAAGTAATTAGTGAAAAGTATCAAATCTATTCATCTATTTTAGATTTAAATAAAGAAGTGGATATTAGAAAAAAAATTATTGAAGAACACGATTCACGAACACATGATGAATTAGTGAAATCTGTTCAAATATCTTTAGCATTCATTACTGAAATCATTTGGAAAAAAGATGCAGAAGTAGTTCAATTATCAATTCAATCCCAATATTCATATGAAAGAGGCGTTTTGAATGAAATTGATGATATAATTCCATTTAGTGATAAAAAAGTGCCAAAAAAAAAATAAGTCTAGAAACAAATTAATCCCTCACAATTTCCACTTTTCTTTTAATTTCATTACCATATTCATCGACTACCGTAATATAGTGAAAACCGGTATTGGCTTCGATTTGCATCTCGTGAAAGGTTTGCGTAGTGCCTTTGTAGACATTATCGACATACCAATACAACTTGGCTTCTTTATTGGAATGCGCCACTTTGAGGATTACGGGTTGGATTTTGCTGTTGAAATCTTTGGTCAAATAGATCTTGCTGTTGGCTTTGGGGTAGATAAAATCCATCGAGGCTTGTTGTGTTTGTTGGCAATCGTCGCGAAACGGCGGCAAGGGTTTGTAATCAATGTGGTTGCTTTTGTAATACCACTCCATTACTGGCGGCAACACAAACCATTTTTTGTTGACGATGTTCTCTACATTTTCACAACTGCTGTTCACGCGGTATTGTTCGGTGGCATCTAAATGCACCAATTTGTGGTAGGGACAAAGTGTGGTTTTGGTGCCGTTTCTCGGAATTAATTGTTTGCTTTTTGGGCAATCGTCTTGGGCTAAATAACCGCTTTTGGTACAGATTTCGGCATACTCTAAATCGTTTAACGGTGCTTGAAACCAGCCTTTTCTTGGTAATAAATTGAAGACATCAAACAAAATGGGTGCGGCGCTTTCGACACCAGTCAATTGCGGACGCCCTTCGCCCGAAGCATTGCCTACCCAAACACCAACCACATAACGCGAATTGGTGCCAATCGCCCAAGCATCGCGGTTGCCGAAACTGGTTCCGGTTTTCCAAGCAATTTCGAGAGACGAATCGTAGAACTTCCAAGCTTCATCGCCTTCGGGACGGTTGACTTCTTTCATGGCGTTGTAGGTAAGGTAAATTGAACCAGCACCTAATATTGTTTTTTGGTAAGTGTCACTGCCGTAATCTTGCTTAAAATCGCTGTTGAAGTTGAGTTCGGTAAACTCGTTAGTACGGTATTTTCCTTTGGAAGTATTGTAGTAATTGAGCGTTGACGATAGGTTGGCATAGGTGCGGCACAAATCCCAAAGGTTGCTTTCGGCACCGCCCAAAATGAGTGATAACCCATAGTGGTCGGGACGCTTATTGATATTTCTAAGTTTGAATTTTTGCAGTAATTCGTAAAAATTATTCACGCCGTGTTCTTGCAACATGAGCACCGCCGGAATGTTTAATGAGCGCGATAAGGCTCGTTGTGCAGGCACCGCGCCGTCAAAAGTCAGGTTGAAATTCTCGGGTGCATACCCTGAAATTTGAGTTGGAATATCGGGTACGAGTGTGTTGGGCAACAGTTCACCATCATCGAGCATCGAAGCAAAAAGCAAGGGTTTTAGAATACTTCCGGTGCTTCGTGGTGCCGTAATGATATCTACGTCTTTATCGTGGTCTTTGTCGGTGGGTGCATTCCCAACATAGCTGATGATGTTGCGGTTTTGAATGTCGATGACCATAATGGCTAGGTTGTGGACTTCGTTTTGTTTGTATTGGTTGTTGTAATAGGCCGCAATTTGATTCACGCGATTTTGCAACGACACATTTATGGTGGTTTTAATGCGTTTGCCTTCGTTGGTTTTGGCAATATGTTGTAACAAATGCGGAGCAATTTGCGGTAAATTATACGGTTTTTGCGGTAGTGGTTCGGTTATCGATAATTGATAGGTCATCTTGTCAATGACTTTTTCGTGGTATAGTTTTAACAGTAAGGCGTTGCGCTTTTTAAGTAATTTTTCTTGGTTTTTACCCGGATAAATGAGACTCGGAGCGTTGGGTAAAACCGCTAATGTAGCACTTTCTGCCCACGATAGTTGGTGCGCTTGCACGCCAAAATACCGCCAAGAAGCCATTTCAAGACCTACTACATTGCCACCAAAAGGCGCATGAGCTGCATACAATTCGAGTATTTTTTCTTTAGAATGACGAAACTCCAAACGCGTTGCGAGAATCATTTCGATACCTTTTTCGTAGTAGGTTCGCTTTTTGTTGTGCCGTGATAATCGAATGACTTGTTGGGTGAGTGTGCTGCCACCACGAACGACTTTGCCAGCACTTCGGTTTTGTTGAAAGGCTTTGTACATCGCAGCAGGGTTGAACCCAAAATGGTGGTAAAAGTGTTCGTCTTCGTAATACACGATGCACTTTTTGAATTTTTCAGGAACGCTATCGCTGGCTGGAAAACGCCATTGTCCGTCGTTGGCAATTTTAGCTGCCAAAAGTTCGCCGTCTTGGCTTTCGATTACGGTAGCATAAGGCTCTTCGAAAAGCGTTCGAGGTAAAGAAAAATAATAGACCACAAGAAGTATACATGCTATTGCAGATTTCTTTTTGTTGGCTTTGATGTATTTTAAAATGCGTTGGAAAAACGCTTTTATTTTTTCTTTCATTTTTTAATGTGACGAATTTAACCGCTAAGGCGCAAAGTTTTTCCGCAAGGTTCGCAAAGTTTTTTTACACTTGACAGGTATAAGAAGTTGTATTAATTTTTAGGTATGCTATCTAATATAGGTATGCTTATGCTTGGATTGTCTTTACAATATTCGACATAAATTTTTCTATTAAAACTTGAATCTTTAGTTTGATTTACCACAAATCTTTCGCTTACTTCATTACTATAAACGCCACCATCAACATAATAGTTATACTTTAAATAATAATTAGCAATTCCAATTTCACCGTAATCTGTAACTTCACCTACCGTATAGACAGGGTTAGATTTAATTAGCTTTTCGTTATGATAACGTGTTATTGTTTTTGATAAACTGATTCCTGTTATTATAAAAATAATAAGCGCCAACAACAGCTTTTTATTAAAAGAGAAATAGTCTTTCAAATAAGTCATATAAATTATCTCGTCTTTAAAGCCATTTTTATGATTCCCATATTTTTCTCCAACGTTCTTTATTGTTTTTGAGGTCGTCTGTTTTTGCGAATAGCGCGTTGTCGTCAATGTATATTTTAAGACCATTGATGCTTATAATTTCAATAGTTCCATCGCTTGATATAGCACAACAAATTTCTTCTTTCCAACGTTCTTTCCATATTTCAGAAAGAATAAAATGAGCTATAATACCTTTGTTTTGATCATCTAAAACTTTGATGAGTTCTGGTGTTGCTACTTTGCCTAATTGTATAATTTGTGATCCTGCGGTGCTATTTATTCTAGGAGACATCGTTCTTGTGAGCAGAATATAAGCCTGTTTGTTGTCAATATTTTGGATTAATGAATCTATTACTCTACTTTGACTAAAAGAAAGAGAACAACAAAAAAGCGTTAATGCTAAAACGGTAATATTTAAAATAGGTTTCATTTTTTTCTTGTATTGATTATTAATACCTGACAGGTTTAAAAAACCTGTCAGGATAAGAACAAATGCTATTTCACCACTTCTACCCACTGACCTTTGGTTCTTGCCATGAATTCGTTGTCGTACATGGCTTCGCATTGCAATCCGGGTAGGTAATATTTACCTAAATAGGAAGCGTTCAATAAGATTTTGAATGTTCGAGTTTCGTTGGCACGCAGACCAAAATAGTAGTTGGCTCGGTCGTCGCGAATGTCGATGTAATCGGCTACATTATTGGTAGCATCGCCATAATCGGTGTAACGTGTGTTTACAATTTCGAATCCAGAAGGAAGAATTTGCGACAAGGCTATATTAGACACGTATTCGTTTTTGCGATTGGTTAGCGTTACTTCGGCAATGAATTCGGTTCCTTGTGCCATTTTGGTTACTGAAATCGCTTTTCCTTTTCGATCTTTAAAAACCACATTAGCAGTAAGGTTGTTTTGTACCACATTTTCTTTTCCAACAGGAAGAATACCACTGTTTAAAACACGAACAAATAACGTATTGTTTTTATTGTTTTTAATGGTTAGTGAATTGGATCCTGAAACCAAAACTAAATCGCGTTGTGCTATGGTTTTGTTAGTGTTGATTACCACTGCTTTTCCGCCATTCATGTATTGAATAGAAACGCCTTTACTGCCATTGCTTTGTGCAAATTTGGACATTGCATAGAGTCCGTAAGCCGTGGTTTGCGTACTCATCCATTGATTGCTAGATAAACTCTTAGCCAATTTGGTTGCCATCGCAAAGGCTTTTTGTTTTTGACCCAACAGAATCAAAGTTTCTAAAGCCATAGCTCGATTTCTTTCGCTCGAACCATAATAGTAATAATAATAGTTTTCGTTTTGCTCATCAATCATCGATTTGCTCAACAACGCCATTCCTGCAGCATTTTGTTTGATGAGGGCATACGCAGCAGCCAAACGCAATTTACTTTCGTTAGAAATACCAACGGTTTCGCGAAGTCTGTTCATCGAAGCTAAATCGGCTGAACCGGCTAATGCTAAGGTATACAGACGATAGGCTTGCGCCAAATCGTTGCCGTATTGTTTTTCAAAACGCCATTGTTTAGCCATTTTTTGTTGGTAAGAAATCCATTTGTTTTTAAAACTGATTGGCAATACATAGCCTTTTTTCTCGGCTTCTATTAAGAAATGTCCTGCATAAGAAGAACCCCAATCATCGGCATCGGCATTGCCTGGCCAATAAGCAAATCCGCCATTAGCTACTTGGAAATTACCTAATTTTTGGATTCCAGCGGTGATGTTTTTCTGAATGCGTTGTTTGTAACTGGCATCCAAATCCATGATATCGTTCAAATACAATTGTGGAAAAACCGATGAGGTTGTTTGTTCGACGCAACCATGAGGGTATTGAATTAAATAATCCAATCTACGACTGAAATCAACCGTTGGAACAGAAGACACTTCTAGTTTTGATTTGTTGCTTCCAGTCACGCCAAATAATTTCCAAGAAATGGTTTTGGAGCTGTTCGGATTGACCACAATATCAGTATAAGTGGTCGTCACCGGATTCGGATTCGTCACATCAATTTCGACATCATAGACCGATTTTTCTTTACCAGAAGTAGCGACAATTTGAATTTTTCCTATACCAGTAGCGCTTCCTACTTCGAGATTGAAATACGCCATTTTTTCATCAGGTTGTGTGAATTTAACCATTTGTGATTTGCTTCCAACCACTCTAACAGCGTTATTGGTTTTGATTTGAAGCGAGACATTTTTAATCGTCTTCTCAGTAGCAAATAGCGTTACTGGAAGGGTTACTTTTTCAGATGGTGATATTTTTCGCGGTAACGAAGCCAATACCATCAACGGACTTTTTACTGGTGTCGCTTTTTCAGCCATACCATAAGCACTATTTTCTTTATTGGCAGCCACCACCATAGTTCGCACCGAACCAATGTATTTTGGCAGTTTAATTTTGTGCGTTTTGGATTCGCCTTTTCCTAATTCAAACGGACCGAAATACATCACTACTGGTTTGAAACGATTGGCTTTTTTGGCTTTGCCACCGCCCAAATCGGCGTCACCACCAATAGCAAATACTTGGTTTACTTTTCCGCCGTAAGCGCCAATCACATCGTCATAAATATCCCAAGTTCTTACACCCAAAGCTTCGCGAGTATAGAAACTATCCCAAGCATTTGGCGTTTTAAAACGGGTTAAATCCAATAAACCTTCATCAACCACCGCAATAGTATAGGTCATCGCTTTACCATTTTTCTCAGAAACTTTTACATTGACTGATTGTTCTGGACGAAGTGTGTTTGGCATGGCAATTTGTGGCTCTAAAACGGTATTTTTATCCACTACTTCAATCGGAACGATGCCGTACATACGAATAGGAGAATCATTTTTAGTCGACGCATGCGGTTGTAATAATGTGATGTTAATGTATACGTTAGGCGCCATTTCACCAGTAATAGGCAATTCGACAGACGTTTCGCCTTTTTTGGTTTTAGCCCATAGCGTTTTTACCACTTTAGTGCCGTTTTCGATAGCGATTAAAGCTCTTCCGCCTTCGCTGGATGGGAAGAAAATTTTAGCTGTTTCGCCAACCGCATATTTGGTTTTGTCGGTAGAAAAACGCAGCATATTAGCCGATTCTCCATCGGTATTTTTAGATTTAGCTGACCAATATGGCGAATCGATGTAGACTCTGGTTCCTGTAGCATGACCACTAGTTGGATCGGAAACACGGATTAAATAATTACCCCAATCGTTTTCTGGAACTACAAAAGAAACGTTTCCTCTACCAGAATAATCGGTTGAGATTTTATAATTTCTGTAAGCAATGGTGGAGCTCGACGAACTGTAATTGGACAAATTATCATTGGAAGCATCCCACCACCAACGCGATTCTAATTTGTAAATGCGCACATCTAAATTTTGAACCGATTTTGGTTTGCCGTTTTCGGTAACGGTTACAATATCAAAACGATTGGCTCTGCCTGTTTCGAGTAAGCCGTATTTATTAGGTTCTGGTGCTTTTACCCCTACATACGTTTGGTAAGGCGAGTAGGAAGTCGATGCTACATCGGTACTTACATCACCGCCTTGTTCGTAAACTTTGGTGATGAAAGCTGCTTTCAACATACCGGGTGCTTGACCTTGAAGTGTTGGTTTTATCGGAATGGAAGCACGTCCATTTCCGTCTACTTTTCCAGAGAAAATATTGATTTCTTCGGTAGAGAAATTGCGTGTTGGATCATCAAAAACGTATTTGTCATACCCTTTAAACGTAGTGACTTGTTGTGAAAATTTGGCTTGCACTTCGGTTTTTAAATCTTTTGCGACAGCACCATGAAGCCACAACACTTGAATGTTATTCACGTTGTTTTTGCTCGTAGAAAGAATCGCATCGTTAAAACTGTTTTTGATTTTTAAACGATTTGGTTTGATGGTTTCTATTTTGATGCTTTTGTAAAAACGAGCGCCACCAATGCTTGCTACGGCTTCCCAATTTCCGGTTGGCGCACTTGATTGTGTGGGAACTACAAATTTGTAGTGGTTGAGGTCGTTTAGTTTTTGTACTGATTGATAAACCGTTTTTCCGTTAGGATCATTTAATTTTAATTTGATAGGATGGTTTGGTGGCAATTTATTAGCATTATCATTCAAGATGAAGGATAAAAACAAGGTGTCGCCTGGTCTCCAAACACCGCGTTCGCCATATAAATAGCCTTTCAATCCTTTTTGCAAGGTTTCGCCCGAAACATCGAAGTTACTTACTGATAACGAAAGTTCGTCGTCTAATTTCACATACGTGCTTTGATCGCCTTTAGTGACAATGGCGAAATAGGCAATTTTTTCAAGTTGAAATGATGCCATTCCGTCGCCATCGGTACTTGATTCGCCAATTTTTTGTTGCTGGTAATTGTATAAAGTTACGGTGGCACCCGAAACAGGATCGGTAGAAACGATGTCGCTTACGGCAACCACTACGGATTTGTCTGTGCCTCTTTTGGCAATGACACCCAAATCGGAAGCTAAAATATTGGTTCCAACTTTGGTGTTATAAAAGTAATAATTGCCACACGGATCTTGACTTTCGCGATAATCATAATCTTCTTCGTAGTAGTAATCGTCGTAGTTTTCTCCGCTGTAATTCACATCATTTTCATCGACTTCTTCTTCGTCATCTTCAGAAGCGTTATCATCAGAGCTGTCTGAAGAAGTGCATTTGTAAAGGGAATATTTTTTCTTGAATGAAAACTCTACACGATATATTGCGCCTGGCTCAGGTTCGATAATTTTAGAAAGATCTAAGGCATAAGTATTCCATTTGCTGTAATTGAGTAAATTATTTTGCTTCAATTCGATGGTGGTTTTGGCAATTGCCTGACCAACTTGTTTTAGATTTCGAGTACCGTTTATTTCATTGTCTTGAAGAAATTGCATGATGTTGTTTTTGTAAATTTTATACACTTTTACATCCACAGCATTCAAGTTGGCTACTTCAAAATTGAGTTTCAAATTGTTGGAACTTGGCAAAATGGTACCGCTTTTAACCAATTTTACGCCGGGTTTTATTTGGTCAAACAGCAATTTTTCAGAATAATTATTTTTCATTTTATAGCCGTAATCGTTTTCAATTCCTTGAAATACTTCGACTAATTTGGTTCCAGCAAATGATTGTTCGGAAGAAGCTTCTGCAACAGGTTCAGCAACTGCATCGGAAATATCATCCACAACTGCCACAGCAGCACTATCGACAGAAACGTTTGTAGTATCTACGGCATTTTCAGTCACAATAGTTTCCTTTGGGGAACCTTTATCTACTTCAGAATTTTTAGCTTCATTATTGAAAAACACTTTTAAAACGTTACCCATGGTAGCAAATTTTAGATTGTTTGTGTTTTCAATGGCAATCAAACCTTTAAAATCTTGATCGCGTTTTAGAGGGTCAGAGAAATTAATAAGTAGTGATTGGTTGTTTTCGTCTCCAATTTTGATATCGAGTACTTTGAATTGGTTTTTACCTGGAATAGGGAATTTCACTTCGCCTTTTTGGTCGATGTCAACATCATCACCATCCCAAGCAATCGTGATTTCACTATCGTCGTCAAAGCGTTTGATTTTTTCAATGGTGAATTTAAACTCTGTTGAAGTGCTGGTGGCTTTATCAAAAGTTACTTTTACATCTTCATCATTTTGAGTGACTTTGAGCAGTTTTTGGGCATCTTCAAAACTTAAATTATCGGCAGTTTTGATGGTTCCGTTTAGGTAATAGGTGTCTTTGTCATACGATTGTAAATCTAACGTATTGACAATAAAATCTTGCTTGATGGTTTTAACCGAGAAGTTAAAATCGGCTAATTCTTTGGGAGTTTTGCTGTTGATTTGTGAAAGGTGTAATGTAATTTGGTACAAGGTATTTTGCTCCAATTTCTCTTTTGGAATGAATGCGATAGTATTGCTGGAAAGCGCTACTACTTTTCCGCTTACACTTGGTGAGATGTCAAATAAATCTTCGTCTAGTTCTTGATTAGGTTTCCAATCACTTTTATTGAAGGCCAATTGCACCCTAAAATCGGAGTTAACCGGAACGAAACCCGACGAGAAACTCGAAATATAATCCTTATACAACGAAAAGTCAGAATCAAAATCGGCAGCCGATTTTTTGGAACAAGAATGCAATACAAAGATTGCTAAAAACAAACCGATTAACTTAATGGTCTTCATAGTTTTTGAAAGGATTATTGGTTAGAACTTTTTCTTGAAAATAATGTTAAAATGACATCTTCAATTAATGCCATAACTCCAAAAGATATTGAATTATTGTAGTAAAGTTAAAATAAATTTTTGGACTATTTTTCTTGTAAAAATTTTCTAACGTTATTTTCTTTTGGAAGCGAAAAAACGTTTCATTAATTGTGAGGCTTCATCTGCTAAAACCCCTTGAATTACTTGAGTTTTTGGATGTAAAGTTGTTCCTAAAGTTAGAAAGCCACGTTGTTCGTCTCGGGCACCAAAAACAATTTTAGAAATTTGACTCCAATACAAAGCACCTGCACACATTTGGCAAGGTTCCAGAGTGACGTATAAGGTACAGTCTTTTAAATATTTTCCGCCCAAAAAATTAGCAGCGGCAGTGATGGATTGCATTTCAGCATGAGCGGTCACGTCGTGGAGTAATTCGGTTAAATTATGACTTCGTGCAATGACTTTGTTGTCGATTACCACAATAGCACCCACAGGAATTTCGCCTTTATCAAAAGCCATTTCGGCTTCTTGTAGTGCTTTTTTCATGAAGTATTCGTCGGTGAAAATGTTTTCCATAAAGCAAAAATAGGAATTCAATTCGTACCTTTGCTACATGTCGGAAAATTTACTTCAATATATCAATAATCCAACCGATTTACGAAAATTGGAAACTTCGCAATTGTCTCAATTGGCAAAAGAGTTGCGTGATTTTATCATTGATATAGTTTCGGCAAAAGAAGGTCATTTGGGTGCTAGTTTGGGTGTTGTTGAACTTACGATTGCTTTGCATTATGTTTTTAACACACCAGACGATTTGTTGGTTTGGGATGTGGGCCATCAAGCGTATGGACACAAAATTTTAACCGAACGAAAAGCAATTTTTCATACCAATAGACAATTGGGCGGTATTTCGGGTTTTCCTAAACGAAGTGAAAGTGTGTATGATACGTTTGGAGTTGGTCATTCATCAACTTCTATATCAGCCGCATTAGGAATGGCAATTGCATCGCAATTAAAAGGCGAAAATAAACACCATATTGCCGTGATAGGAGATGCTTCGATTGCGAGCGGAATGGCCTTTGAAGGTTTGAATCATGCCGGAGTGACCGATGCCAATTTGTTGGTGATTTTGAATGATAATGCCATTGGAATTGATCCGAGTGTTGGTGCCTTAAAAAATTATTTGACTTCGGTAAAAGAAGGTAAAAATCCGAAACAAAACAATATGATTAAGTCGTTGAATTTTGATTATTCGGGACCGATTGATGGACATGATTTGGATGCGTTGATTTCAGAATTGAACCGTTTGAAAAAAGTGAAAGGGCCAAAATTTTTACATATTATCACCACTAAAGGGAAAGGATTACAACTTGCCGAAGAAGATCAAGTAAAATACCATGCGCCTGGAAAATTTGATAAGACTACGGGTGAAATTCACCCTAAATCGGAAGAGAATTTGCCGCCTAAGTTTCAAGATGTTTTCGGAAAAACGTTGGTTGAATTAGCAACTTTAAATCCGAAAATCATTGGAATAACGCCTGCCATGCCTACGGGAAGCTCGTTAAAATTTATGATGGATGCCTTTCCAGAACGCGCTTTTGATGTAGGTATTGCCGAACAGCATGCCGTGACTTTGGCAGCAGGAATGGCGACACAAGGTATGGTCGTTTTTTGCAACATTTATTCTACTTTTTTGCAGCGTGCTTATGACCAAGTGATTCATGATGTGGCAATACAGAATTTACCTGTAATTTTTTGCTTGGATCGAGCAGGATTGGTTGGAGAAGATGGCGCTACACATCATGGTGTTTTTGATTTGGCGTATTTGCGATGTATTCCCAATCTGATTATTTATGCTCCAAAAGATGAAATTGATTTGCGAAATATTTTATATACTGCTTCTTTAGGATTGAATCATCCCATAGCCATTCGCTATCCAAGAGGAAGAGGGAAATATTCAAATTATGAATTAAAAATTACGAATTACAGATTTCAGAATATTGAAGTAGGGAAGGCTCATTTGTTGAAAAGTGGAACTAAAACTGCCGTTTTATCTACAGGATTTATTGGGAATAATGTGAGCTTGGCTTTGGATAAAGTTTCAAATGCTGATGCAATTGCGCATTATGATTTTGGTTTTGTAAAACCGATTGACGAGAATCTTCTACATGAAATATTTCAATCATTTGAAAAAGTCATCACGATTGAAGATGGTGCCGTAAAAGTAGGTTTTGGTAGTGCCATTATTGAATTTGCTACTGAAAATAATTATAGAATTCCAATAAAAACGCTAGGTGTTCCAGATGAATTTATAGAGCATGGAACGGTAGAGGAGCTTCAGAAAATATGTGGTATTGATGTTGAAAGTATTTTAAAAGTTTTATCAGAGTAGAGTACTAAGAAATAAAAATAAAAAAAGCGGCTTAAATCTTAAGCCGCTTTTTTATTAGTAAACTAATGAATTAGTTTTTCATTATTTTTTGTGTAAAGTTCAAAGAATCTCCACTTACTTTAAGAACGTACATTCCTGTTTGAAGATTGTTTAAGTTCAACGATTTTTCAATGTTGAATTCTTCGTTTTTGTATTCACTTACAACTCTTCCGTTAATATCAATTACTTGGATGTTTACTTTTCCAACATAGTTGTTAATTCTTACGTTTAATAAGTCATTTGTTGGGTTAGGTTTTATTTCAATATTATAGTTTGTTGAACTATTATTTAATTGATTTAAAGTTTGTTTACCAGTCACGGGACAAGATGTACACGGAGTAGTTGTACACGGAAATCCTGTTACAGGGAAAGAAATAGTTCTTGAGCATCCATTAGCCATAGTAGCTGTGCATACGACATTATAAGTTGCGTTACTTGGATAACAATGATCAACATAATTTCCTGATGGACCGCTTGTAGTGCCATCACCAAAATCAAAATTGAAAGTTACAAAACCATCGCAAAGATCTGACATTGTTGTTTGTTCAACAGATATAGAAGTCCCTCCTGTATCTGCAATTTTTGTATAATAAATTGTTGTTAAATCATCTAGACAAGAACAGCTTGCAGAACAAAGAGAAGTTATGTTAAGGGTTTTAGTTACTGAACAACCTCCTGTTTGAGTTATAGTAAGTTTTAATGTTGCAGGTAGTGATGTCCATTTTATTATTGGTGTAGTACTTGCACTTGTTGTACCGCTCATGAAAGTCCCTGCTGTTGATGGTATAATTTGCCATAAAGCGGTCTGATTAGAAGCTAGAGTTGTTGAGTATGTTTTAGTATTATTTGCGGTTTGTGAAGTACATGCGGTTGACGTTCCTGTAATGTAAGCTTGTAATATTCCTACATTCATGGTTGTAGAAGAAGTACATCCATTTGCATTTGTTATTGTAACATTAAGTGTTGCAGGTAGACTACTCCAACTAATTGATGCATTAGCAGTATTACCATTTGTTATAGTTCCTGCCCCACTAGTTATTGTCCATAAAGCAGTTTCTCCTGAACCTAATGTTGTTGAGTATATGTTTGAATTTCCTACTGTTATACAGGAGTTATTATTTCCTGTAATAACTGGTGTAGTTATTTTATTAATACTCTTATAACTTGTAGCAGTACACCCAATATTATTAGTAAATGTTAAGGAAAGTAATCCAGGAGATGACCAATTTACTTTTACATTTGGCAGGCTATTACTGCCAATAATAGTTCCAGTACTCGCAGACCAAAGAGCCGTCAGACCAGCAGGAATAATAGTAGAATGATTTGTTACAGTATTAGAGCTATAACAAGTATCACCAGAAATTATAGGAGTAACTATAGTTAAACGGTTGATTTGTTGATAAGCAGAAGCGCTACAGCCATTAACATCAGTTACTGTAACTTTTAAAATTCCTGGTACATTTGTCCAAGTTACTGTGGCCGTTGCTGTATTACCTCCTGTTATTGTTCCAGATCCTGCACCAGGAGGAATAGACCAAGAGGCTGTCTGTCCTGGTAGTAAACTAATTGAGTTTATAGACGTCTTGTTTCCAACTAAGCAGATGTCTGTACTACCACTAATGATTGGTGTTGCAACACCCGATATTGTTTTTGTTACAGTTTTGGAACACCCATTCGAATTAGTGACTGTTAATGAAATGGTTCCTGGCAAACTGGTCCAATTAATAATTACCTCTGACTGATTATCCAAACTACCTATAATTCCTGTTCCTCCTGATATTGTCCAATGTGCAGTTTGCCCTGTTTCTAGTGCAACTGAATTTATAGTAGTATTATTATTAGTTGAACTACAGGCAGATGAACTCCCTAAAATAGTTGGAGTATTCATCCCAACAATAACAGTTGTTGAGGCTAGTATAATATTATTACTGTTTTTAATACTAATTGTGTAAGTACCATCAACAGAATAAGTGTGTACAGGTGGAAGGGTTGCTGATGAAGTTGTTGAATCCCCAAAATCCCATGTAATTGGTGTGTTACAGTAAATATTAGGAATAAATTTAAAACTATTACAACTAATAGGGTAACTGCTTATAGTCGCTATTGAATTTGGGAAAGCAATTGAAGCTTTAGCATTAATTATATTATTTAAGCCAAAAGCAACAGTGCTCAACATTTTTACACCATTTCTGGTGAAATCACAATTATTTGGATTGTTTTCAGTAACTAAACCATTTGGATTGTGTATAGTAAATAAAGTATCAGTATTTACAACTGCTCCATAAATTTTTCCATCAGGACCAAGTTGAATATTACCAGATTGTTGTTGTGTTACATAAAGTAATTTTTTTGTGCTGTTAATGTTTGTTGAAATACAATTTAACTGATATATGTTCCCGTTAGAATTTGCATAAAATAATTTTGAATCTGGACTGAATGAAATACCATGTACATCACTTAAATTAATATTTACAGGCGATCCAACTACTCCACCAGTAAATTTATTAAATTCATATAGATAGATATATTGAGTATCAAATAGTCTATAGAATATCAATTTGTTTTCATCAGGAGAGAATTTTATTGAACTTACTAAAGGTTGTTGATTTCCAACTGTAGCTGCGGGTAAAAGAGTTTCACCAACAAAAACTAATCCAGCACTGGTAAGGTTATAAACCATTAGATATTCTCCATTTGATTTTACACCTGTAGTAACAATCCAATACCCCGAACAATTTTCTGCTACTGCTATACCTTCACTTCCGATAATAGCTCCATTATTGCCAACCTGATATCCATTAGAACTAGGAAATGTAATAGGTTGATCAAAAGTTGCTGACAATGTAGCTGTTGTTCCACTTATATTTATAATACTATACCTAAATCCTCCTGGATAACCAATACTTGGTTTGGTAAAAAGATAATATTGATTAATGTTTCCTGGTTTTGGTACTGAAATTACTCCGTCCATTGCGCTTTGATCGGAAGATAAGTTACTAGAATTAATTGATGTATAAACATTGTTAAATATTTTGAGTCCATTAGAATAAAATAATAAATTACCTTGTGCATTACATTGACTAGCAAGTGCCTCACCAGTACCTAAATTATTAGGTATATTAAACGGTACGGGAACACCAGTTCCAAAATTCAACAAACTGTTTTCACTAACATACCAATTACTATCTGAATTTTGAATAGGATTGCAGGTAGTTACATAAATCTTTTGAGTTGAAACTAATGTCTCATTAGCTCTAACGATTGTTAAAGTCACTGTAAAGGGTGAATTAGTAGACGATGTAAATGAATGTGAAGGATTCATTAGGGATGATGTTGATGAACCATCACCAAAATTCCATGTATAGGAGGCGTTTTGGGTCACCACCGGATTAAAAGTAATTGCTGGAGAGTTGGTACAAACACTATAGGCTGAAGCAGTAAATGTTGCTGATAAAGAGTTTAAATTTGCCCCGCAGGTTGCTGTGGCTATTAAATTATCTGTAGAGAATAAAACATTACGATATTGAGTTAGCATGTCTTTCATTCTTTGAACTTGTCCAGGTGTAAATTGATTCTTACAACTTTCATAAGTATAATCCATATAATTATGAATGTCGTCGGGTAAATTATTTGGTGTTTCTGTAGGACATGAATCTATTGATGCAGGGCAGCCAAAATTTGAAGCACTAACTTGTGGAGTATCACAAACTCGGTCTCCACTTGTTGTACAAGTTTGAGCTGTTCCGCCTAGGCAACTTTCGTTAAACGTATGATATAATCCCAGATAATGCCCAACTTCATGTACCAAAGCCTTACCTTGATTGTAGTTTGGCATCAGATTACTTTCTCCGTTACCAAAAACATCATATCGCATTACAATGCCTTCAAAACCTGAGTTTGGATAAGCTGAGTATCCTGCAACACCAGCAGTGAGCCCTGTTATACTATTTACAATCCAAATTCTCAAATATTGTTGTCCTCCACTTGCAGTAGTTGTTAAATTGGAGTTATATATTAAAGCTGCTTGGTCAGTTAAAGCATTATGGTTTGTAAGTGCCCCAACATTCACGTGACTAATCCCTGCAGTAGGAGCTATACCTCCAGAGGGATTATTACTTCCAGATCCAAAATTTGTTGCTAAACAAAACCTAATTCCATAAGGACTAAAATAAGAATTTAAAGCTGTAATTTGATTATTTATTTGAGTATCTGTAATATTACTTCCAGTTCCCAAAGCTTGACCTCCATGAGCTACAATGATAGCTATAGGAATTGTTATAATTGGCAGGTTTGAAGTGGTTTTACTAAAGTTCCTTTCAACAATTAAATCATTTAATTTTTTATCCATTTGATAAAATGTAGATTTAATACTAGGGTTTTTTTGAGTTAGAGTTTTAATGAACTCATCAGAACCACATGAAGCGGATTGCGAATAGGAATAAGTACTTATTAAAATAGCTATAAAGTAAAAAAGTTTTTTCATGTTGTGTGTTTTAAAAATTAATTAGATAAATGTAAGAAATTTTTGTATTTTTATTTTTATCTTAATGTTATTTAATTAACAAGATATCAACAAAAAACTCCGTCTATTTCTAAACGGAGTTTTTAAATAAAAAATAAATAAATTATAAATTTAGTTTTTCATAATTTTTTGTGTAAAGTTTAATGAATCTCCACTTACTTTAAGAACGTACATTCCCGTTTGAAGATTGTTTAAGTTTAACGATTTTTCAATGTTGAATTCTTCGTTTTTGTACTCACTTACAACTCTTCCGTTGATGTCAATTATTTGGATGTTTACTTTTCCAACATAGTTGTTGATTCTCACGTTTAAGAAACCATTAGTTGGGTTTGGATATACTCTAAACATATCTTGATTTTCAAAATAGTTTACTGATAAAGTACAGTTTGAACCTGTAGCTGGTGTAGTTCCTGGTGTTGGTACTGTATAGTCTTCTACTTGGTCTAATATAGCATCAGTATTATAACGATCTCCAGAATTTGTTCCAGAAGAAGCGTTAACTCCCATTCCTCTTCTAGCAAAAACTTCCCATATTAAGCAATAGTTTTGACCATTAGTGGTAGCTAAATCAGCAGCTAAGATGGCGTCACGAGCTTGGATAAATGAAGGGCTACAAGGTTGTAATTTAATAGCATCTAATACTAATCGCATTACTTTGTTGTTTCCTCCAGTCCCTGTATATTTATTGTCATCGTAGCCATATTTATTGATGTAAGCCCAAGTTAAATCCCAAAGCATAGTCGTCCAAATTTCACCAACATTATGAGATTCTACATAATCTGTTCCATTTGCATCCTGTACAATTACAGGAAACATTGGGGCACTTCCTCCATTAGTATAACCAAAAGTTTCTGGGTTGATTGTCATGTCTGTTGAATATGGATAATTTCTCAGTCCGTCTTGTCCTGGATCTTCATTCATAACAAAGGTAGCCATTCCACGTGGTGTAGTACCTACATCACCAGGATGCATTGTTAACATTAATGCGAACCAGTCAGACCACCCTTCTCCCATTTGTTCAGGATTTCTTAGGCAGTTTGCATTTGCTGGACCACCAGCTAAGCGAGTTGAAATACCATGGCCAAATTCGTGAGCAATAACACCATTATCTAAATCTCCATCCGTATTTACAAATAAATCTAGAGCTGTAGGAGATTGAATTTTAGCATTAACGGTTTGACCAGCTTTCAATTTTGTAATTATTGCCTCACCATTATTTAAAGAAATGCTTATAACAGGAATAGTAATACCCGCATCTGCTCCAGACATTCCAATACTTGAATCGGGTGCTGTAGTGTCATTATTTACGATAATTAAAGCAGTAGCTCCAGCGTTAGTTGCATTTGCTGCCTTAGCAGCAAATGTACATGGATTTCCGCCGTTAGCGACTGAAGTAGATCTTCTAATGATTGTAATGTGACCGTTAATGGCTGCGGCATTAACCGCTGCTGCACAACCGTCAGCATTGTCGGTTTGACCTACATCTGGTGTGCCATCATCGTATAAAACAATGTCTGATTGAATTATTGCAGGTGCTACGGGAACATTTACGTGCCCTGGACTAAAACCATTGTCACTTGAATACTTCGGACCAGCAATGTCTGAAGGTGAATTAACAGTCAGTAACTGAGTTATTTTTCTATAACTCCACAAATACATTTGCATTCTTGGTCTTAATGAATTTGAAACAGGTCCATCTGCATCAGAATAGAAATTAGCATTATTTAATTGAGGAGTAGCAGCAGTAAAACTATCTTGCGCATCTGCATAAACTGAATCCGATCCTAGCCCACCATTTGCATAATTATTTTGTTGAAAATTACCATTAGCTTCATTAAAACCATATTGATACCATAAATCATGCAAAATATTGTTCGTGTAAAAAAGATTAGTAGTAGAGGCATTAATATATGTATTAGCTGCTACTGACGTTCCAGGATAAGGGAAATCAAAAGTTAAACTTGCACTAGTTGGAGAATACCCATTTGCAGTTGATGTCGTCGAAGTCGCAGTTGGATCTGCACCTGTGTAATCGGATCTAGCCCATACATTGTTGCCTCTTAAATATGTATATCTCAAAGAAGCTGTTGTTCCTGTCAATGTATTACTATCATGCCATCCTTTTGGAGAAGCAGTTGCATTTTCTGGGTTAGTAATTAAATCTCTTGAATGGTGATTCGGACTTTCGTAGTTGAAAGGAACAACTCTGTATGATCCACCTTGAACTTGCGCCACAGGTAAAACATTATTTTCTTCCTTGAACATATTTCTGTAAAATGAAAATCCTGCATTACCATAGGTGTTTTGATTTTCAAAATTACATGAAATCACTAAATCTTCTTTAGATAATATATTACCATTGATTGCATCTACTTTAATATCCCATACATGAGAATTGTTTTGAGAAGTTATTTTAAAGTTCCAAGCTAATTTAATCTCGTTTTTTAAAGGAAAAAATATTTTTTTAACGGATATATAATCGTCAGGTGAATTATTGATTAATACTTTATAATCATTACTATTACTATTTGTTATAGTTAGGTTTGCAGATGAGTTTTCATTAACAGCTATAAAGCCTTTTTGCAAAGCGCTTAAAACGCTTAAGACAGGTGTAGTTGTATTGATTTTTTGACTAATATTCGAAATGAATCCGTTTTGTACATTGATTACTTCGTCATTTTTAACCCAAACATTGGATACTCCATTGAAAATTTCAATGCCTTGGTAGCGTTGTTTGATCCAATAGGTGTCAATTTGGGTTGATTCTGAAGTACCAATACTTTCAATAAACCAATCAGAAATATCTGTGCTTGAAAGGTTTAGTTTAGCTTTGTTTTGATCCAAATAGTTCTGAATTTTTCCTTTGTTATCTTGGGAAAATCCTAAAACTGTGAACAAAATCATTACTAGAGATGTAATTTTTCTCATAAAGTTTAATTTGTAGTTTTTTTAATAGATGGACAAACTTAATTTATTTTTGATGTAAATGCAATTATTTTAGTTGAAAATCAAAAATTTAACAAAAATTAGGAGGAAATTATTTTATTGTACAACAAAGCTTTACCATCGGTTAGCATCGAAATAAAATGGCAAATGTGTAATAAACGATCGTACAAACTTTCCTTTTCAACGTCGTGTTTTTCGGGAAGAATTTTCAATAATAGTTTGTCGTAATTCGTAGCTTTTCCTTCGTGTTTGTTGTTATAAGCAGTAATAAATTTGTCTAATAAGTTGTTAATCATTTGATAGCCAGAAAGTTCTTTTTCAATCACTTCACGACTTTGATAAATGTTTTTGACACTCAATTTAATGATATCATCAATTTGAGCTTTGTATTTACTTTTGTCGGTTAATGCATACGGAAATTTCCCTTTCAAAATAGCTTCTTCGTTTTCAATAAAAACGCGAACAGCATCATTAATTAGGTTTCCTATTGCCAAAGCACGCAAATAACTAATCCGATCTTCTTTGGTGGTTAGGGTTTGGTATTTATTAGTATCGATGGTGTCTTTTACCAATTTGATTAAATATTCTAAGGCAAAATCTTCAGAAACCAATCCCAGATTGATGCCGTCTTCAAAATCGATTATAGTGTAACAAATGTCATCGGCAGCTTCAACCAAATAGGCTAATGGATGACGCTCATAGCCTAAATCGTTACCCGATTTATTTGGAATCAAGCCCAATTCGTCGGCAACTTCTTTGAAAAAATCTTTGTCCGATTGAAAGAAGCCATACTTTTTATCGGCAATATTGGAGGTTGGTTTTTTAGGCAAACTTTCTTTCGGGTATTTCATGAATGCACCCAAAACAGCATAGGTTAGACGAATGCTGCCTTCAATACCTGGACGCGAACTGGTTAAGACCGAAAATCCGTTGGCGTTTCCTTCAAAATCGATTAAGTCTTGCCATTCTTTAGCAGTTAATTGATCTTTAAATTGTTGCCCTTTTCCAATCGAAAAATATTCGCCGATGGCTTTTTCACCCGAATGACCAAAAGGAGGATTTCCGATATCGTGAGCCAATGAAGCGGCAGCAACAATAGCTCCAAAATCGTTGGCTTGATAACCATGAATTTCTTGTAAATGAGGATATTTTTCAATGATTTTTTTACCAACCAATCGCCCGATAGAACGTCCCACAACAGAAACTTCTAGACTATGTGTCAATCTTGTATGCACAAAGTCGGTTTTGGAAAGCGGAATCACTTGTGTTTTATCTTGTAAACTTCGAAATGCCGATGAAAAGATAATACGATCGTAATCGACTTCGAAACCTAATCTTGTGTCGTCTTGTTCAATTCGCAGTCGTTTGCCTTTATCACCTTGACGTTTTAAGGATAAAAGTTGTTCCCAGTTCATCATGATTGTTAGATTGAAGGATTATTGGTTTTGTATTACTTTTTATCGTTAGCCAAAAAGAAATTGCGCGATTTCTTCGGATATTGATTGTAGCTTTTATCACTTGGGTTAGCAATAACACTTTTGATGTTGATTTCGTCACCTAATTTAAAATTGGCTTCGGTATATTTATAATCTAACAAATATTCGCCACAAAAATAATTGCCGTTTTCGTCTTTTTCTATAATTCCAGTGTAAATGCCTTTTTCTTTTGCCATTGTTTTTTTATTAGATTTCAAAGATAATTAAAAAACGAAACAGCCATCAAATGACAGCTGTTTGTTTCAAGTATGTTGAATAAATTATGAAGCAAGTTTTATAATATCAAGTGAAATCTTAATTAAAGATTCAATTGTCGGTTCTCCATTATCGTATTCAACCAAATTACTTACATCAATATTTGATCTTATCTTTTCTTGATTTTTTACATAAAAAGTCTTCGAAGATCCATTCACACCTAAAACAAAAGCAATTTCATCATATTCACCTTTGTTTAAAAAAGATATTTTTTCTGTACTTCTAGACATTTTACTAAATAAATCAATCAAAGTTTTTTTCAAATTTTGTGTCTCGGATAGATTCTTGTCAAGTTTAAAAATTCTTTCTTCTCTGCCAAGTTCCAAGTCATTTTCGATTAGACGAAATTCTTTTAATTTTCCAAAATCAAGATAATTTTGAATGAAATATCTTGGTGGAGCTTGTCTTAACTCTAAAACATAATTTGAAACACCTTTCATTCTCATAAAATTATTAAAGGCACTTTCAAAAATTGATTTAACACCATGATTTTCTTTCTTTTGAACTATCAAAAATCCAAATTTTGAATTTTTAGGGACATGAATTAAGTAAAAGAAATCTTTTGAAAACAAATCCTTTTCATTGATGTTATACTTTAGTTTATTTGTTTTTCGTTCTTTTACTTTACCCTTTTCACCTGTATATGCAGAATCAAAATGACCAGAAACTGTTCTTTTGTCTACATCATACTTTTGTAAATTACTTAAAGTAAATGTTCTGTATTTCCCTTGATTATCTATGTAATCTCTAATGTTCTTGTGTATAAAACCACAAAAATCGTTCATAGTTTCTAATAAGTCTTCTTCCTCGTTATAGAAACTTAATACTTGTTGCTCTTTCGCTTTGTTTAGAAGTGTAAATCTGTAAACCGATAAATTAATTTTTCTTTTCATTTTGTTTTCTTTTAAGAATTTTCTTGTTTAATAATTTTAATTTCATCTCTAATAGATTGATTAAGAGTTAATAATTAATTAAATTTAAATTCTGTGAAAATTAAACTTGGAAAGAAGATTTCGATTTTATACTTTTGAAGTATTAAAAAAGTAGGTGAGGTTACCTCATCATCTTTATATACTTAATCACTTTTAGGGGTAGGATCCAAAAAAATTAAGTTTTCCAAGTTAGGGATGTCACAGATGTCCCTTTTTTTATGTTTTTTTTGTATTGCTTTCTTTACCTCGGCAAATAATTTAATTGTTTAATACTCATAAAAGGCTTCGATAAACGAAGCCTTTTTCTATATTTTTCTATTTTCTTAATTAAGATCCACACATTTCACAATCGTCTGGACCAGCATTTCTGGCACGTTCAACCATTGCTTTAAAATCTTCGGCAGTCATTTCGCCGCTTTCATTTGGAGCAACTACTTCAACCGCTACAGGTTCTGTTTGTGGCGCTGGTTCTGCTTTTTTATCGTTGTTTAAGGTAAACTTGATGGCATCAACGGCAGATTTGGTTCTCAAATAATACATACCCGTTTTTAAGCCGCTTTTCCAAGCATAGAAATGCATCGAAGTCAATTTGGCATAATTAGCATCTTGCATGAACAAGTTCAACGACTGCGATTGATCGATAAAATAACCTCTGTGACGGCTCATATCGATGATGTCTTTCATGGACATTTCCCAAACGGTTTTGTACAAATCTTTCAAATCTTGTGGGATTCTTTCGATGTTTTGAACCGAACCATTGTGACGCATGATTTCTTGTTTCAAACTTTCGTTCCACAATCCTCGTTCTACTAAATCGTTCAATAAGTGTTTGTTTACCACGATGAATTCTCCAGACAATACACGACGCGTATAAATGTTAGAAGTATATGGTTCAAACGCTTCGTTGTTGCCAATAATTTGCGACGTAGAAGCGGTTGGCATTGGAGCTACTAACAATGAGTTTCTTACACCATGTTCCATCACTTCTTTTCTTAAACTTGCCCAATCCCAACGACCCGAAAGTTCTTCATCTTTAATGTTCCAAAGGTTGTGTTGGAACAAACCTTCAGAAATTGGAGAACCTTTGAATGTTGAATATGGTCCTTCCTCCTTAGCCATTTCCATAGAAGCGGTTACGGCAGCAAAGTATAAAGTTTCAAAAATATCTTGGTTCAATTGTTTAGCTTCGTCACTTGTAAACGGCATGCGCAACATGATGAAAGCGTCGGCTAAACCTTGTACGCCTAATCCAACTGGACGGTGACGCATATTAGAATTTTCGGCTTCTTTTACTGGATAGTAATTTCGGTCGATAACTTTGTTTAAGTTTCTAGTGACACGTTTGGTTACGTTAAATAACAATTCGTGGTTGAATTGGTTGTTTTCAACAAACATCGGTAACGAAATAGAAGCCAGGTTACATACTGCAATTTCGTCTGCAGAAGTGTATTCCATAATTTCGGTACACAAATTAGACGAGCGAATAGTTCCCAAATTCTTTTGGTTCGATTTTCTGTTTGCTGCATCTTTGTACAACATGTATGGTGTGCCCGTTTC
>CAZNWY010000024.1:0-51800 GCA_964577105.1 uncultured Flavobacterium sp.
CTGGTTTTATGCATGTTGTTACCAAAAGTTTTTTTCTTACTCTGAGATTTCTTTTCAAATAATAAACTCTATTCAATAACCATTATACTATAGCCCCGATTGGAACGGCACCGCGTAGAGTGGAAAGCGGGAATGACATTCACTAAAATGCAAGGAACTTTCGCTACTGAAAATTATTTTTTCTGATTTAATTCTTTGGCAAGCTTTTCCCAATGTTCGTTTAAATCATCGATATCAACAGGTTTAGCTGCTTTTTGTTCGACCAATCGACCATTTACAAAAGCCCTAGATAATATTGTTTCAATTAAGTAATCTTCATTATTATCATAAGGTTGGTAGGTTTCCTTTAAATTTATATCAAAAAGACGAGCGGTACTGTTTGACCAAAATGCTTTCCAGCCACTCTTGTAGTCTTTTATTAGGTCGTAAGTAGAAATGCCTGTTTGGCGGTAAATAAGTTTTACTAAAATTTGACCTTGCTTTCGAGATAGTTTTTTTAGTTTTTCCTTAAATTCGTTCTCCATAAAATCTTCTACGATTTTAAAGTATTTCTTTTTTTCTTTATTGGATTTTAGTTTCCCCATGGTATTGTTCATTAAAGACAATCTATCTGCAGCAGTTTTTGCAAAAGGATATACCTTATATACTCTATTTTGAAGTAGTAAAAATTGCTTTTGCGCTTCCGGATCAAGTTTTTCTCTTGATATGACCAGTTCTTGTAGATAAATGGTATCCATTTTAATGGTATCCATTTCTTTTGTATCGATTTCAACATCTTTGTCTTGAGTCTCTTTGACTACTTGAGCAAATGAACCTATTGATATAAAAAAACCGATTAGTAGAAACTTGTACTTGAGCATACCTTATTAATTTAGTGTAAAAATATGGAATATCCTTAACAAGTGTAATGCCAAATTTATATTTTAGCAAAAAAATATTTATGGCAACAAAATCAATACTTACAAAATCATCGATTACATTTTTAGAGAAATACTTGAACAATCCTTCACCTACAGGATACGAAGCTGGTGGGCAAAAAATATGGATGGATTATTTGAAACCTTATGTGGATACTTTTATAACCGATACCTATGGAAGTGCCGTTGGTGTTATTAATCCGGAGGCTAAATTTAGAGTTGTAATTGAAGGACATTCGGATGAGATTTCTTGGTATGTGAATTACATTACCGATAATGGACTTATATATGTAATACGAAATGGCGGTTCGGATCATCAAATCGCACCTTCAAAGCGGGTTAATATTCATAGCAAAAAAGGTATTGTAAAAGGTGTTTTTGGTTGGCCAGCAATTCATACTCGAAATCGCGGTAAGGAAGAATCGGCTACATTACACAATATTTTTATTGATTGTGGTTGTTCTACCAAAGAAGAAGTTGAGAAATTAGGCGTTCATGTAGGTTGTGTGATTACCTATCCGGATGAGTTTATGATTTTGAACGAAAATAAATTTGTTTGCAGAGCTTTAGACAATCGAATGGGCGGTTTTATGATTGCAGAAGTAGCTCGTTTATTAAAAGAAAATAAGAAGAAATTACCATTCGGTTTGTATATTGTGAATTCGGTTCAAGAAGAAATTGGTCTTCGAGGTGCCGAAATGATTACTCAAACCATTAAACCCAATGTAGCGATTGTTACCGATGTTTGTCATGATACCACTACTCCGATGATTGACAAAAAAATTGAGGGAGATTTACAAATGGGTAAAGGTCCAGTAATTGCTTATGCTCCTGCAACACAAAATATTTTACGCGAATTGATTGTAACGACCGCAGAAGAAAACAAAATTCCGTTTCAGCGACATGCTACTTCACGAGTTACAGGAACCGACACGGATGCCTTTGCTTACAGTAATGGCGGTGTTGCATCGGCATTGATTTCGCTTTCGTTGCGATATATGCACACTACAGTAGAAATGGTGCATCGAGAAGATGTAGAGAATGTGATTAAATTAATTTATGAAAGTTTGTTGAGAATTGAAGACAATCACAACTTCTCTTACTTTAAATAATATCGTAAACTTGTAACAATATAAATCCGGATTAGTTGTCCGGATTTTTTATTTTTAGAAAAAAAATGACAATACTGTAACATTTGAAAAATACCGCTGTCCTTATAATAGATTAATCGAACAAACCATTTGAAAAACCAAAATACCGATATTACCATTTTGCTCGAGCATTGTGCCGCAAATAATGAAAAAGCGCAGTTGACACTATATAATATGTATTATAAAGCCATGTTCAATACCGCCTATCGAATTATTGGAGATCACGCATTGGCTGAAGACATTATGCAAGAAAGTTTTTTAAAAGCATTTAGAAAGCTAAATACATTCAGTGGGAAAGTCACTTTTGGAGCCTGGTTAAAGAAAATTGTAATCAACACCAGTATTAATGAATTAAAGAAGTCAAACAAATATCAAATGGAATCGTTATCGGATTCCATTGAAATTGAAGACATGAATACGGATGATACGATTAATTATAATGCTTTAAAAGCGGAACAAGTATTGAAAACCATTCAAAGTTTGAAACCAAACTATAAAATTATTTTGACTTTATTTTTTATTGAAGGATATGATTTGGAAGAAATAACAAGTATTTTAAATATTTCAAATGAAAATTGTAGAACAATGTTGAGCCGAGCTAAAGAAAGTTTACGAAAAAAAATAAATGAATTATGAATACTGATACTATAAATCAGCTTTTTGAAAATGAAAATAATTGGGATTTTGAAGAACCCAATAATGGTCATGAAAAGCGGTTTTTGAAAAAATTAAAATCGCAGCAACCAAAGAAAAAACGAAACTGGATGATTCCTATTTCTATAGCAGCTTCACTCCTATTAGTATTTGGATTGTTTTATTTTTTCAATTCAAGTAAAACATCACAGGAAGTTTTTTTTTCGCCTCAAGTGCAAGAAACGCATGATTATTTCTCCTCCGTAATTAATTCCGAGTTAGCTACATTAAAAGAAAAAGAAACTCCTCAAAGCAAAGCACTTATCAGTGATGCCATGAAACAAATGAGTGATTTAGAGCGTGATTATGAAAAATTGAAATTAGAAATAGCCAAAAATGGTGAGAACAAACAAATCGTTTATGCAATGATTACCAATATGCAAACCCGAATTTCATTTATAAAATCGGTATTGGATCAAGTAGAAAACATTAATAAATTAAAAATCGAAACCAATGAAAAACAGTTATAAATTTTTATTACTACTATTAATTCCTTTGTTTTCTTTTGGATTTACAATTGAAGATGGTACTTATACTAAAGAAAAAAGCATTTCTAAAACATTTAGTGTTGATTCGGATGCTTTATTACAAACCTCAAATTCTTATGGAAACATCAATGTTTATTTGTGGGATGAAAATAAAATTTCAATTCAAGTAAACATTAAAGTTTCTGGAAATAATGAAAATAAAGTGATCGAAAAGCTTAACTCGATTGATGTAGCTTTTTCTGCTTCTACATCAAAAGTGAGTGCTGCCACAACTTTTGACAATAGTAATTGGAAAAATGGCAACAATATGAATTACGAGATCAACTATATCATAAAAATTCCAAGAAATGGAAATGTGGGTTTAATCAACAAATACGGAAATATTGCTATTGAAAAATTAAATGGTACCTCTAATATATCTTGTGAATATGGAAATGTGAATTTGGGAAATTTTAGTAATAAATCTAATAATATTATTCTGTCTTATTCAGGAGATTCGTCTATTGGAACTATTGAAAAGTTGAATTTAAGTAGCCAGTATTCACAGATAGATTTTCAAAACGTAAACCAAATTGCTATTGAAGGAAATTACAACGGATTTAATTTTCAAAATGTTGGTTCGTTAACTATGTCCTCAAATTACACTAAAATCAACTCCAAATCCATTCAAAAATTTATTTGCAACGGAAATTATTTGACTTTAAAATTGGGAGAAATAGGTAACATTGCCAATTTGAATTCCAATTATAGCGATATCAATTTAACCGCTTCCTCAAAAATAAAAGACATTACTATAAACGGAAATTACTCCAATTCGAAAATAACCTGTTCTTCTGATTTGGCTTTCGATATTGAAGTTGATATAAAATATGGTGGATTTAAAGATCAAATAGGATTAAAATATACCGAAAAAACAGAAAAAAATACTTCTAAAAAATATTCCGGATACCATATCAGTCAAGGAAAAGCATCAATTTCAGTTAACACAAATTACGGAAGCGTTCAACTTTTAGACAATTAAAATCATGAAAAAATCAACATTATTATTAGCTTTATTGTGCCTTACAATGGCTCATGCACAAAAATGGAACCCGAAAAAAGTAGCAGGAAACGGAAACGAAACCACTATTACAAGAACAACTTCTGATTATGACGAAATTTCTGTTGGTGGTCCATTTAAAGTAACATTAGTATCTGGAAAAGAAGGCAGCATTATATTAAAAGGCGATGAAAATTTATTAGATTATATCATAACAGAGGTCGATGGAAATAAATTAAAAATCTATGTTGAAAATGATGTAACTCTAAAATATGGAGAACGCGATATTCAAATTACCATTCCGTTTGAAAAAATAAACGGAGTTAGTTTTGCGGGTTCTGGAGATATTAAAACTAAAGATGTGATTAGTGCAGAAAATTTTGAATTAAAATTTGCAGGCTCGGGCGATGGCAACTTTGAGATTAATTGTCCGAATTTGCAAGTAGCTTTAGCTGGTTCAGGCGATTTAAAAGTTACTGGAAGCACGTCAAATTTAGAAGCTAAATTAGCTGGTTCGGGCGACTTAGATTGTTCTAAATTGGAAGCTCAAAACACTGATGCATCGGTTGCAGGATCGGGTGATTTAAAAGTTAATTGTATCAAAAAACTAACTGCTAAAATTGCCGGAAGTGGCGATATACATTATAAAGGAAAACCAGAAAGTGTTGATACTAAAATCGCAGGTTCTGGAGATGTTACCAGTTATTAGAGATTAGTTATTATGAAAAAAGTCCCAAAACTTAATTGCTTTGGGACTTTTTTATTGAAAGGGTTATGATTTTATAGCGTCTTTCGGTCTTATCTCTAGATTTGACATTGGATTGTTTTGATTGATTAATTCAAAATCGATAGGATAAACTTCATTCGGAATGGTACTATCTATAATTTGATTGTCTAATCTGATGTAATCCTCAATAGTTGGCGCAATATAAAGAGGTTGGTATAATTCTTCTGTACTTTCTGTAATTTTTTTATCTTCTTCAATTATTTCTTCAATAGGTTTTTTGTAATGTGAAGAAATAACTTCGATAGATGCAATTACTTTATCTTCAGATTCAATATTTATGAGTGGTTTTGATAATTTATTTTCTGACGATAAATTTAAATCGGTTCGAGAAACTTCTGTTTCCAAATTTTGTTGATCTATTTCAACTGTTTTAGCAAATGATGTATTGACAAACATTGCTGCAAAAATTCCTAAATAAATGATTGATTTTTTCATGACTTGTTTATTTTTTTTGATGATTGATGATGATTTTTTGTTTTTATTTTTATCTAATTTCTTAAAACCAATACCTTGTATTGCATAGTAGTTATTTATAAGGTTAAACTAATTTTCTATTTTCATGACTTTGAATAATTTAAAGTTATATCAATGAGACGATGACATTTCTAAATTGTTACACAAAATTACGAAAAAATAAAAAAACCACGATATTTCGTGGTTTTTATTTTGCGAAAAAGTGGTTTTACTTAAGAAAATTCAAAACATTTTTTTCTATTCGATTGTTGATGTCAGAAATATCGGCTTTGATAAATTTTTCACCTAGAATATTTTCATACAATTCGATGTATCTTTCAGAAACCGATTCGATATATTCATCTGTCATATCAGGAATTATTTGTCCTTCTTTTCCTTGAAATCCATTTTCAATCAACCATCGGCGAACAAATTCTTTAGACAATTGCTTTTGTTCTTCTCCTCTATCTTGACGCTCTTGATATCCTTCAGCATAAAAATAACGCGAAGAATCGGGTGTATGAATTTCATCAATCAAAACAATTACTCCATCTTTGGTCTTTCCGAATTCATATTTGGTATCAACCAAAATTAAGCCACGAGAAGCGGCTATTTCTGAACCTCTTTGGTATAACGCACGAGTATATTGTTCTAAAATTAAATAATCTTCTTCAGAAACAATTCCTTTTGACAGAATATCCTCTCGAGAAATATCTTCATCATGCGAACCATTATCTGCTTTGGTTGTTGGCGTTATTATTGGTGTAGAAAATTTATCATTCTCTTTCAATCCTTCTTCCATAGTAACACCACAAATAGTTCTTTTTCCCGATGCATATTCTCGTGCTGCATGCCCAGATAAATAGCCTCGAATTACCATTTCTACTTTAAACGGTTCGCATAAATGCCCGATGGCTACATTGGGATCTGGTGTTGCAATTAACCAATTGGGAACAATATCGGCGGTTAATTCCATAAATTTTGTCGCAATTTGGTTTAAAATTTGCCCTTTGTAAGGAATTCCTTTGGGAAGCACTACATCAAAAGCTGAAAGTCTGTCGGTGGCAACCATTACTAAAAGTTCGTCGTTGATATTGTATACTTCACGAACTTTGCCTCGGTAAACTGATTTTTGATTAGGAAAATTGAAATGAGTTGTAGTTATTGTATTCATTATATAGTGTGTTGTTGTGTTTGGCAAAAGTAACACAAAAAAAAGACACTATCTCTAGTGTCTCTTCAAATAATTTTAGTCGTGATTTTCTATACTTTTGTAGGCATCTATAACCTTTTTCACCAATCGGTGACGCACAATATCTTTATCATCTAAATAAATAATTCCGATTCCATCGATATCTTTTAATACCAAAATGGCTTCTTTCAAACCTGAAATAGTTCTTCGTGGTAAATCAACCTGCCCAGGATCACCTGTAATGATGAATTTGGCATTTTTTCCCATTCGAGTTAGAAACATTTTCATTTGCGAATGCGTTGTATTTTGAGCTTCATCGAGAATTACAAAAGCATTATCTAAGGTTCTACCACGCATAAATGCCAAAGGAGCAATTTGAATAATTCCTTTTAAAATATAATCGTCTAGCGTTTGAGGTGGCAACATATCACGCAAAGCATCGTACAAAGGTTGCATGTAAGGATCTAATTTTTCTTTCATATCGCCTGGAAGAAAACCTAAATTCTCACCTGCTTCTACCGCCGGACGCGTTAGGATAATTCTTTTGACTTGCTTCTCTTTAAGTGCTTTAACTGCAAGAGCAACACCAGTATACGTTTTTCCTGTACCAGCTGGTCCGACAGCAAAAACCATATCGTTTTTATGAACTTGCTCAACCAATTTTTGTTGGTTGGGCGTCATGGCTTTGATTAATTTTCCGCCTATGCCGTGAACCAAAATTTTGTCATGGTCGGGCATGCGTTGTTCTTCGTGTGAATTGCTTTGAATTACTCTATCTATAACATTTGTATCAATATTATTGTATCGAGTAAAATGAAGCATCAATCGATTGAAACGATTTTCAAACTCATCCAGTTCTTCTTTTTCGCCAAATGCCTTTAGTGTTGTGCCACGAGCAACAATTTTTAACTTCGGGTAATACTTTTTAATTGTTTCAAGATGAGTGTCTTGTGCACCCCAAAATTCTTTTGGAGCGATGTCGTGTAATTCAATAATACGTTCGTTCAAATGGAAGGCGTTTTTTAATTAATTTTTTGCTAAATATTATTAGCTTTGCAATCATTTCAAATTTAAGAAATACACCAATACGATTCTCATTTAGTTATAAACAATTTTATGTCAATAATTACCCTAACTACCGATTACGGCTTGAAAGACCACTTTGTTGGTGCTTTAAAAGGGAAAATTATTTCGCAACACAAAGAAGCAATAATTGTTGACATTTCACATCATATTGATCCATTCAATTGTAGTGAAGCAAGTTATACTATTGGAGCCGCTTACAACAGTTTTCCAAAAGGAACCGTTCACATAATAGGAATTGATATCGAACTGAAAGAAAACAAGCAGCACATTGCGATGGAATGGAATGGGCATTATTTTATTGCCGCTGATAATGGAATTCTGAGTATGTTAATTCAGAAAATCAAACCTCAAAAAATTGTTGCCATCAATATTCACGACAGATTGCTTCCAGAAGCGACCGATATGGATGTGTTTGTGACCGTTGCAGTACATATTGCTAAAGGCGGTTCGTTGAATGTTATTGGTAAAGAAATAAAAACTTTGAAGGAAATAACCGAGTTACAACCTGTTCTTGCTTCAGATTCTATTAAAGGTTACGTAGTGTATATCGATCATTTTGGAAATGCGGTGACCAATATTTCAAGAAAATTGTTTTTAGATATTGCCAAAGGCAGACCATACGAAGTTAATTTTAAAGGGAAAAAAGTCAAAACCATTTTCGCAAAATATTCCGATATCGAAACTATTTCTCAACAATCAATGACTGATTTGACTGGGAAAAGTTTGGCTATTTTTAACGAAGCTGGATTTCTTGAAATAGGAATTTACAAAAGTAATCCCAAAATCGGTTCGGCTTCTTCGTTATTAGGATTGACCTATAGAGATTTTGTAATGATTAATTTTAACAACTAATTTATGTTTGTACGAATAGTAAAAATGTCGTTTCATGAAGAAAATATTCCAGCTTTTTTGGAAAATTTTGAATTAATGAAATCCCACATACGAAATGCTCCTGGAAATCGTTTTCTTGAGTTGTATCAGGACAAAAATAATCCGTCAATCTTTTTCACTTATAGTTATTGGGAAACAGAAGACGATTTGGAAAACTACCGAAAATCGGCGTTGTTTGATGAAGTTTGGACGTTTACCAAGAAATTATTTAATGACAAACCTGAAGCTTGGAGTGTAGATAAATTAGTTTCTTTGGAATAAGAAAAAAGAGAATAGAACATAGAAAATAGACAAAACTCAGTGAATTAAAGCCTCAATGGCAGACAAAATATGAAATCAATATTAATTAGAGAGATTAAATCCTTTTTTGGTTCGCCCATAGGATACTTAGTAATCGCCATTTTTCTGTTGCTCAACGGATTATTTCTTTGGGTTTTTGAAGGTGATTACAACATTTTAAACAGTGGTTTTGCCGATTTGACGCCATTCTTCACCATTTCACCATGGATTTTAATTTTCTTAATTCCAGCCGTGACCATGCGCAGTTTTTCAGATGAGAAAAAACAAGGAACCATCGAATTATTGATGACTAAGCCTATTTCAATTTGGGAAATTGTGGGTGGAAAATTCTTTGGTGCTTTTTTATTGATTGTCATTGCTATTATTCCAACTCTAATTTACGTTCATGTAATTTCCGATTTAGGAATGCCTCAAGGCAATATCGATATGGGAAGCACGATGGGTTCTTATTTCGGATTGTTGTTTTTAATCGCTGGTTATACCGCTGTAGGAGTCTTCACTTCTACCCTTTCAGAAAATCAAATTGTGGCGTTTATCGTCTCGGTTTTCTTATGCTTTATTTTGTATTTCGGATTTCAAGGTGTGGCATCACAGTTTAAAGATTTTGAAGATATCATTGCTTTTTTCGGAATGGATTATCATTTTAAAAGTATGAGTCGTGGTGTGATTGATACACGTGATGTGCTTTATTTTGTGAGTATTGCTGTGCTTTTCTTATCATTGACTGTTTATCAATTAAAATCGTTAAAATCGTAATGGAACATAAGAAACCCAACTTAAAAAATCTGTTTACCATTATTGGTATTTTAGTGGTATTGAACTTTGCCGGAAATTTCTTTTTCAAGCGTTTCGATTTAACGGCAGACAAACGATATACGCTTTCAGAAACTTCTTTGAACATCATAAAAGAAGTCAAAGAACCGTTATATGTTGATGTTTTCTTAGAAGGAAATTTTCCTGGAGAATTCAAAAAACTACAAACAGAAACCCAACAATTATTAGAGGAATTTAAAGCCTATAATTCCAATATCATTTTCCAATTTGTCAATCCTTTAGAGAAAGAGGAAGAACGCGATAAAATCATGCAACAGTTTTACGATAGAGGTTTAACACCACTAAACGTAACCATGGATGATAAAGGCAAACAAACACAAGAAGTGGTTTTTCCTTGGGCTGTGGTAACCTACGGAAATAAAAGTACCAAAGTGCCTTTATTAAAAAACATGATGGGCGCTTCTACGGCAGAAAAAGTGGTGAGCTCGGTGCAACATTTAGAATATGCTTTTGCCAATGCTTTCAATACGGTTTCTAAAACGCGTGAGAAAAAAGTCGCTATTATTAAAGGTAACGGAGAATTACACGAACTTCAAATTGCCGACTTTCTAAAAGCGGTTCGTGAAAATTATTATATCGGTCCGTTTACCTTAGATTCGGTTGCCAAAGATCCAAACAATACTTTAAAAGCACTCAAAAAATACGATTTAGCGATCATAGCCAAACCTACAGAAGCTTTTACCGATTCTGAAAAAGAAGTGCTAGACCAATTCATTATTAATGGTGGAAAAACACTTTGGTTAGTCGATCAAGTGAATATGGAAATGGACAGTTTGATGGGAACTGGCGAAAACTTAGCCTTTCCAAGAGATTTGAATTTGAACGATATGTTCTTTAAATACGGAATTCGTATCAAGCCTGATTTGATTAAAGATGTTATGGCAACTCCAATTTCGTTAGCCATGGGCCAACAAGGAAGCGCCACACAATATACCAAATTTCCGTGGTTGTATTCACCAATGATTTATCCGATTGAGAATAAAGATAAATCCAAAATCAGTCCGATAGTAAGTAATTTAGACGGTATCAAATTTGAATTTACTAGCCCAATTGAAGTACTCAAAAACGATATTAAAAAAACGGTATTATTGCAAAGTTCACCCTATTCTAAAGCTGTTGGAACTCCAATAACGGTGAATCTTAATATGGTAGAAGAACGTCCAGATCAAAAAGAATTTACCGGAAAAGGAAATCTTCCTGTGGCTGTATTGATGGAAGGTAAGTTTCATTCGGTATATCAAAATAGAGTCTTGCCGTTTAAAGAAAGTAGCTTTGCTCCTGTCGGAAAAGAGAATAAAATGATTGTGATTTCTGACGGAAACGTCATCCAAAACCAATTGGATAAAAATTACCAACCGTTAGAATTAGGTTTCGACAAATGGACGAACAATTTGTATGCTAACAAAGAATTCATGATGAATTGTGTGAATTATTTATTGGACGATAACGGACTTATTAACATCCGTAGCAAAGAAGTTGATTTGCCTATTTTAGACAAAGAAAAAGTTCATGACGATTATACGTTTTCTCAAATCATAACTGTCGGAGTGCCAATTGCAATTTTACTGATTTTCGGATTGGTATTCACTTTCTTAAGAAAAAGAAAGTACAGCAAGTAATGTTAATAAAAATCTTTTTGAATTCTATTTCTTTAAGATATATTTGTAAAAAATAATATAAGATGAAGTTTATTGTATCAAGCTCGTATTTATTAAAACAACTACAAGTTTTAGGTAGCGTTATCAACAGTAGCAATACCTTACCCATTCTAGATAACTTTTTATTTGAATTAGATAAAAAAACATTAACCGTTTCTTCTTCCGATTTAGAAACTACTATGTCGGCTACTTTAGAAATTGAATCAACTGATAACGGTAGTGTTGCTGTTCCAGCTAAATTATTATTAGACATTTTAAAAACCTTCCCAGAACAACCTTTAACGTTTACTGTGGAAGAAAATAGCACGATTGAAATTAGTTCTAATTCGGGTAAATATGCCATTGCGTATGCACCAGGAGAAGAATTTCCTAAATCGGTAATTCTAGAAGATCCATCATCTACGTTGGTTCCTGCAGAAGTTTTGGCAACCGCTATTAGCAAAACGATTTTCGCTGCTGGTAACGACGATTTACGTCCGGTTATGTCTGGAGTATTCTTTCAATTTTCTCCAGAAGGATTAATTTTTGTAGCAACCGATGCTCATAAATTGGTAAAATATGCTCGTACCGATGTAAAAGCATCGCAAGTAGCTGATTTTATTATGCCTAAAAAACCTTTAAACATTTTAAAAAGTATTTTAGGTGCTTCTGATGCTGAAGTAAAAATTGATTACAACGACGCTAATGCTACATTCTCGTTTGAAAATTACATTTTAACTTGCCGATTGATTGATGGGAAATATCCAAATTATGAAGCGGTAATTCCGAAAGAAAATCCAAATAAATTATTGATTGATAGAACACAATTCTTTAGTTCTGTGCGTCGTGTGGCGATTTTCTCTAACAAAACAACGCACCAAATTCGTTTGAAAATTGCTGGTGCCGAATTGAATATTTCTGCCGAAGATATTGATTATTCAAACAAAGCAGAAGAGCGTTTGACTTGTGATTACCAAGGAGACGACATGCAAATTGGATTCAACTCACGTTTCTTATTAGAAATGTTGAGCAATCTACAATCAGACGAAATACAATTAGAAATGTCGATGCCAAACCGTGCCGGAATCCTTACTCCTGTTGATGGATTAGATGATGGCGAAACCGTTACTATGCTTGTTATGCCAGTAATGCTTAACAACTAAACATAAATTAACTAACCCAACCAACGAAAACCGTCTAGTTTATATTAACGAGACGGTTTTTTATTTATTTATTCATGTAATGCCAAGATTGGAATATTACAATGATAAGACATTTTTTCAGTAAAGCTGGTTGTAAAAAGCCATTGAAAGAAGCTTCGTTTATAGGTCAACATTGCTAAAACATCAATATCTTGGTGAACAATGAATTCTTCAATGGTTTCATTCACTTTTTCACTCGGAATTATAAAAAACTGAACTGGTTCATCTTTAAAATGATCTTCCCAATCTTTATAAGTTGCTTCAGTATTGTCAGAATTTTTAGTTTCTACATACAAACATTTCACCATAGCACCTGCCGCTTTCGCAATTTTAATAACTTTAGAAAGAGCTGCTTTGTCTTTTTCACGGAATCTAGTGGTAAATCCAATGGTTTCAATTTTACTATATGTAGCAGTTTCAGGAATACTCAAAACTGGAACGCTTAAATTGGCAATTGCTTCACCAGTATTCGTTCCGAGAAACATTTCTTTCCAACCGCTAGCTCCAGAAGTTCCCATAACAACAAAATCGATGGTTTCACTTTTGATAATTTCTTTTACATTATAAATCAAATCACCATCCATAAGCATGTGACTCATTTTAATATCTTCAAAATTATGAGCAGCTGCAATATCTCTAAGTTTTGGAATTTCATCTTTAAATCGATCGAAATTGGATAATTCCAAAGAATCAAAAACCTCTTTATAATTCTGCGGAGCAAATTGATTATCAACAATTGGCAATTCATAAGTGTGTAGCAAAATTAACTCACCATGAACTAATTTGGCTAATCCTAATGCATGTACAAAAGCATTATTGGCTACCTTAGAAAAATCAGTGGGAAATAAAATCTTTTTCATTATAGTTTAGATATTGGTTTATAGCATAAAGGTAAATAATAAATAGAGAAATGAACATGACAACTATCATATTTACATATATTTAACTTTGAATATAACGGCACCAAAAGTCTGAAAACCATCCTCTATTTTAAAAAAGGATTTAAAATTGGTATCTTTGCGAGATAAAATCACAACCGATTATGATTCATAATGATACTATTGTTGCTTTAGCAACTCCATCAGGTGCTGGCGCAGTTGCCATTATTAGAATTTCAGGAAAAAATGCTATTGCAATTGCTTCTGAAGTTTTTCAATCGGTTTCTGGAAAAGATTTAAATCAACAAAAAACACATACCATTCACCTTGGAACTATTGTTGACGGAAACAAAGTGTACGATCAAGTTTTGGTTTCTATTTTCAAAAATCCGAATTCCTATACTGGTGAAAATGTGATTGAAATTTCGTGTCATGGTTCGACGTTCATCCAACAACAAATCATACAATTGTTATTGCGAAAAGGTTGTCGAATGGCACAAGCAGGAGAATTTACGCTTCGTGCTTTTTTAAATGGAAAATTAGATTTGTCTCAAGCAGAAGCAGTTGCCGACTTAATTGCCTCTGATAACGAAGCGTCACATCAAATTGCCATGCAACAAATGCGCGGTGGATTTAGTAACGAAATTGCCAAATTACGTGAAGAATTGTTGAATTTTGCTTCGCTAATCGAATTAGAATTGGATTTTGCAGAAGAAGATGTCGAATTTGCAGACCGAAGCCAATTTAATGATTTATTGAACCGAATTGAATTTGTTTTAAAACGCTTAATTGACTCATTTGCTGTAGGAAATGTAATTAAAAACGGAATTCCAGTAGCTATTGTTGGTGAACCTAATGTAGGAAAATCGACCTTGTTAAATGCTTTGTTAAATGAAGAACGCGCCATAGTTTCTGATATTGCTGGGACCACGCGCGATACTATTGAAGACGAACTGGTTATTGATGGAATTGGTTTTAGATTTATCGATACCGCCGGAATACGTGAAACAACAGATGTTGTTGAAAATATCGGAATTAAAAAAACCTTTGAAAAAATTGAGCAAGCGCAAGTGGTAATTTACTTATTTGACAGCACCGAATTCATTACTTCTAGCTCACAATTTAAGATAGAAATTGAAAAAATAAAGAATCAATTTCCATTAAAACCATTGCTTATTATTGGAAATAAAGCCGATAAATTATCTCCTGATGAAGTAATTAATCTGAAATCTGAAATTGAAAACATACTGCTCATTTCGGCCAAAGAAAAAATCGGAATTGAAGAATTAAAAAACCAATTGCTTTCGTTTGTAAATACTGGAGCACTTCGAAATAACGAAACCATCGTAACCAATACGAGACATTACGATTCTCTTCTTAAGGCATTAGAAGAAATTCAAAAAGTGAAATTTGGTTTACAAACTAACTTACCATCCGACCTAATTGCTATCGATATTCGACAAGCTCTTTTTTACTTTGGCGAAATAACAGGCGAAGTCACCAATGACGAATTGTTGGGTAACATTTTTGCAAATTTTTGTATCGGGAAATAGCACACCCAAATCATCAAAAATTAAAACATATTAAAACACAATAATCCCTTTTAAGTAAAGGGATTTATTGTTTTGCACAAAATCTAAACTCCGTGATGCTGCGTTATATTTTTCTATTTTTTGTACCATTTCTGTACCTCACAAACATATTTTTACTATTTTTGAAATGAAATGGCGAAATTATGTCCCTTATTTACTCTTAATTCTACTTATTTCACCTTATATCCTCTTAATACCACTAAATATGAGTTCAAATATTATAGTAAAAAGAATATGTGATTATTGTAAAAACACCTTTGATGCTAAAACAACAAAGACTAAATATTGTTCACATATCTGCAACAGCAGAGGTTATAAGTTAAATCAAAAATTGAAAAAAATTGAAACTAGCGATACAGAAACAAAATCAAAAGTTTCTAAATATGTTGTGGATGTAAATTCAAAAGATTTTTTAACCGTTAAAGAAGCATCTACATTACTGAATATGTCTTCCAAAACTATTTATAGATTAATCGAACAAAAGGACTTAAACGCATATAATTTTTCGGTTAGAAAAATACTTATCAGAAGAAAAGATATTGATGATTATTTTGAAAGGAATTTGATAAGTGATGATTATCTAAACCCCGAAAGAAAAAGCGCAATAAATTTGAAAAATTCCTACACTATTAATGAAGCCATCGAAAAATTTAATATTTCAAACGGTGCATTATATAATATTATCAAAAGGCACAACATCCCAAAAGAGAAACACGGAAAATATACATTAGTAAAAAAGGAAGATTTAAACAGAATTTTTCAATAACCAAATATGAGTAAAGTAACATTAAGAGAAAAAACATTGAATACTGGTAAAATAAGTCTTTATTTAGACTACTACCCTCCTATTATTAACCCTAAAAATGGAACAGAAACCCGTAGAGAATTTTTAAAATTATACCTGTTCAGCAATCCGAAAACAGCAGAAGAAAAAAAGCACAATAAAGAAAATCTTGACCTTGCAGAGATAATTAAATCTAAAAGAAATGTTCAACTTAAAAATAAAGAATTTGGCTTTAAAGACAATGTAGTATTGAATGTAAATTTTATAACGCTATACAAAAGCGTTGTTGATGATTATTTTAATAGTGGTAGTGAATCCAATTACAACTCTTGGAAAGCTTCATTAAATCATTTGGAAAATTTTAGTGGTGGCACAATATTATCAAATAATTTGACGCTCGATTATATTAAAAAATACAGAGCCTATCTTTTAAATGCAAAAAGTACAAGAAATTCAAAAATTGCCAAAGACCTCGCAAAAAATACTGCTTCTTCATACTTTAAAAATTTTATATCTGTCCTAAAGATTGCATATAAACAAAATTTGATTGAAAAGAATTTAGCCGAAGATGCTGAATACATTAAAGAAGAAGAAACCCATCGGGAGTATTTAACCGAAGAAGAAATCTCTTTACTATGGAAAACTGAAATTAAAATCGAGAAAGTAAAATATATGGCAATATTTTCTGCTTTGAGTGGTTTGCGTTTTGTAGATATAAACAATCTTTACTGGGAAAACATATTTAAAGACAAACATCAAGGATATTACATTTCATTAAGAGAGGAAAAGACAAAATCAATAAAAAATCATCCTATTTCTGATACTGCTTATAATATTCTGAAAACACAAAACACAAATACAGGACTGATATTTGGGGGTATTCAATATTCACAAATAACTAGACCTTTAAAAGATTGGATAACGAAGTCCGGCATTAAGAAGAAAATTTCATTTCATAATTTCCGACACAGTTACGCAACCCTACAACTTGCAAATGGAACAGACATATATACCGTATCAAAATTATTAGGTCATAAAAACGTTTCCACGACACAGATTTATACCAAAGTAATGGATAAAAACAAAATTGAAGCCGCAAATCGAATAAACATACAATTAGATGGAATATCTTAAAAATCATCAGGAAATAACAAATACAGAATTAAAAAAAATACTCGCCTTTACTATTACTTCTTTTAAATCGGATTATGAAGACGGAAGAACAGCTCTTAAATCAATCGATGATACAAGAAGACGAATTTGGGATGAATTTATTGAAACCAGTTTCATATATAAGTACAAAGACCATTTTGAAGAAGTATATCGAATTTATAGGCTATCATTATCTAATTATAACAAGAATAAAGTAGATGTAGTAAAATCTGTTTTAAAAAATGAAGCGTACGAAGAGTTTTTGAAGAGATTAAAAATTAAGAAAGTTTCAAATTATACTTATGATGATGATTTTGAAAATATTAGCTATGAAAGCTTTATCATCCATTTATTAAAATACGATGTTTATCAAAACACGTACAACAGATTAGGCGATAATATTGAGCTTTATAAATTGTTTTATGAAGTAAACAATTATGAAGATTTCACTTTAGAAAAATTTGATGGGCACGTTGTCAATTCAACGCTATTTAGAAAAATCTTTTCTGAACATTATCCTGGTAAAAAAATCCCTATTGCAGTAAAACGAATTGATGATTATCTTAATACTGTTTATGATATAATTGAAGACAGCGAAGAATTAAATGTTCCCATAATTAATTCTGAAACAAAAGACAAAATAAGAAAACAAACATTTGAAATTGACGAACAGTTATTGATTTTAAATCTTTGCTTATCAGATAAAAACTCTATTCCACTAACCGAAAAAATAAAATTGATAGTACTTATTGGCGAAATAAAAGACGACTCCATTTTATACGAATCATCTTCAAACAATAAAGTATATCAAAAAGTAAATAAAGGAATTTTAAGGAGAGGTAGTTCAAATACAATGTTAGATACCATAGACAGCATAAAAATTAAAATTGATGAGTTTGATTTAGTACATACAAAACAAACATTAAAAAAACATAGAACAACATTGATTTCTGAACAAAAAGAAACAAAATAAAACAAAAAAATCAAATCGTATTTAACTATATATTGTTGTTTTTCAGACCATTAATTCATCCATAAAGCATCCATAAGCTATCCCTAAAGTATTCCTTTAGGGATTTTTTCATTTTACGTTTGTCCCATAAAAAGGAAAAAATGAACCAACAAATTTACATGCTCTCGGAGGAAGGAATAAAAGTACTTGCGGAGCAAATCACGGAAAACATTAAAAAGGCAATGAATCCATCAGAATCTTCAACAGAGGATGTCTTTATGAACATTGATGAAACGGCTAAACTTATCAATTTAGCAAAACCAAGTGTTTATGGATTAGTTCATCAAAACAGAATTCCATTTCATAAAAAAGGTAAACGCTTGTACTTCTTAAAATCACAAATCATTGATTGGCTAAAATCGGGCAAAAAAGAATCTAAAGACGAGATAGAAACAAAAGCCAATGAGTATTTAATGAAAAACCAACTGTTTAATCGTTAATCTAACGTAACATTTACGCATATGGAAAGTTATTTTTATACCTGTAAGTATTGTGGAAAACAATATAAACCTAACAGACGTAAGAAACAAAAGTATTGTACGAATAGTTGTAGAGTAAGAGCCTTTGTTTTAAAAAATGAAAAGCGGTTAAATCTAACCTCAAAAGAAACTCAAGAGAAAAAACCAATTCAAGTTGAAAAAATGAGCATAGCTGGTATTGGAAATGCTGCGGTTGGAACACTCGCGGTTAATCTTGCAACTAGTCTTTTTACAAGTGAGGAAAATAAACCAGCTACAAAAAAAGATTTAAAAAATTTAGCTTCATCATTAAAACAGAGGTATTATCCCATTTTAAACATGGCTATAAGACAGGATGGAGCAAAACCTTTCTATGATACAGAAACTAATCACTTTATCTACATTAAAACTTTTTAATTATGGATGTAAAAAATCTTAAAGATATTGATGATAAAATTGGAAACGCTTTTAAAACAAACAAAGAAATTGCAATTAATCAATTGGAGGAAATAATTTCAAAGATGCCAATTGAAATCAAAACTCTTATTAACGATGCGTTTACTTTAAAAAGGATTCCAAAAGAATATTTATTAAGTTCAATATTGTTCGCTTACAGTAATACTGGTGGTCTTGCCTTTTCAATAAAAGCGATGGGATATAAAAATTATGCCAATTTATACTTTTCTATAATTGGAAGTCGTGGTGACATTAAATCCCCAGCAATGGATTTAGCTACTTTTCCATTGATAAAATATGACAATGAAAAATATAAGGAGTTCAAAAAAAACAATGCAGAATTAGAAGAAATTGAAAAGACTGACAGAAAACAATTATTTCTTCAAGATGCCACAATTGAATCGGCAATCTATACTCATTTTAAAAATAAATATTCGATTGGGATTTTTATAGATGAACTCTACTTCATTATTGAAAAAATGGCAAATAAAAGCAGTAGTGAAGGCACAGCTTGGAGGACTTTCTTTTTGCAAGGAAATACCAATAAACATATTGATATATCACGAAAAACAACTGAAAGCTTCAGAATAGAAAAATCATATCCAACTTTATTAGGTTCAATTCAAAATCAATTTGTTCCGAAGTTGTTTGCCGATGGAAATTTAGAAAGCGGATTAATAGACAGAATTCTTTTTACAAACAAGTTGACAATGAATAATCAATTATCTATAAATGATATTTCTACCGAAGTAAAAGAAAATTATTCAAAATCCTTAATCAATCTTCTAAATTATCGAACTGAAATAGAAAACACTTTTGAAATAGATGATTTACAAATAGAGCTTGATTCAAGTGCCAATAAAAGACTTTTTGATTATTCTCAAGAATTAATAAATCGTCAAAACAAAGTGAATGATTTAAGCAAAGAATATATCTCAAAAATGATGATAAACATTCATAAAATAAGTCTTTTAACACACTTAATTTTAAATTCAAAAAGACAAACATATCAAAGCAAAATCAATGTTGAAACCATTGAAATTGCAATATTAATTCTTGAATTCTATTTTATAAACTTCAAAATTGTTTTAGATGAAAACATCAATCAAAAAGAGAAATTACCAACTACTGAAGACATTATCCGATTAGCCATAAAAAACAATGCTACCCAAAAAGATGTTGTTGCAATCACCGGAATGAATAAATCAACAATATCAAGAAAATGGAATAAGGAATTGATGCAACTTGCAACTTGAGATTAAAACATAAAATCTCTAAACAACCAATAAAAATAATACTTACCAACGATTATTTAAACGATTGCAAGTTGCAGGTTGCAAACCAAAATAATATAGCAATGCTCCAAAAAACCAAACTAGAACTTACATTCAACTCAAAAAGAGATTATAAATTAATCACCCCTTGCTGTGGTAGAAATAATTCAGACGGAAAATTTATCAACTATAAAAATTTAAGTACAAACTATGGTTATTGTCATTCTTGCGGAAAAGCTTCGTTACCCCCTACTATTTATATTGATGAAAACGGAAACGAATACATTTGGAATGAATTAGAGAATAAATTTCAAACAGGCTTTATTCCGACTAGAAATAGCATTGCAAATCCGCCTACAATAACTACTCAAAAATTTATAGATGAATCAATAATATGGGAGTGTTTCAAAGTAATTCCCGAAAACAATCTTCTACAATATTTACGCAAAACTTATGGCGAAGACAAAACAGAAGATGCAAAAGAAACTTATGCTCTTGGGACAAGTAATGACGGAGGGATTATCTTTTGGAGTATAAATAGTAATTTAAAAGTCCAAAAAGCAAAAATAGCTTACTATGATACAAATGGTAAGAGAACTAATAAATTTAAAGTTCCATATAAAAATGAAGATGGTTATTTTAACTGCTTGTTTGGAGAACATTTAGTTTACGAAAAAATTAAAGCGAAGAAAACCATTGTACTAACTGAAAGTGAAAAAACAGCCATTGTAGGCTACATTCTATTTCCTCAATATGTTTGGATAGCTTATGGTGGAATTAACGGATTAACAGAAAATAAAGTAAGTCCTTTAATTGGTCATAATGTGCTAATTGTTCCCGATATGAGCGAAAATGCAGTTAGTATAATTCTAAATAAAATACCATTTCTTATTTCATTGGGGATAAATGCTAAAATATGGGATATGACCGAAAGTAAAACTGACGAACAATTAAAACTTGAGAGGATTTACAACAATGATTTAGAGGATGTGTTTAGAAAAATATATATTAACAAACAAAAATAAAGCCTTACAATGCCATTGCAATTATCTTCCTAAATAATTGCAATACTATTGCAATGAATAAAAAAAACGTTGCAAAACTTTTTCACTACTTCTGTATTTGCAAATCCAATCTTTAATTTTACAAGAAACAAAATTGTAATTTTGCAGTTTAATTTTACATCCTTTGAAAAACATACTCATCATAGACGACGAAGAAAAGCTTAGAGGGCTTTTAGCCAGAATTATTACTTCTGAAGGCTTTGAAGTGATTCAAGCTCCAGATTTAAAATCCGGATTTAAGAAATTAGAACTGAATGATGTTGATGTTGTACTATGTGACGTAAAGCTTCCAGACGGTAATGGAGTTGAATTTGTCGAAAAAATTAAATCCGCTTTTCCATTAACCGAAGTTATTTTACTGACGGCTTACGGAAAAATCTCGGATGGTGTGCAAGCCATGAAAAATGGGGCTTTTGATTATATTGTCAAAGGAGATGATAATGATAAAATTATCCCTCTACTATATAAGGCTTTGGATAAAGTACAACTACAAAAGAAAGTTAAACAACTGGAAAAACGAATTTTCGACAAATATTCTTTTAACACTATAATAGGCAAATCAAAAGCGATTGAGCAAGTTGTTGATTTAGCAAAGAAAGTTGCTAAAACAGACTCAACAGTACTGCTAACCGGAGAAACAGGAACCGGTAAGGAGGTTTTTGCACAAGCCATCCACGAAAACAGCAACCGTGCCGGAAAATCATTTGTGGCCTTGAATTGCAGTACCTTTAGTAAAGAAATCCTCGAAAGCGAATTATTTGGCCACAAGCAAGGGGCTTTCACCGGTGCTATAAAAGATAAAAAAGGTTTTATTGAAGAAGCCAATGGAGGGACACTATTTTTGGATGAAATTGGCGAAATGCCTTTGGAATTGCAGGCAAAATTACTTCGTGTTTTAGAGACTAACGAATACATCCAAATTGGTGATACTACTCCGAAGAAATCTGATTTTCGATTGATAACAGCCACTAACAGGGATTTAAAAGCTGAAAGTGAAGAACACCGTTTTCGATCTGATCTCTATTTTAGATTGAATATTTTTGAAATCAATATACCGGCACTACGGGAAAGAGTAAAAGATATTGCTCCATTGGTTCAGCATTTTGTAGCGCAGTTTTCTTCGGCTATTAATAAAAGGACTTTAAAGATTGAAGAGGGATTTCTCGCTAAACTGGAAAGTTATCCATGGCCCGGAAATGTGCGGGAACTAAAAAATATTATCGAGAGAGCTGTGATTTTGGCAGATGGTGATATGTTAACGTTAGATGTCCTACCATATGAGATTCAACATCAAAGTCAGAGCCATAATAAAGCAATGTCGGCCTTTTCGATGGAAAGTATAGAAAAGCTGCATATTCAAAAAGTACTGAATTACACTAAGGGAAATAAAGCTGAAACTGCCCGTTTACTTGAAATTGGGATTGCGACTTTATATAGAAAACTAGAAGAATATAATATTCAGTAACATCCTTATCATTTTAATAAAAGCCTATCATTTTGATAGGCTTTTTTTGTGGTACATATATTCGTTAATTAATGTATGTGCTTATTAATCAACGATTTGTTTTTTTATTGGGCTTTGTGGCATATATATTGGCATAAGGGTAGCGAACCAATTAATTTCATTACAATGAAAAATAAAATCAACACTATTTACACACAGGCTGAACGGTTTGCTGAAATAACTAAAAAAGCTATTGTTTCCGGCAACATTTTAAGAGCTAAAAAATGCTTAGAAAAAGCAGACTTTCTTTTACAAACCGGAACTAACGAAACGAAAAGCGTTATTTCTAATATCTATGTTTACTCCGTTTCAACATTTATGGAAATCCGAAAATGTAGTATTTCTAATTTATTCCCAGCCGGTTTGAAATCGGAGTACCTGAAACAAATTAATGTCACTTCAGTATAAATTTTTACGATATGATAAGTACCATTCTCTTACTTGCATTAGGCGCAGTCCTTTTTGCTATTTGTTTTAAATCTGTTGACTTTTTTGAAAAAATATAAATTATGACTGCATTATTTATTGTTGCCCTGGCCGTGTTTGGCTATCTGGTTTATGTATTGATTAAACCTGAAAAATTTTAAAATGAACAAGGCTAAAATTAAAGAAATCATTGTTGTTATATGCGCTTGGATAGTTGCATTTGCATTGATGTTCCTTGTTATTTTAAAAGCCAAATTTTTATTAAATATTAAATAATTTATTTATGAGTACAGAAATCTTTGGAGTTGTGATAGTTTTTCTCCTGACCATTGTTTTAGCAATTCCGATAGGAAAATATATAGCTAAAGTTTACTTAGGAGACAAAACTTTACTAGACCCCGTTTTTAACCCCATTGAAAAGTTTATTTTTAAAATAAGCGGAATCAACAACGAGGAAGAAATGAATTGGAAACAACATTTAAAAGCACTATTGAGTGTAAATGTTGTTTGGTTCATTCTTTGTTTTTTTGTTTTAATATCTCAAGGTAGCCTTCCTTTAAACCCTGATTCTAATCCGTCAATGAGTCCGGATTTGGCGTTTAATACTGCCATTTCATTTATGGTTAACTGTAATTTACAACACTACTCCGGCGAAACCGGATTGTCTTATCTGGGACAAATGATGCTGATGTTTTTACAATTTGTATCTGCCGGAGCCGGAATGGCTGCTGCTGCTATGGTATTTAATGCTATGAAAGAGCGAACTACGGAACATTTGGGAAACTTTTACAATTACTTTATAAAAAGTTGCACACGAATTTTATTGCCGCTTGCTGCTATAGTGGCTGTCGTGCTTATTTTTAGTGGTACCCCAATGACCTTTGAAGGGAAAGATAAAATTACCACTTTGCAAGGGGACCATATAGAGGTTTCAAGAGGTCCGGCCGCTGCATTTATCGGGATTAAACATATAGGAACCAATGGTGGTGGTTTTTTTGGAGCTAATTCTGCCCACCCGCTGGAAAACCCAACCTATTTTACAAATGCCGTTGAACTTTGGGCACAGCTAATAGTACCGTTTGCTATGATTTTTGCGTTAGGATTTTATCTTAAAAAAAGAAAATTCTCCTATATCGTTTTTGGAGTTATGACTATTGGCTTCCTGCTTTTGGTTATACCAACCATGAATGCTGAAATTAATGGAAGCCCCGCTATTGCCAAAATGGGAATTAATCAGGCAGCCGGAGCTATGGAAGGAAAAGAGGTTCGCTTTGGAACTGCTGTTTCAGGTTTTTGGAGTATTGCTACCACTGTGATTTCAACGGGTTCTGTTAATAGTATGCATGATAGTACCATGCCTATTTCGGGAGCTATGCAATTATTGTCTATGATGATTAATGCCTTTTATGGCGGTTGTGGTGTTGGTTGGCTGAACTTTTATATTTTCATCATCTTGGCGGTGTTTATCTCCGGGTTGATGGTTGGTAGAACTCCAGAGTTTTTAGGAAAGAAAATTGAAGCCCAGGAAGTTAAAATTGCTGCATTCATTGCCATCCTTCATCCCTTGTTGATTTTAGCCGGAACTGCCTTGGCATCTTATTTTGCGGCTCATGATACGCCTATGGGTTATTGGTTTAACGGAAATGCAACAGGATGGTTAAATAATCCGGGACATCATGGTTTTTCGGAAATGCTGTATGAGTACACTTCAAGTGCTGCTAACAATGGTTCAGGATTTGAAGGATTGGGTGATAATAATCCGTTTTGGAATATCACTACCGGTATTGTATTGTTGCTTGGCCGTTTCTTACCTATAATTGGACCATTGGCTATAGCCGGACTTTTAGCTAATAAAAAGTACATTCCGGAAAGTGCCGGAACCCTTAAAACTGACACTACCATTTTTGGAGTAATGGTTTTTGCAGTTATTGCCATCATTGCTGCTTTATCCTTCTTCCCTGCTTTAGCGTTGGGACCATTGGCAGAATATTTTACCTTAAAATAATTAATCAAAATGACTAAAAATAATTCCAATTCATTATTTGAGAAAAAGCAAGTAAAAGAAGCTTTTGTGCAATCTTTTGTGAAGCTTAATCCTAAAGTGATGTTCAAAAACCCGGTAATGTTTACCGTAGAAATAGGTACTGCCATTATGCTTATCGTGTGTGTAGCCATATTGCTTGGCGCACAAAATCAAGGCAGTTTTATTTATAATTTAATAGTGTTTTTAATTTTATTCGCCACACTGCTGTTTGCCAATTTTGCGGAAGCCATAGCTGAAGCTCGCGGAAAAGCACAGGCAGACAGTTTGCGAAAAACGAGAGAAGAGACACCTGCCAAAAAAGTTTTGGAACCAGGAAAAATTTATGCTGATGAAATAGTTATGGTTTCTTCTTCACAATTGAAAAAGGGTGATTTGTTTTTTTGTGAGGCAGGAGATATTATCCCGACAGATGGAGAAATTATAGAGGGTTTGGCCACTATTGACGAGAGTGCCATTACCGGAGAAAGTGCACCTGTAATACGTGAAGCCGGTGGTGACAAAAGCTCTGTTACCGGTGGGACAAAAGTATTAAGCGACAGAATAACCGTTAAAGTTACTACTGAACCCGGAGAAAGTTTTCTTGATAAAATGATTGCTTTGGTAGAAGGAGCTTCACGCCAAAAAACGCCGAATGAAATTGCCTTAACTATACTTTTAGCCGCTTTTACTTTAATCTTCGTAATTGTTTGTGTGACTTTAAAACCGTTTGCCGATTTTGCCAATGCCCCGATTACCATTGCAGCATTTATATCCCTTTTTGTTTGTTTAATCCCAACGACCATTGGCGGATTATTATCTGCCATTGGTATAGCGGGTATGGACAGGGCTTTACGTGCCAATGTAATTACAAAATCAGGTAAAGCGGTAGAAACTGCCGGTGATATTGATGTACTGTTATTAGACAAAACAGGGACGATTACCATAGGAAACCGAAAAGCAACCAATTTTTATCCTGCAAAAGGGGTTTCCCAAGAAGACTTTATACAATCGGCAGTTTTAAGCTCTTTAGCTGATGATACGCCTGAAGGTAAAAGTATAGTTGAACTAGCCGGGACTGAAATAGCTAAAAAACTATCTATAGAGGGTGCTACTCTAATCAAATTTACTGCAGAAACCAGAACCAGTGGTGTTGTGCTTAAAGATGGAACCAATATTCGAAAAGGAGCTCAGGATGCCGCTAAAAATATAGCTGAACAAGCCGGTAATTCATTTCCTGATGATATCACTAAACAAGTAATAGAAATCTCTTCCAATGGAGGAACACCTCTGGTTGTTATAAAAAACGGGGTTATTCAAGGAGTTATTGAATTACAGGACATCATCAAAACCGGAATGAAAGAGCGTTTTGAACGATTACGAAAAATGGGAGTTAAAACGGTTATGGTAACCGGTGATAATCCGTTAACCGCTAAATTCATTGCAGAAAAAGCAGGAGTTGATGATTTTATTGCTGAGGCTAAACCCGAAGACAAAATGAATTATATCAAAGCTGAGCAACAAAGTGGAAAACTGGTTGCCATGATGGGTGACGGAACCAATGATGCTCCGGCATTAGCCCAAGCAGATGTTGGTGTAGCGATGAACAGCGGAACACAAGCTGCCAAAGAAGCCGGTAACATGGTAGATTTGGACAATGACCCAACCAAGTTGATAGAAATTGTTGAAATAGGCAAACAATTATTAATGACGCGAGGAACTTTGACTACTTTCTCCATTGCTAATGATGTGGCTAAATATTTTGCCATAGTTCCTGCCTTATTCATTGCCACAATACCGGCTTTACAAGGATTGAATATCATGCACTTGCATAGTCCCGAAAGTGCGATTTTATCAGCAGTAATTTTTAACGCCATCATTATTCCGATACTGATTCCGTTGGCTTTAAGAGGGGTTGATTATAAACCTATAGGTGCCAGTGCCATTTTGAGAAGAAACCTTTTAATCTATGGATTAGGCGGAATCATCGTGCCATTTATCGGTATCAAACTAATTGATCTATTAGTATCACTATTTATATAAATAAGACCATGAAGAAAGTAATATCGATTGTAACTTTTACAATTTTAACAGTAATTTTGTTTGTAGCCATCTATCCATTAGTCATATGGGGAATAGCACAATTTGCTCCAAACCAAGGAAAAGGAGAAACTATTTCGGTAAACGGAAAAGTAGTCGGGTATCAGAAAATCGGACAAAAGTTTGATAAGGCAACCTATTTTTGGGGAAGACCTTCAGCTGTAGATTACAATGCTGCCGGAAGTGGCGGAAGTAATAAAGGACCAAGTAACAAAGAATATTTGGATTTGGTTCAAAAAAGAATTGACACCTTTTTGATAGTCCATCCCTATCTTAAAAAATCAGACATCCCTGCTGACATGATAACTGCTTCAGGCAGTGGTTTAGACCCGAACATCTCACCTCAAGGAGCTTTAATACAGGTAAAAAGAGTTGCTTTAGCGCGACATTTGCCGGAAGAAAAGGTAAAAACACTTGTTGAAAGCAAAATTAGTAAACCTTCAGTTGTGGGAACCTCAACTGTAAATGTACTAGAGTTGAATGTAGCATTGGACAAATTAAAATAAACAAAAACCCTTTCAGAGTTTAATGCCCATGCGACGGGATCTGAAAGGGTGTAATATAATTAAATAATAAACAAAAGTAATGAAAAAAACAGTAATAATTATGCTGAGTGTGTTAGGATTAACTGCCGCTAATGCACAAGAAAAAACATCGAGTCCTTTTACTTTCACAGGATATATAGATACATACTATAGTTATGATTTTGGTAATCCTGATAATCATATAAGACCCGGTTTTTTCTACAGCTATAACAAACACAATGAAGCCACGCTTAATTTAGGATTAATTAAAGTAAATTATACCAAGGATAATATAAGAGGGAATTTTGGTTTAATGGCAGGTACATATGCCCAATACAATATGGCGGCAGAACAGGATTTAATGAAGAATGTTTACGAAGCCAATGTGGGTGTTAAAATTTCGAAAAATTCAAACTTATGGGTAGATGCCGGTATTATGCCTTCGCATATAGGTTTTGAGAGTGCTATTGGAAAAGATTGTATGAATTTGACCCGAAGTATCCTGGCAGATAATTCTCCATACTATGAAGCCGGTGTAAAAATTGGATATACGTCAAAATCTGAAAAATGGTACTTGGCTGCTATGTATCTAAATGGTTGGCAACGTATTCAAAAAGTTGACGGTAACCAGACCCCTGCGTTTGGAACACAAGTTACTTATAAACCAAACAGTAAAACTACGCTGAACTGGAGTACTTATGTTGGTAATGAACAGCCGGATACCGATAGAAAGTGGCGTTATTTTAATGATTTTTACGGACAATTTAAAATTTCAGAAAAAACAAGTTTTATTACCGGTTTTGATATTGGTGCACAACAAAAATTAAGAGGCAGTAGTGAATATGATATTTGGTTTTCACCTATTGTAATTGCACAATATAAGCCAACCTCTAAAATTCAGTTAGCGGCACGTGGTGAATATTATGCAGATAAAAATGGGGTCATTATATCAACAGGGACACCTAATGGTTTCAAAACTTTTGGATATTCAGCCAACTTAGATTATTTAGTTGCTGATAATGTTATGTGGCGATTAGAATTTCGCTCACTGAATAGTAAAGACAATATTTTTATAAGAAATAACAATCCAACCAACACAAACGTATTTATTACAACATCTATGGCTATTTCTTTTTAAAAGAATTAACCGGTTACAATTTTTTAGCCATTAAGATATTAGTTAATTTTAATATCTTAATGGTTTTAATACTAATGAGTTAACAGTTTTTATATGGATCAAGAAAAAGAAAATAATGTTAAGCACTTTCTCGATTTAATACAGAAATCCCGAAAAGGAAAGTTTAAGGTTTACATTGGTATGAGTGCCGGTGTGGGTAAAACTTTTAGAATGTTGCAAGAAGCGCATACCTTGATGAAGAAAGGGATTGATGTTAAGATTGGTTATATAGAAACCCATAACCGTAAGGAAACCCATGAACTGTTAGATGGATTACCTATAATTCCGAGAAGAAGTATTTTCTATAAAGGAAAGCAATTAGAAGAAATGGATGTGCAGGCTATTATTAATCTTCGCCCGGAAGTGGTTATTGTTGATGAATTAGCGCATACCAATATTGAAGGCAGTAAAAATGAAAAACGTTGGCAGGATGTTTTGGAAATTCTTGATGCCGGCATCAATGTCATATCAGCAGTAAATATTCAGCACATTGAAAGCTTGAATGAAGATGTGAAGCAAATCACCGGTGTGGATGTACAGGAACGGATTCCAGATAATGTGTTGCGTTTAGCCGATGAGGTAGTAAATATCGATTTGACTTCTGAGGATTTAATCGCCCGTCTGAAAGAAGGTAAAATTTATACCGAAGATAAAATTCCCACAGCACTGAGTAACTTTTTCAAGTCAGACCAAATTCTTCAGCTCCGTGAACTAGCGCTTAAAGAAGTTGCCAGCCAAGTGGTTCGTAAAGTAGAAAGTGAAGTGCCCAAAAACATAGCTTTGCGGCATGAAAAACTCTTAGCCTGTATAAGCAGTAATGATAAAACGGCTAAAATAGTTATTCGAAAAGCTGCCCGATTGGCCAGTTATTATAATGGAATATGGTATGTGCTGTATGTAGAAACCCCTAAAGAGAGTTCGGATAAAATTGCATTGGACAAACAGCGCCATTTGATTAATAATTTTAAGTTGGCAGTTCAGTTGGGAGCAGAAGTGATTAAAGTAGAAAATTCTAAAATTACGGACGCTATATTGGAAGTTGTTAAGCAAAAAGAAATTACGACAGTTTGTATTGGTAAACCGCACTTTAATTTATTTAAGGTAATTTTGTCTACTAATGTATTTAACCGATTGCTAAATAGGCTTTCTTCATCAAATATTGATCTTGTAATTCTTTCCTAAATGAGAATAAAAACTAAATTAAACCTTGGTGTAGGGTTATTGTTCTTACTAATAATCATTCTCTCTTTATTGAGTACGTTTTGCATTTATTCGATTAAGAAGGATACGCAAAACATCCTTAAAGCCAATTATGAAACTTTAGAATATTCCCGAAATATGTTGTTGGCTTTGGATAAAATGAATATCAATAAACAACAATATATTTCTGTTTTTGAAAAAAATCTTACTAAGCAACTTGGCAATATAACCGAAACAGGAGAAGATAAGGCTACTTATGAGTTGCGAGATAATTTCAGATACCTGAAAACCGGCAATGCCAATGATAGCTTGAAAGCGGTAATGCATCAAAATATTTTTGAGATTATGAAGCTCAATATGGATGCGATTAAACTTAAGAGTGATGTTGCCAAGAAAACATCGGAAAAAGCCAATTTGTGGATTATTATCATAGGTACATTTTGTTTTTTGATTGCTTTTAATTTGCTGATTAATTTGCCTAATAATATCGCAAACCCCATAAAGGAATTGACAGCCAGTATAAAAGAAATTGCGAATAAAAATTATTCAGAGAGAGTGAATTTCCTCAATCACAATGAGTACGGTGATTTGGCCCAATCCTTTAATACGATGGCTCAAAAACTTGAAGAATACCACAGTAGTAATTTGTCTAAGCTATTGTTTGAAAAGAAACGATTAGAGACCCTTATCAATACTATGAGTGACCCTATTATTGGTCTTGACCAACAAGGTTTAGTTTTGTTTGTTAATGATGAGGCACTAAAGATTATCGGTTTAAAGCAACAAGAGATCATAGGAAAGAATGTTTCTGTTTTAGCACAAAGTAATGATCTGATTAAAACCTTACTGGAGCATTCCCAAAATTCACATAAGGCAACCCCAATTAAAATTTTTGCTGACGGTAAAGAAAGCTATTTTGAGAAAGAACGTCTAAATATAACCATAACACCCACCGGAGAAGATAAAACCATTGCTATTGGGGATGTTATCATTTTGAGAAATATCACTATTTTTAAAGAATTGGATTTTGCCAAAACTAATTTTATTGCTACTGTTTCCCATGAGTTGAAAACACCAATAGCCTCAATAAAAATGAGTTTGCAATTACTTGAAAAAGAGGCCAACATAAGTGAAGAACAAAAACAATTGATTGAAGGCATAAAAGAAGACAGTCAGCGATTATTAAAAATAACCGGAGAGTTACTGGAATTATCACAACTGGAAACCGGTAATATTCAACTTAATATTGAAAAAAGCAACCCAAATCATATTGTTGACTATGCGACAGAGGCCGTAAAAGTGCAAGCGGAACAAAAGCAAATTAGTTTGCTTATTGATATTCAAGAAAACCTGCCAAATGTAAAAGCGGACAGTGAAAAAACTTCGTGGGTATTAATTAATTTTTTGACTAACGCCATTCGCTATTCTTCTGAAAACAGCAAAATTACCTTGAAAGTTACAAGAGAAGACGACTATGTTGTTTTTAAAGTTGTTGATACCGGTAAAGGAATTGACAGTAGGTATTTGAATAAAATATTTGACAAATATTTTCAAATCCCCGGTAGCCATAAATCGGGTACAGGATTAGGCTTGGCCATCAGTAAAGAGTTTATAGAAGCTCAAGGCGGTATCATTGGTTTAGAAAGTCAATTAGGTTTAGGTAGTAGTTTTTATTTTAAAATGCCTCTAATTTAATTTTCCATTCAATAACAGCATTTAAGAAAAAAAAAAAATCTTCTTTTTGTCCTCTACTCGATTTAGGTTTAGTTGCGCTTTAATTGCAACTGGTTTTTAAATCAATTTTAATGTAATTCCGAAACCACCACCATTAAAAATCACTATTAAAACAATTGCAATACTATTGCAATTAATATTAGAAAACATTGCTATAGTATTGCAATGGGTCTTTTGATATAAATACGTCTTTGCTTCATACAGATTTTCTTTTCTAAATTTTTAGATGAATTTGTAAACATTAATAGAAAATCTCAACAATTCAAAATAATAAGGCATAATGAATTATGTCTTAATAATGTCACCTCAATGATAAAAAGAATTGAATAAGTAAACTTTTACATTATATTTACGTGATTCGGCTACGAGTTTAAGAATCATCAAAAATCAAGAAAACCAACTATAGAATGAATATCAAAAAATGAATTGGAAAATTTTTAATTTAAAATATGACAGACGAGAAAGTTGGGCATTCGAACAAATGTCCTACTTACTTTTTTGTGCTGAGCTTAATAATAGAATTGGACTGTTTCGTTACAAAAATCAAACAGGAATTGAAACGGAACCAATCGAAAAAGATAAAAAATTTTATGGTTTCCAAGCAAAATACTACACTACTTCAATAGCTGACAACAAAGATGACATTATAGATTCAATCAAAAAAGCAAAGTCGAAAAATAGTAAGCTAAACGAACTGTTTCTTTATATAAACCAAGAACTTTCAGAAAGCACGACTAAAAGCAAGAAAAAGCCTCAATATCAGATTGACATAGAAAAATCTGCTACGGAACTAGGAGTTAATATTCAGTGGCGAGTTCCAAGTCATTTTGAATTGCAATTATCATTACCAGAAAATAAATATCTGTATGATATTTATTTCAGCCTTGAATTAAATGAAGCAGATTTGATTGATGAAGTTTCTAAACACAATGAAAATATTTTACAAACCATACAAACTGAAATAGCTTTCGGTGACAAACAAATTAAAATCGACAGAAGCTCAATTATCGAAGGAATTGCTATTGCTTGTCAACAAAAGGGAAAAAATATAGTCATTTCTGGTGAAGGAGGTTGTGGTAAGACTGCCATTTTCAAAGAGTTTTATAGTCTTAATTTTACGAAAATACCGATTTGCGTTTTTAAAGCAAATGAACTCAATGTTAATCATATTAATGACATATTTCAATTAGATAGTAAATTCACTTTTGCACAGTTTCTAAATGCGTATAAAGATGAACCTATTAAAATTTTTGTAATTGATTCGGCAGAAAAATTAGCTGAGATAGCCAATAATGATATTCTTACCAACTTATTACAAAAGTTGAAAGAAAATGATTGGAACGTTATCTTTACTACGCGTTATGCTTATCTTAATGATTTAATATTTCACATTAAAGAGAATTATCAATTATCGTTTGAAGTTAAGGATATAGCTCTAATCAGTGTTGAAGAATTAAAATCCATATCGGAAGAATTTAAATTTTTACTACCCAATAATCAAAAATTTTTAGAAAGACTTAGAAACTTATTCTATCTGAGTGAATATATTCAGCAATATTCTAATATTGATAAGCAAGGCAACTTTAAAAGTTTTATCGATTTGCTTTGGAAAAAACGAATACAAAATAATGCCGTTCAAAAAGATAATTTACATCTTGAAAGAGAAAAATGTATTATCGGTATAGCTAAAAAAAGATGTGAAACTGGACGATTTTATATAAATACAGATGATTTACCGCAATCGGCATTGTTTCACTTAAAGCAAGACGAAATTCTGGGTTATGATGATGCACATAACGGGTATTTCATCACTCATGATATATATGAAGAATGGACTCTTGATAAAATAGTTTCTCGTTGTTTTTCAAACCATTCAAACACAAAACAATTTTTTGACGAATTAGGGAATTCATTACCAATACGCAGAGCATTTAGATTGTGGCTGTCTAACCATTTGTCCGACAATAGTACTGAAATACAAAATTTTATTCAGGAAGCTTTTAAAAATGTTGAACTAACACAGTTTTGGCAAGATGAAATTTTAGTTTCTGTTCTGTTGTCAGATTATTCAGAATCGTTTTTTAAGTTTTTTGAGAATGAAATAATTTCAAATGATTTTAAAATACTAAAGCGTATTTTATTCTTATTAAGAATTGCTTGCACAGACATATCTTCAATTGAAAATATTGATGTTATTAAACCGAAAGGTAAAGGTTGGGAAGAAGTAATCAATCTAATTTACAAATACAAATCTGCATTTCTTGAAAATAATTTAAAAATAGTTTTGCCTGTTTTGAGTGATTGGTGTGACTTTACAAAAAAGGGAATAACTACAAAATATTCAGGCTTATTGGCTTTAAGTATAATACAAAAGACTGAAACAGAAAAAAACTTCTATATTCATGATGATGCAGTAGAAAATATACTTAAAGTAGTTTTCAATGCGGCAAATGAACTAAAATCTGAATTAAAAGAAATCTTTGATAAGGTAATATTGAATAAATGGACTAACCATAATCAACCCTATGAAGGATTGTGCTCTAAAATATTAGAAAAGCCCTATAAAGCAACTAATCTAATTTATACACTTCCATTATCGGTTATTCAATTATGTGATTTGTTTTGGCAAAAACAGCCGAAAAAACATGACGGATTTGGATATGATAGAGACAGTATGGAAAGTCGTTATGGTTTGACAGATAAACACAATCAGGATTATTTTCCTGCAAGTGCCAATCAAACACCGATTAAATGGTTATTTCAAGTAGCTTTTCACAAAACACTTGATTTTATAATTGATTTTACCAATAAATCTGTTGAATCGTACAGCCAATCCGATTATGGAAAAGAGGATGTTATTCAAATTAAGTTATATGTAGAAGATAAAATAGTAACACAGTATTTGAGTCAGGCAATATGGAGTATGTATAGAGGGTATGGAAGCCCTGTTGTTCCTTACTTATTGCAGTCAATGCACATGGCATTGGAAAGAACCCTTTTGGAATTAGCTCCAATAGGTCAGCAAGAAATAATAGAAGAAATACTTCTCAAAATACTTTTAAAATCAAAATCAGCATCACTAACCTCAATTGTTTGCAGTGTTGTACTTGCAAATCCAGATAGATTTTATAAAATCGCATTGATTTTGTTTAATAGTATTGAATTATTTCATTTAGATAATATTAGATGCTCCGATGAATTCCAAGCAGAATCATTATCCAGGATTGGATATGGTATGGATAGATTAAAAGATATTTTATATACAGATGAAAGGACAGAATCAAACAAGAAGGAGCATAGAAGTTCAAGTTTAGAACGCTTGTTTCTTCTTTGGCAATTTAATGGGATAAAGGGATTTAGTGAAGAACAAAATATTGAATTTATAGAAAGTTTATATAAAATCATTGACCAATACAAATCCGATGATACACTAAACAATTCATTTGGAATGTTATTGGCAAGAATGGATAGAAGAAATCTAATATCAAAAGTAGCTAAACTTGATGGAAATAGTTTATACATAGAGCTTACTCCTAAAGAGATTCCAGAGGAATTAAGAATAGAAAGTGAAGATGCGAGTAAGTTGTTTGAGGATATGTTTAAATATTCTTCTTTAAGATTATGGTCAGATTTCATGCACGGGGACAGACAAAAAACTAACGCAAAAAACGAGGAGTATGATAAAAATCCACTGTTAGCATTATCAGAAACTAAACAACTTGTTGAAGAACTAAAATCGGAGAGAAGCGAAATAGGAAGATTTGACAGAAGCATTCCTGCGTTTTCTTGTTCAAAATTGATGATTGAACATAAGGATAAACTTCAAAAGGAAGACAAAGATTTTTGTAAGGAAGTCATTATTTCTAATATCTCTCGTTTATTTAATGATGACTACGATTATCAGATAAGTGATGGAGTTGAAGCATCAGTTCATGGTTTGATGTGTTTGATTGATGAATATCCAGAAGAAATAGAAAGTTATGTTTCTGCAATAATTTTGATTCTATTCGATGAAACACCTATCGGTCATTACAAAAGAGTGTGTGATTATGCTGTCGAATCAATTCATAAATCAAAACTTTGGGAACAAAATCAGAAAGTTGCTCAATCAATACTATTTGGATATGTAAAATTCAAACCAATCTATAAAAAAATAATTGATGAAAAGAAAGATGAACAGGGTTATTGGGAGCGAATATCTAAAAGCACAATTTTAGAAGAATTAGATAAAATAGATGCTGACTTTACTTTTAAAGATATAACGTTTGAGATAAAAGATATTGATTCGTTGAATATTCATGATTTAGAAATAGTCTACTTATTAATACCTTCTGACACTAAAGATAAAAATCATTTAGATATTTACACTAAATCGTTACCGTTGTTGTCTTCAACACTGCTTAAAGATAGGAGAAGTTACAAAAATGATTTCGGTGACGATGCTAATATTTATACAGAAAGATTACATATTTTCCAGAGATTTTCCAATTTTATTTTACAAAGAGAGATTGGTGAGATTGACATGTTTCTTAAGCCATTTGTTGACTCTTTTTCTTCCACAGAAGAGACAGCTTCTTTTATAGAACAGATAGTAATGGCAGAGGACAATATAAAAAATCACGAACAGTTTTGGCATATTTGGAATTTTTTATATCCCAAAATTAAGGAATTAAGTCTTAGTTCTTATGGTTACCATTTAAAAGGAATTATAGTAAATTATTTATTGGCGTGGCGTTGGTGGCGTGAAGGAATTCAAGAATGGCATAGTTTAAAAAAAGAGAATTTATCTCTTTATTCTAATGCTTCAAAAGATATGGGTCATATTCCTTCTGTATTATATTCTATCATAAGAGTATTGAATACAATTGGAAGTAACTTTAAAAATGAAGGTATTGACTGGATTCATACAATAGTTACAAGCCACAAGTCTTTGAATCTTGATGATTTAGAACCTAATACATTGTACTATTTAGAGAAATATCTAAGAAAGTTTATTTTTATTAATAGACAGAAAATTAAGGAAGAAATTATATTAAAAAATAAGATTATTCCAATTCTTGATTTTATGATTGAGCGTGGCTCTATACATGGGTACTTGTTAAGGGAAAATATTTTATAAAAATATTAAAAAAACATCAAATGAAAATTAAGGAGTATTTTTAATTGAGACAGAAGTGCTAAAATTTAAACTTTATGTACCATATTTGTACCCCATTAGCTGAAACCTCTTTAAAATCAACAAATCAATATTTCTGTATAGGGGAAATAGTTTAAAAATACCCATCAAAAACTCTTATCTTTGAAAAGTGATTTTTATAATTTAGTATTAAATTATTTAAAAAAGTAACATTAATCTTTTTGTTATGACTTTTTTGTTTAATCAACCTTATCCTTTTACTTACTACAAAGAATCTAGAAGAAGAAATATACTTTTTTCTGTTTTTGTTACACTTTTTTTGCTTTTATATCGACCATTTGGACTCAATGTTTACAGCTATGAACGTAGTTATATTATCTTAGGTTATGGTATTATTATATTTTTCACATTATCATTAAATGATTTTATTGCCTATCTTTTTTTTAAAAACATATTCTGTGAAAAAAACTGGAAAATAAAATCACAACTCATTTGGATTTTTATTCAACTCTTTTCGATTGGTATTACTTGTTTTTTCTATGCAATATTAATAGATGCTTTTCCAAAAAATATCATTAGTTTTTTAAAAATTGAATTATATGTTCTAATGACATCAATTATTCCAATTGTAATGGTAGTAATATTAAAACAAAACTATTTATTAAAACAAAATTCAAAAAATGCATCACTACTCAATACTAAATTGGGTCTGATAAATAACAAAGAAACAAAAAACAATATTGAAAATAATATTATTTTCATTGGAGACAACCAAAATGAATACCTTCAAATTAACAGAGACCAACTTTGCTATATTACCTCACAAGACAATTATTTTGAAGTAGTGTGGTTTGATGGAGAAAAACTATTAAAAAAACTAATGAGGGGTTCACTTAGTAAGGTTGAAGATACCACAAAATCATTTTCTTTCTTATTTCGATGTCATAGAGCTTATATTGTTAATTTGAATAATATTATAAAAATTGAAGGTAATGCTCAAGGATATCGTCTACATTTAAAACATACCTCAGAAATTGTACCCGTTTCCCGTAGTAAAGGAATTGAATTCCATAAAGCTTTGCATAGCAATCAATAATAAGAGTTTGCAATTTATCCCAAAATCTTTGTTTTCCGCACCTAAAATTGTTTTCTGTACCAAATAATTGACATTCAAACCATTGTATTAGAAAAAATCATATACTAACATATTTTTGCCTCACAAATGTTTAACGCAAAAAATGTTTATTATGAAAAAATTTTTTCAAGATGAAAAAAAAATGTACATCATGTATTGTTGTACAATGTTTGTCTTATTTTTTGGACGTTACTATCAAATTCCTCTTTTTTTATCATTATTTCCAGTTTTTGGAATATTATTTTTAAGACATAGTAGGTTAATAAAGGGATTTCTATTTCTCTTTATTGGTAGTCTTTCAGTTATTTTAATAACATTTTTAGGAATTTCCGAGGTTATGTTTAGCTCAATAATAACTTTCATGATTGTCATGAGTATATCGGTTATTATTGGTCTTATCCCTATTGTGTTAGATGCATATTTGTTTAAAAAAGGAATGCATCAACTAACACTTATTTGCATTTATCCCTGTTTAAAAATCTGTTTAGAATATGTAAGTTCCCTAAATAGTCCCTTTGGCATATGGGGATCACAAGCCAGTTTACTATCTGATTGTGAGCCTTTTAACAATGTAGTCTCTTTTGGAGGAATATGGCTACTATCATTACTAGTAGCAATCCTTTCATCAATTACAGTATACATAATACAAAATGGTATTAAAAATCCCAAATCCATATGGTTGCTATTGTCTTATTCAACAATATTGATATTTATCTATTTTTTAAGTTGGACAAGAATAAATAAATATAAATATCAGACAACTGTAAAAGTAGCTACAGTACTAGCAAATGATAGTTTAAGATTAATGCCAGTAAATAAAATGTATTTAGTTTTAACTAAAAAAATTAAATACGATTCCATCAAAGAAAAATACATACGAAATGCATTTAGAACATCCAATTTAGATTTAATAAGACTAACTGAAAAAGCTGCTCAAAAAGGAGCTAAAATTATCTTTTGGGGTGAAGGAAATGGTGTTGTTTTGAAAAAAGATGAGCAATCGTTAATAAATTCAGTAGCACTTATCTCGAAAAAGCACAAGGTTTATATTGGACTAGCATTAGAGGTTTACAGTCCTAGTGCTGCCAAACCCGTTGAAAATAAAATCACTTTGATTAAGCCAAACGGTGCTGTTGCTTTTCAATATTACAAACGTTATCCAATTGGAATAGAAAAAGAACTAATGGTTAAGGGTAATGGTAAAATCAATACTTGTACAACTCCATATGGCAAAATTAGTTGTGTAATATGTTTTGATACAGATTTCATAAATTATATAAATAAAGTAGGAAAAGAAAATACAGACATTTTATTTGCTCCATCCAATGATTGGAAATCAATTTCTGAGTTAAGAGGTAAGATTACTCGATACAGAGCATTAGAAAATGGCTTTACTCTAGTTCGTCCTACCTCGCACGGTGCAACCGAAATAGTATCCCCAACTGGAAAACTTATTTTATATAATAATTATTTCAATAACCCTTTGAGGTTATTAATAGCAGATGTACCCTCAAAACATATTGTAACGTTTTATTCAAAATTTGGAGATTTTTTACCTTTATTGCTACTAGTATTATTAACCTACATAATTTTAAAGTTTTACAGCAATTTAAAAAACAAAAAAATAGTTTTAAATCTACTTCTAATATCTCTTGCATTTTGTTTTAACACAAATAGTTATGGTCAAGAAAAAAATATAGATTCTGAAAAAAAAATCAAACTTAAAAAAAATATTTTTTTACCTGTTATATCTTATGCACCTGAAACAAAAGTTGCTTTTGGGGGTTCTGCAATTCATTTTTATAATAAATCTATTAACCAAAATTTTTCTCAAGCAAGCATTACCTCTATATATACTCTTAATAATCAATTTATTAATGAAATAAATTGGTCTCATTATAATAAAAAAGATACTTATCTAATAAAAGGAATCGTTTCTGTCAATAAATTTCCTGAGAAATTCTTCGGAATTGGTAATAAATTGGTTAACATCCCATCAGAAATTGTGACCATAAATACTATTAAAACTGATGTCTTGCTTTTGAAACATATTCTAAAAAAAGGTTTTGTCGGAATTCGATACAATTATGCAAACTACTACAATATTAAAAGTAGTAACAACCAATCGCAATTCTTAGATACATTATTAGGTGGACGTGGTAACCGAAAATCTGGAGTTGGTGTTGGACTTCTTTACGATTCACGAGATAACATAAATAGTACCTCACATGGTTTGTTAATGTATTTTGATGCAACATGGAATGAATCTTTTTTTGGATCAAGTAATGAGTACTTTGAATTTAATTCAGATATAAGAAAATTCTATCAAGTGGATTCCAAATCAATTTTAGGATTTCAAAGTATTCTTAACATAAAAGTGGGCAATGTTCCTTTTTCACAATTGTCATATTTAGGAGGCAATACAATAATGCGAGGTTTTTATGCAGGGCAATTTAGAGACAAAGATTTAATCGCTTTTCAAACTGAATATAGAAGACATATTATAGGAAATTGGGGAGTAGTTTTGTTTGCTGGTGCCGGTAAAGTGAGTAGTAGCAGTAATGAGATTGATTTCAAAGAATTACAACATTCACTAGGTTTTGGATTTAGACGAATGATAGATCAACAACACAAACTTAACTTAAGAATTGATGTTGGTTATGGAAATGGACAAAGTAATTTTTATCTCAACCTAGGAGAATCATTTTAATATAATTTTTAAATAAACATGAAAACAAAAATATTTTTTTTAGTAGTTATTTTTTCATTAAAAACAAACACTTTTAATGCTCAAATTCGGTTTAATTCTATTCACTACTCTGAAGCATATCAAAAAATACTTAATCCCAACAATTCAATTAAAACACAAAAAGTAAAATTACTTTCTAATGAAGAAAAAATTGAAGGACTCAGTAAAGTATGGGCTGAAGCTAAATATGGATTTGCAAACTTTGATTTGGTTCCTAATTTAAATTGGGATAATGCCTATTTAAAATTTATTCCTAAAGTCATTAAAACTAAAAATAATCAAGAATATTATAATGTCTTAAAAGAGTTTAATCAACTATTACATGATGGGCATAGTAGAATAATGGAACCTGATTATTTAAAAAAACTATCCATGTACAGTATACCAATAAAATTAAAATATTTAAACAATAAAGCTTTAGTTAAAGAAATACAAGACAAAAAATATACAAAAAACATAAAATTAGGATGGGAAGTTACTAGAATAGATGGCATACCTATTCAAAAATACATTTCTGATAAAATAGCACCATACATTAGCTACTCGTCTACTCAAGATAGTATAGCAAGAATTTATGCATACGAATTGTTTTCTGGCAAGGAAAATAGTAGTTCTGTGATAACATTCAGAGACCAAAAAAATATAATGCATAATTTCAAGTTAAAACGGACCTATAACTTATCCCAAAAAGAACCTCTAACATTTAAATGGATTGACTCTGAAATTGCATATGTTGGCATTCCGAATTTTGCGAGTGAAGATATAGTAAGACAATTTGATAGTTTATTTAATGAAATTCAAAAATCTAAATGTCTAATAATTGATATAAGAGAAAATGGAGGTGGTAACAGCAATAATGGATATGAAATATTAGGTCGATTAACGGATGCAACTTTTGCCACTAATAGTACCGTTTTTAAAAAATATAATCCTGCAAATCGATCATGGGATAATAATGCTTTTGAAATTGAAGTCCTAGGTTATGATTGGAAACCTTACAAAAAAAACAGTTATAGAAATCAAGTAGTTTTACTTACTAGTGCATTAACTTATTCAGCTGCTGAAGATTTTACAGTGGCATTTAAATATATGAAACGAGGATTAATAATAGGTTCTCCAACTGGAGGAAGTACAGGGAATCCTATGAGTTATGATCTTCCTGGAGGAGCAAAAGGATTTGTTTGTTCAAAAAGAGAATTAATGCCCGACGGAGCAGAATTTATTGGTAAAGGAATTCAACCTGATGTTTACGTAAAAGAAACTCAACAAGGAATATGCAAAGGCGAGGATGAAGTTATAAATGAAGCAATTAGAATCATACACGAAAATAATAATCAAAATAAATCAAATGAAAAATAAAAATTTCTTAACATTCATAGCTGGTTTTATCATTTTATTTCTGTTGTATCACATGGCAGAATATATGATTGTTTTTAAAAATAACTCCCTAGGATTTTTAATATTTCAGGGGCTCTTTTTATTTTTTGCTTGGAAAATAGGCGAAATCCAATTTCAAAATGGACTAAACGCTTGGGGATTAAAAGTTAATAAAAAAATGTTTCTTCAATTATTAATGGGTTTGATTATTGGTGTAATAATCTATGCTACCACTTTTTTAATTTCTTTACTAGCTGGTACTGAGAAAATAGTATTGATTCCCAGTTTAACATCATCTATTAACCTTTTTTTCTTGTTTGTATTTGGGAATTTTTTTTCTTCTTTTTCAGAAGATATTTTAACAAGAGGTTATTGGTATGCGCATTTTTATACAAAAATAAACAATCATCTTTTAATATTAATTTCAGCTTTAATATATGTATTAAATCATATTTACAGATTAAGTGATGGTCTAGAAACTTATTTGTACTTATTCTTATTAGGAATTTTATTTATGATTCCATTGCTAAAAACAAAACAAATTTGGACAACAGGTGGAATACATTGGGCTGGAAATTGCACTTTTTATTATACACACGAAATAATTCATGTACAAAATGTTGATAGAGTAATTTCATCAAATTATATATTAACGTTTGTTTTATTTTTAACAATTTTTATTTTATTAACACTTCAATCCAAATTGAATTTTTTAAAATTTAAATAGTATAAAAAATATAAAAAATTAAAATTATGAATACATTATCTTACAAAATACAGACACTAAAAAAATTATTAGTATACTCTTTTATTACACTATTCTTATCATTTTTTTCTCTTAATGCACAATCATCAAAACATGACGGAAATTATTATGCTGTTGTCAATGGAGTTAAACATTGGTACAAAATTGAAGGTTCAAAAAATAAGACAACTCCAATTGTAATAATTCATGGCGGTCCTGGCGGAAATCAATATGCTTTTGAGAATAGTACAGGTAAGGAACTTGCCAAAACTCATAAAGTGATTTATTACGAACAAAGAGGATGTGGTAGATCCGATAGCCCAGAAGATTTAAACAATTATTCCGTTGAACTTTTAATATCAGATTTAAACGAACTGATTAATGATTGGGGTGAAGATAAAGTAATATTGATGGGATATTCATTTGGAGCTTATTTAGCAACAGAATTCACACTTAAATATCCAGAAAAAATAGAAGCGCTTATATTAGAGTCGTGTGCAACTGTTCAAGATAAAGGGGTTTTATTAACACAAATTTCTAATTTTTATCAAATGTCTGAAAACGATTTACATCAAAAAATAGATAACATAATTTCAGATTCAATTAACATATCCAAAGACTACAACAAAATATGGGATTTAGCTGATAAAAAAACTGTTGTTAATTTTTTATTTTACAATCCTATCAAAGGCTATGAAATGTTCAATTTATGGGAGAAAAGTAAATTAATTAATAATGGTCAAATGATGGCAGCATTATTAAAAAAAACTGATTGTGATTATTTAATTAGATCCGAAAAAATTAATATTCCTACACTGCTATTGACTGGTTTATATGATAAAAATGGAGGTTTACAATCAAGTCTAATTTTATCAAAAAAGATAAAAAATTCAGATTTAATTGTTTTCAATAAAAGTGGCCATTTTCCAGATTATGAAGAGCCAAAATTATTTCTTGAAATGGTAAATAAATGGTTGTCAAAAAAAACATAAGATAATCATATAATGTAGGAAGTATTTATTTTTTTCTTAACTTTATAGAATTCAATTGTTTTAAGTTTCGAAAATCAATTTTACTATGGTAAAAAAAGTTTGTTCAAAAATAGCCAATTGGTTTTTACTTCGACCTAAGACGACAGGATTCGTTACTTTTTTCTTTGTCTTATTATTAGTTGGATTTGTAGTTTCTCTGCGATATAAAATTGCAAAAGAAAACCAACGAAGGGAAATGTCCAACGTTCTAAATGTGGTACATCAAAACATTGAACAAATTTTAAAAAATTGCTACACTGCTACTTTAACATTGGCTTTGACAATTGATGATCGAGGTGAACCTGAAAATTTTGAAAAAATTGGACGTAAATTAGTCAACACAAACGCCTCTGTTGATGCCGTTCAGTTGGTTCCGAATGGTGTCATTAAATACATATACCCTTTAAAAGGTAATGAGGCTGCTATGAACTATGATATCTTGCATTCTAAAGATGTTCGTCAAGAAGCTGAAGAATCGATTAAAGCAAAAATTATTTATTTTGCTGGACCTTTAAAATTAAGACAAGGCGGAGTTGCTATAATTGGTCGTTTGCCTGTGTTTAAAAATAATAAGTTTTGGGGATTTTCGGCAGTTATAATTCGTTTAGAAACGCTCATAAAAAATTCGGGGATCCGATCGATAGATAAATCAAAATATTATTTTCAATTATCTAAGAAGAACCCAATCACTGGTAAAGAGGAATTCTTTTTTTCAAATACTTCAGATTTTTCAAAAAAATACCATCAATCAATTGTTATACCTGATGGAAATTGGAAATTATACGTAATATCAAGTAATCAAGGTAATGTTTTTTATCAAATTATTACCTCATTAGTACTCGGATTACTTCTTTCTGTAATGATTGGTGTTTGGGTTTATACCATTATGAAAAAACCTGCTGAGCAACAAAAATTAATTTTGAGCCAAGCCAAAAAAATTGTTGATACCGAAGTAAAATTTAAAACACTTTTTGAGCAAGCTCCAGTTGGTATTGCAAAAATAGAAACTGCAACAGGACGTTTTATCGAAGTAAATAAAGAATATTGCCGATTAACTGGCTACAGTATGTCTGAATTAAAAGAATTGAATTTTAGACAAATCACTCATCTTGAAGACTTAGAGGAAGATGTATCGAACATGCAAAAAATCATTCGAGGAGAAATTAGTGAATTTTCTATACAAAAAAGATACAATAATAAATCTGGAAAGGTTATTTGGGTGAATTTAATCGTTGCTCCGTTATGGAAAAAAGGAGAAAAGCCATTGCATCACATAGCCATTGTTGAGGATATAACTGAAAAAAAAGAAGCAGAACAAAACTTGAAAAAATCGTTTGATTTAGTTAACGAACAAAACAAACGACTTTTGAATTTCTCATACATCGTTTCTCATAATTTGAGATCACACTCTAGTAACATCAATTCTATTTCTAATTTATTGGAGGATTCGGATGATGTAAATGAAACTAAAGAGCTAACGGCAATGTTAAAAAAAGTGTCGGTATCTTTAAACGAAACCATGTCAAATTTGAATGATGTAATCAACATTCAATCGAATGTTCATCTAACTATTGAAAATTTAAATTTAAAAAATTACATAAATTCAACTGTAAATGCTCTTTTAGAGCAAATTCATTCTAAAGAAGCAACGGTTATCAACAATGTTGATGATACTGTTTTTGTAAAATACAATCCTGCCTACTTAGAAAGTATTTTATTGAATTTCCTTTCAAATTCTTTAAAATATGCTCATCCCGATAGAAAACCAATAATCACGATCAGCTTTGATGCATCCAAAAATGATATGAAAATATCAGATAATGGCTTAGGTATTGATTTGAAAAAATATGGCACTAGTATTTTTGGAATGTACAAAACCTTTCACAAAAATAATGATGCGAAAGGTATAGGGTTGTTTATTACTAAAAATCAGATTGAAGCAATGGGTGGAAAAGTATCTGTTGAAAGCAATACCAATGTTGGTACTACTTTTACCGTTCATTTCAAATAACTATTCTTTTATAATCTTTCTTTCTGTCGTTTGACCGTTAGATGTTATCTTAAGAATGTATAAACCTGAATCAAAATTTGAAATATTAAACGAAGCTTGAGTGCTTGCTTTTTGTTCAAACAATTTAGTTCCTAAAATAGAATACAATGAAATTACTGAATCATCAGGCAATCCTGAAACTGCAAATTCATTTGTGGTTGGGTTGGGATAAACGATAAGATTCATAGTATTAAAATTGGCATTAGATAAGCTTGCGTGCCAAACCTCACCTGCGTGAATTCCCCATATATAGTCTGCTAAATCAGGATAATCAATAAACGGATTTCTATTTTTTTGCCAAGTTCCGTAGATGTAATTGTTTCTATTCATTTCGAAATCGTCTGCTGCATCTGAATGATTCCATGCTAATAAAGAAGCTAAATCCCCTATTTGACCTATAATTCCATCGGTTGGATTTCCATTGACAACATTCAATCCATTATAACGAACTGCCATATAAAAAATGGCACGAGCAACATCACCTTTCCAACTACCCGGATTACCTGATGGTCCGTTGTAATCTATACCGTAATTTCGATTACCTCTTGATGAATTTTCTTGTCCGTCAACAGCTCTTAAATGATGCGCATCTGACAATCCTGCTCCAATATCATTCGGACCAGACAATGCATAAATATTCACACCATCAGCAGAAAAATTATATAAATCGCCATAATTACCTCTAGACTGACAATAAATATGCTCTCGGTTCCATTTGCCAACAATACTATTTCCTGTTTGATAATCGATTTTAGAACGTGGTTGTTCGGTGTAAATTAACCAAACTTGGTTGCTATTTTGTGGATTTTGATCTGCCGTTTTTAGAATGTCTACAACATCACCATAAGTATGAGCACGAACCACAGAAGGATTAGCAATAATATTTTGAAGTTCTTGTTTTAAAGCAGCACCCGACAATCCTTCTAAAGAACTGTAATATCCAACTGGTGCAATGCTTGTTACAATTCCATAAGTTGGGCTAGATGGTGTTCCAAACGGCAAAACCGTATAATTGATATCATTCACTCTAATGATAAGATTGTTATTATACAAACTATAATTAGAAGGTATACTACTGGCTACTATTTTAAGTTCTTCATCTCCTTCATTTACACCATCATTGAGAATTTGAATAGTTGTGCTACCTGTTGTTGAACCAACTGGAATAGTAACACTTGTAGTTCCTATAAAATCATTAGCATTGAAAGCTCCATTATTTAAGGTAAAATTAATGATCAGGTCGCTTCCGCTAATTGCTTGAGTTGATGTATAAGTAATGGTAAGATTTTGTCCTTCTGTTATCGTTGTTAAATCAGTGCTTAAACTCAAATAAGTTAAAACAACACCCGAACCATCATTATTCATGCCTGGAGTTGGTGTTTTTATCTCAAAAGTACCATCAACTTTTCTTTGAATAGACTTTGATGCAGTATACAAACCTTGATTGTCATAAGTACAAACCGAATTATTAAAAACAGTCATTAAGCCAGTTGCTTGAACAGAAGTACTATTAGTATAGCAAAAGGAATCTATAAGATTGGTGCTGGTTGCCGGTGTGTTGGTAGGAAAATCGGAGGCATCACCCAAATATAGCGCTACTCCATCGGGACCGTTTTGAATTGTTGCATTCGGAATAATAATAGCTGGCGTAGGAGAAACATTGGGATTTCCAAAATGAATGATACCGTTAATGTCAGTAACATAATTGTCTAAATCAATGGCATAATAACTAGAAGTTCCTGTGCCTGTAGTAAGACCATTAAAAAAAACTAAAACATAACCGTCTAAAGGAAAATTAGGAGTGGTTGATTTTAACTCAATAAATTCAAGGGTATCCGTTCCTGGAGTATCAGCGTCAAGTTCATTAATAACCACTTGACTTTGAAGCGTTACACAAAAAAAAAGTGTTAACGCCAAAGCGATTTTTTTTATCATTTGATATTAAATTACAAAACAAATTTAGTATTTTATTAATAAATACAATGTTAAAGCTCATTTTTTTAAATAATTTTTAATATTCATGCAAAACAAATCTTAAAAAGAGTTTCATTAATTTAATTTTAAATACTTTTGCAAAAATTTTAAATCACATTATACATAATGAAAAAAATAGTTTTTATTATCGCATTAGCTTTAACGGTTATAAGTTGCAGTAAAGTTGCTAAAGGAGAATTTATTTTAAGTGGAGAAGCCAAAGGTATTCCAAATGGTCAAACAATATTTCTTAAACAAAAAAATGATAATGGTATAGTATTCAATGTAGATTCTACTAAAATAAAAAACGGAAAATTTAATTTCAAAGGAAAAGTAAAAGAATTATCAATGTCTGTTGTATTCGTTAAAGGACTTCAACAGCCTGTTCCTTTCATCTTAGAAAGTGGAGAAATTGAAGTTAAAATTGACAAAGATAGTATTTGGAAATCTCAAATTGGAGGGACATTCAACAATGATGAATTTCAAAAATTCAACACTAAGAGAAATGAAATCCAAAAAAGAATGGTCGATTATCAGAACAACACCTTTCAAAAATACATTGAAGCAAGAAAAAAGAATGATGTAAATACTGTTAAAAATTTAGAAGCTGGATTCCAAAAACTTCAGAAAGAAATTGATGACTTTATGTCTAAATATCCTGAAGAAAACAAAGAAACATACATTTCGTTGCTACTTATCGAAGATATGTTTAATTCACCAAAATTTAATTTACAACGCGTAAAGAAACTATATAATAATCTTGACGAATCTTTGAAAAAAACTAAAATTGGTAAAGAAATCGAAACTAAATTAAAAACTATTGAAAATAATTATAAAATCAAACCTGAAAATGCATTAATCGGTAAATTAGCACCTGAGTTTTCTGCAAAAACCCCACAAGGAAAAGAGGTAAGCCTAAAAGAATCTTTAGGAAAAATAACGATAGTTGATTTTTGGGCTTCATGGTGTGGACCATGTAGACAAGAAAACCCTAACATGGTAGCTTTATACAAAGAATTTCATAGCAAAGGATTGAATATTATTGGTGTTTCTTTGGATGACGACGCTAGTGAATGGAACAAAGCAATTACAAAAGACAATCTTACTTGGACTCAAGTTTCTAATCTAAAAAGATGGAAAGACCAAATTGCTGGTTTGTATATGGTTGAACAAATACCATCATCATTCATTTTGAATGAATCAGGTATTATAGTAGCTAAAGATTTAAGAGGAGAAGAGCTTAAAAATAAAATAAAAGAACTTCTTAACTTAAAATAATCGCTTAAAATTAAAAATCTTCTCCGGAAGATTTTTTTTATTTTATTCAAAACCAAAACATTAAAATTAATTTAAAAATTAAGTTTTAAATTAATTTGTAAACAACAAAAGTGTTTCTATATTTGCAACCTCGTTAATCGAATGGGGAGATACTCAAGCGGCCAACGAGGGCAGACTGTAAATCTGCTGACTAAGTCTTCGCAGGTTCGAATCCTGCTCTCCCCACAGTTTAAAAATCCTAAGATAAACCTCTTAGGATTTTTTATTTTACAATACTTCTTAATACTATTTTAATTTACAATTTTGCGCTCTATAAATTAAATTATCTACCTTTGTAGTTAGCTTTATAAATTAAAAGTAATGTTGAAAATTAACGCTAAATTTTTATCGGTTTTTGTATTTTTTTTATTTTTCATATCACAAAAATCATTTAGTCAATGTTTTGAGATTGAAAGTATTTTAGTAGATGCTTGTTCTCCTAACAATCCTGTGAATGAAGAAGGTTATAATGAAATGGTTCGTTTTAAAGTAGGCGCAACTCCATTAAATGTGAGTACCTTAAATGTAACTTGGCCAAATGGCGCTAATCCGTGGTTGGGAATTATACAAAACGCTACCACTGCTGCAAAAGTTGCCGCCCTAAATGCAGATATTCAGGCTGCTGGAAGTTGTGGTCAAATTTTAGAGCCAACAGGAGGAATTTTACCCGCAAATGCAACCGTTATATTGGTAACTAGCCAAAATCTAAATACTACTTTTAATTCGTTTGGTTCTCTAACCGGTACTCTCTACATGATTTTTCAAAACAATCCGAGTACTATAGGTGGTAATTTTGCAAATTATAATGTTGTTCCTGGTTTAAGAACTTTAGTGATGTCTTTTGGTGGCGCTTGTTCTGATACTGTAACTTATGAAAGAAGCTTACTTGTCAACATAAATGGAACCTACGGAGGTACCACCGCAGACAATGATGGATCTACAGTTAATTTTTCTCCTTCAGGAACCCCAACTTATGTCAATTATGGTTGTAACGCTCCTATTCCACCTTTCACAGTAAATGCTGGAAATACCATAACAGCGTGTAAAGGAAGTACCGTTAGCTTATCGGGTACTGCCCTAGGTCAAGATTCTGTTTTGTGGTCGGCACCAAGCGGAACATTTTCAAATTCAACAAATTTAACGACAAACTATACCATAGATCCAAATGCAACTGGAAGTTCTGTAACCATAACTTTAAGCGCTATTAAGTCGAATGGTGCTTGTACGCAAACCCGAACGTCAACATTAACTATTAATTTTAGTTCGACTCCCGATCCAACAGTAGTTTCTCCTGTGAGTTATTGTCAAAATGCTACAGCTTCTTCTTTATCTGCTACACCAGCTGCTGGAGGTACCTTAAACTGGTATGGAACCAACGCAACTGGAGGTACTGCTTCTACTACCCCACCAACTCCATCCACTGCAACCATAGGAAGCACCACTTATTATGTTAGCCAAACCATTGGGGGATGTGAAAGCAATAGAGTTCCTATAGTTGTTACCATTGCTAATACTGGTCCTGCCTTAAATTTATTTTGTGATTTTGCAAGTCCAAATACCACACCAACATCAATCAATTTTGATTTTAGTAATGTTGGACAAACAAACTTTACCTACAGTTACTCTATAGCAGGAGGTCCAATTATTACTGGGACATGGGTGGCACCATCAAATTATACAGTTACAGGATTAACTCCAGGTCAGTCTGTTACATTCACAATTTCTGCAAATGGTGTTTCTTGCGTAGGACCAGAAACTGTTACTTGTAACACACCTTGTTCTTCAACCACTACTCCTACCTTTACAGCCATTGCACCAATATGTTTGAATGGAAGTGTCCCTACTCTTCCTTTAACATCCAACAATGGAATAACAGGTACTTGGTCACCTTCAACAATAAATAGTGCAATAAGCGGAACTACAACATATACATTTACGCCAAATTCGATATTATTTCCATGCGCCACAACTCAAACTTTAAATGTAACTATAAATAATCCAACAACACCAACTTTTACTACTGTAGCTCCAATTTGTTCGGGAGCAACATTATCGGCTTTGCCTACAACATCCACTAATGGAATTACAGGAACTTGGTCACCTGCATTGAATAATACAGCAACCACCACGTATACCTTTACTCCAACAGCTGGACAGTGTTCAAATACTACAACGTTAACCATTACGGTGAACCCAAATGTGACGCCAACTTTTGCTGCGGTAGCACCAATTTGTTCGGGTGTAGCTTTATCGGCTTTGC
>CAZNWY010000025.1:0-49264 GCA_964577105.1 uncultured Flavobacterium sp.
AACCAACCAACGAATCTAACTGTACTGAAGAGCAACACCAAGCCAACAGAAGATCAGAATTTATTATTACGAAAATGTAATATTACTAGTTGTTTTTTCTAAATAGATTGCAATGTATCCATTGTATAAAAACATATTTGAAGCAAGTCTAAATATTAGAATTAATTAATCTGAATATGATGAATAAAAGGAGGGTTTTTGTATATGATCCTACAAGAGGTTTTTCAAGATTTTTGAGAGTAAAATATCGAGATGGCTATGATTTTAATATTTGCAACAATCCGAAGAGATTTCAAGAACTTTTTGTTTCCAAATATGATATCTCATTTATAGTAATTAATACTAACGATGATCTTTTAAACTTTGCCTATATGTATGAAAATTCAAAATATATTTTTGTAGGTTCTACTCATGATGAATTCAATGAAATGCTGAATAAGTTTAAAAGGGTTATTTTATTGGACTTAAAATTGAAGAAAACGGATGTATTAAGTCTTATAAATGTAAATTTAAATGTGATAAAGTTTGATTTAGCTAAAAAAGAATAGTTTGTGTATTATATTAATTCAAACTCCCTCACAATAAATCCAATTTTTTTGATTTTGTAGTTGGATTAAATATTTGATTTGGGCATTGATATTTGTGAGGGGTTTGAATTTTTTTTGATGAAGTATATTTTGTTTTGTCTTCGAGAGCATTTTGGCAAGCTCAATGTGACACCTTAGCCAATGCTTCGAAGATCTAATTGAAGTTTTAAAAAAATTAGGTACTGATTATGTAAAATGGCTAAAGAATGGTGTTGATGCTTTATCAAATCTTAAAAAGCACTATGCTCAATCATCAATTCGTGATAAACAGCAATTGATGAGTTCGATATTTCCAGAAAAAAAATGAATTTGATGGAAAAAAATGTCGAACTAGTAGAATTAATGATGTTTTGAGGTTTATGTTACAGATAAATAATGATTTACAGAATAATAAAAGTGGACAATTCTCAAAAAAAATTGAATTGTCCACTCTAGTGGAGTCGCCGAGAATTATTTTAATTTTATCGGGATTATATGTTAATAACTAAGAATCAGCTGTTGGCACGGGTTTTGCAACGATTGGTTACATTTGTTTATATTCAATTTATAAAGCTGAATATATCAAAATTGTCAACTAAATTGTCAACTGTATGAAATACACTTTTAATTTAAAGAAACCAAAATCTGATAGTGAAACCTTGATATTGTTTTCATGCTATTTCAAAGAAGAAAACAGAAAATTTGTTTACTCCACTGGAGAAAAGATTTTACCATCCAATTGGGATTTTGAAAATAGGTTCGTTTTTAACTCGGGCAAAAATAAATCAAAGTTTTCAGAAAGTATAAAAAAGCAATTGAATAGATATTCAGATATTTTTCTTGAAACTGAGGGTTTGTATAAAAGAATAAATGAACCATTCACTTCACAAGTATTAAAAAAAACTTTTGATGAATCATTTAAAAAAACTATTAAAGGAAAAAATATATTCTTTGATGCTTATGATCAATTTGTAGAAGAAAAAAAAGCAGCTAAAGAATGGTCAGAGTCTACAGTAAAGAGATATACTAATATTAGAAATTTACTTCAAAAGTTTGAGATTACTAAAAAATACAAATTGACATTTAGCAATATCAATGATTTTTTCCATCGGGAGTTTACTAATTATTGCATGGATGACTTAGGTCACATAAATAATACTTATGCTAGAAATTTAGGACTTTTTAAAACCTTCATGTTTTGGGCAAGAAAAAAGAAGTTTACTTATAACGATTCATTCATAGAATTTAAAAAAGTAGAAAGAGTTATAACCAATCAAATCGCACTCACACTCGATGATTTAAACAAATTGATGAAGCATGAATTTGAAAACAAGAAGTTAGAAAGAGTTAGAGATGTTTTCGTTTTTGCTTGTGTTACAGGAATGAGATTTGGAGAACTTTCATTGATTACTAAAACAAATGTTACCGATAACTATATTATTCTAAAGGAAGATAAAGACGAAACAAAAGAAGCTCGTGAAATTCCTTTAACAAGTTTATCAAGATATATATTATTGAAGTATGATTATAGACTTCCTTTAATTGCAAATCAAAAACAAAATGAATATATTAAAGAGGTTTTTCAAGAGTTGAAGTATGACTACAAAGTCCAGAAAGTTACTACCAAAGGAAAGGAAAATATTAAAGAGGATATGTTCTTTTATGACAGAATAAGTACTCATACAGCTAGAAGAACTTTTATAACTATGATGAAGCGTCAAGGTAAAAGTGACAAGTTAATTGCATCTATAACAGGGCATAATGATATGAAGACTTTAAACCAATATTATCAAATTAGTGAACCAGAAAAAAAGGAAGCAATGGATGAAGTTTTTAGTATTGAAATTCCATTGAAGAAAATTATAGGAGATTGATAAATAAAAAATATTTTTATATGAATTATAGAAACTCAATAATGCAAACTTTTCACACCGATAATCTAGAAAATTATATAGTAGATCAATATATTTTAGGTAAAAGAGATGCTGAGAAAATAGTTGAGGAATTTTTGAACGATTTTCGATCTAGGATAAAAGATATTGATGATGACCAGTTATTGGTTAATGCTATACTAATAAATTTAATTAGCTATAAAAAGACATATTACAATAATAGATTTTCAGAATTTAGTGAAATCATTAGTGGATTAAAAAAAAGATACAATAGCAAAAAAATTGATTTTTCAAACGAGGTTATAGTAGCTGAAAATTTTGCTAGTTATGCTTTGGATTTTTTTGATTTTTTAAATTTAAATTATTTTTCATATTATTCAAGAATAAAGAATATAAGAGAATTTAGCAAAGGATATTATATTGCTGAGAATTTTGAATTACAATCAAGCTTCCTTTTTGAAAAACTTAATAGTATAAGCAAAATTGAAAATTTTAATTGGAATTGGATAAACTTTGAGGAAGGATTGAAGGAAGTATTAAAAAATGACATTTTATTAAGAGATAATATAGAAATTGATTATAAGAATAAAATTCAAATAATTAAACTAGAAGAAAGTAACAAAAGAGAAAAATTAAATGATAAAGTAAAAAAATTAAAGCGGAAGATTGAAAGTTTAAATTATAAGGTTGATTATACGAAGGAATTTTTTAATAAATATTACTACAGTTATCAGCTTTTGATTACAGACACATATTTTGGAGACAATCAACCATTTTTATACAATTTATTTTTATTTCTTAGACATAATAATTATTACTCATACGGTTGGTCATATTTTCATTCATGTACTCAAATAGGAAACAATGAAATAATACCTTTAGAATGTAATAAAAAGCTAAATATTGTTGGAAGAATTTTATATAATCTTAAGGACTTTTTAAAAGTAGATTATAGAAATGATTCAATTAGTTTTTTTCAATCAAAGTTTTATATAAATAATAAACCAATAGGTGATAATTTTAAAACTAATCACATGAAACCAATTTACGATCCTATAGATGATCCAATTTTAGTTTTGGTAGATGATTTTTTTGAAAAACAGAAGAAAATATATAACAAATATTAAAACCAAATATAATCGTAATAGGTTTTCTATAGATTGAAAAGGTAGAATTGTTTTTAAAGTATTAAAAATCAATACATTGTGTTTTTTTTGATAGAAAAATAAAATAGATTTTTAATATATAACTTCAACACACTTGCTTCTAATTTTACATTATTAGAAACGAGCAATCCTCCTTAGTGCACAAAAGGTAGTTTGCATAATTAAATAAATTATGAAACTAGTTATTACAACACCAGAAATGTTAGAAGATATCATAAAGTCTTCTGTTGATACAGCTATACAAGATTATTTTATTAAGAAAGAATCTGCAAAGCCTAGAAAAAAACATTACACTATTAAAGAAACTTCACTGGAATTAAAAGTAAGTACTTTAACAGTTAGAAACTACATTGATAAAGGGATTCTTAAAGCCTTTAAAATTGGTAATAGAGTATTGATTACCAATGAAAGTCTCGAGAAGGCTTTGCAGGAAGTAAAATCACTGCAGTATAAGCGATAATTTAAGTTTTAAAAGTAAATCTAACGTAAAAATTACGCTTATGGATAAGTATATTTATTACTGCCACAATTGTGGTAAAGACTATATTCCCAATAGGAGAGGAGTACAAAAGTATTGCAGCAATAGTTGCAGGACTCGAGCTTTTATATTGCGAAAACCTAAAAATGGTTTAAGTGTTTCTGAAACTAAATCGAATGAAGCTTCCAAAATAGATAAAATGAGTATGGCTGGGGTTGGAAATGCTGTGGCAGGAACAGCTATAGTAAAACTAGCTGAGGCAATTTTTACGTCTGAGGCTAACAAACCTGCAACTAAAAATGACATAAAGAAATTAGAGGATAAAATTTCAAAAAGGTATTATGCCATTAAAAATATGCAAAAGGACAGCTCTGGTAAAAGTCCCTATTTTGACACTTTTCAATGTTGTGTTGTCTATTTTTAATTTGAGGTATTATGGAACAGTTTATTATAAATAATGGATTTGTAAAATTACCTAGATCAATTTTAGATTGGGAATGGTACGACCATCCAGATGTATCGAGAGTTTATTTTCATTTGCTCTTAAAAGTCAATTATGCCCCTGCTAAGTGGCGAGGTATTGATATTTCAGCAAATGAACATATTTCGTCAATTAATCGATTAAGTATCGAATTAGCATTGTCAGAATTTAAAGTGCGAGAATCTCTAACCAAATTGAAGTCTACAGGTTATATTGAAATATATACCACAAACAAATTTACTAAGATAAAGCTAGTAAAATCAGCACTTGAGGTTAATGAAAACAACTTAAACCAAAAACAAATTCAAAATGAAACCAAAAACCAATCAAATTCAAATCAAAAACAAACCACGACAAACAATAATAATTTAGAAAAAAAAGAAATTCAAGAAAGAAAAGAAATTTTCAAAAATCAAATTTTTAATTTTTCAAGTCAATTTTCTAAAACTCATTTAGAAAGTTTCTTTAATTACTGGAGTACTGAAAATAAGCAAACTGGGCGCCAAAAATTTGAAGATGAAAAGCATTGGAATTTAGATCAAAAACTTAATAGTTGGGTAGTATTTGAAAAAAATAGTGAAAAGAAAAAAATTACTAAAAACAGACCGTGATGGAACAAAAAATCAATAGCAACTTAATAGCAAGTTATATAGAAAATCTTCACAAAAGTAGTTTCGAGAACTATTTTAATAATCGTTTTCCATCATTTGATAAAACTATAACTTCCAATCAATTTTGGAAATTTTTTAAATTGTATTTTGAGAAAATCAATAAAAAGGAATTCATAGAAACTCAAGAATCTAAAAGTTTTGTTTACACATTGATTTACTATTTTTTAAGAGATGAAGAATTCTACAAATCGCCATTAATACACAAAATTAGTAATTGTGAAATATCATTAGACAAGGGATTAATAATTGTAGGAGGTTTTGGTGTTGGTAAAACTGTAATTTTGAAAACAATTTGTATAATGATTGAAAGCTTAAGTCAAAACTTTAATAAATATCCTGTTCGTTTCCATAATTCTATTGAAATAGTTGAGCAGTTTGAAAATTCTCCCTCTGAATATAAGAACGATATAATTAATAGATTTAGTAAAGGATTTAGAATTTTTGATGATATAAAAAATGAAAGAGAGGCATCTAATTATGGAAAAGTAGATTTGTTTAGAGAAATTTTATACAAACGTCATGAGTTTAAAAATTTCAGAACTATTTTACTTTGCAACTACGATTCAGATTTTCCTAATGATATGAACCAAGCCATAGAAAGTTTTGGTAGATATGGCGATCGGAATTATGATAGATTGTTCGAGGGATTTAATTTTGTGGAGTTGAAAGAGAAAAGTAAAAGGATTTAATTTTGATAGATTACGGTTTCCCGTAATGCACTTAAAATTATAGTATATAGATTTGTTAATAATCAGGTAAAACTACGTATAAATTATCTTGTTAAAATGATTTATATTTGATAAGTTTGAGAATTAACAAAATGTGACTAGATACTATGCCTTTAAGCTGGAACGAAATAAAAGACAGAGCAGTAAAGTTTTCTAAAGAATGGAAAGATACAACTAGTGAAGAAGCTGATGCAAAATCTTTTTTAGATGCTTTCTTTGATGTTTTTGGAATTACTAGAAAAAAAGTTGGAACTTTCGAGCACAAAGTAAAAAAGCTATCAGATGCTGACGGTTACATTGACTTGCTTTGGAAAGGTGTTATCTTAGTTGAAATGAAAAGTCGAGGGAAAGACCTTAAAAAAGCTTTTCAACAGGCAATCGATTATACACATGGATTAAAACAAAACGAACTTCCTAAATATGTTTTAGTTTGTGACTTTTATATTTTCAGACTTTACGATACAGAAGAGCAGACTACTTTAGAGTTTACATTAAATGAATTAGTACAAAATGTTCAAAGTTTTGGATACTTATTAGGATATCAGAAGAAAACCTATAAAGAGCAAGATCCAGCCAATATTCAAGCAGCGGAATTAATGGGAAAACTACATGACCGATTAGAAGAAATAGGTTATGAAGGACATCCGTTAGAAGTATATTTAGTTAGAATATTATTTTGCTTGTTTGCTGAGGATACCACAATTTTTAATCTACAACAATTTCAAGATTACATAGACTATAGAACTGCTGAAGATGGAAGTGATTTAGCTCCAAAAATTCAAGAGTTGTTTCAGGTTTTGAATACGCCCAAAGATAAAAGATTCAAAAACCTTGATGAACAGTTAAATGATTTTCCTTATGTGAATGGTAAGCTGTTTGAAGAAGTACTTCCTACAGCAAGTTTTGATGCTAAAATGCGTGAAGTACTTTTAGATTGCTGTCGTTTGAATTGGAGCAAAATTTCTCCTGCAATTTTTGGTTCTATGTTTCAAAGTGTTATGAATCCAAAAGAGCGACGTAATTTAGGTGCACATTATACAAGCGAAAGTAATATTTTGAAACTCATTAAACCCTTGTTTTTAGATGAACTTTGGGCTGAATTTGAAAATGTTAAAGGAAATAAAAACAAACTCACAGAATTTCATAATAAGATAAGTAAATTAAAATTTCTTGATCCAGCTTGTGGTTGTGGTAATTTTTTAATTATTACTTATAGAGAATTAAGACTATTAGAACTTGAAATTTTAAGAGCAACTTATAAATCTGGAGAAGTGGTTTTGGCAATGGAAGATTTAATTCTTTTAAATGTTGATATGATGTCTGGTATTGAATATGAAGAATTCCCTGCACGTATTGCCGAAGTAGCCATGTGGTTAATTGATCATCAAATGAATATGATGATTAGTAATGAGTTTGGACAATATTTTGTTCGTTTACCCTTAAAAAAATCCGCTAAAATAGTTCATGGCGATGCTCTGGAAGTAAATTGGGAAGAGGTAGTCTCTAGAAATGAACTTTCATATATAATTGGTAATCCACCATTCATTGGCTCAAAAATTATGAATCAATATCAAAGAGATTCGATAATTAAAGAGTTTGATAATATTCAAGGAAGTGGAATTTTAGATTATGTAACAGGTTGGTATTTAAAAGCAGCAAAGTACATTCAAAATACCAAAATAAAAGTTGCATTTGTTTCTACGAACTCTATTGTTCAAGGAGAGCAAACCAGTATATTATGGGGTCAGATGTTATACAAATACAACATAAAGATTCACTTTGCTCATCGTACTTTCAAATGGAGTAATGAAGCCAAAGGAAATGCAGCTGTATTTTGTGTTATTATCGGTTTTGCTAACTTTGATTCAAATCAAAAAAAGATATATGAATATGAAGATATAAAAGGTCAAGCTCATGAACTAAAAGTAAAAAATATCAATCCTTATTTAGTAGATGCAAAAGATATTTTGATTGAAAAAAGATCAAATCCAATTTGTAGTGTACCTAAAATGAGTTTTGGAAATATGCCTTTAGATGGTGGTAATTTAATTTTATCTGATGAAGAAAAAGAGCAATTATTATCTATTGAACCATTATCTAGAAAATATATTCTACCTCTCATTTCAGCATTTGAATTTCTGAATGGAAAGAAAAGATGGTGTATTTGGCTTGTTGACATTGAACCTAATGAATTAAAACAATTACCACAAGTATTGAAAAGAGTTGAATTAGTTAAACAATTTCGATTAAAAAGTGTTGCACCTTCAACCCAGAAATTTGCACTAACTCCAACTTTATTTAGAGATAGGAATAGGCCTGAAACATTTATAGTTGTTCCACGAGTTTCTTCCGAAAATAGACCATATATACCTTTTGGTTTTTTTGATGAAAATTCAATAGTAAGTGATACATGTATGTCAATACCATTTGGTAATCAATATCATTTTGGTGTACTTATGTCTACCATGCACATGTCTTGGGTAAAAACTACTTGTGGTAGATTGAAAAGTGATTTCAGATATTCAAAGGATATCGTCTACAACAACTATCCATGGCCAGAAAATCCTTCAGAAAAACAAATAAAAACTATTGAAGAAAAAGCAAAAAATGTTTTAGATGTAAGAGCTTCTTTCTCAGAAAGTTCATTGTCCGATTTATATAATCCATTAACGATGCCACCTGCTTTAGTGAAAGCACATAACGAATTGGACAAAGCTGTTGATGCAGCCTACAGTAAACAGGTATTTACCAGTGAAGCCAAACGTATGGAGTTTCTATTTGAGTTGTATGAAAAATATACCGCTGGGTTGTTTGTTAAGGAGAAAAAAGGGAAAAAGTGATAACAAATATTGTTTAATAAAATTTAAAATTTATGGCTGAAGAAATATTTAGAAAAAAATCATTTACAAAGAATGATGTTGAAAAAGATGATATTGGTGTTTCAATGCAAGAAGCCATAAAATTATTAGACAATAGTAAATTTAAAGCAGATTTTGAAAAGCATCTGAATTTGAATAATCTCAAAAAGGAATTCATTGCTATTCCAGGAGCTTCAAAATTAGTTAATACAATAATAGAAGTTGAGAAAAAATTTGAAAAGTTTGATGTTGAAACATCTATTCAAAACATAAATATTACATACAACGAGAATTATAATTTTAGTTTTTCAAATATTGTTGATTTAGAGGCGCAAGCTTTTTTTGAGAGTGATGAATTTGATGCGACACCGATATATTCATCCCATACAGATTTCTTTTCAGATTTATACAGTATGGATAGATATGCGAAGAAATTAATCTCCAACGGACACAAGGATTTAGTTTTTTACAATTTCGATTATTTAAAGAAATTAAAACTTAATGAAATTGAAACTAATAAAGTTTACAGAATAATTCGAGACACAAATAATCAATATTATTTACGAGCTATAACATCAAGGCGGTATTTTGATTATAATAATAGAATTGCAGCTTTCATAGGTTTGATAACTCTTCATAACGAAATGAAAAGTTCAAAAACTAAATTTATTGTTCAAAAATGTGAATATAACGAATCTTACATAAGAATATTTTTCAAAAGTAATAAATCAAATAACATAACAAAAGTTGGTAATTTCGATAATATTATTGAAGTCTCTAACGATGAAATAAAAAGAGAGGCACTAAGATTTAATTGTATTTATTCTTTAAATTTTGAAGGTCAATCAAACAATGATATGTTTTTTATAAAGCCTAAAAAGGCAAAATCAAGTATATTATCAATTAAACATAGCCAATTACCAGTAACAGCAATTAATCAACTTGCAGAGTTGTCAAACTATACTGATAAGGAAAAGGAATTGCTTGATGATATTAAAGAAATTGCAAAAATTAAAAAGCCAGATGAGATTAAGTTTTTAGTTAGGCAAAAAATTGATAAAGTAAAAACGAGTGATATAGCAAAATACAAGAAAAACTTACTCGATACAATGAGTAATAAAGTTGATAGTATCACAGAATTATTAGAAATGTTTAATAAGCTAGACTTAATAACCGAAGATATTGATGCTAAAGAATATTTGCGATATGTAGTTTATGAAGCGTTAGTATATAAAAGATAAAATTATGGTAAACAGAGGCTCTGAATGGAGAAAATGGGATTTGCATGTTCATACACCAGCATCGTTTTATTGGAATGGAACAAAAAAATATAGAGAACTCAATAAAGAAGAAAAAAAAATAGAAATTGAGGCTTTCATAGAGTCAGTAAATAAAAGTGATGTTGCTGTTTTTTGTTTAATGGATTATTGGACATTTGATTTTTATTTTGATTTAAAAGATTATCTTAATGAAAATCCTGATGAATTAAAAAAAACTGTATTTCCAGGAATGGAACTAAGGATTGAAAGTCCAACAAGTTATCGTTTAAACATTCATTTTATTCTATCGAATGAATTATCCAAGCAACAATTATTAGATTTTAAATCTGAATTAATTATTAGGTCTATAGCAAGAAAACTTTCAGACGATGCTTTAATTCAATTTGCAAAAACTCTTGACGCTAGTAAGGCAAAAATTCATTCATTTAGTAATCCTAGAGAATTGGATGAACACCAACTTTTGATGTTAGGTTCTCAAACTGCTGAAATAACAAAAGAGTCGCTTGAAGCAGCTTTTGAACAAATACCTCAAGGAAGTGGATTTGTCATTTTACCATATGACACTAGTGATGGATTGTCAAAACTTGATTGGAGAAAGCATCCACAAGCGGATAATTATTTTATGCAAAGTGCTCATATTTTTGAATCTAGGGATAAGTGTAATATAGATTTATTTAATGGTATTAAAACAGAAGGTAATGAAAGTTATTTCGAAAATTTTTATAAAACATTGGGGGAAGTACCTAAACCATGCATATCTGGTAGTGATGCTCATAAATACTCTGATTATGGTAAATTCCCATCAGATAAAATAACTTGGATCAAAGCCGACCCTACATTTGAAGGATTAAAGCAAATTATCTATGAACCTAAAGAAAGGGTTCGAATACAAAAAGAAGAACCAGAAGCTGAAAAATTAGATAACTTGATGATTGAAGAAGTTAGCTTTGTTTCTTCGCTAAATAAGTTTAGCCCTAATCCAATAAAGTTAAATAAGAATCTAAATGTTATCATTGGCGGAAAATCCTCAGGCAAATCAATTTTGCTTTATAAAATTGCAAGAACATTGTATGCCAATACAAAAGATGATGTTCTGAAATATTTGGATAGTGCAGACAATAAAACCAAGGATTTGTATGACTTAACAACTAATAATCCAGCATTTAATTTTAATGTAAAATTATTCTCTGGTAGCAGCCAATCATTAAATGACAGGCAAACTACTTCAAGTATACTACCTAGTATAAAATATATCCCCCAAAATCATTTGTCTAACCTTGTAGACAAGAGTAGGAGAAATGGCGCTACACTCAAAGAACTTATTCGTAATTTAATACTCGAGGAACCTTTTTATAGAAAGAAATATGATGATTTTGTAAATATTGTTCAAAAAAATGACGAGCAAAGAAATAGAGATATTGATTATTATTTTTCACTAAAAGAAGAAATCACAAAAAAAGAGAGTGAGCTTTCTACTAGAGGAAATACCAAATCTTTGCAAGAAGGAATTGAATCAAATAAAAAGAAAATTGATTTATTAAGCAAGTCCATTAGTTCTGAAGATTTAAAAAAATATAATGAACTAATATTAAAGAAAAACCAAGTAACTGTTGACGAAAACAATCTCAACATAGATTATGAAAGAATCAAAAATTATAATTCCGATTTAAAGAGAATTTTAACAGAACAGTTAAGTAGAAAGAGGTTAATTATTGACTCAATTAACACTGAAAGTATCAAAAAACAATATGAACAAAAATATAAAATCATTGAAAAAACTCTTGATGAAATAAACTCCATTGAGCTAGACTTATTGAAAAATGAACAAGGTGAATTTATTACTGATAGTGATTTTAAAAGAGAACTTACTAGATTAGAAATAAAAAAACAATTACTTGAAAAGGAATTAAAACCATACATAGAGAAACAAGAAAACAGTAAACAAATTGAAACAATTCAAAAAAGTATTTCCGAAGATCAAACCAAATTAAGTGAAATTAAACAATTTAAAAAAGAAGTTCTATCTAAAAAAGAAGATTTAAAAAAACAAAAACAAAGGATATTTAATGACTTTGAAACAAATTTCGGGGAATACCATAAAATCTTAGATGAATTAAAACCAAGAATTTCATCTATTAAGGACTCTGATGATAAAGTAGAAATAATAGGGTCTATAAGATATAATTATCCAAAATTTAAAAGATTAATTGATTCTATAAGTGACGGAAGAAGCTTTAATAGAAATGATTTTAAATATCTATATGATGAAACCAAAAACGCACTTTCCGAATTTGAATTTTTAGAAGTTAAAAAAGCTTTGGAAAATCTATTTAAAAGAATTGAAGAAAACAACTATGTGCTATTAAGTTCTGTAAATCAAAAAGAGGCTTGTAAAAAAGTTATGTCTGATTTCTTTTTTGATCATTGGGATGTTACATCAGACAATGATGATATTCATAAAATGTCAACAGGGAAAGCAAGTTTTATTCTTCTTAAACTAATGATAAAATTAAGTAAAGAAAAAGGAGTAATACTGATTGACCAACCTGAAGATAACTTAGATAACCGTTCAGTATCAAAAGAACTTGTTGAGTATTTAAAAAGAAAAAAAATAGACAGACAAATTATATTAGTTACTCACAATCCAAATATAGTTGTAAACGCTGACTCTGAAAACATTATTGTTGCCAATCAAAAAGGTCAGAATGATGTTGAAAGTGAAAGTCCATATACATTTGATTACATTAATGGTTCATTAGAAAACACATTCCCTAAAATTGAATCTGAAAAAGATTTATTAAAAAGTATGGGAATTAGAGAACACATTGCCGAAATTGTTGAAGGAGGAAAAGAAGCATTTAAGAAAAGAGAAGAAAAGTATGGTTTTAATTGATTTCTAAATTATTTTTCATACAAGCATAAGTTGATAATAAGTAAAATTAATGAACAAAACGAATATGCTAAAGATAAATTTGGTAAACACGTTTATATTCTAGATGTTGAAAGCGGTCAAAAAGGTTATTGGTGTATTGGTTGTGGTCATGAAATGCAAGCTGTTCATGGTACTGTTGAGAATAGAAAAAAATACTTTAGGCATGTTGCTAAAGATGTGAATATTGAAAGAAAATGTACTTTCAGTAATGAAGAATATAGACATAAATTAGCTATTGAGATCCTTCAATTCACTAAACGAATAAAAGTTCCCAATTTATACTCCTATTCGCAAGATGGTAAGGCAAAAGTGCTAATAGAAGAATCAAAATTTATAGAAGCAGATCATGTTAAAGCAGAACTTACTTTTTATGAGGACGATAATGGTTATGTAAGATGGGGTAAAAATCCAGATATAGAAGAACGGAATTTATTAATAAGACCAGATTTAACTTTCTTCAATTCAAAAGAAGAGCCACTTTTATTACTTGAGATTGTAGTTTCACATAAAATAAATGACGAAAAGAAAGTAAAACTTAAGAGACTAGGAATTAATACTATTCAAATAAAAATCCCTAAAGATTCGGAAGAAAACATAAAAAAAAGTTTAGAGACATCCAATTTCACCCAATGGGTTTATAATAATGAGCAAGAACGCACTAACTTCATACAACTTTTCAAACGAGATAGAACGCAGGTACTATCATCTGATGAATACGAAGCAAAGCTTTTCGGAGAATCTTTCGAATGCCGAAAAAGCGAAATTGGAAATCTTATACGATCAATTGAAAAGTGTTTGGATAGCCAACGATACAGAGACAATGTTTTTCAACTTGAACAAGAATTATCAAGAGTTAAGAGAAATACAACAATTCATAGAGACCGACACGGAGAATTACGAAAAGCAATACGAGAAAGAGTTAGAGCAAGACATAAAGATGCGATCGAATTTCTTGAAAGAGAAGAAAAAGAATATGAGGCAATTCTTAGAGCAGAAAACAATAAACTTCAACAAAATTTTGATGGAGCTAAAAGAATTCAAGACTCAAACTTTGCTACTTTGGAAAAACGATATTTATCAAAAAGAGAAGAATATAGCAATATTGAAAGAGAACTTAGAGGAGAAATACTCAGTATTGAATCAACAATTGAGTCGAATGAAAGCATCGGAAATCAGTTCGGAACAATTCAACAAGCTACAGCTAATTTACAAAGAGAAATTGAAGGAATTGAACGAAGAAGAGCATCAATTAAAGGTAGCTTTGACTCAAATAGAAGAAGAATTGAATCAGAATTTGAACAATATAGAAGAAACGAACAATCAAGATATACAGCAAATTATAGAAGTGTTAGAACAAGGATTGATTCCTTACCAGATCAATTTAGAAGAAAAAACAAGTCAATTGAAGAATATTTTCGAGAAGAAGAAAGAAGAATTAGAGAAGACATTGGATTTAAAGAGAAATTCATGGAAGAAGAGTTTAAAAACTTTGGAGAACGAATTATTCGATTCTTGGAAGGAGAAAATACTCTCAGAAGTGAATTGCCCGACAGAATTAAAAACTTATTTGAAGCAAAACGAATTCTCAGTAATTGGGAAGAAGAGTATAGCACTTATCAAAGATATAGACTCGCTGTCGAATGTATTCGAAAAGGAGATTACAAAAAATGGCATTGATGAAAAGTGGTTTTGGGGTAAGTTTAAGTTTTTGTAATTTTACTTTAAGTACAAATTGATTCTAATTATTATACACTTGATAGTGCATTAACAATTATTAATATTTAATAAAATCATTAATTTATTTTTGATTGTTTCAATGTGTATTATCTTTTAAACGTATCTCTAAATTGATATAAAAAATGCTCAATTAGTTGAGAATCTTTGGTTATAATATCTGCTGTCCCGCTCATTTCTTGTTGGAATTGAATTTGTTTTTTATAGGATGTTTTTAATCCGTTTGGTAGTAAAACATCAATAAGTATTTTACCGTCATTATCAGGAGTGAGCGAGATAGCTTTTACAATTCCCTGAATAATCCCAAATTCTCTATCAGGGTAATTAGCCAATCGAATATTGACTTTTTGACCAACCTTTAATTTACCCGAGTTTTCTGCTGGAGCTTTTACCTTACCTATAAAACTATTTTCACTATTTGGGATAATTGCAAAAACATTATCACCCGAATTTACGGTTTGGTTCTCTGCCCAAAGTTGCAAATAAGATACTTTACCATCAATTGAAGAGCGAAAAACATAATTTAGCTCCCAATCTTTAATAGCTTTTTTAAGTCCATAAAAAGCCTGTATTACATTGCGCTCTAAATTTACATTTTCTTTACTCTCGTTTATTTGTGTAGTTTTACTATTTCTGTTCAAATCATTCAAAGATGATTTAAGTTGTGATATGGAACTTAACAAACTTTTGTAGTTACGCTCGGTTTGTAAATAAGTTAGTTTGTGTTTTTCTAATTCTTGTGAGGCAATAATTCCTTTTTTAAAAAGCGTTTCGTATCTATCTAAATCACTTTTTTGTAATTCAAGTTCGTTTTGGCTAATGCTTTTTTGTGATTCCAATAAATTTAATCGTTCTTTTAACTGAATAGCCTCTATACTATGTGCCGCCTGATCAACTCTGAAAGGTTGTAATCTGTCATTTAAACTTTGTACTGAATACTCTTTTTGAAATAATGCAAAACTACTTTCTATATCTCCCAATTGAGCCGATTGTAATTTATCAAATGGAAAATTATTTTTTTGAAGATTAATTGAATCAACAATGCTTTTTAATAAAAATACATCTTTGTAATTGGCTGTATTTTCAATTACCGCAATAGGAGTGTTTTTTAAAACATCGGTTTTATCTTTTATCAAAATAACTTCAATCTTTCCAGAGGTTTTAGCTACTAATTTTTGTGGGGGTATATTGGTTGTAATGACTATTTGAGTAGAGACAATATCAGGATATTTAACTATCCAAGAAACAAAAAAAAGTATAAGTATAATACTAAAAACAACCACAGACCCCCAACGGATTAACCAATGCGGTACACGTGTTAGTATTTCTTGAACCTCTTCGCTTCTAAGTTCAAAATTAACGGTTTTATCTTCCATAATATTAACTTCCTAATTGCAATTGATTTTTAACCAATTTAAAATAACTGCCTTTTAAATCTACTAATTCTTTATGATTTCCTATTTCTACAATTTTACCTTTTTCTAAAACAACAATTTGGTCGGCATTCATAACCGTACTTAATCGGTGTGCTATGACAACAACAGTCTTATTTTTAAAGAAAACATCTAATTTTCCCATAATCTCCCTTTCATTATTAGCATCAAGGGAAGAGGTAGCCTCATCAAAAAATAACATTTCGGGATTTTTATAAACAGCTCTAGCAATTAATAGGCGTTGTTTTTGACCTGTACTCATTCCTATTCCCTCCATTCCAATTTTAGTATTATATCCTAACGGATAATCTTGTATGAAATCTTTTATGTTGGCTACATCGGAGGCATAAACCAAGCGTTCTTTATCAATTATATCCACTCCAATAGCAATATTGTTTGCAATGGTATCACTAAAAATATACCCCTCTTGCATAACAGTTCCAACATGGTTTCTCCAGGTCTTTTGAGCAATATTTTTAAGTGATGTTTTGCCAACTGAAATTTCGCCTTTTATAGGTTCGTAGAACTTTAATAATAGCTTCATTAAAGTAGTTTTACCGCTACCACTTGTACCTACAATAGCTGTTATTTTATTAGCTGGAATCGTTAAGTTTAGGTTATCTAAAACCATTGTATCCGAGCCAATGTATCTGAAAGATAAATCTTTAATTTCAATATCGCTGTTTTGTGGTATCTCGTGGGTTTGTGTTTGTTCCTGCTGGGTTTCATCTTCTTTCTCATGTATTTCAGATAATCTGGCAAGTGATATTTTGGCATCTTGAGCTTCTCGGATAAATCCGATTAGTTGCTGTACAGGCGCATTTAAACTTCCTACGATACTTGTAATTGCCATCATCATACCAAGTGTTATCTGCCCATCAATAACAAGTTTAGCCGATAGAAATACAATGATGATGTTTTTTAATTCATTAATGAAGTTAGAACCGATACTTTGAGTTTGTTCCAAAACTAAACCTTTCATTGAAACCTTAAAAAGTCTTGCTTGAATATATTCCCAACCCCAACGTTTTTGTTTTTCGGCGTTATGGAGTTTTATTTCTTGCATACCATTGATAAGCTCAATGACTTTGCTTTGTTCTTGTGAAACTTCAGAGAACCTTTTGTAATCAAGTTCCTTGCGTCTTTTTAAAAATATCGTAACCCAAAAAAAATATAAAATACTTCCAATAAAGAAAACAATAAAGATTTTTAGGTTGTAATAAGCTAATACACTACCCATAACAATCATATTGATAGCTGAAAACAAAACATTAAGTGAAGAGGTTGTTAAAACCTTTTCTATTCTATGATGGTCGTTAATTCGTTGCATGATATCTCCTGTCATTCGCACATCAAAAAATGAAATGGGTAAGTTCATTAACTTAATGAAGAAATCAGAAATTAAAGAGATGTTTATTCTTGTGGATAGATTAAGTAAAATCCAACTTCTAATAAGTTCCAAAGCGGTACGACCAAAAAACAAAAATAGTTGTGCAAAGAGTACCAAATAAATAAAATGGATGTTTTGGTTTTGTATTCCGACATCAACAATACTTTGAGTTAAAAACGGAAATATCAATTGTAATAAACTACCTGCCAAAAGCCCTATAGCTAATTGAAAAACAAAAGATTTATAAGGGATTAAATATTTAAAAAGTAGTGCAAATCCAAAAGATTTTTTTTCTTCTTTATCAGCTTCGGAATGATAAAATTTTGGGGTTGGCTCTAAAAGTAATACAATACCTTCTTCAGTAGTTTGGACTGCATTATTGCCAATCCAAAACCTTAAGAATTCCTCTTTTGAGTATTCTATTAATCCGTGCGCTGGGTCAGAAATGTAATAAATACCTCTTTTTACCTTGTATAAAACAACATAGTGGTTTTTATTCCAATGTAAAATACATGGAAGTGGAACATCATCTAATTTTATTAAATTAATCTTAATTCCTAATGAACGTAGTCCTATTTTTTCTGCCGCATCACTCAAAAACATTAAGTTACTTCCCTCCCTTGTAGTTTCCGATAGTTGCCTTAAAGTTTGTATGTTCAATGTCTTACCGTAGTGCTTTGCTATTATTTTTAAGCAAGTAGCTCCACAGTCTTTGGAATCGGCTTGTATGTAATTAGAGAATTTTTTCAATTATTTTCTATTTGGTCTGAATTCAACTGATTTATAATATCTATATAAATGATCGTAAATTAAACATTCGTATTGTCTTTGTCTTGAGGTGTATTGCCTGTTTATTGTCATGTGTATATGGCTCTGCAAGAAATCAAATAAAGAGATTTGTAAGTTGTTTCTAATAGCTGAGATCAATAAACTTGTATTTTTATTTTTATTATTTACAATATCGTAAAGCTCTGAATACTCTTCAATAGATTTTTTTGTCATGTAACTATAGATGTCATTCGATAATTCTCTATAATGTTTGTCAAATTGCTTTTTTAATAATTTATCTGCCTGAAATTCTTTTTTAAAAGATAATTGCAATTCGTTCATTAACTTCAATTTATCGGTATTATTTAGTAAAAAAGAGTTTAAAAAATTATCTATGACTAAAAAACTGAATAATAATTGTGTTTCTTCATTTATAAAATAGGGCTTAATTGCAAGATATTCGACAATCATTTCACTATCAAAATAAAATAGACTTTCAGATTCAATAATAGTATTTTCTCCATAGCGTTCTATTTCTCTTTGGTAGGTGTCTGTTTGTAATTTCCAAATAATATCTGATTCGATTAATTCATTAAAAACAGGGTAAAATGAATTAATGACCGTACTTACCATCTCTATAGAAGTGCAATGCAACCGCATTCTAATGTGCTCATCGGTATCCTTGTAACGAATAAAAAACCATTTATCGATTAAAGTATTTTGCTTAAGCATTGAAATTACAGGATATAATTTTTCAAGCAAAATAATATCAGCCATTTTAACTCCTGTATATATTTTATAATACACCCATTCACTTCCAATACAAAAATCTCTTTTCATTGTTAATCCATTTTTTCTTTGTAAAACGACATTATTACCTGATTAGTAAATGGTTCTCCAATAGTATTTTTTACAATCGAATCTTCTGTAAATAAAAACTCTTGCAAAACAATTTCATCAAAATTTTTAACCGATTTAAGAAATAATTGAATTCCTATTTCCTTTTCTAAATCTAATAAAAGAGTATTGTCAAAATTAACCCAATTCACATATTGGGGCATGTTTCTTTGATTTTTCCACGATGTGAAATTTTTAACTAATTCAATGCCATTTTGTGAGTAAAAATGATTTATTTCAACTTTAGTCACTTTCCATTTAGCTTTTGAAATTATGACATCTTTATACATTACTCTTGGAAAATAGTCATAATGGGATTCAAGTACTCCCCAACTAAAGCTAAAAATTGGCTTTACATCTTGGGATTGCAAATCGCATAAAAAATGATAAATAGGTAAAGAATTTTTGTGATAATTGTGTGCATTTGATAAACAAGGTATAACTTCTTTACCAAGTCTTTTTGATTTTAAAACAACTCGATTATCTTTGATAGACACCATTAAATCAGAAACTTCTATTTGATATTCTTTTTTTGTAGCACTATTACACAGATAAGGTATTTCATATTTTCTCAATATTGGTCTTCGCAGTACATTCCCTGTCCTTGATTCTGGAATATGAACTATTTCTGCTAAAATTTTATCGCTATAAAATGTTTCTTCTTTATTTATTATTTCTTTGGTTAAATCATAAATAGAATCATTTGTATTACAAAATCTTCCTAACAATTTGGCAGCACTTACATCACCTGATGAATCAATGTAAATAGTTTCTTTGTCGTCATTTTTTACTATCTCGACAATAACAGAAAATGTAGCAGGTACATCATTAAAGTTTGAATTAGAATTTGGAAAATCTTTTTCTGAAAGTATTATTTTATTACTTTTTTCTGAATGTGCTTTTTGTATTTTTTTTTCTAAAACAAAATCTATCTGCGACCAATTTTGTAAAATATCCCCTTTTCCATTTTCATTGAAATGAAATTTATCTAAAATTGGATTAGTATCATTCATTTCTACATTTTGTATGTAACCTATTCCAATTTCTGTATCTAAAGCGATGGTAAGAGGAACTTCTTTAGATTCATATCTTTTTATAAAAGCATTTATAAATTCTTTTAGATATTTTGATCTATATGAACTTTGAATATTATTTAAAAAAGTTAATGTCTCTTTAACTTTCAAAGGTAGTTGAATGTTTATGTTATTAATTAATGTAGAAGTATTCAAGTCTGTTTGAAAAAGATATTTTTCATCATTTTCAACTTCCGTTTTTGCTATCAAAGATTTTATTTCTTTATAAATGACTTCTGAAGGAGTTAATATATTGTCAATATCAATTATTTTACCCTCTAAAGTTTGTAACAATTCAAGAAAATTAGTTAGTGATGGCATTTTATTTAAAACAGAATAAATCCTTTCTAACTCGCTTGTATCTGTTAAAGTGGCTTCTAATTCACTAACTAAGAATTGAGAATTGATAAGCTCATAAATAAATTCTAATGCATCATCTTTTTCGGATTCATCATCTATTAGTAACAAAAGTATTTCATTAATTGTAGTTCCGTTCTTAGCTTTTTTATAGATAGCTTCTAAATATTTAGATTTTTTTAAAGCTATTATACTATGCTCTCTTTGTGTGTTTACATACTTATACTCAATGAATCTAAAATAATCACCTATGGAATAAATAGAATTATTTGGATAATAAACCAATGAATGGATTACTTCTTTTTTTTTAGAAAGATTTTGTAATAAAGAAACCCAAAAATTCATATCAAACTGGGTAATCCTTGAAAAATGTTCCTTTGTTGTTAATCCTATTAAAGATTGTGTATTCTGGAATGTTCCAACAGAACAACCCGCAAATAATCCAAAAGGAGTACAACGAGAAGAAATTCTAGCACTATATTTTAACAGAGCTATTTCTAGTGCTTTTTTCTTTTCTGACGATAAAGTGTCCCATTTGTCTATAGTTGATAATAATTCAGGTGAAGCTATTTTTATGGCTTCTCTTAAAATAGGTTCTTCATAAAACGTCAGAAGCTTTTCAATAGTATAATTTTCAACTAATTTGAAATAATTGTCAAAAGAAAATGTTGGTGTTCTTAAAACGTAACTGTTAAATGAGGAAATGTGAAATTGAGACATTATTTTTTATTCTTACTCATTTCTTCAGCCATTTTCATAGCATTGTAAACATTCAAAACTTTACCTGATTTTGATAATTCCTTGAAGGGTGTTTTTTTTCCTTCTCCACCAGGTACTAAAACATCAATATCATAAGAAGTACCAGACTCAATAATGATTTTTTTTACTTCTTGTACACTAAGATTAGGGTAGTAGAGCCAAATTAAAGCTGCTGTTCCTGAAACCATTGGAGCAGCTAAAGAAGTTCCTGAATCAGTATTATATTTATTATCTGGGAATGTTGTATATATTTCACTTCCTGGAGCAAATAAATCGACATGTTTTTTTCCATAACTAGAAAAGTTAGCAACAAAATCTTTATCTAATTTTCTGGTTGTTGCTCCAACATTTATAAAGTTATTACTTAACTCGATATCACTTAAAAAATCATTATCATTAGGGTAAACTGGATTAATGTCTAAATCTACACTATCGTTACCTGCAATATGAACGAATAGAACATTATGTTGTTCAGCGTACTTTAAAGCATCAAATACCCATTCTTTATTAACTGAAAACTCTTTGTATGACGACATGTTAATTATTTTAGCTCCATTATCAACGGCATATCTTATTGCTAAAGCTATATCTTTATCGTTTTCATCTCCCGAAGCAGAAATTACTAATGGCATAATTTTTATATTATCACTAAATCCTTTTATACCTATCTTATTTTTTCTACTAGCAGCTATAATTCCAGAAACTTCAGTATTATGTCCGTTCAGACTTCTTATTCCTTTTATTTTGAGATTTAATGAATTGATACCATATCCTTTTTCTAATATTCCTTGATTATCTCCAATTTGAATTCTTTCATTATAATCTATGTTGAGATTTTTATTAACTATTGAATCTACTTGTGATTCAACGTCTTTTAATTCTTCTAGAGTTCTTTGGTTTGTTTCTATATTACCCATCATATAAGAAATTAATGCTCCTAAATCTCTATCATCATTGTCACGACGTTCTTTATAACTTTTATCATTTGTTTTATAAATTTTATATAAACTATCCAATTGTATATAAGTATAATCTTCTTTTGGAAAAAAATACTTTAAAGTATCTTTTACAATTGGGTATACAGCTACATCATGCTTCATAGATTTTAACCAAAATGAGTAATAATTTTTGTAGCTTGTATATTTTCTTACTGCTCTTTGATATTCGTTATAGTTAATTCTGTCTTTTTCTTCGATTTGTTCTTCTGATTTTCCTTCAAAATATGATTTCCATTTTCTTACAAGACGAACATATTCAAAATTAGCCCATACTATGTAGTTACCACTTTTGGTTCCGAGATAATTCCAACCATTAACATCATCTACATAACCATTATGATCATCATCAATTTTGTTGTTGGGAATTTCATTAGCGTTAGTCCATAACTGACCTTTTAAATCTTCATGATCAGAGTCAATTTGAGTGTCAATAACAGCTACAATAATATCGTTTTTGGATTTTTTTTTGTTTTCTTCATACCATTTTTCTAATGAAATACCAGGTATTCCATCAATTTTGAAGTCTTTTTGATACCAATTAGAAAAATTATTTTCAGTTGTTTTATTTGAAGAATTTGTTTGAATTTCATTTAAAGATTTACAACTAATGAAAACCAAAATCATGATAAAAATGTAATATTTTGCCATTGTTTTTTTTAATTATAAAACTCTTACTCATTATTATAAATACAAAAAAAGTAAGAGTTTTAAAGATTAACTTAAATACTATTTTAAGGTTTAGGTGTTGGTGTAGGGTCTGCACATTTAGCAGAAGAATTTGCTCCAGCATTTCCTGTTCCACCAATTACTCCACCATCTCCAAGTCCACCTTGAATAGCCTTTGGATTTTTTAACTTCGCTACTTCAAATTTCTCTAAATTAAACCTGTTTTCAGTTTTTGTTTTCATTGTTGTTATTTTTATAAGTTTGACAAAGTCAAATTTATTTTAAATACATTTCATTCCAATAATAAAAAAATAAGTAGTTATCGAAATTCGGGAATTTCGTGTTTGAAAAACGTACAAGTTTCTGATAGTCAATTGTTTTTATTTTCTAACTCTTTTATAAAATAACTTGGCTTTATCCCTGTTTTTTTTGAAAATGCCGCAGAAAATGATTCGGCCGAATTGAATCCGTATTCATTTGCCAATGCTTGTAAAGTATATTTTCGAGCTTTGTTATCATCTTTAAGGTTATTGATAGCAAAATCAATTCGTAAATCATTGATATAGTTTATAAAAGTTTTACCTTTAAATTCATTTACAATACGAGAAAGGTATTTAGTATTAGTATCAAATTCTTCAGATAATGATTGTATAGAAATTTTTGAGTTTAAAAATCCTTTTTTAGTTTCAAATTCATGTAATTGTTTTACAATCTTTTCGATTATTTCTTTTGCAATGCCTATTTCTTTATTTGTCGGTTTATTAATGACTATTTCTTGCTTCTGTACTTTGTCATTTTCTTTAAGAGTTTCTGCAATAATCTTTTTAAATCTTTTTTGGTATCTTTTTTTATTATATCTGTTGTAATAAAGTAAACTAATTGTAGCAAGAAATAATAATACAATTCCAAAAAAATAGTATTGTGACTTATTTTTTAAAGAAGAAATAAGTTGCTCTTTGTCTTTAATGAGATGTGGAATATCATAATCGTTTTGCAATAACTTATCCAATTCTTTATAGTTCTTCTGTAAAGTACTATCAATGGTCATATATGTGATTAAATACTTTAGCTGATTGGTTTTGTCACCTATATTTTTGTAATAGTTAATTATGTAAATGTATCCATCTGTAAATTCTGGAGTTATTATTTCTTTGTTTTTTTGATAAATTGAGTCTACTTTTAAATAATTTTGTACTGCCAATTCTTTCTTGTCTAATCCTTCATAAGCTTTTCCATAGTAAAAATATGATGCTAAAATATTGATATTATTATTGAATATTTTTAGTTCAGGTAAAGCTTTATTAATACTATCAATTGCTGCATAGTATTTTTTTTTTTGGATTTGATTTGCACCTTCATTCAAAATAAAAAGAGAAAGAAAAATTTTATTTTGAGTAGCTTTAGAATCCTTATATCCTATATTATTATAATAAGAACATGAATCAACTTTTTTTAATGTTTTAAATACATCAGCAATACCAAATATTATTGATAGATAATCAGATGAGTATTTATCATCATGAATATCTTTTGTTTTATAATATTTATAGCATTCTTTATAAATTTTGAGGGCTTCATCAACTTCACCTAAATTTTCAGATTTTGTAATGGCTATATTTTCTCTTATAATATAGTAATAATCAATATTATTTTTTTTTGAATATAACTCTCCTAAATTAAAGCTTTTTAAAGCATCTTTAAAAAAATGCCCTTTTACCAACAGATTACCTTTTTCACAATATGCAGCAGCTGGAAAAAAAGAATCATTTCCATTTTTTGAATACTTTATGACACTATCAAGTAGTTTAATAGCTCTTTTGTTATCTATATCGTAGTATAAAAGAGCTTTGAAGTAAAAGCCTCTTGAAATACGTTCTTCTTTATTCTCAATTTTACCTTTTAATAAATATGCATCAGCATAATTCATTAAATCTTTTTTTGGGGTTTTTGGATTAAAATAATAATCTTTTAATTCATCATAACTTAATTTAGTAAAGTCTTTCTTAAAATTTTGTCCAATAGATAGAATTGGTATAACAATAAGAAGTAGGTTTAGAAATCTAAAAAATCTCATAAAGTTAATTTGTTAACAGTCTTCGGGGCTCAACTGTGTTGTTAATTTAATAAACAATATTATAATATATTTATTAAATTCATAATATTTTTCTTTGTTTTTTTATCATGCTTACACATGACTACTTTATGATAGAATTTATAAATAATAAATTTTATATTTAATCAACTTGTATTAATACTTTTATGGTTTATTTTATACAGTTTTATTATTCTGTTTATCAAATAAATATGTTTTTTTAAACTAGAAATTCCCGAATTTCGATATACATGTTTTGTTTGTTTTTAAAAAGTAATATAGTTTTGAAATCGATAAATCAATTTTGTAGTTGAGATTATCAATTTAAAAATTCAATTCTCTAATGTTTTCTTTTTTAATATTTGTTATTAAAATATGATTTTATATGCCAATCAGATTAGAAAAAAGAATTGAGTGGATAATTGGCCAAATTATCAAGGGATTGTTTCAGCTGTTATTTAACCCTGAAAAAAGAGCAAAAGAATTTTCAGATTTCTTAATCAAAACTGATATTCAATAAAAAAGAAAAAGCTGGCTTTTTTATATGAGTTATGACTTTCCAGCTAAAAAAAAACAGTCTTACTGTTTAAATGTTTAGGAGCATTTAGTAAGACTGCTAATTTCAAAAAACAAAAATAATGAAAAAATTAGAATTAAACCAGATGGAAAATCTGGATGGTGGATTTTCAAGAGCTGATGCAGGATGTGCTGTTTCTGTAGTTGGATTAGCATTAACTTATGCTGGAGCATTTGCAATTACTGCTGCTACTGGTGGAGCTGGATTATTTGCGGCTGCATTTATTGTAGGTTCTGTAGGAGTTGGTTTATCTTGTTAGGAAAAAGGGGCGTTCTTTAAAACGCCCCTCTTATATGTAAATATTTAAAAAATTATGGTTATGACTTTAATTACAAAAAAATGGTTTTATTTCAATCTAATTTACATTAGCGGAGGAATTTCTGGTTATCTATTAGGTTATATGATTAAAAATACTTTTTCAATTGGTATGATTTTTACTTCTTTGGGACTCTTAATGACGAGTATAGCTTCATATATTCAATGGAGGTTTATAATAAAAAAATTAAAAAATGATAATAAAGAAAAGTAGTTTTTTTTTAAATTTTTTTATTCTTTGTTTTTTTTTAATTTTTACTGCTGAGTTTACTAAACATATTATCAACTTTGATCAATTAATATATAATTCTTTTGCTGAAAAAATTACTAAACAGCAAATGAGTGATTTGTTAATTATGCAAAAAAAATGGCAATGGGTTAGTTTTTTATTAGTTCCAATTTTTATATTAGTTAAAATCAGTATTATTTCTAGTATAATTTGCATTGGTGCTTTCTTTTTTAATAATAGTGACATCACTTTTAAAAATATTTTGAACTGTGTTTTGAAGGCAGAATTTATTTTTTTATTACTTCCAATTTTTAAAATAATTTGGTTTTATTTTTTTCAAACTGATTATACTTTAGAAGATGTTCAATATTTTTATCCATTATCAGCTTTAAATATTACTGGTTACAAAGGGGTAGATCCTTGGCTTTTATATCCATTACAAACTTTAAATCTATTTGAAGTTGCTTACATTATTTATTTATCATTTCAAATTGGCTCTTTAACAAAAACCAATGCTGATAATGGTTTGAAAATTTTGGTATATAGTTATGTGCCTGCTTTAATGCTATGGGTTTTTGTTATTATGTTTTTTACTATAAATTATTCATAAGAATGATAAAATTTAAATCTACCTTTATTAAGGTATATGTTTTGCTTATTGTTATTCATGTAATTCGATTATTATTCTTTAGTGAAAGTTTATCTAATTTTTTATGGGGAGTAATTCCAATGATTTTTATGATTTTTAGTTTAATAGTCTCAATAAAAGAGAAGCAATGAAAAAATATTTAAAAATAATAACTCCTTTTGTATTTATAATTGCATTTGGGTACTTTGGATTTCAGATTTATTTTAAAATAAAACACAAAAAAGAAGTTGCAGAAAATATAAAGACAATCCCAAATTTTTATTATCAAAATATAAATAGTAAGGTTTTTACAAACAAGAATTTAAAAAAAGATACTTCAACGCTTTTTATTTATTTTAATACTGAATGTGAATTTTGTAATGAAGAAGCAGAAATGATAAAGGAAAGCATTGAAAAATTCAAAGACATTCAATTGATTTTTATTTCGTTTGAAAAACCAGATTTAATAAAAGCGTTCGCTACTAAACATAAATTGAATATATATGATAACGTTAATTTTCTTTCTGACACAAAAATTAGTTTCTCTACTACTTTTGATGTTAAATCATTGCCTTGTTTAGTGTTGTATGATAAAAGCCAAAGACTTATTGAAAAGATTAAAGGTCAGACTAAAGCGGAAATTCTAATAAAGAAACTCAACAAAGAATAAAATAATAATGAATTTAAAACATATCGAGAAAACACATACGCTACAATTAGACCAATCAGATTGTGGCGTTGCTTGTTTAATGAGTTTAGTGAAACTGTATGGCGGAACTAATTCAATTGAGAAACTACGTGAATTGAGTGGAACTACTAAGCAAGGTACAACTATGCTAGGCTTGTATCAAGTTGCAAACAAAATCGGTTTTATAGCCGAAGGCTGTGAAGCAAATCTAAATGCTTTGATTGAACACAAAAAACCTGTTATTTTACACGTTATTATTGATAATAAATTTCAACATTATGTGATTTGTTATGAATACAATATTGAAAAAGGTTTTTTGATTGGTGATCCTGCAAAAGGAATTTATTATTTAAACAAAAATGAATTAGACAAGATATGGATTTCTAAAAGTTGTTTGACACTTGAACCTAATGTAAATTTTATAAAAGCTGAAGACGAAAAGACTTCACAAAGAAAGTGGTTTTTAGATATTCTAAAAGATGATTACAAGCTACTTTGGATCTCAGTTTTGTTAGGTGTATTTGTTGCTGGTTTAGGTTTAGCAATGTCTTTGTTTTCTCAAAAATTAATTGATGATATTTTGCCTTCACACAATATTAAGAAATTAGTTTATGGAATTTCTTTATTGACAGTTTTATTATTAGCAAGAGTTGGAATTTCTGTTTTGAGAGAGTTTTTTTTGTTGCAACAATCAAAAGATTTTAATAATCGAATTAACAAAGATTTTTTTTCTTCATTATTAAGGTTGCCAAAGCCTTTTTTTGATACTCGAAAAACAGGAGAATTAGTTTCAAGATTAAATGATACACAAAGAATTCAACGAGTTATAAAACAATTGGCTAGTAGTTTAGTTATTGATACTTTAGTAGCTATTATTTCGATGGCTTTCTTGTTTACTTATTCTTGGAAACTTGGTTTAATAGCTTTGTTAAGTGTTCCAATTTATTTTTGGATTATCTTTAGAAGTAATAAGAAAATAATTAACTCTCAAAAAGAAGTAATGCAAAGTTATGCTTTAAACGAAAGTAACTACATAATTTCTATGCAAGGAATTGCAACTATTAAGAATGATAACAAACAAGATATTTTTATTAAAGCTAATGAAGTAGTTTTTTCTAATTTTCAGGAAAAGTTATTTAGTTTAGGAAAAATTAATATTGCGCTTACTTGGCAATCTGGATTGGCAAGTGTTTTCTTTTTGATAGGTGTTTTAGGTTATACTTCTATTCAGGTTTTTAATAAAGAAATAAAGTTAGGAGAATTGATGGCTATTTTAGGAATTATTAGTTCTCTATTGCCTTCAATTGCTAATTTAGCTTTAATAGCCATACCTGTAAATGAGGCAAAAATTGCATTTAACAGAATGTATGAATTTGCATCTGTTGAAAAAGAAAAAGAAGAGGGGCTATCAATAACAGAGATTAATTCTATTGCGATTCAAAATCTTTCTTTTCGATTTGCTGGTAGAAGCGAGCTGTTTAGCAACATCAATTTAAATATTGAAAAAGGTAAAGTTACTGCAATAGTTGGTGAAAGTGGAAGCGGGAAAAGTACATTAGCACAAATATTACAGCGTTTTTATAATTTTGAAAAAGGGGACATTGTTGTAAATAATATTTTTCAATTGAACGAAATTGATTTAATAAAATATAGGAACTTGATTGGTGTTATACCCCAAGATGTGACTATATTTAATGGAAATGTTATCGATAATATCTTGTTAGGACAAGCAGAGACTCCAGAAAATATTATTACTTTTCTAGCTACTTTTGGATTTGATGTTTATTTTAATCAATTACCACAAGGTTTAGCAACTATTCTTGGTGAGGAGGGTATCAATTTGAGTGGGGGACAGAAACAAATCATTGCATTAGCAAGAGTTTTGTTCAAAAAACCTCAATTTTTAATTCTTGATGAATCAACTTCCGCTATGGATAGAAAAACAGAAAATTTTACAATGAATTTATTTGAGAAAATAAAGCCTAATTGTTCTATTTTTTTCATTTCACACCGATTAAACACTTTAAAAAAATTTGCGGATTTTATTTATGTATTAGATAATAAAACAATTACTCATTATGGAAATCATAATGAACTTATGTTAAGTGATAACTTTTATAGTGATTATTGGAAAGATCTTAGTTGGAATAGTATAGAAAATTAATTTACTGAAAGATAAAAATATTTTAAACTTTATTTTCTAAATAAAAATATTAACAAGTATAGCGTCAACCAAATTGTCAACTAAAAATAAAAGCCTTTGTAAATCAATATTTTACAAAGGCTTTTGTGGAGTCGCCGAGAATCGAACTCGGGTCCAAACAAGCAATCAAAGAGCTTTCTACACGCTTATTTCCTGATTGAGTTTTCGACATTTCGCAAGGCCAGAAACAGCCACAAAATGCTTATCTTCTTTGAGTTTTCGTAGCAGCTCCGAAGCTTTACTGCTCTTAGGTTTATTTTTACGATTCACCTTGACCGAACGCCACAAACCAAAGCTTTCGAGGTGAATCCTGCTTTCCTACCTTGTAGGACGAGGCTAATCTTACTATAAATTCAGATTATGCAGCAAGAGCGTAGTTTCCTTCGCCGTTTAAAATGGTGTACCTTTGGATTTACGAGCAAAAAGTACAATGCTCGACGTGCTTACTGTCCAATTCCACTTGCTGTCAAAACCAGTCGACCCCAAATGTGTTTGCGTTCATCGAACGCAAAAATCGTGCCTGCAAATATACCTACTAATTTGCGGTTATCCAACTGACATTTATTCTTCTTTTTCGTCTACCTTTTTAAATGGATAATCACCAAATAAGGGTGCCAATTTTTTGGTTTGATAAGTTTTATGAGTGTATTTGTTGGAAATTACAAACATGGTAACTTTCTCTTTTCTCATATTGATAAAACAAGAAGTATTGCCATGCCACCAACCATTGTGGTAATAAAAAGGTTCTCCTTTATCAAATTCTAACATACGAATACCCAATCCATAATTGCGTTGCCCTTTACGTTCATAACTGTATCCTTGGTACATTTTTTTTATCAACTCTGGATTTAAAAAAGAAGGCGAATAACGTGCAACATCAAATTTTAATAAATCTCTTGGTGTAGAATAGATGTTTTTGTCGCCATATACTCCATCTAAATATTCAACGGCTAGGTCCATATTTCCTTTATATGAAAGCGAAACTTTGCCTCTGTGTTTGTCTGTTTCATAAACAAAAGTATGCGTCATTCCCAAAGGTTTGAATATCATTTGTTGCATTGCTTCTGGATATTTTAAATGGGTTACTTTTTCAATAATTAGTGCCAACATGGCATAATTAGTGTTGCAATAACCAAAACGCGTATCTGTTTTACTTTCTAATGGTATATTGTAATTTTTCATCACGGTCACAATATCTTCATTAGTTAGTTCTTTTTTGATGTCCCAAACGCCAGTTTTGTAGGTGAAATAAGCATAATTTTTCATGCCACTTCTATGGTTCAAAAGCATTTGAACAGTCACATCTGGATAAGGAAAATCGGGCAAAAATTCGGTTACTTTTTGATCAAGTTTTATTTTATCAGCATCAACAAGCATCAATACGGCTGTTGCGGTTAAAACCTTACTTACAGAAGCAATGTGCAACGGAGTATCTTTGGTGATGTCTTCGCCTTTGGCTCTATTAGCAAAACCTAAATAATTTTCGTAAATGATTTGCCCGTTTTGAGCCACTAAAAAACTAACGTTGTCGTTTTTATTCCATACTTTATTAAAGAAATCATCAATTTTGTGACGTTTTTCATTAATATATCCAATAGTAAGTTTTGGCATTTCTTCTTGTAATGGCTGAAGAACAGGTAGGCCATTTTTATTGATTTTAATGACACCAGAAGCAGTCCTTTTTTCTTTAGATTTAGAACATCCTACTAAAAGGAATGCTCCTAAAAGAAGGATAAAAAGGCTATATATTGATATTTTTCTTTTCATTTATTTTAAAAAATAGGAAAACAAATATAAGTAAACCTGAGTGTCAAAATTGTGCTACACAAGAAAGGTATCAACATGTTTTTCACAATTTCAAAATGATGATATCTCAATAACTTGGATGTCAGTAATTAGTAGGTTTTTTGTTGTTTTTTTTATTTTGAAAAAAGTTTTGAAAACGATTTCGTTAATGGTATTTTTGCGCCACAAATAAACAAGCCCAATCTAAAATGAAATTTGGAATTATAAAAGAGCGCAAAAACCCACCCGATAGAAGAGTCGTTTTTACACCAGAAGAGTTAGTCCGTTTACAGAAAGAGCATCCCGAAGCCCAAGTAAAAGTAGAAACTTCTGATATTAGAGTTTTTTCTGATGATGAATACCGCAATCTAGGAATAGAAGTGGCGTCCGACATGACCGATTGTGATGTGCTTTTTGGAGTTAAAGAAGTGCCTGTTGATGCGTTAATTCCGAATAAAAAGTATTTCTTTTTTTCTCATACGATAAAATTTCAGCCATACAATAGAAAGTTGTTGGTAGCTATTTTAGACAAAAAAATAGAATTGTACGACCACGAAACCATTGTGGATGCCAATAATAAACGATTGATTGGTTTCGGACGATATGCTGGAATTGTAGGTGCTTACAATGGTTTTAGAGGTTTCGGAATTAAATATGATTTGTTCAATTTGCCCAAAGCTGAAACCTTAAAAAGTAAAGACGATCTAATCGTTCGATTGAAAAGACAAACCTTACCTAACATCAAAATTGTACTTTCGGGTCATGGAAAAGTAGGAATGGGTGCCAAAGAAATTTTAGATGGAATGAAAATCAAACAAGTTAGTGTGGATGATTTTCTAAATAAAGTGTATACCCAACCGGTTTACACTCAAATTGATGTTTTAGATTACAACAAACGTCTTGATGGTCAGGTTTTAGACAACAAAGACTTTTACAAAAATCCTCAAGAATACACTTCCAATTTTGAACGTTTTACCAAAGTTGCCGATATTTACATGGCGGGTCATTTTCATGGCAATGGAGCGCCAGATATTCTAACTCGTGACATGTTAAATTCGCCCGACTGTAAAATAAAAGTGGTTGCCGATATTTCTTGCGATGTTGATGGACCAGTTGCGTGTACCATCAAAGCCTCTACCATAGCAGAACCTTTTTTCGGATATTTACCTAACGAGCATAAAGAAGTTCCATACACTCATCCAGGTTCAATAATGGTAATGTCTGTTGATAATTTACCATGCGAATTACCCAAAGATGCCAGTGAAGGATTTGGTGAAATGTTTATGAAACATGTGATTCCTGCTTTTTTCAACGGAGATAAAGATGGAATTTTACAAAGAGCCAAAATGACCGAAAATGGTCAACTAACCGAACGATTCAAATATCTTCAAGATTATGTTGATGGAAAATAAGTAAGATATTTAATCTCATACTAAGAAATCGATTTCGTTAATAACTAATTATTACGAAATCGATTTTTATTTTCCAATAAATGTATTTTTATAAAAAATATCCAAATAATGAAAAAACTATATTTTTTTGTGGCATTAATTTCAGTTGTATCAATTAATGCGCAAAGTGTTCAATCTCCATCAAATCAAATCACTTTAAATTTTAAACTTACTAATGATGGAAAACCTAGCTATTCGGTAAACTACAAAAACAAATCAATTGTTAAGGAAAGTAGTTTAGGAATTCTACTAAAAAATGCAGAACCATTAATGAATGGTTTTACTGTTGAAAACCAAGAAACAAAATCAGTTAACGAACCATGGAATCCTGTTCTTGGTGAGCAAACAACTTATCAAAACAATTACAATCAAATTACGTTTTATTTGCTTCAAAAAGCAACCAATAGAAAGCTGAATATCATTTTTAAAGTATATAATGAAGGTGTTGCTTTTCGTTATGATTTTCCAAAACAAGAAAAATTGAACTATTTTATCATTTCTGACGAAAAATCACAGTTTAATTTAACCGGAGATCACAAAACATTTTGGCTTCCGGGAGATTTTGATAGCCAAGAATATCCTTATACAGAAACTAAATTATCTCAAGTTGATACGGATAATATTGATAAAAATAACGGAATTGGTTTGAAATCAATAGCCGGAAAATATGTTGTTCAATCGCCGTTGATGATGAAATCGGCAGACGGAATTTACATCAATATTTTTGAAGCAGCTGTGGTGAATTATCCAGTTATGCACTTAGATTTAATTCCGAATGAATACAAACTTACTTCTCGTTTGGTTCCAAATGCTATTGGCGACAAAGCCTATTTGCAAGCACCCTGTGTTTCTCCGTGGAGAACGATTATGATAAGTGACGATGCTCGTGATATTGTAGGTTCTAAAATGATTTTAAATCTAAATGAACCTTGTAAAATAAAAGATGTTTCTTATATCAAACCCATGAAATATGTTGGGATTTGGTGGGAAATGCACATAGGAAAATCAACTTGGGATTATGCAGGTTCACAAAATGCACAAAATGCGGCAGACGGTCAGTTAAAACCAACAGGAAAACACGGTGCCACTACAGAAAACACGAAAAGATATATTGATTTTGCAGCCAAAAATGGTTTTGATGGCGTTTTAGTAGAAGGATGGAATGTAGGTTGGGAAGATTGGTTTGGAAATTGGAAAGAAAATGTATTCGATTTTACAACGCCATATCCCGATTTTAATCTAAAAGAAGTGAATGATTATGCCAAATCTAAAGGAATAAAGATGATTATGCATAATGAAACTTCGGGTTCTGTAGGCAATTTTGAAAGACATTTAGATCGTTCGTTCGAATTGATGAAAGAATACGGTTATCCTGCTGTCAAAACAGGTTATGTGGGTAGAATTATTCCTCGTGGCGAATTTCATGACGGACAAGCTATGGTAAATCACTTTAATTTTGTAGCTCAAAGAGCAGCCGATTATCAATTGATGGTCAATTCTCACGAGAGTTCGCGACCAACAGGTTACAGTAGAACGTATCCTAATTATATAGCAGCAGAAGCGGCAAGAGGTAATGAGTTTAATGGATGGAGTAATGGTAATCCGCCAATGCACGAAACCATTTTACCATTTACAAGATTACTGGGTGGACCAATGGATTATACTCCAGGTATTTTTGAAATTAAAATGAGTTATTACGATAAATCAAAAACAGAGCAAGTTCATACTACTTTGACAAAGCAATTGGCCTTGTACTTAACGATGTATTCGCCTTTGCAAATGGCAGCCGATTTACCAGAAAATTACGAGCGTTATCCTGATGCTTTTCAATTTATAAAAGATGTCGCTGTTGATTGGCAAGATTCTAAATATTTGGAAGCAGAACCTGGCGATTATTTGACTGTTGCTAGAAAAGAAAAAAATGGAGAACGATGGTTTTTAGGTGCAATTACCGATGAGAATGCCAGAACAACCGAAATCAAATTGGATTTCTTGTCGCCTAATCAAAAATATGAAGCCGTTGTTTATCAGGATGGTAAAGATGCTGATTGGAAAAATAATCCGAAAAGTTATGTTATAAAAACTATACAAGTAACTTCTAAGTCAAAAATTAAATTAAATTTGGCAAAAGGAGGTGGAACTGCTATCAGTTTCAAACCTATCAACTAAAACCAACCAAACTAAAATTAAATTATGAATTCTGAACAAACTAAAACCAATTATCCAGCTTTATATACTCTTATTACTGTATTTTTCTTTTGGGGATTTATAGCAGCAGGTAATAGTATTTTTATTCCTTTTTGTAAAAGTTACTTTTCTTTAGATCAATTTCAATCGCAATTAGTAGATTTTGCATTTTATACAGCATACTATGTTGGTGCATTATTGTTATTCGCTTTTGGAAATAATATTGGAAAAGATATTGTTGGAAAATGGGGTTATAAAAAAAGTATTATATACGGATTATTATTTTCAGCGCTTGGTGCTGGAGCAATGATTGTAGCTGTTGAAGCAAATTTGTATGCTGGTATGCTTGTTGGATTATTTATTATGGCACTTGGTTTTTCTTTACAGCAGACTGCTGCCAATCCATTTGCTATTTTACTAGGAAATCCAAAAACTGGAGCTAGTAGAGTAAATCTTGGTGGAGGAATTAATTCATTCGGTACTACAATTGGACCAATTGTAGTGGCTTTAGCTTTGTTCGGAACAGTAAAATCAGTTTCTGAAGATCAAATTAAGCATCTAGAATTATCTAAAGTAGTTCTTTTATATGTTGGGGTTGGATTACTATTTATTGCTTCAGCTGCATTGTTTTATTTCTCAAAAAAAGTCCCAGCTGGAATCGCAAATGAACCAATAGAAAAGGCAAACAAAGCATTACGTTCGTTGTTAATAATGACCGGATTATTAGTTGTAATGTTCAGCCCAGTTTTTTCAAGTTATAATTCAGATGATGCTAAAAAAATTGTTGCTATAGAAAAGAGTATTGAGCCAACAACTAAAATGATAGCTACTCAAAATGAAGAAGTAGTTAAAATTAAGCACGATGATAAAATTGAATCATCCCGAAAACAGGCAATGATAGCCATAATTGAAAAAGATATAGCCAATTTTGAAGCTACTATTAAACCACAAACAGATGAAATCTCAACCATAAAAATGCCTTTAGAAAAATACAGAATGTATTGGTTAACAGGCGCATTATTGGTTGTTGTTGGTGGATTATTATTTTCCTATTCATCAGCTAAGAAAAAGTCAGAAGGTTGGGGAGCCATGCAGTACCCACAGTTAGTTTTAGGAATGTTAGCCATATTTACATACGTTGGTGTTGAGGTTGCCATTGGAAGTAACTTGGGTAGTTTATTAAATTTAAAAGAATTTGGAAGTTTACAATCCTCAGAAATTGCACCATATATTTCGATGTATTGGGGTGGATTAATGATTGGTCGTTGGGCTGGGGCTATTAGTGTTTTTAATTTGAAAGGAACTAAAAAGACGTTAGCATTAATCATCATTCCTTTAATAGCTTTTGGAATTATTTTGATAGTCAATATTCTATCAGGAAAAGATATGAAACCATTGTATTACTATGTTTTTTGTGTTTTAATTCAAATTGGAGCTTTCTTTTTAAGCAAAGATAAACCAGCCAGAACTTTAATGATTTTTGGAACTTTTGGAATAATTGCGATGTTAGTTGGATTATTCTCTTCTGGAATGGTTGCAATTTACGCATTTTTAGCTGGTGGTTTGGCTTGCAGTATTATGTGGCCAGCAATTTTTAGTTTATCGATTATCGGATTAGGAAAATATACTTCTCAAGGTGCCGCATTTTTAGTAATGATGATACTTGGTGGAGGAATTATTCCACCGTTACAAGGAAAGTTATCTGATATTATTGGAATACATCAATCTTATAGTATTGCGGTGATTTGTTTTGGATATCTAACACTTTTTGCAGTATTAGTAAAAGGAATTCTGAAAAAACAGAATATTGATGTTGACGCGATAGAAGTGGAAGGAAGTCATTAATATATAAAAGAAAAACTCCGAAAGAAATAATTCTCTCGGAGTTTTTTTATTTCCAAAATTCGCTAAGTTTTATCGATTTAGAAGTGTGTTTGTCGTTAAATAAAAACTGTATCCATTCGTAAAACCAAACACGTTTACCAATTCGTGTGTACCAGCTCATCGCTTTTCGAATCTTTTTATCTCGGTGAAAAAGTAAACGCATCACTGCTTTGGGTCGTGATTGCATGATGACTTCTATTACTTTCACATAAAGTATAATCTGCCAAGGTTTTAAATGAGTTTTCAAAATTTGGTGTTTGTAATCCCATTTTCTTTGATCCAATTGAATGATTTCTTTGTCTTTTACTTCTTCAAAATAGGGTGTCCATTTGTGTGGCGTAACATAAAGCATCTGAATTTGATCAGGATCATAATGCAACAATTGTTTTAATGAATTAATGAAATCCTTAGTGGTTTCTTCTCCAAAACCTACGACATAAGTCGCCATGGATAAAATGTCGTGCTTGCGCAAAACCTGAATAGCTTCTTTATCCATTGAAGTGGTACCAGCTTTTTTGATGCGTTCTAAAACGGTTTCATCATAATTTTCGATGCCTAATAAAAATCGTTCAAAACCTGCTTTTTTATACAAATGCATGATATCGGCATCACGCACAATATTATCCGCTCTAAGCGAACCTACCAAAGTTAGATTCAAATCTTTTTCTATTAAAGCTTCTAGGAATTCTCGCCAAGCTTTTTGGTATGTAGCTGGATTCTCATCGGCAAAATTGATAACTTCCACACCATATTTTTTATGTAACATTTCAATTTCATCAGCTAATTTCTGTGGATTTCGATGGCGCCATTTTTTCCAAAACAAACTTTGTCCGCAATAACTGCAAGGATAGGGGCAACCGCGTGAAAACTGAATTACAACGGCTTTTCGTTTGCCCCAATACGTGTAATTGTAGCCTTGCATTAATTCCCAACCAATGCGATAAGCATCCAAGTCTTTAATTGTTGGCGCAACTGGAGTTTTGATGATTTCGGATTGATTTCTAAATGCAATTCCTCTTATTGAATTCAAATCGGAATTTTCTTTTAAAGCATTTACTAAATCCAGAATTACCTGTTCGCCTTCACCACAAACGATGTAATCAATTTGCTGATTTTTTTCAAGAATTTCCTTCCAATGATACGTTGGATAAACGCCGCCAATAATGATTTTAACGTGGAATAATTTATCTTTTATCAATGTGGTAATGGTATCAATAATGGGTTGTGCCGAAGTCGAACCTGAATGTCCTAACAAAACTAAATCTGGATTGAATTTTACCGTTCTAGCTACAATTTCAGAATGTTTCATGTTAGAATAATCGGCATCCAACAAATGTACTTCGTGATGGGCATCGATAAGCGGCCCTCCAATAGAAAGCAATCCCAAAGGAGGCAAGTGTTCTCTTGGCATGCGACTTCCAATGGATAAATGTGGTGGGTTTATAAGGAGAATTTTCATTTCTTTTATTATTTATTCCATTCTATTTTGCGAGAGAAATACATTATAGTCGCTAAGATTAAGAACAATCCAATGCTTCCTACTAAAAGCGCATAATCTTCTAATTGAATGATTACATAAATGAAGGTATATAGAACAGAAAGTGATAAGCCGATAAATGTTGGAAATTTTCGGTCTTTCAAAATCGAAATCGAATACAGTGAAATTAGCGTTACAACCGAAACCCCAGCAATGGCATAAGCAAAACCAAAACTACTGTGTTCTGTAATCGAAATCAACAACGTATAAAACATAATCAGCGCAATTCCAATCATGACATATTGAAAAATATGAATGCTGATTTTACTGATAGATTGTATTAAAAAGAAGATTAAAAACGTCAATCCGATGACTAAAAAGCCATATTTAGAGGCACGTTCATTTTGCTGATATTCATCAACAGGTGTTATAAAATCTACTGCAAAGGCATATTTAGATACATCGGGTAAAGCTTCAAAGTTATCTTGAGCAAAAGGTCGGTTAAAGTGTGAAATTTTCCAATTGGCAGTAAATCCTTTATCGGTAATTTGTTTGTCATTCGGAATAAAACTTCCGTTGAAATTTGGAGAAGCCCAATTGGAAGTCATTTTAGCATTAGTCGTTTTACCAATAGGAGCAATGCTAATTCGTTTGCTTCCGTTGTAGGTTATGGCAAGATTGAAATTAGAATTTTTAATAGCATTAAAATCGATGTAACCCGTTTCTAAAGACTCAACCGAATCATTAACCTGTATATTACGAACAGGCTCAAACGTGTAATTGGTGTTCCCTATTTTGATTTTAACTTCATCTTTCACGCTTTTTAGATTGGTGGTTCTAATGACGATAGACGTTTTATTCCAAAATATGTTTTCATTTGGAACATTTTTTTTACTAAAATCAGGATTGGTATAGTTTCCAATGAATTCCATTTTAGTGGTAAAAACATTCGATTTATAAATGCTTCTTTGTAATGGAGTTTTAATTTCGGTAGTCGAATTGTTGTTTAATTTTTCTGGAAAGAAATAAGCATTCTCAATTTGTAATGTTATGGGATCTTTGTAAGGAATCTTCAAAATAGGTCCATAGAAATAAACACTTTCACCCCATTTGGAAGTTGTTTCTGATACGACTTCTTTTTGACGTTGACTACGTTCTGTGATTAATTCTTGCACAAATGCTAACGGAATGAGCAATACTAAAGTGAGCAACCCAACCATAATCATTTTGGCGGTTGTAGTTTGAAAAAAGCTTTGCGGTCTTTCGAAATTTTGATTTTCCATAAGGTATTGATTTTAAGTGTTAATTGTTATAAGTTGTCGACTATAATTTTTATGTAAACAAAGGTTATTGGAATATTAGCCAGTAGAATTAGAATTTTGATAGTGTAATATTCTTGATGGTTTTTTTGGGTGAAACAGAGAAAGATCAAATAAATTAGCATTATTAAATTGAGTATAAATGCCAGAAAGACATAGAGTAAACCAACTTTTAGTAGATTTTCATTTGGAAAAAGTAATTGTAGTATTACTAATAGTGTTCCAATAAGAAACGAACCGATGGCTAATTGTGTTGAGTAAATGCCAGTTGCATTTTGATATTGTTTTTTAGTCATGATTAGAATCCTTTGAAATAGAAAAATGTGAAAACATAGAGTATCGCAATTGGAATATTTATCAAAAGCAGTAGCAGTTGAAAACCATAATAGGCTCTTTCATTTGGTGAAATGAGAAAATAAATAAACAGCACAAAAGCAACCAATCCATTGAAAACAAAGGCTAATAGAGCATAAATAAATCCAGCAACGATAAGTTCCTCTTTAGGGAAAAGTAAACAAGTAATCAAAAATCCAGTTCCAATTAGGAACGACCAAAAAGCAATTTTTGCTGTTATGGTGTGTTCAATATCTTTAATAAGTAGTGTTGACATTATGATTGAATTTTAGTTAAATAGCGTTTAGACACTAAACAAGACAATAAGATGATTGTGCCAAGAATTAAGTTGAACACTATCGTTTCTGTTTTAAAAAGAGATTGTATTACAGAATTAAATAATGGTAGCGGATTCTTAATTACATCCCAACTGTTGAATCGTAGCACTCTTCCGAGATAAATTCCGTGAGCAGACAAATAGCATATTGCAATAAGAAATCCATTTGCGATTTTGCGTTTGAATTGAATTAAAACAACTTCATAAATTTTGTAAATTGATTGGATACCTGTGTAAAATCCTATGATGGTAAAAGAACTTAGCAGCATAAAATCATAAGAAAACTGCAAAACTGATTTATGATGAAGATGCACAAAATCGGTAATCATGTAAAATGAATTTGGTAAAAAGAGCAACCAAGTTAAAAGTAGTATAGCGTTTTTTGGATTTTTAAAATTCCAACCATAATCTCTATTAATCAAAGTGCTTAAGGTATAAGGAAGAATTGCTAGTAATAAATTCCACACCATAAATAACAAATAGTAAGAGTGGGTTATTTTAATTCGTACTAAAACCAAGGCGATAGAAAGTATTGATAAGTGTATCAAAACGGCATCTTGTTTTTTGTTGAAGAAGTAAATGGTGATTAATTTGTTCATAGTTTTTAATTTTAAAGTACTTTGAAATTCAAAGTAATTGTATAAAAAAATAGATTTAACTTTTTGATATTAATTTTTCCAAAGCATCAATATGAGCGGTAAAAGCTTTCTTCCCTTCTTTGGTTGCAATGTATCTGGTGTTTGGTTTCTTACCGATAAATTGTTTTTCAATTTGAATATAATTCTCAGCTTCGAGTGCTTTGGTATGAGAGGCTAGGTTGCCATCAGTTACACCTAGTAGTTCTTTTAGCATATTAAAATCGGCACTTTCATTTACCATCAATACCGACATGATCCCCAAACGAATTCGGTGATCAAAGGCCTTGTTTATATTTTGGATGATGGTTTTCATAATTTTATTTTTACAGAAAGAGCTTCTTTCGTTTAATTTCTATCGTATTTAAAATGCATTAAACTTCCATAAATTATGTGGCAAACTCCAAATCCAAGTGCCCAAAAATGCAAGCCGTAACCTGGAAATTCTATTGCTATTAAACCTAAAATAATCATTGTTAAGCCTAAATATCTTACATCTCTTAAAGTAAATTTACTTGCATTAACACAAGCCATCCCATAAAAAACAAGTGTAATAGGGGCAATCACTCCAAAATAGCTGTGGCGTAATAATTCGATGGCAAAAATACCACCAGTTACTAATGGAATGCAAAAATTAATCACTAATTTTCTTGATGTTGGATTCCAAACTTTTTCTCCCTGTTTTTTTGCTTTTTTTAAGGTAAGTAGATAGGCTGTACCAACAGATAACAATAAAACTATCAGAGCAATTCCAATACAATATTTAAAGGTTAAACTCTCCAAAGTAATGTTCATAGAACCATCATGAGTAATGATATAGTTAGCAGTAAATGCCCCAATTAGCGCATAAACTCCAGCAATAATTCCAGAAAATCCACTCAACGAAATAAATTGTGAGGATTGTGCCATCATGTTTTTGATGTCCTGAATGTCTTTTAAATAATCTTTTGCTTCCATATAAAAGTACTTTGAGATACAAAGTAATAGAAATAAAATTGTTCAAGCAAATGTTTTTTAATTTATTTTTGATAAAAATATTTGAAATGAAGAAAATAGCCTTTTTACTATTGCTGCAAACCACTGCATTGTTTTCACAAACGGATGACGCTGATATGTTAAAAAAAATTTACAAATCGGCTTTAACAGAAAGTCATTGTTATTCATGGTTGGATGATTTGTCCAATAAAGTAGGGCAACGATTATCTGGTTCAAAAGGCGCCGAACAAGGTGTTATATATACCAAGCAACAAATGGAAACCTTAGGCTTAGATAGAGTTTATCTTCAAGACGTAATGGTTCCAAAATGGGTAAGAGGTGAAAAAGAAGTAGCTTATGTTCAAATAGGAAAAAAGAAAATTTCATTTCCTATTTGTGCGTTGGGTTTATCGGTTGCTACACCAAAAAGCGGATTAACAGCTTCAGTAATTGAGGTTAAAAGTTTAGACGAACTAAAAACATTAGGCGACCAAGTAAAAGGAAAGATTGTTTTTTTTAATCGTCCAATGAATCCAGAATTTATTGAAACGTTTCATGCTTATGGAAGTTGTGTTGATCAACGTTCGTCTGGAGCAAGAGAAGCAGGAAAGTTGGGTGCTGTTGGCGTTATTGTGCGCTCTATGAATTTAAGAATGGATGATTTACCTCATACAGGAATGACAAATTATGGTGATACACCCAAAGAGAGTAGAATTCCAGCAGCAGCTATTTCTACAAATGGAGCAGAAGCACTGAGTAAGCTATTAAAGGAACATCATGAGGTCAAATTGTATTTCAAACAATCCTGTCAACAATTTGATGATGTTTTGTCTTATAATGTTATTGGAGAAATTAAAGGTTCTGAGCATCCAGAACGAATAATGATTGTTGGAGGTCATTTAGATTCTTGGGATTTGGGTGATGGTTCGCAAGATGATGGAGCGGGTTGTGTGCAAAGTATGGCTGTTTTAGAATTGTTCAAAAAAGTAAATTATAAGCCTAAAAACACTATTAGAGTCGTTTTGTTTATGAATGAAGAAAATGGGGTAAAAGGCGGCACAAAATATGGTGAAGAAGCTTTAAAAAATAATGAGAATCACATTTTTGCTTTAGAAAGTGATTCGGGCGGATTTACACCACGAGGTTTTTCGATTGAATCGGATGATGCTAACTTCAATACAATGGCAAGTTGGAAAGATTTATTTGAACCTTATTTGATTCACATTTTTCATAAAGGTCATTCAGGAACAGATATCGGACCTTTAAAATCAGAGAAAATTGTAAAAGTTGGTTTGCAACCCGACTCACAACGTTATTTTGATTATCATCATGCAGCTAATGATAAATTTGATGCGGTTAACAAAAGAGAGTTAGAATTGGGAGCCGCAGCTATGGCTTCTTTAATGTATTTATTCGATAAATATGGACTTCAATAGGTTATGAAATCTTCAGATTCATTTATTATTAATCTACTAGTTAGTAGTTATTTAAACTCTAAATGTCGAAAAAAGCGGATTTAATAATTTTTCTGTTATTTATGATGATATGCCTAGTTACAGGTTTATTGCTTTTAAGTAGAGCAACAAAATCTAAAACAGATTTAAATATCATTGATGGCAAAGTTATCTGCAAAAACAAAAAATATTCAACATCCGCTAGAGGTGGTAGATTCTATTATTTAGAATTTGAGTTAGAGAATAATCCAGAAAAGTTTGCTATTGGATATATTTCAGAAAGCCAAGCAAATAATGATTTAACATATGATAAAATAGAAATTGGAAAAAACTACAAATTCTATATTGATGGATCATTTCCTAATTCAAATGGAACAAATTATGGAATTGATTATATAGAAAATAATCACAAAATAGTATTTTCAAAAAACCATAAAATGGAGTTCTTTTTTAGTATAGTTTTGACTTTGATATCAGGTTTTTCCATATTATTTGTAATTAGAAAACTAAAAAAAAACGTCTGCTAATAGCGTTTTAAAGAAATGTCGAAGCTCACAATTTATTTGAAATCGGAAAAAGGTTTATAATTTAAAGTTTTGTTTGTGTTTTTAATGCTCGGTTTAGTTTCATTACAACTTATTGAAGCCACAAAACTAACCATATCGTTCAATTGTGCTATATATTATTAATTTCAATTTTAATCTCAGTTTTAAATGAGGCTTTCAAACTATATAAAATAAAAAAGAGACTGAATTTCAGTCTCTTTTTTTTATCTCAAATGATTACTATTTGTTTTCTCTATTGATATAAACCCATCCTGTTTTATTTTCAAGGCCATTTCTTTCAATAACATAATAGTAGGTACCGTCTGGCAACTCATTTCCACTATTAGAAAGACCTCCCCATTCGTTAACATAATTGGTTTTAGAGTACACTTTGGTTCCGTATCTGTTGTAAATACTTAATTGTGCTACATTAAATCCAGTTAAATCAAATGTGTCATTTAATCCGTCACCATTTGGAGAAATTCCTCTAGGGATAGAACATGTTACGTCATTTGCATTAAATGACATGTTGTCTGAACAATATCCTCCACTTCCATTCAGTATGGTTACTGTACAGGTATATAATCCTGCTAGGTTGTTAGGTATTTGTAAAGTAGGGCTATTAGTACCTATATTTCCTGATGGTCCAGACCATGAATAACTTGCAGCACTAGAATTAAAATTACTTGGCATTACTTCTAAAACATAAGCAGTACCTTGACAACCACCTTCAATAGTAAAAATAGGTGAAGGTGTAATGTTGATACTTAATGTTTCTTGGTCGGTACAATTTGGTAAAGTACCGCTTTCTGCGTAAACATAAAGTGTAGTGCTATTTGTTATAACAGTTCCAGCTGCAATTTGAGAACCAGTTCCGTTTTGACCTGTAAAATAATTACCAACAGCTAACGACGGTAGTGTGTAATTATTACAAGCATCTACAGGAGCCATAGGACTAACAATTGGAGTTGCATTTATGGTGATGTTCATCGTAGTTCCATTTGCACACTGACCAGAATCAGGAGTAAAGACATAGGTTGTTATGCCAGCAACTGAGGTGTCAATCGTGGCAGGACTCCAAGTACCTGTAATGGCATTAGTTGAGTTAAGAGGTAAAGAAGGAGCACTATTGCCTTGACATATTGGTTGTATTTGGTTAAATGTTGCAGTTACAATTGGATCAATAGTTACAGTTAACGTTGTTGGAACAGCACATTGAGCACTAGCTGGAGTAAAGGTATAAATAACAGGTCCTACTACTGAAGTATCAATAGTTGCAGGACTCCAACTTCCATTTATATTGTTAACTGATTGCAATGGTAATGAAGGTGCAGTTCCATTTTGACAAATATTAGCAATAGGACTGAAAGTTGGTACTATCGAAGGAGCATCAATAGTAACAGTTAAACTTCCATTCACAGCACATTGACCAGCATCTGGGGTAAATACAAAATTATAAGTTCCAGGAACTGATGTATTTATTGATGATGGGTTCCATGTTCCTGTTATACCTTCAATAGATTGGTTTGGAAGGCTAGGAGCAGCCAAATCTTGACAAATATTAGCAATAGGACTGAAAGTTGGTACTATCGAAGGAGTATCAATAGTAACGCTTAAACTTCCACTCACAGCACATTGACCAGCATTAGGAGTAAATACAAAATTGTAAGTTCCAGCAACTGAAGTGTCAATTGTAGCAGGACTCCATGTACCCACAACATTTTCTATAGATAATGATGGAAGTGTTGGAGCAGCCAATCCTTGACAAATATTCGCTATCGGATTAAATGTTGGTGTTATAGGCGTTGTGATAAGAATATCCATTGTTGCAGAAGTTGCGCACTGAACTGGATTATCAGGCGTAAACGTATAGGTTGTAGTTCCTAAAGTTGAAGTGTCAATTGTAGCTGGAGACCAGTTTCCTGTGATTCCATTTAAATCTACCAATGGTAATGTAGGAGCAACTGCATTTTGACAGATACTCAAAATAGGATTAAACATTGGTGTTACTACAGGATTTATTGTTATTTGAGCAGTAGAAGAACCTCCAACGGCACAAACAGAAGGATTATTACCAATGCTATAAGTTATGGTATAAGTTCCCGGTAAACTCAAAATTAAATCTATAACACCTGTTACAGGGTCAATTACAGCTCCAGCGGGTGTTGCAGTGAAAACACCTGTAACTATAGAGCCACCAGATCCAGAACTAAAGGTAAATCCGCCTGAAAAAATTGGTGAAGCTGTTGGTCCAGACATTCCGCCTCCACACACAGGAGTTGGGTATGTAAAACTTGTATTGGCTACAGAAGATTGGATGATTGTTACTGTAGTTGTAGTTGTAAATGCAGAACATCCTCCAGTTGCTGCAATAGAATAAGTTACGGTATAAGTACCAGGAATACTAGCACTAGGAACCATATTTCCGTTATTAGGGTCTAATGATAAACCAGCTGGAGTAGCAGAATAAGAACCACCTGTAGTACCTGTTGTAGTTATCGTTTGAACAGTGTTAATGCTATTACAATAAGTGCTACTTGGGTAAGATATTGTAGCATTTGCAGGAGCAGTTATAATAATTGTTCTTGTAGTAGTAATAAATGGGATGGTATTACAAGTACCTCCAACAGTAGTTGCTGTAGTACTCGTTACAATATAAGCACCTGGTAAACTAGCAGATAAATCTACAATACCAGTTACTGGGTCAATTACTAATCCTGGTGTTGAGGAATAGGTTCCAGCGGTCGCTCCTGGAGCTAAAACTGGAGCAGGATCAACACCATCTTGACAATAAGTAGTTAATGGATAATTAAACGTGTTTATTGGGAAACAAGCAGTTGTTCCTCCACCAGCATTAGTTTGAGTAAAGGTAACTGTTCCAGCCTGATTAGAGAAGTTAGTAATCATAATCACATATACTTCACATAATTGAGCATTAGGTATACACATTATTTCTTGTGGAGCAGCAGAATAACTACAAGCATGAAGCGTACCAGGACAACCTGTAGTAGGGGTTGGAATAGGTGTTGCTCCAGTCAGAGGATTTTGAGGTACTCCTGAACAAGCAGTATTCAAATCTGTAAAAGGTCCCCAAGCTACATAGTCAACGTCTCTTGGTACACCATTATTATCTACTTGAGAGATTAAGTAACTTAATGGACCAGCTTGATTTACTTGTAAAAAGAAAAAAGCAGGGTTTGGTGAAGTAAATAGACATCCAATTTGTCCTAAACTAGGAACATTTGTAGAGTTTGCATAAGTTACCGTTTGACCTGTACAGAAAGCAGGTGCCTCAGTACATGGTAACGTTCCGATACAAAGATTAAATGTTGCATATTGTGGTAAAGCTGAAGTCGAATAAACTCTTAAGTAATAAGTTACACCAGCGGTTAATCCAGCACCTGAATTACAGGCAACTTGAGTTAAATTACCACAGCCAGTTCCTTGAAAGATGGCATAATTTAAAGTAGTCGCAGCAGGAACAACATTATTGAAAGAAATGATGTGTGTTGCAGCGGTAGCTGTAAACGTAAACCATACGTCATCGTTTGCAACACCAGGAGGACAGTTCACGTTAGGCAACGATTGTGTAGCTCCTACAATAGTACCTGGTGTCATTTGCACGCAATTTAAATTTTGATTTACAATTGCGAAAGTTGCATTAGAACATTCATCATTAACTGGTAGGGTTCCAAAAGTATAACCCGCAGACCATGGTCCAATATCTGTTGAAGAACAAATAGATCTTACATAGAAAGTATAAGCTGTACCAGCAGGTAAATTAGTTACTGTATATGGATTTGTTGTAGCAATACCTAAAGAAGTTGCTGTCGGAACTGGTGATCCAACAGGTAAAACTAAAATTTCCCATGCTGTAGCAGTACCAACTTCAGTCCAACTTAACATTGCTGACGTTTGTGTAATATTCGTAGCTGTTAAAAGAACAGGCTTAGGACAAGTTGGAAGAGGTTCACAAGTAACGTTAGCTACCCAACCTGGATTATTAAAAGAACTATCACTTCTGAATCTGAAAGTTAAACAACCACCTGGCAAGGATGATGAAAAAGGACCAGGAATAGTAGTTCCCCAATATCCACCAGCTAATCCACCAGGAACATTTCCAGCTCCGTTAGCACTAGCAATTTGAGGAGATGCTATTGAATTTCCATCAAATACATATAATGCATCCCAGTTTGTTTCTGTATTGAAATCTGTAAAAGTTACTGTTAAAATTTCGTTTGGATTGTTAGGGCATATAGTTACAGTGTAATCTGTATTATTAGCATAATTACCATTAGCTCCACCTGGATCTGTGAAAGTTCCACCACAAACTGGAGGTGCAATTTGTGTTTGAATGTTAACACCAACTGACCAAGTACTGCTGTCAGATGACGAACAAACCGCTCTCACATATAATGTATAACAAGTATCCGGTGTTAAGCCTGTAAATGTATAAGTGTTTGGAGTTGTTGGCGTAATTATAGTACCCGTTGAAGTTGCAGTAGGTGCAGGTGAAATACATGGCAAAGCCAATACTTCAAATTGAGTAGCAGTACTGTTGTTTGTCCATGATAAAGTTCCAGAATTTGATGTAACTGCTGAAGCTAATGGTACTGTTGGACCTGGGCAGGTTGGAGGTGGCGCACAAGTTACATTGGCAACCCAACCAGGGTTATTCACAAAGCCATCACTTCTAAATCGGAAGGTTAAACATCCGTCAACACTCGTTGAAGTAAACGGACCAGGAATTGTTGTTCCCCAATAAGATCCAGCTAAACCTCCAGGAACATTACCTGCTGGGTTAGCACTTGGTATTTGAGGAGCAGCGATAGAGTTTCCATTGAAAACATATAATCCATCCCAAGTAGCTTCTGTGTTGAAAGAAGTAAACGTTACGGTTACGACATCACCTGGGTTTGTTGGGCAAATTGTAACTGTTGAGTCTGTGTTATTGGCATAATTAGCAGCAGCTCCACCTGGATCTGTAAAAGTTCCACCACAAGCTGGAGGTGTAATTTGTGTT
>CAZNWY010000026.1:0-46276 GCA_964577105.1 uncultured Flavobacterium sp.
CTCAAGATTATGTTCAAAACAAATTCAATACTGGTCACAACCCAGTTGATTTTGTATTCCATGGAGGTTCGGGTTCTACCTTAGAAGAAATTAGAGAAGCTATTTCTTATGGTGTAATCAAAATGAACATTGATACCGACTTACAATTTGCTTTTACCGAAGGAATTCGTGATTATATGGTAAACAATATTGAGTATTTGAAAACTCAAATTGGTAATCCAGAAGGTGCTGATGCTCCAAACAAAAAACACTACGACCCAAGAAAATGGGTACGCGAAGGAGAAGTTACTTTTATAAAAAGATTGGAGCAAGCATTTGCCGACTTAAATAACGTAAACACATTATAAAAAAATTGCGAATTACGAATTACGAAATTGTCATAATTCATAATTCATAATTTATAATTCATAATTATAAACTATGGCTTGGTTTAAAAGAACAGAAAAAGGAATTACCACTCCAACAGAAGAAAAAAAAGATGTTCCAAAAGGACTTTGGTACAAATCGCCTACAGGAAAAATTATTGACCAAGAAGAATTGGAACGCAATCTATGGGTAAGCCCAGAAGATGGCTTTCACGTTAGAATAGGAAGTAAAGAATATTTCGAAATTTTGTTCGATAACAACGAATTCAAAGAATTAGATGCCAAAATGACCTCTAAAGATCCTTTGAACTTTGTGGATACTAAAAAATATTCTGAGCGCTTAAAAGACGTGATGGACAAAACCAAATTGAAAGATGCGGTTCGTACAGGCGTTGGAAAATCTAAAGGAAAAGATTTAGTGGTTTGTTGTATGGATTTTGCTTTTATTGGAGGTTCTATGGGAGCTGTGGTAGGAGAAAAAATCGCACGCGGAATTGACTATTCTATAAAACACAACATTCCTTTTGTTATGATTTCAAAATCGGGTGGTGCTCGTATGATGGAAGCTGCTTATTCGTTAATGCAATTAGCTAAAACTTCGGCTAAATTGGCACAATTGGCAGAAGCTAAGATTCCTTACATTTCATTGTGTACCGATCCAACAACTGGAGGAACAACTGCATCTTATGCTATGTTAGGTGACATCAACATTTCTGAACCAGGTGCTTTGATTGGTTTCGCTGGACCTCGTGTAGTAAGAGATACTACCGGTAAAGATTTACCAGAAGGATTTCAAACCGCCGAGTTTGTATTGGAACACGGATTTTTAGATTTTATCGCACACCGAAAAGAATTGAAAAACAAAATCAATTTATATTTAGATTTGATCTTGAATCAAGATATTCGATAAAAAAATATGATTTCAAATAAAAAAACACAAAGCTAGGCTTTGTGTTTTTTTTACGTTTTTAATCTTTGTATTTCGTACTTCTACCTTCCTACTTTCCAATTACATTCCGCTTCTAATAGCTTCTACTGGATCTAATTTAGATGCAGAAATAGCTGGTAAAATTCCGGAAATCAACCCAATAGCAATCGCTAATCCAGAACCTAATAAAATATTACTAAAACTCAACACAAAGTCAAAGTCGAGCAATTTAGTCAAGCCCATTGCAATAATCCAAACCAAGAAAATACCGATTATACCACCTATCAAACAAAGGATTACGGCTTCAAATAAAAATTGAAATAAAATAAATCTGTTCTTGGCGCCGAGTGATTTTTGAATCCCGATTAAGTTAGTGCGTTCTTTCACCGAAACAAACATAATATTAGCTACTCCAAAGCCTCCAACCAACAAAGAAAATCCAGCAATAATCCAACCACCCAAATTCAAATTGGCAATAATTCCATCTAACAAATCGGTGAATCCAGAAAGAACATTAATAAAGAAATTGTCTATTTCACCCGTTTTTATACCACGAAATGCACGTAATTTTTGAGAAATTTCAGCTTTAAAAGCCTCCATATCGATACCTTTCACTGGTTTGATAATAATTACAGGTGTCATCCAATCATTATTATCGCCATACATCCTTCTCAAAAAATTAACTGGAATGAAAACAGAAGTATCATTACTATCGCCAAACATTCCAGCTCCTTGCTTTTTCAAAACCCCAATTACCGTAAAACGCTGACCATACAAACGCACTTGTTTGCCAATTGGATCGATGTTTTCAAAAAGGCTGTTTGCCAATTCGTCACCAATAACGGCAACTGCTGCTCCCGAATTGGCTTCTGCTTCGTTGTAAAAACGACCTTCAGCAAACTCCAATCCTTGAATATCAATAAACTCGTGTGATACTGGAACGACATTAACGCTACTAACCGATTTAGTATCATATTTTATAATTTCACTTTTTACAAAAAGCTGATAACCCATTTCTTGAGCTTCTGGCAAGGCACTTTTTAAGTACTCGTACTCGGTATATTTTACTTCGGGAAATTGATCTCGCTTCCATCTTGGCACTTGAGAAGGACCAAAAGAATGTTTGAATAAATAAATCGTGTTTTTATCCAAACTACTCAAATCTTTCTTGATTTTTCTATCTAAAGAATCGACTGCAGCCAAAACCGCAATGATAGAAAAGATACCAATAGTCACTCCGAGAAGCGAAAGTAACGTGCGCAACTTATTGTTTCGCAAGGCATTCATCGCAAAACTGAAACTTTCACTTAATAAACGAAGGTAAACGAGCATATGGAATCTATTTTCTCAGTCAAATTTAAGACATTAGTAAATAGAATAACGGAAATGTTACAGAAATTCAATACAATTTACTCCCTAACCCTGATTGCAGTGAAAATCCTTTTCCTTTTTTGCCTTTGAGTACCTCAGGCAACAAAGGAAAAGATTGAAACGAAAAGCAGGAAAATGGCTTACAAGAATGCCTAGTGATTCGTTGCTAAAAAACTTCACTTTTTGTTAATTTTTTTTACACATTCTGAAATGAAATCAGATTAAAAAAAACTACTTTTGCGTGCTTAACAACACAACTACAATGAGCACTACAAAAACCATTCAATCGGCTCTAATTTCGGTATTTGACAAAACCGGTTTGGAACCTATCGTGAAGCAACTTCACCAACAAAACGCCACAATTTATTCAACTGGAGGCACCGAAGAATTTATTAAAAAACTTGGAATTCCGGTAATTCCTGTAGAGGACATTACTGCTTTTCCAGAAATTTTGGGCGGTCGCGTAAAAACGTTACATCCTAAGATTTTTGGCGGAATCTTAAACCGTCAAGACAACCCAACCGATGTGGAACAAATGAATCAATTTGATATTCCGCAAATCGACTTGGTGATTGTAGATTTATATCCGTTTGAAAAAACAGTCGTTTCAGGTGCTAGCGAAGCTGATATCATTGAAAAAATTGATATTGGTGGTATTTCGTTAATTCGTGCCGCAGCTAAGAATTTTAAAGACACTGTTATCGTTCCTTCTGTTGCAGAATACGAATTATTTTTGCAAATGATTACTGAAGGAAATGGCGCCACAACGTTGGAACAACGAAAATATTTGGCCACTAAAGCGTTTCATGTTTCATCCCATTATGATACGGCTATTTTCAATTATTTTAATACGGAAGATACGTATTTCAAAGAAAGTATTGCTAACGGTCAAGTATTGCGATATGGCGAAAACCCGCATCAAAAAGGATTTTTCTTTGGCGATTTTGACGCGATGTTCACAAAACTGCATGGAAAAGAATTGTCGTATAACAACTTACTAGATGTTGATGCTGCAGTGAATTTGATTGCCGAATTTAAAAACAACAATCCGACATTCGCTATACTAAAACACAATAATGCTTGTGGATTGGCAACTAGAAACACCATGAAAGAGGCTTATGTAGCAGCTTTGGCTTGTGATCCAACTTCGGCATTTGGCGGTGTTTTGATTGCTAATGAACACATTGATACCGCTACTGCAACTGAAATTAATTCTTTATTTTGCGAAGTCGTTATTGCACCAAGTTATGACGATGAAGCTGTAACAATTTTACAAGAAAAGAAAAACCGAATCATTTTGGTAATAAATGATGTACCTTTACCTCAACGCCAAGTTAGAACTTGCCTGAATGGATTGTTGGTGCAAGATAAAAACAACATCACCGATACTAAAGAGCATTTAAAAAACGTTACAAAAGCAGTTCCAACAGAGCAAGAAATTGAAGATTTATTATTTGCTTCTAAAATTTGCAAAAACACCAAATCAAATACGATTGTTTTTGCCAAAAATGGTACATTGGTAGCGTCGGGAACAGGGCAAACATCAAGAGTAGATGCTTTGAAACAAGCTATTGAAAAAGCAGAAACTTTTGGATTCGATTTACATGGAGCTGTGATGGCTAGTGACGCTTTTTTTCCGTTTCCTGATTGTGTAGAAATTGCATATCATGCCGGAATTACAGCAGTTATCCAACCTGGAGGTTCTATAAAAGACGAGTTAAGCATCAACTATTGTAACGAAAATAATATGGCAATGGTATTTACAGGAACGCGTCATTTTAAACATTAAAAAAAAGCAAGATTTTTGTTTTTGTTTTTCCGAATAAAAACATCAGAAGCAACGTTAATTTTATTATTTTTGTAGGCTTAAAATTTTTATAACAAACTAAAACCCTTTTATTAAGTATGGGATTTTTTGATTTCATGACCGAGGATATAGCGATTGACCTTGGTACCGCTAATACACTGATCATTCACAACGATAAAGTTGTAATTGACAGCCCTTCTATTGTTGCTAGAGACAGAATCACAGGAAAAATCATCGCTGTTGGTAAAGAAGCCAACATGATGCAAGGTAAAACCCATGAAAACATCAAAACCATACGACCATTGAAAGACGGAGTTATTGCCGATTTTGATGCGTCTGAAAAGATGATTAGTATGTTCATCAAAAGCATTCCTGCCTTAAAGAAAAAAATGTTTACACCTGCCCTACGAATGGTAGTTTGTATTCCCTCTGGAATTACCGAGGTAGAAATGCGTGCGGTAAAAGAAAGTTGTGAACGTGTAAATGGAAAAGAAGTATACTTAATTCATGAACCAATGGCTGCAGCAATTGGTATCGGCATCGATATTATGCAACCTAAAGGAAACATGATTGTAGATATCGGAGGTGGAACTACAGAAATTGCCGTGATTGCTCTTGGTGGAATTGTTTGTGATAAATCGGTTAAAATTGCCGGTGACGTTTTCACAAACGACATCATTTACTACATGAGAACACAACACAATCTTTTTGTAGGAGAAACTACGGCTGAGAAAATTAAAATACAAGTTGGTGCTGCTACTGATGCACTAGACACACCACCAGATGACATGTCGGTTCAAGGTAGAGATTTACTTACCGGTAAACCAAAACAGGTTGAAGTTTCTTATAGAGAAATTGCCAAAGCATTAGACAAATCTATCCAACGTATTGAAGATGCGGTAATGGAAACATTGTCTCAAACACCTCCAGAATTAGCAGCCGATATCTATAACACTGGTATTTATTTAGCTGGTGGAGGTTCAATGCTTCGTGGTTTAGACAAACGTATTTCATTAAAAACAGACTTACCAGTTTATATCGCAGAAGACCCGTTGAAAGCCGTTGTAAGAGGAACTGGAATGGCATTGAAAAACATACCAAAATTCAGAAGCATCCTTATTAAATAACGTATTTTAAATTAAAATACCTAATATCGATTTTCAAACACTGAACCAATAAAAGATGCAGCAAATATTTAATTTTATATATAAAAACAGCTATCGTATGCTGTTTTTGCTGCTTATGGTAATAGCCTTATTGCTTACGGTTCAGTCACATTCGTATCACAGAAGTAAAATCATTAGTTCGGCCAATTTCTTTACTGGCGGAGTGTATCAAATGACGAGCAACGTTGAAGGTTATTTCAATTTAAAAGTGCAAAACGAAGAACTTGCCAAAGAAAATGCACGTCTTAAAAGCTTACTCTTCAACATTAAAGACACGACTAAAGTTCCGAATTTGGATTCTATCAAAGGCGTTAAGAAAATTGATATTATCATTTCTAAAGTAATTAAGAACTCGTATACTAATCAGGTCAATTTCCTTACTCTAAACACAGGTTCTAATCAAGGCGTTAAACCAGAAATGGGTGTTATTAATAGCTTAGGAATTGTTGGTGTTGTAGAAAACACATCGGCCAATTATTGTACGGTTTTGAGCATACTTAACACCGAATCGCCAATTAATGCTAAAATCAAAAAATCCAACCATATTGGTTCGTTAACTTGGAATGGTAAAAATACTGGTTATGTTCAATTGGTTGACGTTCCTAGATTGGCATCGGTACGAAAAGGTGACACTATTGTTACAGGTGCACAATCTACAATATTCCCAGAAAATATCGGCATTGGTACCATTGACAAGATTTACATTGACAATCAGACTAATTTTTACACTATTGATGTAAAATTGTTCAACGATATGACAAGTTTAGGTCACGTTTATATTATTAAAAACAAAGACCGAGACGAAATATTAAAATTAGAAAAAGAGACCGAAAAGAATGAATAGTGCTATGTTATACAATATCGCCCGATTCATTTTGCTGCTTGCGGCACAAGTTATTATTTTCAATAATTTTAATTTTTTGGGATATATCAATCCGTATCCTTATATCTTATTCATCATACTTTATCCTGTAAACGGAAATAAATACGGATTGTTAGCGGCTAGTTTTTTCTTAGGATTAACTATGGATTTGTTCTGTAATTCTGGTGGAGTTCATGCTGCGGCTTGTGTAATGTTGGCGTATTTCAGACCATCCATCTTTAAATTTTCATTCGGATTAAGTTATGAATATCAAACCGTTAGACTAAACGACGTATTAACTCCAGAACGTTTTTCGTTCATCCTATTAGCTGTAATTATTCATCATTTATCTTTATTCGTTTTAGAAGTATTTACCTTTGAATTTGTTTGGGATATCATTCTCAGAACTATAGTCAGCACTTTATTTACCATTATAATTTGTATCTTAATTATTTACTTAATCAAACCAAGTAAACGATGAGAAAAGCATTGCTTCCGGCTATTGTTATTATCACTGCATCTTTGTTGTTGATACGTCTCTTTTATTTGCAAATTATTGACGATTCTTTTAAATTAAAATCAGAGAATAACGCCATTAAAATCAAATATGACTATCCTGAAAGAGGTTATGTTTATGATAGATATGGAAAACTTTTAATTGCCAATCAACCCTCCTACGACATCATGGTCATACCCAAAGATGTAAAAGAGAAAGAAATGAACATTCAAGAATTTTGTTCATTATTAGATATTTCTGAAGAATTTTTTCATGAGAAAATGAAAAAAGCCAGAGTGTACAGTCCAATGCTACCTTCTGTTTTTCTACCCCAATTGAACAAAGTAGAATATGCGGCATTTCAAGAAAAAATCAGAAAGTTTAGTGGTTTTTATATCCAAAAACGATCGTTGAGAGATTATCAAGTTGATTATGGTTCAAATGTTTTTGGATTCATTACTCAAGTAAACGAAAATATTGTAAAGAAAAATCCTTATTACGTTGGTGGCGATTTAATTGGAAAGCAAGGTGTTGAAGAAAGCTACGAAACCTACCTAAGAGGTCAGAAAGGTGTAAAATACATTCTTAAAGACAAATTTAACAGAGAAATCGGTTCCTATAAAGAAGGAAAATACGACACCATATCCAAACAAGGCGATGATATTACCTTAACCATTGACGGAGAACTTCAAAAGTATGGAGAAGAATTAATGGTTAACAAATGGGGCGGAATTGTTGCCATTGAACCAAAAACTGGAGAAATTTTAGCCTTAGTAAGTGCTCCTAGTTACAACCCAGCGTTGTTGGTGGGAAGAAAAAGATCTAAAAATTACACCTTATTGCATAATGATTCTATTGCAAAACCATTATACGACAGAGGTTTATTAGCAGAATATCCTCCAGGTTCACCTTTTAAAATTTTAACTGCCTTAGTAGCACTTCAAGAAGGAGTGATTGACGAAAACACTACTTTTGTTTGTCATCACGGCTTCAGTTATGCCCGAGGAAGGTTTATGAAATGCCACTGCCATGGCGGACCAATGCAATTACACAATGGAATCTACGAATCGTGTAATACCTATTTTGGGAATGTTTACATCAAAACCATAAATAAATACAACAACCACTCTTACGCGGTGGACGTTTGGTCAAATCACTTAAAAAGTTTTGGCTTAGGCGATTTTATGGGATATGATTTACCGATTGGAAAAAGAGGTAAAATACCAACATCTAAAACCTACAAAAAGATCTATCCGGGTTGGAATTGGGATGGAAAAACCATTGTTTCTAATGCCATCGGACAAGGTGAAGTTTTGATGACACCTATTCAACTTGCCAACCTAATGGCAACGGTTGCTAACAGAGGTTACTACTACACTCCTCACATTGTTAAAAAAATAAAAGGAGAAATATTAGATAAAAAATTCAGAACAAAGCACGTAACCACTATAGATAGAAAATATTTCGAACCTGTAATTAGCGGAATGTTTGATGTATACAACAAAGGAACTGCTTTCGGACTTGGGGTTGCTGGAATAGATATTTGTGGAAAAACAGGAACAGCCGAAAACTATTTGAAAGTTAACGGAAAACGTGTAAAACTTCAAGATCACTCAATTTTTGTGGCATTTGCTCCCAAAGACAATCCAAAAATAGCCATTGCAGTCTTTGTAGAAAATGGATATTGGGGTAAACGTTGGGCTGGACCAATTACTACCTTAATGATAGAAAAATATTTAAGACGCAAAATCACTCGTGTCGATTTTGAAAAACGAATGTTAGAAGGAAGTTTGAAAGACCAATACAGCAAATTGTATCCTAAAAAACATCAAGATAGTATTTCATTAATTAACGCTAAGATAAAAGACAGCTTAACTAAAGTAAAAAAACGCAATGACACGGTTTCTGGAATTAAACCCAAAAACGAAGTAAAAAAAGATTCTACCAAAAAACAGTAGTGGTAAAAAAATGAAAAATCAAAGTGTAACAAGCAATATTGACTGGATAAGTGTTGCCATCTATATTACCTTAGTAATTATGGGTTGGTTAAACATATACTCATCATCACTATCTACTGTTGTTGGAGAAACTTCCATCTTTGATTTTACTCAAATCTATGGAAAGCAGTTTTTGTTTATTTTACTCACCATTCCTATCATTTTTGTTGTCTTATCGGTAGAAGCAAAATTTTATGAAAAGTATTCCATAATAATATTTGCTATATCCCTGCTATCTCTAGCAGGTTTATTTGTCTTTGGTAAAACTATCGCAGGTCAACGTTGCTGGTATGGATTTGGGAGTTTTACATTACAACCATCAGAATTTGCAAAAGCAGCCACAGCTCTGGCCATATCAAAATACTTGAGTGATGTTCAGGTAAATTTAAAAGATGTGAATCGACAAATTCAAGCGCTAATTGTCATCTTTTTACCCGTAATGCTTATCCTACCTCAACCCGATCCAGGAAGTGCTTTAATTTATAGTATCTTCTTTGTAGTATTGTTTAGAGAAGGTTTGCCAGGTTGGTATTTAATGACTGGATTTATCGCTATTGTTTTGTTTGTTTTAACCTTGGCTACTAACAATCCTTTTATCGTTATTGGTATGACTGCAATTGTATTGGTCATTAATTATTTTAGAAGCAGATTGGTAGACCGAAACATTATTGCTAGTGCGATTATGTTGATTATTGTAACTGGATTTTCATTTTCAGTAAATTACGTGTTTAATCATGTTTTCAAGCAACATCACAGAGACCGTTTTAATATTCTTTTAGGAAAAGAAGTCGATATGAAAGGTATTGGTTACAACACCAATCAATCTGAAATTGCGATTGGTTCTGGTGGTTGGTTTGGAAAAGGTTACTTGGAAGGAACTCAAACTAAAGGAGGATTCGTTCCTGAACAACATACCGATTACATCTTTACAACCGTAGGAGAAGAATGGGGTTTCTTGGGATCTGTATTTGTTATCGGAATGTTTGTAGCGTTAATTCTTCGAATAATATATCTCGCCGAAAGGCAAAAAACAAAATTCAGCAGGGTTTATGGATATTGTGTGGCTGGTATTTTGTTCATTCACTTCTTTGTTAATATTGCCATGGTAGTTGGTGTTTTTCCTACCATTGGGGTTCCGCTACCCTTCTTTTCTTATGGTGGTTCAGGACTTTGGGGATTTACCATTTTGTTATTCATCTTTCTAAAAATGGATGCTAACAAAGTCAACGAGTGGTAGTCGAGTCTCACTAAAATTATTAAGAATCTCTTTTAGCGAAAATTTTGTAGAAAAAATTAGACATTAAATCATTTTTATTGTCGAAAAATTTTACCTAAATTTATATGCCTTGATTTTTAAGATAAATCATAAAATTCATTTCTAATTAAAAAAACAAAAACATGAAAATCAAACAAATACTAATTGCAACGATGCTTTTAAGTTTTCAGAATTTTTTCGCCCAAGAAGCTACGACAGATTCTACAAAAACAAAAACAGTTGAATTAGAAAATCAAAAGACTAATGAAAAAGAGCTTTTAGAGCAACAATTAAAGCAAGATAAAAAAGCCTTAAGACAACAAGAAGAGGCTGAAGACAAGATCAAACAAGCTGAAAAAGACGCTAAAAGAGCAGAAAGAGAACAAGACAAGTTAGAAAAAGAACAAAAGAAATTTGAGAAAGAGCAAAAAAGGATTCAGAATGCAGAAAAAGACGTTGACAAATGCCAAAGTAAAATTGAAAAAGAAACTGCCAAACTAGAGAAAATGCAAGCTAAATTTGAAAAAAACAAAGCAAAAGGAAAGCTCTCTCCAGTTGAAATTGAAAAAGGCAATGTTGACATTACGAAACAACAATTACGCATAAAAGAAGCCGAAGAAGATTTAGAAAAAGCACAGAAAAAATTAAAAAAATTAAGATAAAAAAAGGCTCCAAAATTGGAGCCTTTTTTTATGATTTAATAAATTTCTCTTTTTTAGTTTTAGAACCTAACTCATTTTTAGGTGATCCACTTTGTAAATCGTCTAAAACGTGAACCGCTTCTTCTACATATATATCTTTAGAAAGACTTTCGTGCCATCTATCTCTTTTTTCTTTTAGCGTTACGTCTTTTTTCATTTGATCTTCTTCATACGGTAACGATTTGAATTTTAGAGTATTTGTATAATCAGCAATAGATTTATACTTTTTATTAGTTTCTTCCAAATGCTTTTGCTCTTCTTTAAATTTATCAATTTGAAGACTGTACACATTCTCTTCATTTCGAGCTTGACGCCATTTTGCATTTTCGTCAATCAATCGCATTTGTGGATTATTTTCTACTCGTTTCTTGCTGTTTGCAATAGCCAAGTCAAAATTTTGCTGTTTATTCCATAACTTGTAATCAGCCGCATCTATCTTATCCCATGGCATTGCATTATCCACATCTTTTTCACCCATTTTCAAATAAGAATAACTATCTGGCATCACCACATCACTTTTAACACCTTCTAATTGTGTTGAACCTCCATTAATTCTATAGAATTTTTGAGTTGTTGTTTTTAAAGCACCCAAATCGCCTAAGGTATTTCCTCTAACAAACTGATTTAAATCAATTACATTTTGAACGGTTCCTTTTCCATAAGTTTGTTTACTTCCTATAATAACCGCGCGCTTGTAATCTTGCATGGCAGCGGCTAAAATCTCAGAAGCTGAAGCCGAAAATTCATTTGTCATTACCACTAGCGGACCATCCCAAGCTATTTTTGAATCTCTATCCGTAAGCACTTCTTTTCTTCCTGCAGAAGATTTTACTTGCACAATAGGACCTTGATCTATAAACAAACCTCCAATGTCTACAACCGTTTTTAAAGAACCACCTCCGTTATCTCTTACATCCATGATAATACCTTTCACACCTTCATTTTTCAAACGCTCAACTTCAATGGCAACATCTTTTCCAGCATCTCTACTGTCTTTATTTTCAAAATCGATGTAGAATTTTGGAAGATAAATAATACCATATTTTACGCCGTTTTTCTCAACAATACTAGATTTAGCATAGGTTTCTTCAATTTCAACTTCGTCTCTAATGATTGAAATTACTTTAATAGAACCATCTGTTTTCTTAACGGTCAAACGAACTTCTGTTCCTTTTGGTCCTTTAATTTTTTTCACCACATCGTCCAATCGCATTCCAACCACATCCACAGGATCTTTATCTCCTTGTGCCACTTTCAAAACGATATCTCCCGATTCTAATTCTTTTTCTCTCCAAGCCGGACCACCCGAAATCAACTCCGTAATTTCGGTATAATCATTTTTCTTTTGAAGTCTGGCTCCAATTCCTTCCAATTTTCCACTCATACTCACATCAAAACGTTCTTTTTCGTCTGGAGCAAAATAAGAAGTATGTGGATCAAAACGAGAAGCAATAGCATTTACAAACACAGAAAACCAATCTTCTCTATCCAATTCTTTACTGATAAATGAAAAGTTTTCATCTAACGATTTTAGCGTGTTTTCACGAGTTTCTTTTTCAAGTTGGGCATACGTTTTTGAAACAAAAGTATCTTTTTTAGAAAGACTCTCTTTGAATTTAGCCTCCATTTCAGGCGTCAATTTATCGCCTTTTTTGATTTTAAAATCTTTCAATTTCTCCTCTGGAGTTTTGTTTTTATTCTTCTCCATTTCGTCTTGAATCTTTTGTTTTTCAACCAAAGAAGCCAAGGTAGAAAGTTTCACTTGTTTTCTCCAACGATCTTTCAATTCATCAATACTTTTACAATAAGGCGCTTTTTCATAATCGGTATTGATGGACTCATTTACAGTATAGTCAATAGGATTTTCCAATGCCGTTTTATAATAACTACGACTTTCATCCATACGTTTCATCAAGCGAGCATAGGTCAAATCAAAAAATGTTAGTTCTTTATTCTTGATTTGATCATCGATTTGAGTTTCATATTTAGAAAACTCGTCAATATCTGATTGTAAAAAGAAACGCTTTGATGGATCTAAAGCTGTGATATAATCTTTATATACTCCTTTTGAAAAAGTATCATCAATAGCTGCCGGATTATAATGTCCTTTTTCAATTACATAGGTCAAAAGCTCAAGCAATAGCTTATCTTTTTCTGGGTCACTTTCTTTGCTAGATTTTGGTATAAAACTCCACAATCCAATAGAAAGTGCCAGTACTACCAGTACTATTTTATAATTTCTTTTCATAAATTGAACAATTGTATTCATTAATTTTTTGTCTAAAATACACAAAAAACTATGCCATTAAATTAGTCGTTCGCATAATTTTTTGTTAAAACCATTGATGGGTTTCAAAGTTATAAAAATTGTAACGGAATAAGTCGTAAAATAATTACTTTTGTTACACTAATCCATTGTTAAAGATGTCAAGAAAACCTTTAATTTTAATTACAAATGACGACGGAATTTCGGCACCAGGCATTCGTGCTCTAATAGCCGTAATGAGTGAAATAGGTCAAGTGGTTGTGGTAGCACCCGATAGTCCGCAAAGCGCCATGGGACACGCTATCACCATCAACAATACTTTACATTTGAACAAAATTTCTGCCGAAAATGCCAAGATTACTGAATACAGTTGTTCTGGAACTCCGGTAGATTGTGTAAAAATGGCAGTGAATGAAATTCTAAAACAAAAACCCGATTTGTGCGTTTCTGGCGTAAATCACGGCTCCAATTCTTCCATAAATGTAATTTATTCTGGTACCATGAGTGCTGCCGTTGAAGCTGGAATTGAAGGCATACCTGCCATCGGATTTTCATTGCTAGATTACAATTGGAATGCCGATTTTGAACCCATAAAACCATTCATCAAAACGATTGCCTTGCAGGTTTTAGAAAACGGTTTGCCCGAAGGAACCATACTCAACGTTAATTTTCCAAAATTAAAAAGCGAAGAAATCAAAGGAATTAAAATTTGCCGTCAAGCGAAAGCCATGTGGCAAGAAAAATTTGATAAACGCATAACTCCTTTTGGACGCGAATACTATTGGCTTACTGGTGAGTTTGTCAATCTAGACAAGGGAGAAGATACCGATGAATGGGCATTAGCCAATCACTACATCTCCATTGTTCCCGTACAATACGATTTGACCGCACATCACGCTATTCAAACTTTAAACACTTGGGAATTTTAATACTAATTTAGATTTAGAAATGAAGAAAACAGATTTATTAATTGGTTTTTGTATTGGAATTATAGTCGCTTTATTAGGGGCTACCGCCTTGGTGCTGCTTTTTACAAAATTTAGATCCTTTTCTGACATACAATTCATCAAAGCCGAAGGTGTCTTAGGAAAAGTAATCACTTTGGGTGCTGTTCTAAACGTCATTTTATTCTTCATTTTACTGAAAAAAAATAAAGAGTTGATGGCTCGCGGAATCGTTTTAGCCACAATTACACTAGCAATACTAACATTGTTTATATAATATGAAGTATTACATCATAGCTGGCGAAGCGTCAGGAGATTTACATGGTTCTAATTTAATGAAAGCGTTGTATCACGAAGATGCCAATGCTGATATTCGATTTTGGGGTGGCGATTTAATGCAAAAAGCTGGAGGAACTTTAGTCAAACATTACCGAGAACTTGCCTTTATGGGATTTGCCGAAGTAATTCTGAATTTAAAAACCATCCTAAACAATATTAAATTCTGTAAAACCGACATTGAACAATTCAATCCCGATGTGATTATTTTTATCGATTATCCAGGATTTAATATGCGCATTGCAAAATGGGCTAAGGAAAAAGGTATTAAAACTCATTATTACATTTCGCCTCAAATTTGGGCTTGGAAAGAAAACCGAATCAAAGACATCAAACGAGATTTTGATAAGCTATATGTAATTCTGCCTTTTGAAAAAGATTTTTACGAGAAGAAACATCACTTTCCAGTCGAATTTGTGGGCCATCCTTTAATTGACGCCATTCACAATAGAGCTACAACCAACTTGGCTTCTTTTAGATCTGAAAACAATTTAAACGAAAAACCTATAATTGCTGTACTTCCGGGTAGTCGCAAACAAGAAATTGCTAAAATGCTGACTTTAATGTTGAGTGTTGTAGATGATTTTCCCGAATATCAGTTTGTAATTGCCGGTGCTCCAAGTCAAGAATATGCTTTTTATGAAACCTTCTTAAAAGGAAAAAACATCAAATTTGTAGCTAACAAAACTTATGATTTATTGTCAAATGCTCATGCGGCTTTAGTGACTTCAGGAACAGCAACGTTAGAAACAGCTTTGTTCAAAGTTCCCGAAGTAGTGTGCTACAAAGGAAGTTGGGTTTCTTATCAAATTGCAAAACGAATCATTACCTTAAAATACATTTCATTAGTTAATTTAATAATGGATGAAGAATTGGTCACCGAATTGATTCAAAACGAATGCAATCCAAAACGAATTAAAGCCGAATTAACCAAGATTTTAGACGAAAATCATCGAAAAAATTTACTGAAAAAATACGATGCATTAGAACAAAAATTGGGTGGCATCGGAGCAAGTGAAAAAACAGCTAAACTAATTGTAAAAGACATTCTGTGAGATTTTTAAAATATATTTTCTGCATCATTTCTCTATCCTTATTGGTAATTTCATGTAAATCGAGTGCTACTATTAGAACCTCTAAAAAAGAAACAAGTTCTAAAGAAGCAAGCAGATTAGCAAAGCAGTTGGTTGATGATGCCAGCGAAAATTTGGGTAGTCCTTACAAAGCTGGAGGCACTGACAAAAAAGGATTTGATTGCTCAGGACTGGTTTTTGTAACTTTCAAAAAAGCCGATATCGTGCTTCCCAGAAAATCTATTGATATGTCTAAAATGGGTCGAGTTATTAGTAAAGCTGAAATTCGAAAAGGCGATTTGATTTTCTTTAAAACCAATGGTAAAAGTGAAATCAACCATGTAGGCTTGGTCGTTGATGTAGATGACGACGAAATAAAATTCATTCACTCATCGTCCCAATTGGGTGTCATTATTTCTTCTACCAAAGAACCCTACTACGGAAAATCATTTGCTCAAGCCAATAGAATAATTGAGTAATGTGTGTAACTTTTGTTACGCTGAAGCCCATTTATAAAAACTACCTTTATCATTCAAATTAATAACTTAAATTAATTTAATCATGAAAAAAAATATGGGTAGTGCCGACAAATTAATACGTTTAATTATTGCGGCAATAATAGTGGTTTTATACTTTATGGGAATCCTTTCTGGAACATTAGGAATTGTATTTTTAATATTGGCTGCAGTTTTTGCACTTACAAGTAGTATTAGTTTTTGTCCGCTTTACACCTTACTCGGAATCAATACAGCGCAAAAACAAAAAAAATAATTTTGTAAGACATTTCTTTTTTCAATACTTTTATGATTATGAAAGTATTACAATTTCCTTTAATTAAAATTACAGGCAGTTTTGTTGTGGGCATTGTGATCGCCCATTATACAAAACCGACTTTTTTGTTGACGTTGCTTTCTTTGCTAACCGCCCTTTCCATTTTAGGAATTTCTTACTTTTTTTTCCAAAAGAAATCCCAACAAAAAACAAGTTTTGGTTTTGTAACATTAATAACTTCCTTATTCATCGGAATGTTTACCTTGGTGATTAACAACCAAACGCTACAATCCAATCATTATACGCATCAATTATTGGCAAATACCAACACCTATAATGCAGAAGTTATTGTAAAAGAAAAACTCAAAAATACTGGAAACAATGATCGTTATGTAGCCAATATAATACAGCTTAATGAGAAAAAAAGCTATGGAAAACTTATCTTAAACATTCGAAAAGAACAACCAATTCCAACAATTGAAATCGGCTCACATCTTAAAATTAAAGGTTCGTTATATAAAAACAGAGCGCCAAGTAATCCAAATCAATTTGACTATGGAAGCTATTTAGAAAACCAACAAATTTATGGGCAGATGTATGCCGATGCAAGCGACATCAAAATCAATCCGATAGTCGACAAAAGCATTTTTTATTACGCCAGTAGACTTCGAAATAAAATCATATTCAATTTAGAAAAAAATCACTTCAGCAAGTCGGAATTAAGTGTGGTAGTGGCACTAATCTTAGGACAACAGCAAGACATTTCGCCCGAAATAGTTCGTGATTATCAATATGCAGGAGCCGTTCACGTGTTATCGGTTTCTGGTTTACACGTAGGTTTTATATTACTATTCATTTCGTTCTTACTAAAACCATTTCCAAACACAAAAAAAGCAGCATTTATAAAGCTCATAATAGTAATTGTATCGTTGTGGGCATTTGGAATTTTAGCTGGATTAGCACCGTCTGTGATTCGATCAGTAACAATGTTTTCGTTTGTAGCTGTAGGAATGCATTTAAAAAGAACCATCAATATCTATAACACATTAGCCGTTTCTGCATTACTAATTTTATTATTTCAACCTTCCTTTTTATTCGATATCGGCTTTCAATTGAGCTATGTAGCTTTATTCTTTATCGTTTGGCTACAACCCATATTGAGTGGCCTATGGAAACCTAAATACAAAATCACATCCTACCTTTGGGACATTATCACAGTTTCATTTGCAGCACAAATTGGAACTTTTCCCATGAGCATTTATTATTTTCATCAATTTCCAGGATTGTTTTTTATAACCAACTTAGTCATACTTCCTGGCATGTCACTAATTCTAGGTTTAGGTGTTATTGTGATGGTATTAGCTGCTTTTGATGTGGTTTGGATGCCCTTATTAAAATCACTAGAATGGAGCATTTGGCTGTTGAATAAAATCATTGCTTGGGTTGCTTCGTTTGAAGGCTTTATTTTAAAAGACATTTCCCTCAATTCCTACATGATGTGGTCTTGCTACTTGGTCATTTTTTGCTTGATTATTTGGGCTAAAAAACCAACCTACAAGAAATTAACAATTAGTTTGTGTTCTGTAATTATATTGCAATTATTTGCCTTTCAAGCCAAATATTCCAATCAAAATCAAAGCGAATTCATTGTTTTTAGCAAAAAGAAAAACACCATTATCACCGAGAGATCTGGCGATCAAGTAACCCTTTACAGCAATGATAGCATTTTACAAACTTCCAACAATAATTTAGCTTTAAAATCATATTTGGTGACTAATTTTTGCCATCTGAAACAAAAAAAATCGGTTCAGAATGCCTATTATTTTAAAGGCAATAAAATTATATTAATTGACAGTTCATCGGTTTGCCCAAGTAATGCAAAACCTGATATTATCATTTTAACGAATTCACCAAAAATAAATTTAGATCGCATACTTAAAAAGTTGAAACCTAAACAAATTGTAGCAGATAATTCCAACTTCAAAACCTATATTAAAACCTGGAAAGAAACTTGTATCAAAGAAAAAATCCCTTTCCATGACACTGCAGAAAAGGGATTTTATAAATTATAACTAAGATTATTTCTTACTAGCTTTTTTCTTTTTAGCTTTTTTTGCTGGTTCTGGTTTTGGATCTGGAACGTATTTAGCAATAATAGCATTAGCACCTTCCAACCATTTTGATGGACCTCCAGCAACATAACCTGTGCTTCCTAATTGTTCAAAATTGGTTTTATCTCCAGTTACCGTAGGTTTTACAAACCATACCGTTGGATAACCTTGCACTCTAAACATTTGTTGCATTTGATTGTTTTGCTGTTTTATTTCGTCTGATTGTGGTGTTCTTCTCGGAAAATCCAACTCAACTAAAATAGCGTGTTCTTTTGCCCAAGCAATAAAATCTGGAGTTTTAAAAACTTCATTTTGCAAACGCGTACACCAACCGCACCAGTCACTTCCAGTGAAAAATAAAAACATAGGCTTTTGCTCTTGACGAGAGGCTTCTACTGCTTTATTCAAATCGGTATACCAAGTCAATCCTTCTTGAGCTTTTGCAGTCATTCCAGAAACAACCAACAACAATAGTATTATTATTTTTTTCATCTTATTAATTTTTTTACAAATATATATAAAATCAGAAAGTAAAAATGTTTGTTATTTTACTTCCTGCATTAGTTTTTTTACAAATGGTGAAATTACTATTAAAACCAATCCCAAAACCAAGGCATACAATGCTAATTGCAAATAGCCATCTGCATAAACAACCAATTTCTCTGAATTGGATGCGTTTGTAGAAGCCTCGGCTATGTTAGCTCCCAACAAACCAGCAAAATACTGACCGTAAGCACTAGCCAAAAACCACATACCCATAATAACGGCTTGTGTTTTTTGTGGCGATAATTTGGTCATAGCGCTCATCCCAATTGGCGACAAACACAACTCTCCAAAGGTGATGACAAACCATCCAAAAGTAAACAGATCTAATGACGTTCTTCCAGTGCCATTATCAAAAAATTTTGTAGCATAAAAAACAGCGAATCCTCCGGCTAGAAATAAAAATCCTAACCCAAATTTAACAACCGTATTGGGTTCTACTTTACGCTTACTCATCCAAAGCCATACTAAACCTACTAATGCAGCAAAACCAATTACAAAAAATGAATTCGCCGAATTATTCACCCCATTGGGATCGAGTGGAATGCCAAGCACCGTATTGTTCAGATTGTGAGCTGCAAATAAACTTAAAGAACCACCACTTTGTTCAAAAAATGCCCAAAAGAAAATAGAGAATATGATAAAAACCAAAGCTGCCATAAGTTTCTTGTTTTCAGCAACAGAAAAATTTCGCATTTCATAAAACAAATACAATAGTGACATCGGACCAATAATAAACATAAAAATATCGGTATATTCTGTATTAGAAACCATCGTCATTATAACAGGAATAACGCCCAATGAAGCAATATAAGTTATCACCTCTAACCTTAATTTCTTTGATTTATCAATCCCTAATAATGGTGACAACCCAATTTGTCCGAGACTTTTTTGAGTTTGAGTAAATGTCAACAAACTAACAATCATAACCACAGCTGCAAATCCGAAGGCAAAATTCCAACGCAAGTGCTCTGGAATTAAGGTTTCCCATAGCGTTCCGTTAGCCACAGCAATACAAATATAACCACCAATTAACGCACCAAGATTCACTCCTGCATAAAACAACGAAAAACCTGCATCTCGCCTATTGTCGTCATCTTTATAAAGTTTTCCTACCATTGTTGAAATATTTGGCTTGAAAAAACCGGTTCCAATAATGGTAAAACTAATTCCAAAAAAGAAAAACTGTTTAGGATCGATGGCCAAAATAATACTTCCAACAATCATCAACAATCCACCCCAAAAAAGTGACTTTCGATACCCCAAAATCTTATCGGCAAACAAACCACCAATAAACGTAAAAGCATATACAAATGCTTGTGTAGCACCATATTGCAGATTAGCCACTTTATCATTCATGGCCAATTGATTTACCATAAAGATAACCAACATACCACGCATTCCGTAAAAACTAAAACGCTCCCACATTTCACTAAAGAACAAGTACCACAATTGTTTTGGGTATTTCCCTTTAAAGTTTTGAATCTGTTCCAAAGTCTGATTTTGCTCCATTCCGTTTTTGATTAAAAAAACAAACCTACAAGATTTCTTGCAGGTTTGAAAGATTTTATATTTTTTTTAAATAGATTAATGAACGCCGTGCATCATTTTCTTCAATTTAGGAGAAATCAAGGCTAAAATTGCTCCTGCAATTCCACACAACACCACAAATACCATGAAGAATTCGTATAAATTATGGATGGTAAAACTCGCAAATTTTGGATAAGCAACTGTAATAACTTTCTTTTCTTTAATTAAATTAAATTCATCTGGAGTGAAAGTTGTATCCTGAGCTTTAAATGTATTTACAAAAGGAGTTTTATTTTTCTTAGCCAAGTCTCTTTGACTTTTTATCTCAGCTATTTTCTTAATTCTCTTTTCTATATTCAAATTAAGATTGTCAGATTTTTCTTTGTCTATTTTAGCAATTTGCATTTGAGCTAAAGTAAACAGCTGCTGACCATCTGCAACTTTTTTATCATCTAAAATGGATTGTAAATCAATGTTCTTCTTTTCTGCTGCAATAAATTTATCTCCAGTAGCAGGCATAATAGACCCCAATGTTCCAGCTAAAGCATAACCGGCAGCATTAGCAATAAAGAACACGCCATACAACAACGACGAAAAACGTTTAGGCGCTAACTTACTTACTAACGAAAGTCCGATTGGAGACAAACACAACTCACCAGCCGTTTGAATCAAGTACAATAAAATTAACCATTTAACAGCCAACATACCACTTGAACCTAAATCTTTAACATTGTGTGCAATAATAAAATAACTAATTGCTATCAAGAAAAGTCCCATTGCTTGTTTCAAAGGCGAAACAGGCTCTTTTCCTGCGGCTCTCAATTTATCCCACAACATACTAAAAGGAACTGCCATTATTACCACAAACAGTCCATTAAAAATTTGAACCATCGAAGCTGGCATGTCCCAACCAAAGAAATGTCTGTCCGTTTGATTAGAAGCAATAAAAGTTAATGAAGAACCAGCTTGTTCGAAAGCGGCCCAAAAGAAAATGATAAAAAACGAGACGATATAAATTACAAAAATTCTATCTTTCTCAACTTTAGTAATCGAAGTATCCGAAACAATCAAGGTAGCTAATGCAATACCTGCACCATAAATAAAAGGATAAATCAATCCTTTCACAAGTGTGCCCATATCAAAATTAGTGACACCAAATTCACCTACCAATAAGTATCTAAACACAAAAAACATAGCTACAAAAACACCTAAAGCCAAGTAAATTGATTTTCCCTTGAACGCTGCTTTTTGAGCTTCACCTTCTTCAAAATCGTCTGAAGTATTGTGTTTTGGCAATCCTCCAATTGGTCGTCCTTCTGGAGTTACCACATATTTATTTTTCAAGAAAAAGAACACTAAAGTTCCGGCAAACATAGCCATAGAAGCTGCAAGGAATCCCCATTTAAAAGCAAATGGATCCTGAACACCATTCACTTTCACATCTCCAATAATTGGACAAATAAACTGTCCTAAGAATGCTCCTAGGTTAATTCCCATATAGAAAATAGTAAAAGCCGTATCCAATTTAGATTTCTCTTGCTTTGGATACAAACTTCCCACCATTGAAGAAATATTGGGTTTAAAAAATCCGTTTCCAAAAATGATAATGAACAAGCCCAACCACATCATCGTTTTAGCAAAATCTAAATTAGAACTGAAAATGGTGGCACTAAAAAACAAAAACAACTGTCCAATTCCCATCAACAATCCGCCTAACAAAATACAGTTTCTGTTTCCTAGAAATCTATCTGAAACAAAACCTCCAAGCATTGGGGTTAAATAACATAAAGCTAAAAATCCTCCATAAAAAATAGAAGAATCTGCTTCAAGATATTTCAAAGAATTTACCATGAAAAGTGCCAATAATGCGCGCATTCCATAGAAATTGAAACGTTCCCACATTTCAGTTCCAAATAATACCCAAAGTCCTTTTGGATGTCCTGTTTTTACTTGTTCACTCATATTATAATTATTTAGTTTTAGTTTGTATTTGATTTATTATAATTTCTCTTTGATAAAATTTGTCATTTTAGTAAACAACTGAATTCTGGTTTTACCTCCGTAAATTCCGTGATTCTTGTCAGGATAAACCGCCCAATCAAATTGCTTATTGGCTTGAACCAAAGCTTCAATAAACTGCATTGAGTTTTGAAAATGTACATTATCGTCTGCCGTACCATGAATCAAAAGAAAGTTTCCTTTCAGTTTATCGGCAAAATTTATAGGCGAATTCAAGTCATATCCTGTAGCATTTTCTTGTGGCGTTTGCATGTAACGCTCGGTGTAAATACTATCATAAAATCTCCAATTAGTAACCGGAGCTACTGCAATAGCCATTTTAAACACATCGGCGCCTTTCAAAATACAGTTGCTTGCCATAAAGCCACCAAACGACCAGCCAAATATACCAATTCTACTTTTATCTACATACGAATACGTTCCAAGGACGCGAGCAGCGTCAATTTGATCCTCAACTTCATATTTTCCTAACTCTTTTTGAGTACACTTTTTAAAGGCAGCACCTTTAAAACCAGTACCTCTTCCATCCACACAAACCGTGATATAACCTTGTTGCGACAACATCATAAACCAATAATCGTTGGTATCCAACCAGTCGTTAGCTACTTGCTGCGAACCCGGACCCGAATACTGATACATAAATACGGGATATTTCTTAGTCGCATCAAAATCTTTTGGCTTAATCATCCAAGCATTCAACTTGTTGCCTTTTTCAGTAGTCAACTCAAAAAATTCTTTGGTAGGCAGATTGTATTTTTTTAGTTTATCTTCCAAAGCAAGATTATCAACGATAGCTTGCACCTGCTTGCCATCTTTAGAAGCGTTCAGAGTATAAGTCGGAGCTGCTGTAGCAGACGAAAAAGTATTGATAAAATAGTCAAAATTCGGACTAAAAGTTGCACTATTCGTACCTACTTGTTGCGATAACTTTACTTTCTTCTTTCCATCCAAACTTATTTTATAAACATCTCTCACAATCGAACCATTTTCGGTAGACTGATAATAAATTGTTTTGGTTTTTTCGTCAAAACCATAGTACGAAGTCACTTCCCAATTACCTTTAGTCACTTGATTTTTCAACTTCCCATTTTTATCAAACAAGTAAATATGATTAAAACCATCTTTCTCCGAAGTCCAAATAAAACTGTTGTCTTTCAAAAACGTCAAATTGTCTGTCACATCCACATAAGCAACATCTTTTTCATTCATAACTACTTTGGCAGCACCTGTAGTTCCATCTACAAAAATCAAATCTAAATTATCTTGGTGACGGTTCAACACCTGAGCACTAAGTACATTAGCATCGTTCGTCCATTTCATTCTGGCTATGTAAAAATCGGTGTAATTCCCAAGATTAATGGCTTTAGAAGCACCAACAGCAACATCATACACAAACAATGAAACCACAGCATTCTTCTCACCAGCTTTTGGATACTTAAACGTTTCCACCGTTGGATACAAATCTTTCTTATAAATATTCATCGAAAATTCAGGAACTTCGCTTTCATCAAAACGAATATATGCCAACTTTTTACCATCGGCACTCCAATCAAAAGCTCTTACAAACGCAAATTCTTCTTCATAAACCCAATCGGTAATTCCATTAATAATCGCATTTTTCTTACCGTCGCTTGTGATTTGAGTAGTTTTTTTCGATGCTACATCATACACAAATAAATTATTGGCTTTAGCATACGCAATTTTAGTCCCATCAGGAGAGAACGTAGGCTCTTGAACTTGGTCAAACAACTTGCCCATTTCTTTAGTCGCAATGTTATACAAATAATAATCGGCGGTAAACGAATGGCGGTAAATTGGGTTGCTTTTGCTTGCTATTAAAATTAACTTTTCATCGTTACTAAAGCTGTAACTATCAATACCGTCAACCAATTCTTTATTGTTTTTAGTATCAATTAAAGTCGCCACTTTCTTCAAAGTAGCATAATCATACAAGTCTATTTGTTGCGATCGAGTCGCTCTATCGGTATTCAGAACCGTGTATTGATTGGTGTTTTTCAAAGCTTGCAATTCGTCCATTCCTTTGGCACGAAAGCTTCCTGTATAAATGTCTTCAACCGTTATTTTTTGTTGGGCTACAGCCGAAATTGCTGTTAAAAGAAATAATGCAATAAGTTTAATTGACTTCATTTTTTTGATTGATTATAAAACGACTCCAATTTTAGTGAAAAATTTGCAATTAACCGTAGTTTTTTTGTGTTAAATACAGATTTAGGAGTTTTACATCAAAACAAAAAACCAATTCCTATAGAGAGGTGGTGCTTTTTCATAATAGATGTCGTATCACAAAACTACCACTACCCTAGTTCTTGGTATCTTTAAGATAAAAAAGACCTCTTTTAATCATAAAGTAAATCAAAAAACCAAATAACAAGTCTACTGATAAAACACCTATAACATAACCTACTCGTTCTGCACTAGACCCACTGAAAGGTTTACTAAGTACCGAAAAACCAGACGACAGCAAAGCCAAAATAAATACACCCGAAAAAAACAATAAAAAAATGCCAAATATTTTACGAAAAACCACCATATCTTTAAAATTAATTGTGTAGAAAAATATTAATGATACCTTCCTTTTCAAATAACCCTCAAACAACTAATTGAAACTGTTGCAATAACCTACATCATTAAGCCCTAACCATGACACTACTACTAACATAATCATGTATTGTTCTGCTTTTCTTGCTCGAAAAAACAGTTATAAAAGACAACCAGCCTCAAAAAAATTTAAATATAAATCGTATCACAGCTTGAAAGAAATTAATTTTCTTCGAGTGATCCGAGTTACTCCTTACACGTATTCCAATTTTATCATTGCCTATAGTCCCTCCAAACACAGTACAAATGGGTTCATACAAAAATATTCCAGCAAACACAATCATTCTAATATAGTTTGGAACATCTTTAAATGAGCTCAGCACTTCAGAAGCAAAAAACATAAAGGCAATAACAATTATAGCATCAATAGTTGTCGATTTTATTCTTTCAAAGATAGTCGGATATTCCATTTCTATATAATTGATTTAAGGCAGTATCGCCAACGTTCCACTACTTCACAAATTAGCAAACCTCGCAACCGCTTAATTTTCCACTAAGATAAAAAAACTTACGAAAGACAAGCATGAACTTACAACAAAATTCGCAATTGCCCCAAACGGTTGCCAGTTATAGCATTCATTTCAAGCAACTCGCAAAATCATACAAAAATTACTACATTTGTTTCAAATCGTTACAACACCCTAAACAAATCCTTCTGATACCATGAAAATCAAAATAAAACTTTTTCTGTCCATTATTCTATTGGTCTTATATGCTAATGCAGAAGCCCAGATTAAACTCATAGAAAAAGTAGTACAGAAAAAAGACGAACTGGTTATTCCTTACGAAAAATACCAACTCTCCAATGGGCTTACACTTATAATTCATGAAGACCATTCAGACCCTATGGTATATGTAGACGTCATGTATCATGTAGGCTCAGCTATAGAGCAAGAAGGGCGTTCTGGATTTGCACATTTTTTTGAACACATGATGTTTGAAGGTTCAGAACATATTGCTAACGGACAACATTCAAAAATTATTACAGAAGCAGGAGGAAAATTCAATGGCAACACCAATAGAGACAGAACCGACTATTGGGAACTACTACCAAGCAATCAATTAGAAACCGCCTTGTGGCTAGAAAGCGACCGTATGGGTTTTCTAATTGATGCGATTACCCAAGAAAAATTTGAAATACAAAGAGAAACCGTTAAAAACGAGAGAGCTCAAAATTATGAAAACCGACCTTTTGGCTTAATCAACGAAAAAACATCCGAAGCTTTATATCCTGTTTCGCATCCTTATGCTTGGCCAACTATTGGGTACAGTGGCGACCTTAAAAATGTTAATGTCAAAGATTTAAAAGACTTTTTTATGCGTTGGTACGGACCCAACAACGCAACACTTACTATTGCTGGCGATGTAAACACCGCCGAAGTGGTAACTATGGTTCAAAAATATTTTGGTACCATTCCATCAGGACCAGAAGTAAAACAACAAGAAGTTGCCCCAGTGGTCTTAGAAGACGACCGATACATTTCTTACGAAGATCATATTGTGTTACCGCAAGTACTCTACACCTTCCCAACCATTAAAGCCCGTCATCAAGACGAACCAGCTTTAGATGTTTTGGCTGATATTTTAGGAGAAGGAAAATCATCCGTCTTCTATCAATATTTCATTAAATCAGATGATGCCGAACACGTGAGTATTTCCCATCCGTGTTCTGAACTTGCTGGAGAATTTAAAATCAGAATATTTGCCAAAAAATTAAAACACTTTGACAAAATGATCAAAGAAGCCTTTGCGGAATTTGAAAAAAAGGGCGTTTCCGACGAAGATTTAGAAACCCACAAAATAAAGTTCGAATCACAAAAAACCAGTCAAATGTTAAGTATTGACGGAAAAGGAGAATTACTTTCTTTTTATCAAACTACCACGGGCAACCCAAATTATATTTCTAAAGATTTTGAACGCTACAGCAAAATAACCAAAGAAGACGTGATGCGAGTGTACAATACCTATATCAAAGACAAGCATGCCGTGATATTGAGTGTTTATCCAACAGACCACACTTCGCTAGTCAAAAAAGACAATTACACACCGCCAACCCGAAACGGCAATGCCGTTGAAAGTCCAGAATATAAAAACCTGACGTATGTAAAAGCAAAAGACAATTTTGACAGAACCAAACAACCTGTTCCAACAGCAACTCCAACGATCAAAGTTCCCGATTTTTGGACCAATTCATTAAAAAATGGCATAAAAATTATAGGAACAAAAAGCGACGAATCATTAGTAATGTATTTAAAAATCAGCATTCCTATTGGCCATCGATTTGAAAATAAAAACAATTCAGGCATTTCAGAATTGATCGGACAACTCTTAAAAGAATCAACGCTTAAATTCTCAAGTGAAGAAATCGACACAAAATTAAACCAACTAGGAAGCGAAATTTCTGTAGACAATTCTCCCGAAGAAATCATCATAAATGTTTCTTCCCTAGCCCGAAATATCGACGCAACGTTAGCTATCGTACAAGAAATGATACTGCACCCAAAATTTGATACCGATGAATTTGATAAAATAAAAGGCAAACAATTAGACCTTATTAAAAAAGGCGCGGTCAACCTATCGCAGCTACCCAATAATTTAGTAGAATCGGTATGGTATGGAAAAAATAATATTTTAGGAAATGCACCAAGAGGAACCAGAGAATCGGTAAGTTCCATCAGTGCCTTTGAAGCCAAAGAATATTATGAAGACCACCTATTTCCAAATCGCATTTCGGTAGTGTATGTAGGCAACACAGAACAAAACGATGTCATGAGCAAATTGTCTTTTCTAGAAGGCATAAAAACGCCTAACACCGCAGAACCAACAAACAATAATACCCCAAAACCAATAGCCAAAACAGCCATTTACCTGTTAAACAGACCTGGTGCACCACAATCTCAAATTAGAGTGGCTTGCGGCGGATTAGCCTACGATGCTACCGGAGAGTATTACAAAACACTAGTAGCTACCTATCTTTTAGGAACCCCTTTCAGCAGCAAAATCAATTTAAATTTAAGAGAAGAACATGGCTACTGCTATACGGCTCATGCTGCCTTTTATGGCAATCAATATCCTGGTCCTTACATCATAGAAGCCAATGTAAAAACCGAGGCTACAGACAAGTCTGTCAATGAAATCATGAAAGAAATAAAAAAATATGCCGATTCAGGCATTACCCAAGAAGAATTAAAATTCACTCAAAATTCAATGGCACTTTACGAAGCTTTAAAATATGAAACGCCTGCACAAAAAGCAGGTTTCCTAAAAACCATTTTAGACCACAACCTATCCAAAGATTTTACCAACCAACAAAACACCCTATTAAAAAACATGGCATTAGACGAAGTAAACAACTATGCCAAAAAGAGTTTACCCTACAACAACATGATCATTGTAATTGTTGGAAACAAAGATAAAATATACAGCAAGCTCCTAAATATGGGATACGATGTTTATGAAATATATTACGACGGCACGGTAAATTAATCCATCACAAAACAAAGAACTAACTCAATTATTAATGGGCTTGGTGTAGTAGTTGAATATAGAGAATAAGATCAAAAGATAGTGGAACGGGTCATTATAAGGAAGCTATGCGAAGCTAGTTGGTTTAATGTGTGTGGGCACAGATTGCGGATCTTTGCTATCTGGGGATTATTTTTAATGTAATTGTTATTGCTGTTTTTATTATTGGTGTTATTGTTTATACTTTCACCATTGATGCTTTATCTATGGTTATGCCTAGGGGATGCCCTGACGATGCCGTGCTTTAGCTATCTATTTATTATTTGAAATTGATTGCTAAAAAGTGTACCTTGCCTTATAATTTTTAGTTTTTGTTATGGCTAAAGTAGAATTTAGTGATGCCTTTTATGCAAAGATGCAGGAGTTGGATGGTGTAGTTGCTGACGCTAATAACCAAAAGATTGTTTTATTGCTGGATGCGCTTGGTATACTACCAAGTGCTGCTGCGTTGGCACAGCTATTGCAATGGGAACTTATACTTATTGTTGTGGCTGATAGGCAAATGGCTGTGCAATTTAATAAATTGGTTGCCTATGTGCCCAACTTAAAATTTGTTGTTGCAGCTGAACACGAATTGTTTACTGTGTTGCAGGGAAGAAAAGGGAAACGCGTTTGGAAAGAGCGCTAGTAGGCTATAGCCTTGGCTAATGCTCCCGAATTGCACTATTTTTTTTACTGAATTGACTAGCCGCTCTATGTAAAATAGTTTATATTTGCTTTACTGGTATTTTACCAAAGGCTTAATTAAAAAAAAGTATTATTTTTGAGTTATGGATACAACTAGCAAACCAAGACATATAGGCCGAAATATTAGCCGAATTAGAGAGCTAAGAGGAATAAAGCAAGAAGCACTAGCTATAGCTATTGGTGTGAGCCAACAAACTATTTCTAACATTGAAAGTAGCGAAACTATAGATGATGATAAGTTACAACTTATTGCTAAAGAGTTAGGTATAACGGCTGAGGCTATAAAGAATTTTAGTGAGGATGCTGTTCTTAATATTATCAATAACACTTTCAATACAAACGACAACGGTATCGCTATTTTAAAAACAGAAAACTTTCAGCCTACTTTCAATCCTTTAGACAAAGTAGTCGAACTTTACGAACGCTTGGTTCAAGCTGAAAAAGACAAGATTGCTTATCTTGAACAACTACTAAATAAAAAATAAAAGTTACTGCTTATTTTTTTAAAAGCTTTCCAGCTTCAATTTGCTTTCTGCACTTTGTAGTGCAAATGGTCTCCTTTGTGCTTTACCATTTTAAACAACTAAACTTTATTGATTATAAAATAAACTGTGCAATGTCAGGAGCCGTTTACGTGGCTTTTTGTGTGAACACTTTATAGAGCCTTGTATTTACTACAGAGGAACGCGAAAGGATTTGCACAACAGCTTTGGGGGTTTACCTCTTTTAGCCGTAGTGTATTAACGATTTCCAGCATAGGGTTTATCAGTGAGTAAGAAAACCATAAACGTCAAGAAGAAGAAAACAACTAATATGAACAATAAATACTTACTTTGAAATTTACGATTAAAAATCGTTGCCAATAGCTTTATAATAGCATGTATTCCAAAACTCATTGCAAAAGATACAAGCAAATAAAAAACAATAACTCCTATTGATAAATTTTGAAAGTATATATTCATAACATTTCTAAATCTTCGATTTTAATCCACCGCTACAGAACGAAATGAAATTCGACAAAGTCAATCCTTTTTCTCCAGCATAATCTGAAGCTCAACAACCACGTGAGGGGTTTCGCACTGGAGCTGGGGGATTTTTATTCCCATTCGTCTCTCAAGTGTCGCCATTCTTTCCAAAACGTCAAATAACCTTTTTTGTCAAAGTCATCCGTTGGTAGTGTTTTTGGCAAACTCGTTTTGTAAAAATTCTCAACTTGGTCTGCAAAGTCCAAAACCATTTTTTGGTATTCTTCTTTGTCAATAGTTGCTTCTTGTCCGCTGTCAGTTATGTGTTTTATTTTACCACTGTCTGTATGAATAATTGTCCAGTCAATTCCGTTTTGACAACCCATTATAGCAACGTAGTCGTTTTTTTGGTCAGCTATAAAAAAATGTCCGCAACAAGGAAGTAATTGACTGGCGAAGTCGTCTTTTTTATAATTACCTTTTAATGTACGCATTAAATATAGAGCAGTTGAACTTAATGTTACGTCTAAACTGTCTTTGTCTGCTACAACTTCGTCTCCTATTTTTACAAAAACGTGTCCGTGTGCGCAAAGGTCTGTCGGGTCGTCAACATCCTCAATCCAATGAAGGTCTAATATTTTTATATCAAAATTGTTGTTGGTCATTTTTTGTTGTCGGTCATCCTAAAATAGCACATTACGTTCCAAGCTTTACGACTGTTACGAACCTCGCAACACCATATTTTCCACTAAGAAAAGATTTCTCACAAAAGAAAAACATCAACCCGCCACATTTTTCGCCATTTCTTGAAACCGCTGTTATAGGCAGCCTTACTTAATTTTATGTTCAATGTGTTTAATCGAAACATTTATAGAGTCTATTTTTTTGTCAGTATCGACTGCAACACAATGATTATAAATAGGTGTAAATATAACTCCAAATAAAGCTATTCCCGCAACTATTAAAGGAAATAGATGGCTGTGTTTTTGAGACTGTTCAATTTCTTTCTCATACATTGATATTGCAACATCTATCAGTTTTTGGGTTTCTTCTATACTTAATGGCTCTCTAGTGTTGTCTTCATTTATTGGCAAATAAGATCTAATAAGCAATGCAATTGAAGTTTCACCACCATTAGGTCTAAAAAATTCAGGATGTTGATGAGCTATTTCTAACCAAGTTTTGGCAGATGATGGTAATCCTCTAATTGCATCTTGTAAATTTCCTATTGTCCGGAAAGCATGCTTGTCAATTGCTAAAACAGTAATTAATCGAATAACATCTGCCAATCTATTTTCAATTGTATATCTTCTCGTCATATTTATGTATTATTTGAGTTACCTATAACTTTCTGCCGCTTCACAAAGTGGCGAACTTCTCAATCGCATATTTTCCACTAAAATACTATTTCTTGCAAAATATAAACGTCAATTTTCACTTTAACCGTAATGTCATGAAAACTTTGTTATTAGCCGTTTTTTTGATTTATGTAATCATGATTAGTTCTAAAAATTGAATCTGCTAATCTTGTTCCTGTTGATACTAGTTTTGATAAAACTCTGAGTTGTTCTTTGCAAGATAAACTATCTGTAGCATGTGGGTAATTAATTGTATGATCTATTTCTCCCCAAATTTCTTCAAATAAAGTTCTTACCTGTATTTCACAGCAAATAGTATTTTGGTTATTAGGTTTAATCAAATAATGTATACTTGTGTAATATGTATCTCTTATCTCAGTTTTTATACCATTATCTTGATAAAACTTGTCTGATTCTGGATCCCAAGTATATGCTGTAGGTTGTTCAACAAACATCCAGTCTCCACTGTCCACCTTAGCTTGAATTGCTAAATTGATTTCTGGGAATTGATCTTGATATAAATGAAGTATTCTTACTCCGATAAAATCTGTTATTTCAGTAAATATATTTTCTTTTGTGATAATTATACCTTTCTCTAATTTTCTATTAAGTTTATCTTCTAGATGATCAATATCTTTAAAACGCGATTTGATGGAATGAATTATTGGTAGAGGTTTTGAATTTAGCTGTGGATGTTTTTGAAAAAAAACTAAAACGCCAGCCAAAAATTGCTCATATTCAAATTGTTTATCTGCATAAGCTTGAATAGCTTCTTTAAAATCATGATTCATAACAACTAATTTAAAGTTTCAGTTCTTTCTAAAAAATGATTAGCAAATTCAACATACCTATCTCGTGTTTCTTCATAAATTGCGCGATTACCCATAATAGTTGACTTGTCTTCAACATCGAGATTTGTTAAAGAAGGAATTTTCCAAATTGGCTCCTTATATTTTTGGGACATATTGGGTAAAGTGTTGTGAGAGTGCATTACTGCTTTTAAACCTATAGGAGTATTAACTTGTTCATCGGAAAGATGACTTCTTACCTCAGGGCTAATATATGTTTCAATAACTCTAGGAATTTGTTGAGCATAATTATAATGTGCTCGAGCTAAATCCCACTCAGTATTTCCAGTATATTTTTTTGCATTATAAATTGTATAACCCAAAAATCTAACAAAATTCTGAGGGAATTTTGTCCGTTTATCCTCTGAAATTAGACCATATATTGTATTAAATTCCTTATTCCATAATTTGAGAGAGTTACCAATATTTCTAATACCATACATTGAAAACATATCTGGTAGTGCTGGAATTAAAAATCCATCGACTGTTGAAATGATTATTTTATTTAATGATCCTAAACTCGGTGAAGTGTCAATAATTACAAATTCATAATTATATATTTCGGTATATTCTTCAGCCAAGTTTCTTATTCTTGTAATTGTTCTAATAGCTAAAGAATCTCCCAAATAAGCACCACTCCATCTTTCCGAAATCTTGTTTTCAAATTGATGTACTGTAAGCCTTCCAGGTATTAAATCTAAATTTTCCCTCAGATTAACCGGTGGCGGAAGTTTTAATAAATCACCTTGACCATCTTCGGTTGGTTTTAAAAGAAAATGAATTGTTCTTGGGCTATTCAAAAAATCATTATAAGCTTCTGGAGAAGCTGCATTCATTGCTGCTTCAAAGTCGTCAATATAATTGTCTTCATCAACCCAAATAGAATGAAGGTGTTCTTCATTCATTCCACAAATAGTTAAATTGCATTGTGGATCGAGATCAATCACCAAAGTTTTATGCCCCATTTCAGCAAGTATACTTGATAAATGAAAGGCTAAAGTAGATTTTCCTACTCCTCCTTTATTATTAAAAATTGATATTACTTTCATGTATTTATGTTTATTTTTTATAAAATGCCTGATAACCTTCTGTTACTTCAAGAAGTCGCGAGCTTCTTAACGAGATATTTCCCACTAAGATAGAATTTCTTGTAAAAGAAAAATGTGAATTTACCACATTTTTCGCCATTTCTTGAAACCGCTGTTAACTGCTGTAATAATTATGAAGCAGATTTCTTATCACCTTCTTCATCTTCATTCTCAATTTTATCTTCAAGTTGAAGTAGTTCTTTTTTGCCTTCAAGCTTGAATACTTCATCTTCAGCTTTAATAAATAATTTAGTTTTCTCCTTTAGTTGCTTTATTGACTCACTTTCTTCAGCTGTTGGATTAATTAATTTAGTTTCAATTTTTCCACCAGCATTTGTAAATCTAATCATTCTTCTTATAGCTTTATTAACAGCTGTTTTTGTTTCGTTAAATAATTCATCTGCATTTGTCCATTTATATTCTTCTAGAAGTTCATCTGTTATAGTATTAGCTTCTGACACAACATTTAATTTTGCTTGTTTTTCAAGAATATTTATTGCATCATTTATTGTAGAAAGTTTTAACTGTTTCAATTCTAATGCTTTCTTTTTGACTTCATAAACCTTTAAAATTACATCTAAAATTTTATTTGATGAGTTTGACAAAGCATAAATTATTGCTGAAATTGCTGTAACTGTTAATATTATTGAACCTCTATCAACTGATACAATTTTTGCTTCACTTTCATTATCCCTTACAAGTCTACTCATGCAGTTTACAACAACTTGCCAATCTTGAGATGCTTTAGACAATTCTTTTAATGTTTCAATATTTGCACCATTTTCAAAATGTAATATAAATTCATTATTCAATTCTTGCTCTATTTCAATATTGAAATCAATTCCGAAAACATTATTCATTGAATTAAATAACTGTTGACATTGAGTTGCTTTTGTTATTAATTCATTAATCTTTGGAATAATAATGTTAGGATTATTTTGTAAGTCAAATTGTAGCGTATTTAAAGAATTGATAGCTTTTTCTCCAAAAATTTCATCAAGATTAAGTTTCTTGATATTTTTAATTTCTTTTAAATTCTTTAATTCGTCTTGAAGTTGTTTTAATTGTCCAAGTAATAATTGTCTATTTTGTTCAAAATTATTTCTAAGTTGAGACTGATTGTTAGGATTTGCTTGAAATTGTTGATTATACTGAGTTAACGAATTCCTTAATTGAATATAACTATTCCAAAGGCCAACTTTTTGGGCAAAATCATTTATTATTTTGGCAATTCTTAGAAAATCTTTTATTTCCATATTTTTCACGTTTTTTTATAAATTATAGCAGTTAACGTTTTGCGGCTTCAAGGAGTGGCGAACCTCGTGACTGCTTAATTTTCCACTAAGATAAAAAAACTTGCGAAAGAAAAACGTGAATTTTGCACATTTTTCGCCATTTCTTGAAACCGCTGTTATGCGACGTTTTTTATAATCAAAAAGATTAAAAAAGCTTCAATTATTGTTATTATTATATAATTTTTTTTTAAGTTTTTAAATTCAGAAAATATTTCAAAAAAGAATTCTAATGGGCTTTTAAGATTTCTATTTGAAAATATTTTTTTGCTGAATTTTATGTAAAGATATAAAACATGGTAAAAGAGATATAATAAGAAATCAAGATTTATTAGTATAGGTAAAGCTTCAATTAATGAGTGAGGATTATTTTTCCAAAATTTGCTATTTAAAAATAGTGCTAATACAATTTGAAGATAATAAATGACAATTATGAAGAAAGGATTTAGTTTTTTCCCATTTATTATTTGATAGAAACAGAAGTTTTTTATGATTAAAAACGAAAGAGATATTAATATTCTGTTCATATGTTTTTCGATTTTAAAATGTCATTTTTTTTATTTTGTACTCTTAAACAATTCTTGATGAAATTTATTTCCAGATATATTTTTTCTTCTTTCCTAGCGTTTACGAGTGTTTTGTTACGTTTTTCTAAAATGTTGCATAACTACTAAATAACATAAAGATTACCCAACTTTCTCACATTCAGCAGTCACTACTCCAAACGTAAGAAATTTCAACTACATACCCAAACATTTTCCCATATTATTTTCAACACGTTCAACACCTTAGTTAAAACCCAATCCCAATAAAACAAAACAAGGGCTGTAATTAATAATCAAGGCACTCCTACTCAAGGGACAACACCACCATCTAAACCAAGTAGGAGTGCCTTAACACTTCACAATACCATCCTAAAATTTTAAAATAATAAATCCTAAACTCTATCTTTGCAGTTCATTTAGCAACTAAATTATGAACAACGCCATATCTGGATTTTCAAAATTATCCAAAGAAGAAAAAATAAATTGGATTGCCAATCAGTATTTTACCCATCCTGAACAAGCTATTGCTACCCTAAAACAATATTGGAATCAAGACGAACAGCTCCAACAACTTCACGATGAGTTCATAGAAAACACCGTTACCAATTTCTATCTACCTATGGGTATTGCTCCCAACTTCCTCATCAATGGCAACTACCACACCATCCCTATGGTGATAGAAGAAAGTTCGGTAGTGGCAGCAGCGGCCAAAGCAGCCAAATTCTGGAGCACTCGTGGCGGATTTAAAGCCACCGTTCTCAATTCCGAGAAAATTGGTCAAGTACACTTTATGTACCAAGGCGATGCTTCCAAATTGCAATCGTTCTTCAACACCATAAAACCCAGTTTCTTTACCGCAACCGAAAGCATCACCAAAAACATGCAAAAACGCGGTGGCGGAATACTAGACATTGAATTAAGAAACAAAACCCACGAATTAGAAAACTACTTCCAACTGCACGTAACCTTTGAAACCAAAGACAGCATGGGAGCCAATTTCATCAATTCGTGCCTAGAACAAATAGCCAAAACACTTAAAGAAGAAGCCGCTCAACACCACGACTTTACAGCAGCAGAAAAAAACATACAAGTCGTAATGAGTATCCTTTCTAACTACGTGCCCAACTGCATTGTGCGTGCCGAAGTGTCTTGTTCTGTAGCAGACCTGGCCGAGAAGAAAATAGAAAACCCACAAGAGTTTGCCGAGAAGTTTGTGCGTGCCGTCAACATAGCCGAAATAGAACCTTTCCGTGCCGTTACTCACAACAAAGGCATCATGAATGGTATTGATGCTGTGGTATTAGCCACTGGCAACGACTTTCGTGCGGTAGAAGCAGGCGTTCATGCCTATGCTTCACGCTCGGGCAAATACACCAGTCTTTCTCATGCCAAAATAGAAAACGGAATCTTCACCTTCTGGTTAGAAATTCCATTAGCACTAGGCACCGTAGGAGGCTTAACGTCATTACACCCCTTAGTAAAAATGGCATTAGAAATCTTAGGCAAACCATCATCACACGAGTTAATGCAACTGGTAGCCGTTACTGGGCTGGCTCAAAACTTTGCTGCTTTACGTTCGCTTACCACCACCGGAATTCAAGAAGGACACATGAAAATGCACCTCAACAACATTCTCAACCAACACAACGCCACAGCAGACGAACGAAAAGCCATTGCCAAACATTTCGAAAACCACACTGTAACCCATGCCTCTGTAGTAGGCTTGATAGAGCAATTAAGAAAATAGGTCATAAAGCACTTCGACTGCGCTCCGTGTGACACTATCATTACTAAATTGAGCCTTTCGAAGTATAGAAAATACTCCGTAGGAAAAACAAATAAAAAAGCTTTGTATCTTAGAATCTTAGAACCTTAGAATCTTAGAATCTTAGAATCTTAGAATCTTAGAAACTTAGAAACTTAAAATCTCAGAACCTTAGCATCTTAGAGCCTCAACAAAAAACCATGAAGAAACAATTCTACAGCAACGGAAAACTACTCATCACAGGCGAATATGTGGTACTAGATGGTGCCAAAGCACTAGCGCTTCCTACTAAATTTGGTCAAAGCCTCATCATCGAAGAAGCTGCCAACCAACTCATTCACTGGAAGAGCCACGACCACGATGGGTCCATTTGGTTTAATGAGACCATTCCGTTTTCTTCTATCATAGAAAAGAAAAACTACGATGAAACTCACAACATCAAAAACACCCTGATAGAAATCCTACACGAAGCTTATAAACTCAATTCCGATTTCATCACTCAAGGCAAGGGTTATAACATTACCACCCAACTTACTTTTCCTAAACTATGGGGTTTGGGTACCTCATCCACCCTAATCAATAACGTGGCTCAATGGCTACAAATAGACGCCTACGAACTTCTTAAAAAAAGCTTTGGAGGCAGTGGCTACGACCTAGCTTGTGCTCAAAACGACACGGCCATCATTTATCAATTGGTAAACGACAAACCGACTGTTCAAAACGTAACTTTTCATCCCAATTTCACACAAAAAATATTTTTTGTATACCTCAACCGCAAGCAAAGTAGCAAAACCGCGATAGCTTCCTATTTAGATAAGCAAGCCGAAATTGGCAAGACCATAGAAACCATTAATAAAATAACCAAAACAGTAGTAAACTCGACCGAACCCAAAGAATTTGCCATTGCCCTACAACAACACGAAATAGAAATGAGCAACGTTCTGGAGCTGCAAACCATCCAAGAAGCCCTATTTGAAGACTTTAAAGGCGTAATCAAAAGCCTTGGTGCTTGGGGCGGAGATTTTGTTTTGGCCATCTCTAAAGAAGATCCAACAGACTACTTTAAAGAACGCGGATACAACATAGTTATTCCTTACCACGAAATGATTTTGTAAATCCTTAAACAAAAAAAATCCCGTTCTTTCGAACGGGATTTTTTTAACCTTTTATAAATTCTATTAATAAAATTCTAATCTGTTATCTTCAATATCAGCATCATTTTTCAATGCTGGGAATACTCTTCCAACCGCTTGAGCGTTGCTTGTTTTCACTTTATTGATGTAATCATCATATTTAGGTAATTTTGGTGCTTTAGTAACGGCTTTAGTCATTACAACAAACACTCCTGAATTACCTTCAATTGGAGCAGATACTTTGTTTACTGCAGTACCAAATGCCATTCCAACTACTTTTGGTTCCATTCCAACATTTGCTAAAAGAGCGTTCTCTACAGAAGCAGCAGGTGCATTTTGAACAGTAGAACCATTCGCTTTTGCAATAGCATCCAATGAAGATCCTTTCATTTTAGCCATAATTTTTTCTGCTTTCTTTTTGTTTTTGATGATACCTTCAACCATTGGTTTAGCATCTTCAACCGTCATTAATCCTTTTTCGTTGATTTTTTTCAATTTAGCAATTACGCTACCCACATTTACAACGTCAAATTTCTTAACATCACCAACGTTAGTTTCTTTGCTGTAAGCCCATTTGATAATTTGTCTTTGGTTTCCAACAGATCCAAAAGCTTCATCCATAGCTTTAGCTTTCACCGCTGGATTCACAGTCAATTTAGCAGCTTTAGCAACAGCAGCAAAGTCTTTAGTTTGAGCATCCATTTCAAATTGAGTTGCTTTAGTATACAACTCATCTGTAGTAGCTTGAGATGGCTCAATTTTTTGAGCTACTGTAGCCAAACGAATAGCATCTTGTTTGTCTGTTACATTAATAATGTGGTATCCAAATTCTGTTTCTACCAAACCAATTTTTCCAACTGGATTGTTGAATACAAAATCATTGAAAGGTTTCACCATTTGACCAGGACCAAAAAATCCTAAATCACCACCTTGTTGCGCTGATGAATCATCAGAGTTAGTCAAGGCTAACATAGCAAATGTTCCAGGGTTAGCTTGAACTTGTGCTAACAAACTTTCCGCTTTCGCTTTAGCTTGTTCTTTAGTTCTTTTTTCTTTTTTGTTTGGCAATTTAGTTCCTTCCCAGCTGATTAAGATATGACTTGCTTTTGCTTTTGCACCAGCTTTTCTTCCCATTGCTTTAGACAAACAATAGTAATTTCCGTTGATGTATGGACCATAAATTTCTCCAACTGGTAAAGCAAACAATTTATCTGCGTGTTCTGCTGGTAAATCTTGTTTACTGATATAGGTTGAATCGTATGGTTTATCAGAATTAGCATTTACAAAATCAGCTACATTAGTTGCTGCTTTAAAACTTGGAAGCGTATCATTAGTTTTAGTATCGCTATTGTACACTACACTTCCTGTTAGTAAACCATTGATTTTAGCTTTCATTTCCTCCTCATCTTTTGCAGATGGTTTGTCTTCAATCAAAACGTATTCAATTTCACGAGTTTCTTCTGCTTTGAATTTTTTCTCGTTTTTCTTCATGTACTCTAAAATGTCTGCATCCGTAACTTTTACGTCACTATCTTTAACGGTAGAATACAACACAGAAACATAGTCAAAGTTAACTTTGTCTGCTTCTAATTTATATTTAAATTGTCCATCAGCATTAGTAGCATACATTCCACCTTTGATCATTGAACCATAGATTTGGAATTTAGCATTAATTTCAGCATCCGTTTGTCTGTCTTGAAATAATTTAGCTTGCTCTGGATTTTTCTTGAAATAATCTTTAAATTTTGCCAAATCAAATTTACCCAATTGGTTCATGAACGTTGGGTTGTTTCCAATATTTGGATCTTTTTTGAATATTTCAATAATGTTGTTTTCACTTGTACGAATTCCAGCTTTTTCAAATTGCTCTGAAATCAAAGCAATAGCTACTTCTTGATCCCACATTTGATTAGCCGCTTGAGTTTGCGTGATTGGCTGTCCGTTTTGACCGCTTTTTTCAGCATTAGCTACTTTAATTCTAAATTGATCAAAAGAAATATCCTTTCCATTTATACTTCCTACATCTTTAGATTGACTTTTAAATCCTTTGGTGAACAAATCCTGAACAACAAAAGCCAAAAGGGCAAACCCAATAGCCAGTAAAAGTAATCCTGAACGTTTTCTAATTTTTTGTAAAACTGCCATTTCTATATATGTTAAATTTTATTTCAGTTTGCGAAAATACAATTATCTATGAAATAATTACAATTGTAGCGTTATAATTTACAATAAAAAGTGATTTTTTTTATTCTTATTCGGAAATGGTCATTTTTACCACTTCAATTTTCTTATTTGTAGCTTCTTCAATCACAAAACGAAAGTTTTCAATCGTGATTTGATCGCCTTTTTGGGGAATTTCTTTAGAAGTATTTACGATAAAACCGCCCAAAGTACCATAAGAATCATTTTCTGGAATATTGAGTTTGTAGGTTTCATTGAGATATTCGACATCCAATCGGGCTGAAAATAAAAAGGTATGCTCGTCTAGTTGTTTTTCTGTAAGTTCTTCATCGCCATCATGTTCGTCTTCAATTTCGCCAAAAAGTTCTTCAATAATGTCTTCAACAGTAATTATTCCAGCTGTTCCACCATATTCATCCAAAACCACTGCGACACTTTTTCTTTTTTTGGTTAACAAACTCAACCCGTCTTTTACAAAGATTGTTTCTGGCACAAACTCAACTGGAATCATTATCGATTTAATGCTTCTTGGTTTTTTGAATAATTCAAACGAATGCACGTAACCAATAATATCATCTAATGAATTTTGATACACCAATATTTTGGAATAACCTGTTGCAATAAAAAGTTCTCTAAGTTCCGCAACAGAATCATAAATATCGACCGCAACCAGCTCCGTTCTTGGCGTCATGATGTCACGCGCTTTCACACCCGAAAACTCTAATGCGTTCTGAAAAATTTGTATTTCTGAGTCGACTTCTTCGTGATCATCAACAGTACTCATTTGCTCGTTGATGTAATTTCCTAGTTCGCCTTTACTGAAAAAAGACGGTGTGTAATCGCCTTCGGTTTTAAAAAATTTCTTTAAAATAAAATCCGATATCCAAATTACAAAAGAGGAAATATAATAAAAGAGGATGTAAAATATGTAACTCGGAACGGCAAAGAATTTCATCAAACTGTTCGCATAAATCTGAAAAAAAACTTTCGGCAAAAACTCCGAAGTGATTAAAACCACTAATGTTGAGATGATTGTTTGTGCTAATAAACTAGCAAAATCGGACCAATGAAATGAAAACGTTTTGATCCATTTCATTAATAAATCGCCCATAAAAAACCCATAGATTACCATAGAAACGTTGTTTCCAACGAGCATAGTAGCTATGAATTTGGATGGCTTTTCGGTAAGTTTGGTTAAAATTCTTGAAAGGAAATTATCTTGCTTTTTTTCTATTTCTAGAAATATTTTATTGGAAGACACGAAGGCTATTTCCATTCCAGAAAAGAAGGCACAAAGAAGTAAACATAATATGATTACTACTATTTCCATTTAGGATTGATTGGCTTTTTTTTGTTTATCGTGTTCGGCAAACTTTTTAGCAAATCTTCCTCTGAAGAAAAATGTAAAAAACGCTAAACCTGCTAAAATAACACTTAACCAAGGTTTTTCTGTATTACCCCATTTTGAAACGGCATCATATACCATAACAAATCCGATGAGTAAATATAAGTATTTTGTAAAATTTAAGTATTTCATAATTTATTTATCGCTTTGAACTTCTCCAGATATTTCTTGAGAATTGATGATTTTAAAATCTTTGCTAAAATCTACTCCTTCTCCATAAGAAACTCCTTTTGGATCGGTAAATTTATATCTTTTTTCGGTATAAAACCATTCGTTTTTCTGATCAAAATACAACTGCTGTGTTTCAAACAATTGCCCAGTTTCGTTTGATATTTTTACATCGCCTTTCAAATCGATCAAATCGGTGTTTTTAAAAGTCACTCCATATTTGGCAGTAACAAATGTTTTCTTTCCGTTATCATCATACATCGTGACATTTACACCTTTGGGAAATTCTGTAAAAGGAAATTCTACCGTGGCGTAATCGAGCATTTTAGGGCTGATTAAAATCGATTTGATTTTACCCGAATCGGTATATTTTATATTGATAGAATCTGCTTCACCGCTAGGCGTAAATTCGGCAAAAGTAGATTTTTGAACTTCTTTGAAATTACTCTCACAGGAAAACAACATCACAACCGAAAAAAAAGTTGCTAAAAGAATTGTGATTTTTCTTGAAGTGCTAACCATATTAGAATTGAACGGTTTGATTGATCCAACATCCTATTTTAACCAGCTTACCTTTTGAAGTACTATCAGAAACAACATTTTTTAAATAGTTGTTTGACATTTTATCGCAAGTAACTTTTAATCTTGGCTCTACTGTTGCTGCTTTTAAAACAGTATCGGATGCCAATTTATAAATGGCTTTTTTCTCGTCTTCATTTGAACCACATTCATCAACGCTGTTGGCATACAAATTGGCCAAGAAAATAAAATATTTCCCATTGGAAGGATCATTTTCAATAGCGGTTTGCACCATTTCTTTGGCTTTTCCTTTGTCTGAACTGGATAAAATAGAAGCTATGGTATAAGCCGTAGTAGCCTTTTCCATCTTATTGACTGACAACGAAACCGATTGTGTAAAAAAATCAACGGCTTTGTTTTGATCGCCTGTATACAAGGTATAGGTTGCTAGGTAATACGCCGATTTAGAAGATGGTTTTAATGAATGAAGTTGGGTAGCAATAGTTCCGAAAATTGGAGCCGTTTTGCATTTTACAAAAAGTGTTTTAGCCATTGCCAATAACCAATCTGTATCTTCTTTGTGTGTTTCATAGTTTTTTTGAGCATACGGAACTAGATTATCACAAACTAGAAGATCGCCCATATACGAGTCTAATCCTGCGATGACTCTAGAATACTCATCGGCTTTGGCTGGTAATTTTTGAGTGTTATTTTCAACCAATGCTGTGATTGCATTGTATTTATCGATTAATTTTTCAGTGGTTGCTGTAGATTTATCCGGCTTGTTCTTTTCGAAAAAATATTGAAAATACACCAATATTGCCTGAGAATTGATAAATGTGTTGCGTTGCTTTTCGTATGCTAGATTCAAGAAATTATAAATTTCTTCTTCAGAACCTGCCTTATTATCATACAATGCCATGGCTCTTTTCTCGAAATTACCGTTTTGATTGTATGGGAAATTTTTATCGTACAAATCATATAACTTGATTAATTCTCTAACTTCCTTTTCTTTGTTTTCAGGGCTAGCAATTTCAATATTATATTGCAAAATTTGACTTGACAACGTATAGATTTGTTCGCTGTAGGTTGGGCAAGACGTTTTTAATTCATTCCAAACACCTAATGCTTTATCGTATTCTTTATTGGCGATGTACTTACTCATTTGATTTCCTTTATCACCACAGTTCATCTCTTGTGCTTTTGCATAATAAGAAAAAACTACCACTAATACGAAAATCAATTTAGCTTTCATACCCACTGTTTTATATTAATCAATTTTTCTTTTTTGGAACCATCTTTCGTTGAACGACAATCCTAGGCTAAAATTCATATAATGTTCTCTAACCAAGCTAGCATCTTTAGTTCCTCTGTTGCCCAATTCAAAACCAATGTTTAAATTAGAAAACGTTCCTCTTAATGGCAATCCCAAACCTAAAGTCAATGCTTGATCTTGAATAGATTTATTATTGATAATCAAACCTGTATTTTCGTATCTAAAACCTCCACGGTATACAATTCTGTCAAAATAGTTAGAAAATGACTTGTAATTCGGAATGTAATAACCTCCAACTGAAAATCGTTTGGCGTTTTCATACGACACATTGTTGATATCATTGAAACGATTTCCGAAATTACTAGAACTTTGTAATGTTAGTTCTGAACCAATAATCCATTTTTTAACATCACCTACACCCAATCCGAAAGTGAATTTTGACGGTAATTTCAATTTAGTATTGGCCACATCAATGGTAAGTTCATCACCAACTGCTACATCTACAGCTCCTCCATTTGCTACTTGTACGATAGCAATTTTTCTTGTATTCGCTAAATTTAAATTAGACTCTGGTGTATAAGTCGCGCTTGAAAAAATGGAAATATCTTTATAAATTTTTGAATGATAGGCTAAACCTACATTAAAGTTAACACCACTAATATCTGATGTATTTAATTCTCTTGTTCCGTATTGAATTTGATTTCCGTAAACATCATACTGCACTGCAATACTTTTGGTTGATACTCTACCAAAGTTATACTGCACATCGGCACCAAAACTAAATTTTTTAGTCAACTGGTAACCAAATCCAAAGAAAACTTTGTTCATACCACCAGAACCCGTGTAGAAATTAGTAGCTGTAACGTCACCATTCAAAACTGAGTTTTTGATATTATACCCAACCGATGAATACGGTATTAACCCGAAACCAATGCCTAATTTCTTCAATGGAATTCCAACGGCAAGGTAATCCAATGTAGTTCTTTGAGCTTTTTCATTTTGGCTGTTCGTCTTTAAACGATTAGCTGCAAAAGTACCTCCAATAGCAAATGAAGTCAGTTTTAAACTAGAATACATTGCTGGATTCATGATATTAACGTGAATACTATCTGGAATAACAGACATTCCTCCCATAGAACGATTTTCTATGGTTCCTTTAAAACGAACATCACCAATACCATAAAACGAATAAGGCGAAGAAGTGCTTTCTTGAGCAAATGAAACTAACGAAAAAAGTAAACAAAGGCTTACTACAATTTTTTTAATCATTGTGATTGTATTGAAAAGTTTGGTTCAAACTTTCTAAAAGAAAATTTGGATTGGCAAATATGGTATTTTTTAATCGTTTAGCCAAAAAATCTGAGTCTCCACCAGTTAAAATTATGATAAAGTTATCATTTTCATCTAAATTCGAGTTAATAAAACCATCTATTTCCATCGTTACACCATTAATCACTCCCGAATGAATGGATTGATGTGTTGAATCACCAATTAAATTTTCAGGATTTTCTCTAGTTAGTAACGGCAATTTAGCGGTGTAATTGTGTAGCGATTCATACCGAAGTCGGATTCCGGGTGAAATGGCACCACCTAAATAATTGTTGTTGGCATCAATAAAATCATACGTAATGCAAGTGCCGGCATCTATCACCAACCGATTTACATTTGGAAATTGCAATACGGCACCAGCCGCCAACACCATTCTATCAATTCCGAGTGTATTTGGCGTACTGTAGCGATTTTGAAAAGGAAACTTACTTACATGGGATATAAAATGAACTTTCACCAAAGAAGAAAGATCCAAAAAGTCTTCTTTTTTCAGTTTTCCAACAGAAGCCACCACCATATTTTCGATTTTTGGAAATTTTTTTAAAGAATTTTTTAAAGCGTTTTTCCAATCCGAATGCGATAGTATTTCTTTCTGCAACAATGTATCCTGTTCAAATACAGCCGATTTGATTTGTGTATTTCCAACATCGATGGCTAAAAGCATAGTTCTTGATTTAATGCAGCAAAGTTACAAATAGATTTTTTTTAAAATTTGTTTTGGATAAATTAAAAATCATTCTATATTTGCACCCGCAATCAACAAGTAGTACTACTTGAATTGTAACGGTACCTTAGCTCAGATGGTAGAGCAATGGACTGAAAATCCATGTGTCCCTGGTTCGATCCCTGGAGGTACCACAAAACCCGAATAGTGATATTCGGGTTTTTTGTTTTTATTAATTTATAATATCACACTTTTTACTATATTTATTAAAAATCTAGGTGTCCCTGGTTCTCCCGAAGCGTCGGGACTGGAGGTACCACAAAACCCGAATAGTCCCGACACTTCGGGATTCGGGTTTTTTGTTTTTA
>CAZNWY010000027.1:0-45563 GCA_964577105.1 uncultured Flavobacterium sp.
CCAATACAAACAAACACGATACCCCATCGTTGTTGTCATCACAAACAACGTAGCTGGTTGGAGTGGTGATGGTTGGGGCTGTAATTAAAGTTACAGTTCCTGAAGCGCTTAATCCCACACATCCTGTTACTATATTAGTAGCAATTACACTATACACTCCTGCAACAGTAGTGGTAAAACTAGCCACATTTCCTGGATTGGCAACTCCTGAACCAGAAGGAACCGTCCAAGCATAAGAGTACGTTCCTACTACGGCTGGAGTTGCTGTAAGCGTTGCGGATTCTCCTTGACAAACCGTTGGGCTGTTTACAGTAATTACTGGTAATGGATTCACTACTAAATTAAATGAACCAACTGAGGTACATCCTGTAACCGTGTTTTTAATGTTGTACCAAATGGTTTGAGTATTGGCTATAGCATTGGTGTATAAATTTGGTAATGGACTTACCTGATTGGTAGCATCAGATTGTGTTAAATAATAAGCAACCACCATAGAAGATTGACCATTAATGATCTCGGTGTCTTTACTTGGTAAATTAAACTGCTCTTTTCCATCTCCAGGGTTGTTAATATCACATAACTGATAATCGGATACTGTGGTTACAAGTGGTTTCGGATTTACAATTAATTGTAATGTGGTGGTTGAATAACAATCTGGTGCATTTGGGTCAATTACTCGAACATATAATATTTGAGTAAAGGCATTATTGATATTACAATATGGATTTTGTGTTTGTGGATTAGAACCTGTTTGGGCATCTGTTGGTGTTAAATGGTAGGTAATTGTCAATCCAGGCGTTGCAGTAATTTCGCTATCTTTAGTATGCAAGTCAAATAAACAAGAAATACCATCGGCATTATCATCACAAACTTGATAAGAGGTTGGGGTTGAAATTACTGGAGCTGAGATTACTTTGATGCTTCCACTTAAAGATGGTGTGCCACAGTTACCGCCTGTTGTGGTTACTGTATATGGATAAGGAGTTACAGAAGCCACATTTGGTGTTCCTGATATCGTCAACGTATTACCAGTTACACTAAAATTCACTCCTGATGGTAAACCAGTTACTGTAATTCCTGTTGCCGTACCACCAAAATCATAGGTAATAGCTGTAATTGACGAGTTCACACAAACGGTTTGGTTGGCTGTTGGAGCTGCAGAGGTTAAAGCTATTGTGGCTAATGGTTCTACAGTGATGCTTCCTGTAAGCGATGGTGTTCCACAGTTTCCTCCAGTGGTAATCACGGTATAAGTGAAAGGCGAACCTACAGTAGTTGATGGTGAACCAGAAATCGTTACCGTTGTACCTGTTACTGTAGCAGTAACTCCTGCTGGTAATCCTGTTACGGTAGCTCCTGTTGCGGTGCCTCCAAAAGTATAAGTGATATTAATAATTGGCGAATTCACACAAACCGTTTGAGATGTTGTAGCTGGTGCAGAGGTTAGTGTTAAAGTTGCTAATGGTTGAACCGTAATAGTTCCTGTTAAAGAAACTGTTCCACAAACTCCACCTGTAGTAGTCACAGTATAAGTAAATGGTGACCCTACTATCGTAGATGGGGAACCTGAAATCGTAACTATTGATCCTGTTACTGTGGCAGTAACACCTGCTGGTAATCCTGTTACCGTTACTCCAGTTGCTGTTCCTCCGAAATCATAAGTAATATTGGTAATTGGAGAGTTCACACAAACCGTTTGAGATGTTGTAGCTGGAGCAGAAGTGAGCGTTAAAGTTGCTAATGGTTGAACCGTAATAGTTCCTGTAAGTGATGGTGTTCCACAATTTCCTCCTGTTGTGGTTACGGTATAAGTGAAAGGTGAACCTACTATTGTTGATGGTGAACCTGAAATTGTTACCGTTGTACCTGTCACTGTAGCAGTAACTCCTGCTGGCAATCCTGTTACGGTAGCTCCTGTTGCGGTGCCTCCAAAAGTATAGGTGATATTAATAATTGGCGAATTCACACAAACTGTTTGAGCCGTTGTTGCCGGCGCAGAGGTTAGTGTGAGCGTTGGCCCAGGATTTACAACAACTTGTATCAATTGATAAGGTCTACATGTTGTGTCTGTTGGAGCTGGATCTGCGATAGCATAGACAAAGTAAGTACCTGGAGTATTAGGTAGCGATCCTGCAGTTCCTAATGCTGGCGGATCATACGTTGCAACACCTGAAGCATCAGGAGTAGCATATCCTAACAAAGTTCCACCTATATACATATTATCAGCCGTTTGAGCTGAATTAAAATAAACATAACTAATAGCATTGGTTCCTGTAAAAGTAGTATGTACAGAAAATGCTGAAGGATCAGAACCTCCACATAAGGTCTGATTAGTAGAAGGAAGTGTTATCGATGAACATGAAGTATATAAAACAAAACTTCTAACTTCAGTACATCCTGCTCCAATTAAATCTTGTATAGCAACATAAATTATCTGACCATTAGTACCAGGAAAAGTGCTGATATTACTTATTGGATTTGCAATATTTTGAGCATCTGATAATGTCAAATGATAGCTAATATCATAATCTGAAGGATTGGCACCATTCAACATAACAGGCGTATTGGAGCCCAAATTAAAAATTCCAGTTGCCTGAGTTAAATCTAATGGTTGAGCCAATGGCAATGGCGGATAAAACTCAACAACAAAGGTATTGGTACTATTATACTGACATCCAGATGGTAACAAAACCGATACCGAGTAATTTCCTGGTTGAGTAACACTATAAGTATTACTTGATCCCGTGAAAACCAAATTAGTTCCATTGTACCAAGAATAAACTGCTCCTGGTATAGCTGCAGCACCAAATACAATGTCACGAGAACCTCCATAACAAATTGCAGTTCCGTCAGCAATTGTATAACTTGGATTATTAAATCCAGAACCAGAAGTTACAACACTTCCAATATTAAAACTCCCTCCTCCTAAAAACACAGCCGAATCATAAGCATCGTCATTTCTGTCGGCGATTACTAATTTTATGTGGTATAAATTGTTCGGAATTACTGTCGAAGCCGCAGTCATCTTAACCGTCAATCCATTAAAATTCGTTGGAGCCGCCGTTGCTGCTGCTGAAGGAGGCGCTGTATAGGAACCAAAAAAAGTAGGATTTGCAGAAGCGCAAGTACCATTATTGACATCATCCCTGATTGTAGTTACCGAAATAGGATCGGCTGTATTGGGTACTAAAGCTAAATTTACAGGTGCAGAAGCAGTCGTAACATTGGTCAAGAAAAAAGCAAAAGCATCAGAATAAGAACATTGAAATGTACCATATTCTTCTGATGCAAATAAGAAATCAAAACTCATTGTAGTAGATAACGGAACAAAATCAAACTCCAAAATGGAAGCATTGTTGTAATCTGTTAATCCTGGATCAATTCCTAATGCCGTGATGTAATTAAACAATTGTGTATCTCCCGCCCAAGTTCCATTACTTTGTGTTGTTGTATTTGAGCCAGGAGCTGCAGTAACATCTCCTGTACTCAATATAACACCATTTGCTAATGGAAAATTCGGATTGGTATTGGTAAAATAACCGATACCATTTGTTGAACCAAAATTAGTTCCTGTGCTCCAAGTAATATTCGAAACTGTTCCAGCACAAGAAGCCGCTGATCCAGTAGAACCAAATAAAACATTTTGAACCAACTGAGGCACAGTGTAAGTTGTCGTGTTAACATTAATTACCTGTGAAAAACTATTTTGATAAATAAAAAGAAAGGCAAAAAAAAGTAAAAGTCTCTTCATATTTTATGTTTTGGAGAACCGTTATTTACTATTAAAAATAACGCAACAAATGTTAATTAATTGTTTAAAAGTTCAAATATAAACATTCCCATAAAATAACTTTGTTAAATTTGTGGAAAAATACAAGTTTTACCATGAAAATCAACATAAAAGAAACGCAAAACCCTACAATTCTTAAATTCGAATTTCCAGATTTCATCACTCAAAATGAGAGCTTTGAATTCAAAAACATCGATGAGGCCAAAAACTCACCATTAGCTCAACAACTATTCTACTTGCCATTCGTGAAAACGGTATATATTTCTGGGAATTTTATTGCTATTGAACGCTTTAGTATCGTTGATTGGAATGATGTAAAAGATGCCGTTGCCGAACAAATTGTAGACTACGTTACCAAAGGTGGAAAAATCATCATCGAAGACGTTTTAAAACCTAAAAAATCGGCGATCACGGTGTATGGCGAAACCACTCCAAATCCAGCAACTCTTAAATTTGTGGTTAGCAAAAGACTAACACAAACCGCAGTCGAATTCAAAAACATCGACGAAACTGCAGCGTCACCATTAGCCAAAGAATTATTCCAATTTCCTTTTGTAAAAGAAATTTTTATTGACGAAAATTACATCTCGATTACCAAATACGACATCGCTACTTGGGAAGAAGTAACACTAGAAACTCGAACATTTATCAAACAATTTATCGAAAATGGTGGCACCGTTATTGACGAAACGCTTATCGTGAAAGACACCAAACACGAAAAACAAAAAATCAGCAATTTCGACAACCTCGATACGACTTCACAACAAATCATCAACATTCTAGAAGAATACGTAAAACCTGCTGTGGCTGCCGATGGCGGAAACATTCTTTTCGATTCTTTTGATGAAACCGAAAAACGCGTCAAGGTGGTGTTGCAAGGTTCGTGCAATGGTTGTCCTTCGTCAACTTTCACTCTTAAAAGTGGCATCGAAAACATGCTCAAAGACATGCTCAACGACAAAGACATCATTGTTGAAGCGCTCAATGCTTAATATTTTTTGAAGCGAATAGCTTGGTTCCTTTTGTGATCCGTGTTCCTGCTTTTCGTCATGCTCGGCATTTCCTTCAATCAGGGCTAATCAGCATTTGTATTGAAAAAATATCGTAATTTTAATCAACTTTAACCAAAAATACCCATGAAAAAAATCAAAATAATTACCTCATTACTTCTACTTTCATTGCTTTTAACACAATGCAAATCAGAAGAAAAAGCAATCGATTTTAAAAAGCTAACGGAGAATTATTTTGACGATAAAAATGCTTTAAGTCCATTAGACGCTACAGTCAACGGTCAAAACCAATACAACGATCAATTGGTTTTTGAAATGACCGATTCGTATCGAAAAAAACAAGCCGAATTTTTCGATAAATACGAAAATGAATTGGCAAAAGTGGATACTCAAAAACTTTCCGCCGAAGAATTAAACAGCTACGAAATCATCAAATGGGAAATAGAAGTTGGAAAAGAAATCCTAAAGCAACCCACCAATTTAATGCCATTGCAACAATTTTGGGGAACGCATTTAACCATGGCACAATTTGCCAGCGGTTCGGCAGCACAACCATTCAAAACCGAAAAAGATTATAAAAACTTCCTAAAAAGAATGGACTTGTATGCCGTTTGGATCGATTCGGCTATCGTTTACATGAAAAAAGGAATCGAAAAAGGAATGGTGTTGCCAAAAACATTGACGGTAAAAGTAATTCCGCAATTTGAAGAAATCATCACACCAAAAATAGAAGACAATATCTTTTATTCGACTTTAAAAACATTTCCAACTGATTTTACTGAAGCTCAAAAAAGCAATTTAACGCAAGAATATACTGCTGCAATCAACAAAAAATTAATGCCGCAATACCAAAAAATGATTGCTTTTCTCAAAACCGAATACCTTCCAGCTTCCAGAAACACAAGCGGCATCGGAAGCATTCCAAACGGAAAAGAAATCTATAAAGCCTACGTAAAACAATGGACAACAACCGATAAAATGCCTGAAGAAATTCACGAAATCGGCCTAAAAGAAGTTGCGCGCTTAAACGCCGAAATGGAAAAAGTAAAAGAACAAGTTGGCTTTAAAGGCACGTTAAAAGAGTTTTTAAATGAGGTTCGCAACAAAAAAGAGTTAAAACCTTACACCAAACCTGAAGAAGTTTTGGCACATTTCCAAAAGATTTACGCCACCATCAAACCTAATGTAGACAAATTATTTTCACTACAACCCAAAACCAAATTTGAAATTAGAAGAACTGAAGCCTTCCGTGAAAAAACCGCTAGTGCCGAATACATTCAAGGTGCGGTTGATGGTTCAAGACCCGGTATTTTCTATGTTCCAATTCCAAATGCGAAAGAATATAATGTGCTTGAAGACGAAGATTTATTCTTGCACGAAGCCATTCCGGGACATCATTTTCAAATGTCATTACAACAAGAAAACACCAGCCTACCCGATTTTAGAAGATACAATTGGTTTGGCGCTTATGGCGAAGGTTGGGCATTATACACTGAAAGTTTAGGTAAAGAATTAGGCTTATACAACGACCCATACCAATACTTAGGCATGTTGAACGACGAAATTCACAGAGCCATTCGTTTAGTAGTGGATACTGGAATTCATTCTAAAGGTTGGACGCGCGAACAAGCCATTCAATATTCGTTAGACAACGAAGCCGAAAGTGAAGCCAGCATTACTTCAGAAGTAGAACGCTATATGGCCATTCCTGGACAAGCCTTATCCTACAAAATCGGGCAATTAAAAATCATCGAATTGCGTCACAAAGCCGAAAAAGAATTGGGTGCTAAATTCGACATTAAAAAATTCCATGCTATGGTTTTAGAATCGGGTGTTATGCCTCTAGCCCTACTCGAAAAGAAAATTGATACTTGGATCAAATCCTCTAAATAAAACTAAAACGCCTTCTTTTGAAAGGCGTTTTTTATTTTCAATTTTTTCAAAATAAAAAAAGCCCCAACCTTCGTTAGAGCTTTGTGCGGGTAATAGGACTCGAACCTACACGCCTCGCGGCACCAGATCCTAAGTCTGGCACGTCTACCAATTTCGCCATACCCGCAAAAATTGTGAGTGCAAATATAACTATAATTATGAATTATGAATGATGAATTATAAATTTTTTTAAAATTATTTTTTAGTATTTTTGAAGTTATTAATTATCAAATATAATGGACAATATAAAACAATACGTACAAGAAAACAAAGAGCGTTTTCTGAACGAATTAATCGATTTATTAAAAATTCCGTCGGTAAGTGCCGATACCGCTTACTCTCAAGATGTTATTGATACTGCTAACGCCGTAAAATCAAGTCTGGAAAGAGCAGGTTGTAACCATGTTGAAATTTGTGAAACTCCAGGTTATCCTATTGTATTTGGAGAACACATTATAGATAAAAACCTTCCAACGGTTTTGGTATATGGACATTACGATGTACAACCACCAGACCCAATGGAGCTATGGACTTCTCCTCCATTTGAACCTGTTATCAAAGCAACAGAAATTCATCCAGAAGGCGCCATTTTTGCTCGTGGTGCTTGCGATGACAAAGGACAAATGTATATGCACGTTAAGGCTTTTGAATACATGATTCAAAGCAATACTTTGCCATGCAACGTAAAATTCATGATTGAAGGCGAAGAAGAAGTAGGTTCTAAAAGCTTGAGTTGGTTTGTTGAACGAAACCAAGAAAAATTAGCCAACGATGTGATTTTGATTTCCGATACTGGAATGATTTCCAACCAACAACCGTCTATCACAACAGGATTGCGTGGTTTGAGTTATGTTGAAGTTGAAGTTACTGGCCCCAATCGCGACTTACATTCTGGACTTTATGGAGGTGCCGTTGCGAATCCAATAAATGTGTTGACTAAAATGATCGCGTCACTTCATGATGAAAACAATCACATAACTATTCCTGGATTTTATGATAAAGTAGAAGAATTATCAGCGGCAGAACGATCCGAAATGGCCAAAGCACCATTCAGTTTAGACAACTACAAAAAAGCCTTAGATATTGAAGATGTTTATGGAGAAACCGGATACGTTACTAATGAAAGAAACTCCATTCGACCAACGTTAGACGTTAACGGAATTTGGGGTGGCTACACTGGCGAAGGTGCAAAAACAGTCATTGCAAGCAAAGCTTATGCTAAAATATCCATGCGTTTGGTACCCAATCAAGATTGGGAAGAAATCACCGAATTGTTCTCGAAACACTTTGTAAGCATTGCACCAAAATCAGTGAAAGTAAAAGTCACACCGCATCATGGCGGTCAAGGCTATGTAACACCAATTGACAGCATTGGCTATCAAGCTGCCAACAAAGCCTACACAGAAACGTTTGGAGTTCCTGCAATTCCAGTACGTTCAGGAGGAAGTATTCCGATTGTGGCGTTGTTTGAAAAAGAATTAAAATCAAAAACCATCTTAATGGGATTCGGACTAGATAGTGATGCTATTCACTCACCAAACGAACATTTTGGAGTATTTAATTACTTAAAAGGTATTGAAACTATTCCGTTGTTTTACAAGTATTTTGTGGAATTGAGTAAGTAGTTTAACCGCAAGGAACGCTAGGTTTTACGCAAAGAACACAATTTAAAAATCCGTTTATTCTTAATTGAGTAAACGGATTTTTTATGTTCAAAGTTGTCATTTCGACCTTTTGGTAGAAATCACATAAAGTAAGTTACTAGTGAGATTCTTCGTTCCTCAGAATGACAAAAGAAGAAAAATGTTAAATTTTCATTCTACACTTGTAGAAGTGAAATTTTATTCTACATTTGTAGAGTTAATTCTAAAAATGTAGAGCAATGCAATTATCCAATTCTGAAGAACAAGTAATGGAACACTTATGGAAACTCAAAAAAGCTTTCATGAAAGATTTACTTGAAGCATTTCCTGAACCAAAACCAGCAACAACAACAGTAGCAACTTTATTGAAAAGAATGATCGACAAAAAATTTGTTGCTTATAATGAGTTTGGAAATTCAAGAGAATACTATCCGTTGGTGAAAAAAGAAGATTATTTCTCCAAACATGTGAACGGATTGATTAAAAACTTCTTTAACGATTCGGCTTCACAATTTGCTTCATTCTTTACAAGAGAAACTAATTTAACCGAAAAAGAATTGGAAGAATTAAAAAAAATCATCGATGTTGAACTTCAAAAAAAGAAAAAATGATCGACTTTCTATCAATCTCAACCATCAGCTTATTGGTATTTCTTGGCTTCTATCACTTAGTTTTAGAACGTGAAAAAACACATCGATTTAATAGATTTTATCTGTTGTTTGCTGTCGTAATTTCATTTGTGCTTCCGTTTTTGAATTTCGAAATTATCAAAATTGTTCCTATTGTTCAAACCATCCAACCTTTGACTTCTGAAATAACTTCACCTGGACTTCCTGAACATGAATTGCAAGAAATCGTTGTGCCAACAGTAGAAAACATCAATTATACTCCACTAATTTTATGGAGTTTATACGGAACAATTTGTATCCTACTTTTGTTTAGATTCGGCAAAAACATTTGGGAATTAATTTCAAAATCAAGATCCAATCCAATCGTAAAATATAAAAATGCTAATTTAGTTTTGGTTGAAGAAAAAACACTTCCACACACCTTTTTAAATTCAATTTACATCAATTTTGAAGACTACAACAACCGAACTATTGAAGAAGAATTATACACCCACGAATTGGTTCATGTCACTCAAAAACACACGTTAGACATCTTATTTATTGAGTTTTTGAAAGTGATTTTCTGGTTCAATCCGTTATTTATTTTATACAAAAAAGCCATTCAACTCAATCACGAATTTCTTGCCGATGAAGAAATTGTGAGAACTTATAAGAATGTTCCATTTTACCAAAATTTACTTTTGCAAAAAGGAAGCGAGACACAAACGATTTATCTGGCTAGTAACTTGAATTATTCTGTAACCAAAAAACGATTACTTATGATGACAAAAACCACTTCGCAAAAAATCGCGTTACTTAAAAAAGTAGCTGTTGCTCCGATTCTTGCTGGATTAATCTACTTATTCTGTATTGAAGTGGTAGCTCAAGAAAAAGTAATCAATTCAAAATCAGAAATTAAAAATCATGAAATAACTGATAAAGATAAAATTAGAGATAATTACTATTCTAATGTTAGGATATTTGTGAAAGATTTGAGAACTAACTTCATCATTAATAAAATGTATGAAGAATTAACTCTTGAAGAAAAAAGAAGATACTTAAATTGGGTTCCAGACATGATTATTGAAAATGAAATTCCGGAGCCGTTATTCGAGAAAATGAAAACAAAAAATATGGCGGTTTGGATCAATGGAAAAGTTAGAACCAAAGAAGAAATTAAAAAGTACAACCGAACTGATTTCAGTTATTACACCTATAGTTTTGTTCATAAAAATGCTAGATCTAAACGTTTTCCTCAAGAATATCAATATTCACTTTATACAAAAAAATATTTTGATGAAAATTTAAAAAACAGCCATTTACATTTCAGTGGTGATACTATCCAAATAGGCTATGTATCGTACAAAACAGCTATGAAAAATGTTGTTATACAAAAATCAAAAGCAGACACAATAACTTGGTATACCGAAGGTAAAGATGGCTATAATTTATATGTGAACGAGCACAAAAACAAAAAAAAGATTGTAATTGATGCAGGACACGGCGGCAAAGATTTAGGAGCCACGATAAACGGATTAACAGAGAAATCGCTGATAGATATTATTTCTAACAAAATTCAAACTATGAATCAAAATAATGATGTTGAAATTTATCAAACTAGAAACAACGATTCTTTTGTGGATTTAACTGAAAGAGCTAGAATTGTAAATTCATATCAACCCGATTTGGCCATTTCGTTGCATTTTAATTGTAACAAAAATATTGAAAAAAACGGTTTTGAAATTTATGTTTCGGACACGTCTCCAACTTCAGAAAAATCAAAAGAATTAGCCAATCAATTGGCGACAGCCATTTCTAATTCTTCTCCATTAAAAAACAGAGGAATTAAAGTGGCTCCATTTATGATTTTGAAAAAATCGGAATATCCAACCTTAGTACTTGAATTAGGATTTATTTCTAACGAAAAGGACAGAGATTATATAAGCAGCGAAAAAGGACAAACTGAAATGGCTAAAACTATTTTAGATTTTATTTCTCGTTTAAAATAAGAAATAGATTTAAGGCGTTCTATTTGAAAAATAGAACTGATAAAATCCGTTTATTCTTAATTGAGTAAACGGATTTTTTATGTTAAATATCAACAACTTACAACATGATGTAATTTTTGGCATCAAATTGGTACTAATAGTCATCACCCGAGGCGAAGCCGAATTGTTTGGAGCGCAGCGGAGAAAATCAAAAATCAATCATCATGTTAAAACGTTTTTTTATTCTTTGTTCTGGTGTCGATAACGACATTGTGAGCAGCTGTTCCAACGGCGAACAAAACAAATATGCCGGAATTGGCGCTACCGTTTTCTTTACAGCAATTATGGCTTTCATAGCGGGTAGTTATGCGCTATTTACCGTTTTTGATAATATTTATACCGCAGTTTTCTTCGGATTAATTTGGGGTTTATTAATCTTCAATCTCGATCGATTTATCGTTTCTACCATTAAAAAACGAGATAACTTTTTGGACGAATTTATCCAAGCTACACCTCGAATTGTATTGGCAATAATTATTGCTATTGTAATTTCAAAACCCTTAGAAATTAAAATTTTTCAGAAAGAAATTGAAACCGTTTTGCTGAAAGAGAAAAACGAAATGGCAATGGCTAACAAAAAACAAGTTTCCAATTATTTCAAAACTGATGTAGATAAAAACCAAGCAGAAACCGATAGTTTAAAGTCGGCTATTACAAAAAAAGAAAAAGAAGTAGCAACGCTTTATCAATCTTATATTACAGAAGCTGAAGGTTCGGCTGGAACCAAAAAAATGGGTAAAGGCCCGATTTATAAAGAGAAAAGAGCGGCTTACGACTTGGCTTCCAAACAACTGGATTCGTTAAAAATAAATAATGCCAAAATCATTGCAGAAAAAGAAGCAACCGCCAAAACATTACAAGCTGATTTAGACAAAAAAGTAACCGAAACCCAACCCATAATTGATGGTTTTGATGGATTAATGGCACGCATTAATGCGTTGAACAAATTACCTTGGTTGCCTTCATTTTTTATTATGTTGTTGTTTTTAGCCATTGAAACTTCACCAATTATTGCTAAATTACTTTCTCCAAGAGGTGAATATGATTTTAAACAAGAAGCTGCCGAAATGGGCATCAAAAACATATTGGAACAAAATCGTTACCAAAGTGACTTGCAAAAGAAAACCGATGCTGCTATTTATGATAAAGTATACGCCGACATTAAAGACGACAAAGAACTTTACAATTACAAGAAAAAAGGAGCATTAGAATTATTGAAATTACAAGCGGATGGTTTTGTAGAAAAACAAAAAAAATCAATGTAATTTAAATAATATTTTTTACTAGTAAGTTCGTGTTGATGGTTTTAAGCATTTCGTGTTTATTTTGATTGAAATCAAGAAAAACCACGTTACTGCGCATGAATGTTTCCATTTTTTCACAAATTATTTTGCTCGGAGAACCAATAAAGAAGTGCTCAATTTTGTAGTATATTTTAATTAAATTGAAGAAATCATCCATATCATTAACTACAAAAAAACAAGTGTCATAATCGTTAATTCCTTCGGTGGCAAATCTTTTCTTGTTGGTACAAACATCTATACTCATTTTGGAAGAATAGTAGTGTTTTATAAAGGAAGAAAAACCTTTTGACGTATCGTATACAAATACTTTTTTATCCATATCTCAATTAGTTTATTGCATCTACGTATGCGGATTTATATTCGAATATTCGTTTTTTAAATAGAAAAGCTTTTCGCAATGATTTTTTGTTAATTTTTATTTCAAAAGTGGAGTTATCGTTGAGTATGAAATTCATTACCCATACTTTCTTTTTGAGATTGTATAATAGATTTAAAAAAATCAAACCCAATAACACTAAGTAAAATCCTATAGAAATATCACTTAAAAAGAAAGCAAAAGCAACATATGATTTCTTGTGGAAGTAATTTTTTTTCTCAATGATTTCAATTTCCAAAATATCTTCTACCGCAATAGCTTTATAATTCAATTCATATAAGACAACTTTGCCATTTGCAATGAATCCGTAATCTGAAAAAAAATAATTACACCTTCTATGCTTATTCATTGGTTTGATGTCTTTATTTTAGTTTTGTAATTAATGATAACAACCGATTTAATTTATTCTCAATTTTGTAGTGAATGAGCCTTATTTCTTATTAAAACAAATATAAAATGTGAGATTTTTACATTGCAGAAAAAAAGATGCAAAGGCATTAATTGTAGACAAAACTTCGTTATTTGTCGACGAATGATTTTATTTGTTGATCTTAGAGTATTTCACAAAATAATACCCAATTAAAACTACAGCAATAGCTATCATATAGTTTTGAAAGCCGTCAATAGTTGCAGCAGGAGGAATATCATTAGACGCAGCAGCAACATCTTCTTCTACAATATCTTCTGAAAAAGCATAAAAAGAATTACATAAAAGCGCAATGGTAAGGCAAAATTTTGCAGTCTTAGAAGTCGATTTTACTATCATATATTGGTATTTTTTCAAACACGTAAAACGCATTTATTACTTATACCAACGAAAGTATAATCTTACTTTCTTTACTGTTTTTTTTTTCGTTCTAACGCTTGAATTTCACTACCAATAAACCGTAGATGTCGATAGATTTTTTTAACTATAATAAAACTAAATTACTCATCAAATTTGCCTTATTACTTTTGCTAACAGGTATAACATCTTTTCCGATAAGAACTGTTGAATCTTGGATATCAATAATCTTTTGAATATTGATGATGTGCGAGCGATGCACTCTTAAAAAGATATTTTTAGGTAATTTTTCTTCTATTTTTTTTAAAGTGGTGTGTACCACATAGTTTTTAGCATCCGTTTTAATAAAAATGTAGTCGCCGTTTGCCTGAATTGAGTTAATAGAAAGCACTTCAATTTTTATCAACCTTTTATCGATATTGACATAAATTTCTTTAAACTCAATATCTGTCGGCGCTTGATCAACTGCAGAAAGTTTTTCTTTTTTCAACTTTACTCGTTGAACAGCTCTATGAAATCGCTCTTCTTCTATTGGTTTTACCAAATAATCTGCAATGCAATCATAATTAAATGCCTCTAGAGCAAAATTTTTGTCAACGGTAACTAGAATAATTTGTGGCGGATTTTTTATGGTTTGAATAAAGTCAAAACCAGAGAAATTTGGCATGTGAATATCTAAAAAAATCAAATCAACGTTGTTATCGTTGTTCAGATATTTTATGGCTTCTATAGCATTTGAAAATTGTTCTTTTAGAACCAATTCGGGCGATTTAAATATCATAGCAGACAAAACCTCCCTAGCCATCATCTCATCATCAATAATAATGCATTTCATAACTATAATATTTTTAAATATTTTCTATAAATTCAGATATCTTATCTAAAATTCTTTTGAACTCATTCTGAAATTGGGTGTCATTTTTTCTCAGATTATTTTCATACGTTTGACACAATAAATAGTCTTTTTCAAGGCCAAGTAGTGCTATTTTGTGGCGGATTTTGTGTACGCTTTCTGCAGCTTCAATAAAGTCCAAATTTATTATATTTCTGTCATAAATTAGGACCTCTTCTGGAAATTCAGATTTTAAAACTGTAATCAATCGTTCCTTTATTAATGGATTTCCATCTGCTAATTGATTGATGTATTTTAAATTTGGCTGCTGCATTGTCGTATTATTTTTGGATCGTAAAATAAAATGTTGTTCCTACATTTTCTTCACTTTCAAGCCAGATTTTCTCGTTTAAATTTTCAATAATCTTTCTCACAATAGAAAGCCCTACTCCTGTTGATCTATTATCGGTGTTGAAAGATTGAAACATTTGAAATATCTTCTTTTGATTTTTAGGAGAAATACCCATTCCGTTATCATAAATTGAAAAAACATAGCAATTATGTTCTTCTTTAACAGAAACATCAACAATGCCATTGGGTTTATCGTTATAATTGATGGCATTACTCAAAATATTCTGAAACAATTGTTGAATTCTAAACCGATCTCCTTTTATAGTAGGTAATTCTTGCTCTATAGTAACCTTTATATGAGACGGTATAAAAATTACGCTCATAATATAATTCAGAAGGTCATTGAGGTTTATTTCTTCTTTAAAAACCTCTTGACTTCCAATTTTAGAGTACGTTAAAATCCCTTGTATAAGGTGATCCATTTTTTCTACTTTCTCCTGAATCAAAACAAAGTATTTTGCCGTTTTATCGTTAAATTCTCTATCATTATCTTCTTTGATAAAAGTAATGAGCGAATGAATACTTCGCAATGGAGATTTTAAATCGTGCGAAACCACCTGAGCATACTCGCTAAGTTGCTGGTTCTGGTTTTCTAACTTTATTAGCAATTCTTCTCGTTGGCTTTCAAGATCTTTAGTTTTGGTAATGTCAAAACTTAAACCAATTGAGCCTACAATTTCTCCTTTCAAATTATAACTTGGAGCTCCACTTACAACCCATCTTTTCAATTCTCCATCTTTATTTCGAATTGAAATTTCATACGAGTCCGATAAGCCCAATTGACGTTTTTCCCACTTTTTTTTGATTAATTTACGATTATCTTCATCCAAAAATAATTCATAGAATTTTTTACCAACTAAATAATCTACAGTATAGCCACTCATTTCTGCCACAGGATGATTCGCCAGAGTAATCACATTATTAATATCAACCTCTATTAGGCCAATATTCATTTTATCAATAATATTTCTGTATTTTTCTTTTTCGGCGTTGAACGCTATTTCATGTTTTTTATTTAATGTAATGTCATTAAAACTCCACAAATTCATTGTGTTTTCGTCCTCAATTGTAGTGCCGTTTATTTCATAAAAACTACCATCGGTGAGTTGAAATTCCTCATTCAAAAAAGGCTTTTGATGACGTAGCGCTTCGTCGACTTTAAGTTTAAAATTTTCTTTATGTACAAAGAACTCATTAAGTTTGTGCATCAAATCAATAGTATCGAGGCCGATGAAATGCTCTGGATTTTCCTCCAAATTAAACATGGAACAAAACTTCTTATTTACGACACGTACTTTTCTGTTCTCATCTTCTAATAAAATACCTATTTGAAAATTTTCTACCAACGAGTTCAACAAATTTGTACTTGAAATTTTATCTTCTTGAGAAGGAAAAGGCATTCCTATGAAAAGAAAATAATTTTGGTAAGGTTCAAACTTTCCTTTTAAACAAAAAGAAGCATCGTTAACCGAATAAATAACAATATTTTGAGAAAGTATCGAATCAATAGTAAGCGCTTGATGATTTTGGATTGAAAAAAGGCTAAAAAAACGCACTTCAATATCTTTAGGAACATAGTTCAGTAAACCTTCTCCTGAACTTTTTATATTTAATTTTTCGTCAATTAAAATATAAAATGGAAAGAGTTTATTAAAACTAGGAACATCAAATTGAAATTGAAATGTATTCATTATAGTATCAATCAAATCAAAAAAATAACAAAATTAAATTGCTTTTATCCTGTAGTTTGTAATCTGCTTTCTGATTTACTTGCTTGGTATTAATTCATTAGTAGACCAATAATCAAGAGTCTTGCCGACCAAGATGACATAATCTTCGTATTTTAAAGGTTTTATTATGTACCCTGCTATTCCTATTTTATAACATTCTAAAATGTCGTTGGGATTGTTGGACGTTGTAAAAACAATGGCAGGAATTCGTCTTAAATTATCATCACTTTTTAAAATTTTTAAAAACTCTATACCATTCAACTTAGGCATATTTAAATCTAGAAGGATTATGTCTGGTAAAAAACCATCGCCTCGTAGTATTGACAACGCTTCTTCTCCATTATTAGTTTCAATCAGTTTGTGATTTAAGCCTAATTTACTCAACACTCTGTTGAACTTCATAAGTTCGATGACATCATCTTCTAAAAATAGAATTTTCAATTGTCTTATCATTAAATTAGTGTCTTTACAAAGTTTCGTCAAATATTACAATTTAATTTTAATTTTCGGTGAAATGACATATATAGTCGTTAAACGAATGTTTTTTGATGATAAATGAATTGGATTAATCGTTTATTCACAAAAAAAAACACCTAGAAATGATAATCCCTAGGTGTTAGATTTTAATATTTACATTATTACATATAACCTAAAATTTCTTTCTTTAAATTATCATATTCTCCTTGAAGAATCAATCCGTTATCTAATAATTTCTTATAGTTTTGAAGTTTTTCAAACAATTCGTCTTGTGATAATTCACTAAGCCTTCTTTCTCCAGAATCATTTCTATCATCAGGATGTTGTTTTTCATCTCGATAACCCGATTGTGCTACAGGCAATATTTCGGCATAGTTAGTCACTTCCTCAGTGGCTACATCTTCGATTGTTTCATCTGCTTCGATTGTTGGCTCGGCAACTTCTACTGGTTTAATATCTTCAACCATTGGAGCTACTGGTTTTGGGTTTTTCAACAAATCCAATTGTTCTTTGGCAAAAGTGTATAATTTTCTTGCTTGGTTTTTTGGCAAATAATCAACCGTATGCGTCAGTTCTGATTTGGTAGTAAACGTAAAATCGGCACCTAAAATTCCTTCTTTTACAAAACTTGCTGCAATATCATCCCAATCATAATCTACAAACTCCATCGACAACCCTAAGTTTTTAGGTTTACACAATATGATTCGCTTATTGGTAACTACAATACTATCTGGAAGAATGTTGACCGCTGGTTTCTTTTGAACCGCAATATATCCAACTTCTTCGTTAGACATTAATAAATTTTCCAATTTGGCTGTGATTTTTTCAATCGCCTTTGGATCTTGGTCTTCGTTCAATATTTTCTTTAAATTATCAATCATGATAGTTGTTTTGAATTTTACTCTTTTTCGCTCCGCAAAAGTAATGCCTAATTTTCTAATTCAATAATTTCATTTTGAATTTTTTTAGTCAAACTTTTGAAAACCAAATCGTAAGAATGATTAATCAATTCACACATCATTTTATTGGATACATCGCTGTTAAAATCGACTGTGTTCCAATGGGTTTTACTCATGTGCCAACCCGGATGTATCCCTTCATATTCCGCTCTAAGCTCTTCGGATCGCTCTGGATCGCATTTTAAGTTGAGTGATGGCGTGCCTTTTTCCCATTCTTTTAATGACGTTAAACAAAACATCTTACCACCAACTTTAAAAACCAAAGTATCTTCATCAAAAGGAAAATGTTCCGTAACACCTTTTTTAGATAAGCAAAATTCGTAGAGTTGTTGAATGTTCATTTTTTAAGTGATTAGCCTTTTACTTGTTACTGATTATTTTCTCCATCATTTTTTCGGGATGCGCCAAACTTGTAAAGCCAAATTTTTGGTATAAAAAGTGAGCATCCGATGTGGCCAATCGCCAAATTTTGACCTGTTGCAATTGAGGTTCATTCATCATCGCATGAATTAAAATAGACGAATAACCTTTGCCGCGATATTGTTCATCAATAAAAACATCCATTACATAAGCAAAAACAACATAATCGGTAATCACGCGACAGAAACCAATTTGTTTATCGTCCAAATAAATTCCGAAACAAAAAGAAGCATCAATAGTGGTTTGAACTTCGTCTATTGTTCGACCAGCTGCCCAGTACACGTCTTTCAAAAAATTTTTAATGAACGAAACATCAAGTTTAGATTTGTCTGTAGAAACAGTTATCATATTTTATACAATATTGGCTTAGATGGCGATGCATCATTTTCGAACGAAGCGATTTGTAAATTTAAAATATAACTTCCGTCTGAAATGGTATCGTCTACATAAATCATTTCGGTAATCGTGCAATGCAATCGAGCATCAGCATCCAAGGTATTAACATTTTTCACATTCCAAAATGCTTTGTGCGCCAACAATTTTCCTTCATCTTCCTCTCGATCTACGCTTGGCAAATCAATTAACAGATGCTGAATGCCAATTTCTCGAATAAATGTAGCAGCTTCTTCAGCCAAATAAGGCGGATTGGTATTCGAATAGTTTTTATGCTTTTTCGATTCTAAATTTGGTAATGTTCGAATAATAATAGCCTCTAAATTTTCGCGTTTTGTCACATCGAGCGCAGTTGAGATGCCTTGTAACGTAATTACCGAATCGCCATTTATATTTTCAGGTGCAACCGAAATCAATTCGGCGGTAAAGAAAAACTGCTTCAAACATTGATTGATGGAGTAAAATTCGCGTGTGATGTGTCCCAAACATTCGGTGTGTGTTCCGTGTCCGTGCGGATTGAAGAAAATATTATTGAAATTAGTCGAGCTTCCTTCGGATACTTTTCCAACCCAATCACCAAAAACCACTGGTTCAATTTCAGGTTTTTCAATATACCACGCAATCGGATTGGCATCGGTATTGGATAACGGAATGGAAATATCAATGGGTTTTGATAAGTCGATTTGGATGTTATTTATTGTTGCTTTCATATACTTAACCGCAAAGAGCGCAAAGGGTTACGCTAAGTTCGCTAGAATAATTAAAGATTATTTACTATTCGTTTGATTCCATTTTTAATTAAAGCTACATTAAAATTTATTAATAATCCTAGTTTACAATCGGTTAATTTTAAATAGGTTAAAAGTTGTGCAAAATGAACCTCATTTAATGCTTCAACAGATTTTATCTCAATAATTAATTTATTTTCAACAATGATGTCAATTCTATACCCAACATCTAACTTAACTTCTTCGTAAACTAATGGTAATGCTTTCTGTTTTTGAACATCAAGATTCGATTTCTTCAATTCATAAAACAAACACTCTTCATATGCACTTTCTAATAATCCTGGCCCTAAACTTTGATGCACTTTTAAAGCGCAATCAAAAACAATTTTTGACAATTCATTTTCTGACATAACTCAATCTTTTGTGGCATATACTTTCTTAATTTGAATAAAACCTTGCGTGCTTTGCAAAAATCGCTGCGTGCTTTGCGGTTAAACTCATTCCAAATTTAATAAAAACAAATCACTTGCAATTCCGTCGCTCAAAAACTTTCCTTTTTGGGTAGTTCTTAAAATGTTGTCATCTACAAATAACAAATGATCTTCAATGTATTTAGCCGATTGTTGATTTAGATAATCCAAGTAGTTTTTCCCAAATTCTACTTCAATTCTTTCTAAAGAAATCCCCCAAATCGTTCGTAAACCAGTCATTACATACTCGTTATACCTGTCGGTTTTAGACAATGTTTCCGTTTCTATTGGCAATTTGTTTTCCTCGAGTGCTTTCAAGTACAAGGCATTATTAGAAACGTTCCAACCGCGCTTTTCACCATCATAACTATGTGCCGAAGGACCAATTCCAATATAGTTTTTGCCCAACCAATAACTCGAATTGTTTTTAGAAAAATAGTTTTCCTTGGCAAAATTGGACAATTCATAATGAATAAAATCGTGTTCGGTTAAAGTATCAACCAAAATTTGAAAATGCTCTTGAGCCACTTCATCATCGAGTTGCGGAATAATTCCTTTTTGGATGAACGAATGCAAAGCCGTTTTAGGTTCGACCGTTAAGGCATAACTGGAAATATGCGGAATATTACACGACAACGCGGTTTCGATATTTTGCTGCCACTTTTCGTTACTCATGCCTGGAATTCCGTAAATTAAATCAATCGAAATATTATCAAAATAGTGTGTTGCGAGTTGTAAACATTCTTTGGCTTCCGACGAATTATGTGCGCGATTCATCAGTTTTAAATCGTCTTCAAAAAACGACTGAATACCGATAGAAAGTCGATTGATTCCCATGGAACGATATTCTTCATAAAAATCCCTCGACTGCGCTCGGGATGACAACACATTTGAAATTAAATCATCTGGATTCGCTTCAACGGTGATTTCTGGATTTTCTACCACTTTGTAATTTGCATAAACCGCATCAATTAACAATTTCAAATCGGAAATTTCTAAGATGCTTGGCGTTCCACCACCAAAATAAATCGTCTCTACAATTTCATTCTGAAACTCACTTTTTCGCAATTCGATTTCTTTAGCCAATGCCAAAACCATCGCCTCTTTTTTCTTCAAAGAAGTCGAAAAATGAAAGTCGCAATAATGACATGCTTGTTTGCAAAATGGGATGTGGATGTAGATACCGCTCATTATTTCTTCACTCGTTCTTCATTTTGTTTCACGAAAGCATCCCAACCACTATAACTCTTTTCACCAATTACTTTTCCAGTATTGAAAAAATGACAAACCGCTGCGGCCAATCCATCGGTAGAATCGAGATTTTTGGGTAATGTTTTCAATCCGAGAAGTTGTTGCAACATTTTGGCTACCTGCTCTTTGCTAGCATTTCCGTTACCGGTTATCGCCATTTTTATCTTTTTGGGTTCGTACTCGGTAATCGGAATTTGACGCGACAAACCTGCCGCCATCGCCACACCTTGTGCTCTTCCTAACTTCAACATCGACTGTACGTTCTTTCCAAAAAAAGGTGCTTCAATGGCAATTTCATCTGGATGATGGGTTTCAATCAACTCGATGGTACGTTCAAAAATGATTTTCAATTTGGTATAATGATCGTCGTATTTAGACAGAATCAATTCGTTTAACTGAAGAAATTCCATCTTTTTATTAATGACTTTTATCAAACCAAAACCCATAATGGTGGTACCAGGGTCAATTCCTAATATGATGCGTTCGTTTGCCAATGAAATAGTTTAAAAGTTCAAGGATTACATGTTTAAAGTTTGTTTCTTTGCAACAATGATTTCAATTTCTCACAAAGCTAAACAATTCGGCGTTTTTATAATCAAACTTTTTATTGTTATTGCTGCTTTTTATTTTATCTACGACCAATTAGCGCATAACGATAAGTTGGATTGGGAACGTTTTTTAGTATTATACTATAAAAACCAATCGTTTGCTGGCATTTCATTTATTGTGTTCTTAAGTTTTTTAAACCGCTATTTGGAAATTTTAAAATGGCAAAATTTGGCTCAAGTGGTGCGAAAAATATCGGTTTACGAAGCTACTAAACAAGTACTTGCCGCCTTAACGTTGGGTGTTTTTACTCCAGTTGGTGTGGGAGAATATGCTGGAAAAGCTTTATATTTTGAAAAAAAAGAAACTAAAAAAATCATCTTTCTCAATTTGATTTGCAACGGAATTCAGATTGTTGCCACAGGCTTTTTCGGATTGTTAGGCATGCTTCTTTTGGGTTATTGGCTTTGGAGTTTGGGCATTTTGGTGTTTACAGTGATATTTCTATTCATTTCGTACTTCACCAAAACCATCGCTATTAAAGGCTATTCTATTGAAAACTTGATACAACGAATCAACGAAATTCCAAAAAACATTCACCGCAAAAACTTCCTTTTGGGAATGTGTCGCTATTTGGTGTTTTCTCATCAATATTACTTTTTGTTTTTGGCTTTTGATGTCGATTTATCGTATACTACGCTAATGGCAACCATCACAACCGTTTATTTTTTAGCTTCGGTTATTCCGAGTTTCCAGTTTTTAGATTTTGCTTTAAAAGGCAGTTTGGCTGTCTATTTCTTCGGATTATTGGGCGTTAACGAGTGGGTTGTGGTTTTTGTAACTTCACTAATGTGGTTTTTAAACATAGTATTGCCTGTCATTATTGGAAGTTATTTTGTGCTGATTTTTAAGATTGCTCCTAAAGAAACTACCGCATAAAATTAATTTATAGGATGTATCATTTATCTGTGTAAATTTGTGTAATCTGAGTTAAAATATTTATGATCGAAATCGTGCTTTTTATTTGCTTAAGTATTTATGTTGTATTCATTTTACAACTCATTAGTGGTTTTCACAAAGTAAAATCGTTTGAAAGAACCAACGAAAAACCCAAAACAACCTTCTCAATTGTAGTTCCGTTTAGAAACGAAGAAAAGAATTTAGGCAAACTATTGCAATCGATTTCAAATCTAAATTATCCTGCAGAATTGTTTGAAATTATTATGATTGACGATTTTTCGGAAGATGCTTCAGAACGCGTGTATATCAAGTGGCGCATGGAAAACGGATTGATTCATTCGACACTTTTAGAAAATTTACGCTTATCCAATTCTCCTAAAAAAGACGCCATTACCCGAGCTATTCCGATTGTAAAAAACGAATGGATTATCACTACCGATGCCGATTGTACAGTACATAAAAACTGGCTCTTGACTTTGGATAATTTTATTCAAAAAAATGCTGCTGAAATGGTAGTTGGCGCTGTAGTTTATAAAACCAAAAACAACTGGTTCCATCACTTCCAACAATTGGATTTATTGAGTTTGCAAGGAACAACCATAGGCAGTTTTGGCATTGGAAAACCGTTTATGTGCAATGGCGCTAATTTTGCTTACACCAAAAAATTCTTCAGCGAATTGGATGGTTTTGGTGGCATCAACGAACAAGCTAGTGGAGATGATGTATTTTTATTGCAAAAAGCAGTTCAAAAAAATCCTGAGAAAATAGCGTATTTACGAAACGCCGATTTTATTGTAAAAACAAAACCCGAAAACGATTTGTTCCAGTTATTCATGCAGCGTGTTCGTTGGGCAAGCAAAACAACGAGTTATAAAAACACTTATGCCAAACTTTTGGCTGTAGCGGTTTTGTTAATGAACTTGTGTTTGGTTGTTGGTTTTATTTTTTGGATGACTGATCGTCTTAATGGTCAGCTTCTACTAGGTGCTTTTTTGGTAAAATATGCAGTAGATTACATTTTGCTCTATAAATCAAATGCCTATTTGAGAAAGAGAAAATTCATACTTCCAATGGCAAGTAGCATCATTTATCCTATTTTTTCGAGCTTAGTAGGATTGTATTCGCTGTTTGGAAATTTTACTTGGAAAGACAGACTATTTTCTAAATAACTATTTCCCAGTTTTAATAATTACGGGTAAAATGAATTGCGTTTTAACCGGAATACCACGTTTGATGGCTGGATTTACTTTTGGGAAATCGACTAATTTTAATTTTAAAATACTGTCTATTTTGATGGTGTCGTAGGCAACAGTATCTTTAGGAAATTGTGGTTCAAATTGCATTGTAGCATCAGTATTCACAGTAACTTTAACTTCTATGGTATCGAGTTTTGGAAATAATATTTTTAACGTATCCACACTCAATTTCTGCTGAATTGTTGCCGATAAAAATTCAAAGAAACATTGTTTTCGTTGTGCAGCATCATTAATCGCTTGACAATCTATTATAGACGGATATTCATCAACTTCTTTCCAATTGATTTCTTTGATTTGTTTTTCCAGCAATTCTTTTTCAGAAGGTACTTGCTTCTCAAAATATTGACAAGATTGTAAAAACAAGATTAAAAATAGTACAGAAAACTTTTTCAAAGTGTTAGTGTTTGGATTTTAAATAGTCGGAATAACTTTTACTAAACCATTCTTGTTTGGTTCGCTGTGCTTCTTCTTTTTGATCTTTGTAGAGCAGGCCTAACTTCTCAGAATAGATGGCTATTTTGATGGTATAAGCATAATACTCTTCTTTAGACAATATTATTTTTTCATCGTTTTGCTTTTGAAAAAACTCAAAAAATAGGGCATCAAAAGCCTTTTTATCAAAAGCCTGAACTTCTCTTTTGTATTTTTTATAGATTGATTCTTTTAATGGCCCATCGAGATCATTGGAAACTTTTTCTTGTCCGAAAGCAGGATTACTCTCAAAACAAAAAATTAAAAATGCAAAAGCTACTATTTGAATGACTTTTTTCATGATGGATTCAAAAATAGTAAAAAAAGATGAAACTTTATAAAAGCAAAAAAGCCATCCACAAAAGTGGAAAGCTTTTCATTGGTCTAACTACTAAACCATTTTGTCAAGTTTACAAGGCTTGACGAAACAACACAACTAATTTTGAATGATTTACTGAATTAATATAACTTCAGTAATTGCATTTCATATACTATTTTGGGCAAAAAAGCACTTTGTTACCAAAGTGCTTTTGTTTTTTTCCCAATTTAGCGGTCTGGACGGGACTCGAACCCGCGACCCCATGCGTGACAGGCATGTATTCTAACCAACTGAACTACCAAACCATCGCTTTATTGCGGTTGCAAATATACACACGTTTTTGATACTTGCAAACATTTTTTCTTATTTTTTTTAGATATTTTCATCTATACTAACCAAACATTTGTTTTTCAGCTAAATATGTGGTCATTATTTTTTCAAAATTAGCTCCCACATTGACTGGAACATACTTAATTTTATTTTGCGCACACGTTAAAGAGAGACTTTTGAAATACTTTTTAATGTTATTTTCATATTCTTCTTTTACATTTTCAGCAAATAGATTGATAATTTCACCCGACTCGACATCGATGAACTTACGTGGAGTGTTGTCAAAATCGAAACTTAATTCTCTCTTTTCATCTATTACATGGAACAAAACCACTTTGTGTTTGTTGTGTTTGAGATGTTGTAATGCATTAAAAAGTGCTTCTTGGTTATCGTTCTGAAACATGTCTGTAAAGATAATTATCATCGAACGACGGTGCATTTTCTCTGCTATTTGATGTAAAAAAGTGATGGTTTCTGTGGGTTTAGAAACTTTAGGCGATTCTAATAAATTTTCTAATTTATTCAACAACATTCTGTGATGACGATCACTACCCTTTTCTGGTGCATAATATTCGTAATTATCCGAATAAACACTTAATCCAACGGCATCACGTTGTTTTTTAAGCAAATTCATCAATACTGCGGAAGCTAACACCGAAAATCCTATTTTGCTTTCGTAAAACGGCTGATTTGCCTCTAATTTAGGATAATGCATAGAAGACGAATTGTCGATTATTAAGTGACAACGAAGATTCGTTTCTTCTTCAAAACGTTTCGTGTAAAGTCGATCGGTTTTAGCAAATAATTTCCAATCGATATGTTTAGTACTTTCGCCAGAATTATAGGTTTTATGCTCGGCAAATTCGGCAGAAAATCCATGAAAAGGCGATTTGTGCATACCCGAAATAAAACCTTCCACCACTTGATTGGCTAAAAGTTCGAGATGTTTAAAGCCCGAAATGAGTTCTTTTTGTTCTTCTATCTTCATAATTACTTCGTCTTTTTGCCTTGAGGCTCGAGTCAAAGATAATTTGAAAATTTGAAAATGAATCGATTTGGAAATTATTTTAACAAATAAAAAAGGCCTAACTTTCGTTAGACCAATTCTTTCATAAAAACTATTTACTTAACTCTTTTTCTATTATTTTTTATCGTTTCTCAATTTGTTCATTTTATTTTTTTCGGATGCTAATTGTTTTTTCAAACCACAACAAAATTCATTAAAAGATTAAAATGTAAAAATTAACATTAATTAGACTTTAATGAAATGTTATTTAGTGCCGTTTCGACCTTTTGCAGTCGTTGCTCATTGGTATTGTTTTGCTGTTCTAAAAGCTTTATTCTCTCTTGTAAAATAGTATTTTCTTTACTTAATTCTTGAATTGCTGCTACCGAAAGCGTGTGAATTTGATCGTAATCTACAGAACGAAAATCAGACACTTCGGTACCGTAAACAAACAAATCATCGGTTTTTAAATGGGTTGGAATGATGATTTCAAAATTGTAATCATCAATTAGAATTACTTCAGCTTCTATAGGTGTCGATTTGTTGTACAATCTTATTTTGTCACCTTTTTTAATTTGAATTGGTTTTGCCAAATTAACATTCATGGTGTTTTTCAAAGTATCCACACAAAAAGCATGAGGCACTTGCATAATATTTGGAATGAAGTTGGTCGCTTGATTGACTGCCGATGGAATAATTTGTTCCACCTCTTGAGCAATAAAACCCGTTTTGATGGCAGTTCCTTTTTGCACCCAATCTTTGTAGGTATAATTGGTAACCTGCAATTGATTTATTTTTTCTAAAGCGTTTTTAGAATCCATTCTGCTTTGGATATTTTTAATTCGGGCATCCGAAACGGCATTGAATTCGGTGGCTTGAATTCTATCGGAAGCAATGATGGAAAAATTACCCGAAGTACCACCTGCATAGCCTGTTGTAGTACTGCTACCGCTACGCGCATAAAAAGCCCAACTTCCGAATTGTGTACTAGATCCCACAACATTTAATGGGCAACTTGGTGTATAAGTACCAATTCCAACTCTCGTACTTGCTGGGGCATTATTTATACCGTTAATTGCTCCTAATACAATGGTGTTGTTTTGATTTACAGTAGCGTATCTGCCTATTGCCGTGGCGTTGGTTAAATTAGTATCGTCAAATGTTACATTAGCAAAAGCACCTAAAAAAAGACAGCCGTTGATGTTATTTCCTGTTCTATCTCCAGCGGATAAACCTAGACCGATGTTGTCGTAACCGATTTCGTTTCCGAAAATACGATTTCCAATACCATCCAAATTACCTAAAGAATGAAAACCAATTCCAATGTTGTTCCAACCTGTTGTAGTAGTTGGATTAGCTTCTTGACCATAGCCTCCATTTCCAGTCCCAGAACTTATTTTAAAAAGTGCTCTAGAACCAAAGGCATTATTTGCGGAACCAATTTTTGAATTCCATAAACTTTCATACCCAAAAGCTGCATTATTATTTCCTTCTATATTTTGATACAAACTACCTGAACCAAAAGCAGAATTTGCATAACCTATAGTGTTATTATTTAAACTAAAATCTCCAAAAGCATCATTAAAAAGCCCAGTGGAATTTTTGTACAAGCTACCAAAACCAAAAGCGGAATTTCTATAACCTGTTGTATTTGAATATAAAGCATCTTTCCCAAAGGCTGAATTTAATGTACCATAGGTATTACTATACAATGCATCTTTCCCAACAGCAACATTATTAGAAACATTATTATTCATTAAAGCACCAGAACCAACGGCAACATTATAATCTCCACCTATATTGGAATATAAACTTTGAAAACCAATTGCTACATTAGTATTACCTGTTGTATTGTTTTGTAATGCGTTATAACCATTAGCTACATTATAGCTACCTGTTGTATTGGAATAAAGAGAATTATAACCAGTTGCCACATTATCTTCACCAGAGATATTTGATGTTAGACTATTTCTACCAATAGCCACATTATTATTACCTGTTGTATTACTAACCATGCTATAATATCCCAATGCTACATTATCATTTCCTGTTGTATTATGGTTTAAAGAAGCAACCCCAAAAGCACTATTTCGACTTCCGGAACTATTAAAAGCTAATGATAGAGCACCAAAAGAACTATTATCATTTCCATCAATGTTACTATAAAGTGATTGCCAACCCAATGCTGAATTATAGTAACCTATGCTATTACTAAACAAACTTTGATGACCAAATGCACTATTATTATTTCCTGAGGTAATGTTATTTGCCGATTTCATTCCAAACGAAGTATTGTACAAAATTGGGTCAATATATCCAGCTTGTAGATTATTCACTTTAAATTTTAACCCCATATTATCTGTAGTTCCAATAAAATTAGTAGCTACATTGGTTCCTGCATTTCCTGTTAAACTCCAACCTTTATCGCCCGAGATACTTTTCCAAATCGAATTGGCGTTGTCCCAATAATAAAACCCTTTTAAGTTGACACCCATATTAGTGGTTAAATAAACCATCATGCCATCTTGGTCAACAGTTGGGTTTACTGCTGGAAAAGTATCTACCTTGGGAATTAAAATTCCATCGGTAGCATCAGGAGCAGCCTGATTGGTTGCTTTAATTTCGAGTTGCGCCTTTGGGTCGGTCGTATTAATACCCACTTGTGCCTTGAGCGAAGTAAAAGCAAATGCAAACAAAATAAGAGCTAACTTTTTCATTTTCATTTATTTCTTTTTTAATTCCTCTTTTATGAAAGTATCAAAATCAGGCAGGTTTTTATTTTCATAAATATCTATGAATTGCTTGAATTGTAAATAGCCATATATAAAAGGGTCTTTGGTGGCTTGCTCATAATTTTGAGCAAAATACTCTTCTACCGTACTTCCTTCAGGAACAGGATTAGGAAGTTGTGCCCACATTTTTTTGGCATACTCATAACATTGTTTTAATTCGGCATCGCGGTGTTGTTTTTTCCACCATAAAAGCCCAATAGTATTGGCTTGGTATTCGCTCTCATAAGAATTTTTAATTTCACCGTGAAGAATGTATTCAAAAGCATGTCCTAACTCGTGAGGTAAATAAAATCCGTTAAAAAAAAATCCGAATATTTTTTTGCCTTCCGTTTCATTTCCAGCAAGCTGATAAAAGAACTGTTTTTGCTCCGGAATTACTTGTTCCCACAGCGGAATATTGGCCGCATCTTTGTAGAAAAATATCAAATAAGGTGTGGTGTTAAGAACGGTTTTGATGTCAAATTTAAAAGCAGGATCTATTTTTTTTAAATCCTTCGTGAATTTCTTTGTGATCTTATTTGCATCCTTAACCAAGGCTATAGAATCTTGATAGGTTGTGAACCATTTTTTTTGCCCAAACGAAATTGAGGTAATAAGTAAGAGTAGTGCAATTATTATTTTTTTCATAATCTATTTACTTTATTCGGTGAAACTTCCTGAAACTTTACCGCTTGATTTTACATCAGGTTTGGATTTTCCTTTTTCAATTTCATACAATACTCCAGTAAATGTACCTGAAACTTTTTTGCCTTTTACAACCAGATTTACTGTTCCTGCAAATTGATAATACTTTCCGTTAATTGTTACAACCGAACTATTTTGGCTACCACTCGCGATAGTATAAGTTCCTGATTTCTTTTTGTCAACAATCAAATTAATCATTGTTTCAGGAGTATCGTCTGCTGTTAGGCTCGAGCCAATGGCAAAAGACTTTTTAGCTGTTTCTATAAAAGTAGCTTTGTCTTTGTAGGTTTTCTTATTGAAAGTAAAACTTATCGATGCATTAGTGTTTTGTTGTTCTTTTAGTCGCTTAATCATTTCATCGACTTTCGCATTTCCAGAAGTTTGAGCGAATTGTAGTAAAGAACATAAAAGTGCTAAGAGTAAAAATAGTTTTTTCATAATGTAAGTTTTTTTTAATTTTTATTGATCCAAAATGTTACGGTATCGGTTTTCTTTGGTAACGAACAAATGCTGCTTTTACCTACAATGCCTCTTAATGCAAAACCTCTTGAACCCGCATTGGGTTGAAATACAAATTCACTCCAGCGGTTCATCGGAATTTGAAAATCGCACATCGTTCTGCAAGTAATATCCCAAGTTCCTGATTTTATGCTTTGAAGAAATTGACCTTCAAGAAATACTGAAATCAATGCTGTTTTAGGAGCCAAATTGGGATAGGTAACAGTTGCTTGAATTGTAAAATACTCAGTATTGCTGTCATTTAGAATACTATAATTTTGCGCCAAAACGCTAATTGGATTTGAACCGCCAGTTTTTACCCAACAGTCTGAAAGACTTTTATTTTTGATAGCACCTTCATTACAATCTTTTTTTTGAATGATGCTTTGCGCACTGATTTCTAGCAAATGATTGTTAGCATCAAGAAGTTGGTTAATTTGTTCTTGTGAAAAAACCGTTTTTGGAAAATGTACTAAAACAGTCAAACTTTCTTGAATTTTTAGATCAGAATTATTGCTTGAAACTACATTTTTTTCTTTCGCAGGAAGCTTATCGTATTGTCTTATTTGCGCCCAAATGAATTGGTTGAGTAAGAAAAATGAAATAAGTAAAAAGGTGTTTATGTTTTTCATAATTGTCAAGGTTCGATTATTAAATTTAAGCTGTATTTTGTTTTTGATGTTTTTATTTTGGCACACAAACCGCTTCCGTTTCCTGTAATACAACCTCTTGCGGAGCAAACTCTTCCATCAATGGTTGTATAATTCTCATAACATTCATCAGGTTTTGAGCTTATAATTTTGCTATTCGATTTTGTTGGAATTAAAAGTGTACCATCAATTACATAACAATTTTCTACGCTAAATTCTTGTACACTTTTATCTTGGAAATTAATATCGGACACCACTTTTTGAATTCCTTTTGGGATTTTACCACGAAGCGAATAGGTTAAAATAGTGTCTTTTTCAACTTCACTTTTTGCTTTTTCTTTTGTAGCAACAGATAATGTCCAATTTTTTTCTTTCAAAAGTTGTTCTCTTTTTTGTTTAGAAAGCGATGCTAAATAAGCAATATTCAATGCATTATCAGAAATCAAATCAAATGTTTCGGGCAATTGAAAATACTCGGAAGTTTCAGGATTTGCTGTAACTACATCTATTTTGAATCGTTCCGGAAAAGCTGCCATCTCTATAACCATATCACCATCTAAAAGCCAGTAATAACTGTTTTCTAGCAATTGAAATGGTAATTTTACAGTTCCAATTTGATTAGACTTTTGTGCATTGTAATAAAATTCGGTTGCTATTTTCAGTTTCTTTCCACCAATGTATTTTGATTTAGAAAGTAATGGTTCTCCTTTATATTTTAATAGAATGCTAACTCCCGAAAAACTGTCTAATTTTTTAGGAAGTTGCACGCCATAAACAAATGTGTTATTCCAAATTTGCTTTTTTTGACAATAACTCAAAGTGCAAACTAAAATACAAAGAAGAACCACTATTTTTTTCATTATTTGAATCGTATGTTGTAATTAAAAATAGCGTAGTCGCCAGAGTCACTGCATTGATTAGAAAAATCAAATCCGTCTGTTTTCAAATTTTGTGGCTGACTGAAATAATCGTTGAGTGTTATTTTTTTCACTCTGTAATCTCCACCATCATACTTTATGGATTCGTCGGTATTTTCAAGTTTGAAAAAATCGTCTCCACTAGTAGAATCGTATTCTCTTGGACAATAAATAAGCTTGAAATAAGCGCCATTAACAATGTCGTTTTTGCCGATTTTGAAACTACGTTGTGTTTCGTTATTGTTGTAAACAAAATTGGTGTTATTACCAGTTCTATCCACATTCCATAGTTTTTCGTTTTTATTATTAATTTCACCAATCAGTTCGTTGTTGTAGTTATAACATTTTACGGCAACCCAACCATACATTTGAGCGTCACCTTTTCCTACAATTTGATTAAGATTTAGTTGCACTACATAAGGTCGGTTTTCATTGGCTACGCAATCTCTTATTGGAATAGATTCAATTTTGGCATTTGCGACAGCAACAGTTCCGTCAAGAAATTTTAAGGAATAACTAATTGGTGCACCAAATGCGCCAGGTCTATTTTCAGTGGCAACTGCTTTTTTGAAAAAATCATTCATTGCTGTTTGCAAATTTTCCAATCCTTTGACTTCAAATGCAGTGGCGTCGCTGTTTGTTCCATAGGCAAGAATTTTAAAAACTACGCTTTTGTATTTCTCTTTCAAATTAGAATCAAATTCTGCAGTTTGGCCGGCATATTTCACCGCTAGTTGGTTATCAATTTCTGTAGATTTTTCTTCCAATTCATAAGAAATTAAAATGCGTTGACCATATGTGATTTTATCAACATAAACAATCTCTTTATTCGCATTTAATGCTTCGTCTTTAAAATATTTTGTTGATGGATAAGCCTCAGCGGTGAAAGCTTCATTTTTATAATCAATTAAATATTTCTGTGATTTTCGGTTGTAATCGTACTTAAAGGAATCGTCAACATTAAATCCTAATCCAGTTATATTTAAACCAATACTTAATTTTAAATCTTTGGACGAGAAAATTTCTGTAGAAGTTTTTACAAAATTTTGAGTTGGTTTTCCGTTTGATTCTCTTTCTAAGATATTTTCTAAACTACTTTTAAGGTTAACCGCTGAAACATTTGGGACTTCAATGGTATTTGTTCCTTCTTTCAGTCGAGCAGAAGCAAGCATTATCTTGATTGGATTTACACCATTACCTTCATAAATGTTCATTTTACCAGTTTGTGAAAAATCAGATAAATTATAAGCGCCACCCAAAATAACATTTCCAATGGCACTCTTTGAAAGTACATCTTGTTGAATGTCATTTACGGTTAAACTTTTGTAGGTTGTTGTACAATTTTGATCCTCATTATTTTCTACTACAGGCTTTTTGTTAGTGGCACCATAGGTTTTATTTAATTTGGTACCAGCTGTAATACGATTTATAGTGATGTCTTTTTGCAAAAGTTTTGATAAGTCAATTGTTTTCACAGAAGTAGTCGCTTGATTTGGAATATTCGAAATTGCTGAAATGCGATTGCTTCCTTTTACCACTTCAAGTTTTCCATCATTCCAATAAATAGTTCCTTTATCGAAAGTATTCATTCGTTTCCAACCTTGTTTATCGGCATCTTTTTCGTCCGATGTTGGAAAACCCAATTCACCAGTTTCATAGCCTAATTCACCCCATTTTTTCATAATGTCACCAAAAATGGCATACACTTGTTTGGTAGTTGGATTATAATACGTCCATCCGTTTTCAAATCTTAAAAAATAACCACCTGCGCCGGCGGTTGGTCGCATCGACGCACTTTCAGAATGAACAGCGCCAAGATTGAATTGTTTGGCTTTTTGTTGCATTTGAACTTCAATCGGATTTTGATTGTTAGAAGTTCCAATGCGACTTGGTCTAATTTGAGCATAACTTAAAAAACTTGTAAGCACAAAGATTAAGAAACTTGTTTTTGCTAGTGTTTTCATATTAGTAGTTTTTATTTTTACAATTGTTGTATTCGTTTAAGATGTTCATCCAAATTTGCTTCCTTTTGGTTTCGCCTTGGTTTACAAAAGCATAGAAAAAGTCTTTGTTTTTATCTTTTATTTTTTGAGCAAGTGCACTACAATTTTGCAAATAGGCACTCACTTTTTCGTCAAAATTTGGAATGAACTTACTGCCTTGTGCGTTATAGATTTCTGTTGTATTTTGTGGTAATTGCACAAACAGTTGTCGTTCTGTTACTTCTTTTCCATCAGTCGCTTTGGTTACAATTTCGTTTTCAAAAAGTTTCAAATCTTTAGAATTTGCCGATAATTCTTTTACAAATCGGAGTGCATTTCCACCCCATAATTCGTTATCTTTTAGCATTTTCACATAAAATGTGCTGCCATTAAAATACAGATTGTCAATTTCATTCAAATCGTAGTTTTGATAGTCTTTACTTGTTCCGTTGGCAAAAGCAACGTATCGTATTGTACTGTAATTATCAAAACTCTGCACTTGAATTTTGCCGTTTAACGTTTGTCCGTTTTTTAATTGCATCGTTGCAGGTTGTCCGCCCATATTATTCACATTCACATAATAAGGTGTGTTGCAAGAATAAATAACTATACAGACAAGTATTGAAAATAGGTATCGCATTTTTATTTATTTACTCCGTTTGCTGGAAAACAAAACTAATATCTCCTAAAAAATAATTTGAAGGATTTATTCCTGGCATTTGATTTGGATTACCACCATAACAGCCTGTAATACTAATATTTCCAGAATCTACAGGATAAGTTTGATTGGCTACACTTTGCTTTTGGTATTGAAAATAATAGGAAGTTTTCATAGTAATTACATATTCTTTGTTTTTTTGTAAAACAACTGGAGTAATTGACATCGTAGCATCGGTATTTGCAGTAGCAACATTCAAATAGTTGGTTGCAATTGCAGTTCCTAAATCTTTGTCCCAAATTGTAACTTTTAAATTTGGATTTGCAACGTGTAATTTTGCTATCAAACTGTTAATTTTTCCAGTTACTTTTGATGTAAAACCAAAACCAACTTCTGAATCACCGCTTGCAACAGTAGATCTGCTAAAATTAAATCCTGAAATTTGTAAAAATGTTGGAATTGGATTTTCCTCTTGATAGGTAACAGGATTTGGGTCATCATCTTTTGAACAAGACGTTAACATCACTATTGCTAGTAAAGAAATTGAGGCGATTTTTTTGAATGTTTTTTTCATTTTTTATAGTATTTTTAATTTTATTGAGGTAAAGGTATTTTGATAGTTTTATTGTTAAAACTGTGATTAGACCAACAGCATTTTAAATAGACAGATGACTTATTTTTTGAATAAATAACTTTTGCCAACAACTAGCATCAATACTGCAAAACCAATCATCAGCAACAATCCAGGAAGTTCTTTCCAAGAAATAATTATTGCTTTTTGAGGTTGTCCTGAAGGATAAGCAACTTTAATTTTCTCATCCATTTCATAATTAGATAACCTAATAAGTTGAGGCATTTGGCTGTAACTTTTTACACTTCTATTGGAAGTTGTCTTAAATTCAAAATAAGGACTTCTTCCCGATAGTGAGTTATTGTTTTTAACCATTCTTGCGCCATTAGAACTCACTTTAAAGCCAATTACTTTTGCTTCGGCAACCGTACCTAAAATTGGATAACTTATCGTTTTATAAAAAGTACTTCCCCAAAAGTAGAGCACGACTAATCCGACGATTATCATTATGAAACCAATACTTTTTGGATTGTTGGTTTTCATAATTTTTTTGTCAATCTTTCCAAAAGAGCTTTTATTTCGGCATTTTCTTTTTTCAATGCTTCTATTTGTGCTTGCTGTTCTTGTATGGCTTTTACCATCGGCACTACAAATTCTGAATAACGCAATTTGTATAAATCTTGCTCATCTTTTGGTTTATCAACACCGCTAAAGTCGTAGCCAATGCTTTTTGCAGCAGCCTCTACATCTTGAGCCAAGAAACCGGATTGGGTTATTTTTTCTATGTCATATTTATCAGGATAATCGGCAGAATCGTCTTTTTTACCTTTCATTGCTAATTCGTATTGTTTATGAATGTCTAAATGATAAGTAACTGGTTTTAGTTTGCTTATAAATGCCAAGCCTGGCACGTTTTCTTGAATGTTATTTTTTATTCTTTTGTCAGAATAAGTACTCCAAGCTACTTGTCCACCAATAGATGTAACCGAAAAATTACCTATGTTTACATTGTTGTCTCCTGTTGAAGCCCAACCTGTGGAGTAACCAATACAGGTAGTATTAAAACGGTTACCATTTAATCCAAAACCTGCATTATATCCTAATGCAGTATTATTGCTGCCTGTAGTAATGTTATAAAGGGCACCATCACCAACTGCAGTGTTTTTATCTGCTGTAGTGCTATTATATAAAGATTGATAACCATTGGCGACATTATTATTTCCTGTACTATTTTGATAGAGAGCATAAGAACCACTGGCTACATTAGAACCTCCAGTAGTATTGGAATATGATGCTCCAATACCATTGGCTGTATTATTAGTTCCTATTGTGTTAGAAAATAAAGCTTGGTAACCATTGGCTACATTATTATTTCCCAATGTATTATTATATAACGCTTTAGAACCATTGGCTACATTATAACCTCCTGAAGTATTACCTGATAAAGCATAGGTACCATTTACTGTATTGTAACTTCCTGTTGTATTAGAATATAAGGATTGATAACCATTGGCCACATTGTAATATCCTGAAGTATTAGAAAATAAAGATTGGGCTCCATTGGCTACATTATCACTTCCTGTAGTATTGGAATATAAAGCACCAGAACCATTGGCAACATTGGAATTTCCTATGGTATTGAAATATAATGAATGATAACCAAAAGCAGTGTTTGCATTTTTAGTAGTATTTGCATAATTTAAGTCATTCGTTTCAATTAATCCCGCTCTTTCGTTGTTAATTTTAAATTGTAAATCTTTATCATCTGTAGTTCCAATAAAATTGGCATCAGTAGTCCCTGTATTACCAGATAATCCCCAAGCATTAGTACTTGTGGTGCTTCCTGCAGTATTGGCAAATAAAGCATAAGGAACGCTCAACAACTGTTCATTAGAAATGATAGTATAATTAGTTCCGCCTGTTGGATCAATCTCACATTTGATTTTTTTGCTTTGAGCATTAGAACTCATTGCTGTAGAAAAATCACCTGAAAGTGTAGTTCCATTTCCAATTTGTAATGAAACAAGTCCGTTAACATTAGTTGTAACCGTATGAGTTTCTACAAACTCTGCATTTTCTGTTCCCATAACCACAGAAATTAATGAGATTTTTACTCCTACAGATTGATTAGTAATTAAATTATTAGAAGCATTTCGAACAACTGCCTGAAAACTAAACTTGTTTGGAGCTTGTGCATTTGCATTTAGAAAAAAGAAGAAAGAGCAAAGAATACTGAGTTTTGAGATTGTTTTCATATCATTATATTTTAATAATTTTAAATGTTTTTATTGCTTTATCATTGTCTGAAACGGTTAAGAAATAATTGGTTGCTTGTAATTTTTCCATCATTATTGAGGTCTCATTTTGCATGATTTTTTGTTGGAAAACAACTTTTCCTAACACATCATATAGTTGTATTGATAGATTTTCTGTAGGGTAATTATCAATTTTCAAGGTTAGATTGTTTACCGTTGGGTTTGGATATACTACCGCTTGAAGTGTAATCGTAGGAAAAGAATCAGCTTCTAATGTAAAAATTTCAAACGCTTGTTGTACACCTTGTGAAACGGAACCATTTGAACTATTAGAAAACACATAATCTATTTGACCAACAGAGTAACTAAAGCTTCCATTACTTGCAGCAGCATTTCCTCCGGATGAATTGACCGATTGTTGCGCCATTAGAAAGTAATTGCCAAACAATAAAAAGAATACTATTTTTTTCATAATATGTTTTTTGTTAGTGCAAATATTCTCGATAATATCATATTATGAAACAACTAATAGACCAACGACATTTTAAATAGATAGAGGTTTACATTTTAAAATAGTTTTATATATTTGAGAAACTTTTTAGCCAAATGAACCCTTTTCATTGCATAATCATAGATGACGACGAAATCGACCGATTGACGGTTGTTTCTTATGCTAAAAGATTTTCCAATTTGAAGATTATTGGTTTTTTTGAAAAAGCTGAAGAGGCATTACCTATTTTAGAAAAAGAAAAAATAGACATTCTTTTTTTAGATATTGATATGCCGTCACTCAACGGATTGGATTTTCGTAAAAAAGCAATGGAAGTTCCGGTTTGTATTTACATTACTGCGCATCCTGAACATGCTGTAGAGAGTTTTGAATTAGATACCTTAGATTTTATTGTAAAACCCATAAAAATTGATCGATTTACTCAAACGATGAGTAAAATTGAAGACTATATGGAGTTGAAACACAAAGCACAATTGTTTGAATCGACTATTGGCGGTGATGTGATATATATCAAAGAAGGACATACCGAAACCAAAGTAAAACTCCACGATATTTTGTATCTCGAAGCGTTGAAAGATTATACTAAAATTGTAACGTCTACCAAAAAACATTGTGTGTTAACCAGTATTGGAAACCTTTTAAAAGAATCTCACTTTCAATCATTTATAAGAACTCACAGAAGCTTTGCAGTACAAAAACAATACATTGAAAAGAAAATGACTAATGAACTTTTACTTAATAATGGAGTTTTAATTCCTATTGGTAGAAGTTATAAAGATAATTTGAGCTTATGAGGAACTTATTATTGTTGCTAATTGCGCTTCCCATTTTTAGTCATGCACAAAATAGTTCAGACACAACTTTAGATTCTTTATTGACTGTTTTTAAAACCCAAAAAGAGCTACAGCAAGCAGCAACAGCCAAAGAAATTGGTGCGCATTATAAAAAGAACAGCCAATATTACAATGCTATTGAATACCAACTCATCGCGAGAACTATTTATTCAAAATTGACGACTGAAAATCAACAAAAAAAACTTACTTCTATGGCTTTGTGTGATTTGAGTATTGGTGCAAATTATTATTTAATTGGTGATCATAAAAAATCAATGGAGTATTATTTCAAAGCCTACAAAGTTATTCCAGAAAATCTTGATTTATTACTCAACATTGCCACTTTATTTAACAGCCAAAAAAATCTTGAGAAATCATTTTATTATTTAAATCTTGCCGAAAAAGTTGCTCAAAAGACCAACACCAAGTTAGATAAAATATGGAATAAAAGAAGTGATGTATATTTCAGTAAAAAGGATTCTGTAAATGGTTTTAAAGCCTTAAAAAAAAGTATTGATTTTTCAATAAAAGAGAATAATTTAGAGCAGTTGGCAATAACCTACACCAATTATGGTGATTTGCTACCAGACTCCAAGGAAAAAATAGATCTTTATCTAAAATCTAAGGCTATTTGGGATCGTTATCAGCCAAATAATTTATTGGCCATTTCCAATAATATTTCGATAGCAAATTTTTACAGAACCATAGTAGATCAACCCAAAATGCTGTTAGAAAATGGATTGACTAAAAATGAAGCCCTAAACAAAGCCGAAGGAATTTTATTAGACCAGATAGTCAAATGTAAAAAAATCAACCACAAAGGACAAAATTTGCAGTATTCGTTAGAATGTTTGAGTTATGTTTATGAGTTAAAAAACGATTACAAAAAGGCGAATGACTATTTTAAAGAATGTGTGGTGTTGTATGATTCTTTAAATTCCATCGATACCAAAAACAAAATTTTAAATGTCGAATCTTCCTTTAAAATTGGTGAAAAGGATAAAGAAATACAACTCAATCAGAAGATAATTGAACAAGAAAAAAAACAAAAATGGTTCTACATTTTCGGAATTGGATTATTGTCAATTATTGGATTTTTATTATTCTATCAAAGCCGTAATCGTAAAAAAACAAACGAAAAACTTCAACTTTTAAATACCGAATTGGAACAAGCTAACAAAATCAAAAATCGATTTTTTAGTATTTTAAATCACGATTTGAGAAGTCCGGTTGCCAACCTGATTCATTTTCTGCATTTGCAAAAAGACAATCCCGAATTGCTCGATGATGAAACCAAAACCCGGATGCAAAACAAAACCATTTCGGGTGCAGAAGACTTACTTTCTTCTATGGAAGACATTCTGTTATGGAGTAAAGGTCAAATGGAAAATTTCAAACCTCAACCAAAAAAAGTATCCATAAATCAATTATTTGATGACACAAAAAAAGTGTTTTCTAATTATCAAAACATTGAATTTGAATATCTAAATCCAGATAATATCGAAGTGTTTACGGATGAAGATTATTTGAAAACAATTGTTAGAAATCTGACTAGCAACGCTATAAACGTTTTTAAAACGACAACTAATCCTAAAATTGTTTGGAAAGCCTGGCAAGAAAATGGAAAGTCATTTTTATCAATTACAGACAACGGTTCGGGCGCAAGCAAGGAACAATTTAAAGCTTTATACAACGACAAAGAAGTAATCGGAATTAAAACTGGTTTAGGTTTACACTTAATTCGCGATTTGTCAAAAGCGATAGATTGTGAAATTTTTGTAGATTCTAAAGTAGATCAAGGAACCACTTTTACTTTAAAATTATAAATAAAAAACCCTTTAAAAATTTCTTTTCAAAGGGCTTAAAAACAATTATTATTAATTTTTATAGTAGCGCATCAATAGCGTCTGTATATGTTTTTTTAGGAGCAACACCTACTTGGCGACCCACTACTTCTCCATTTTGAAAAATCAATACTGTTGGGATGTTTCTCACTCCATATTTTGCTGCAAATTCTTGGTTTGCATCTACGTCAACTTTACCTACAACAGCTTTTCCTTCATATTCTCCATGAATTTCGTCAATAACTGGTCCAACCATTCTACATGGTCCGCACCAAGCTGCCCAAAAATCTACTACTACTGGTTTGTCTGATTTTAACACTACTTCGTCAAAAGTAGCATCTGTTATTGCTAATGCCATATTTTTTTTATTTTACTAATTTGAAGCACAAAGATAAAGAAACATTTTACTTATACTATGTAACTTGTATTACTTTTAGTTATTTTTTGATTGAGAGAATTGATTTAGTTGAGCTTAAAATTCACCTGCAACTTCTCTAATTCTTCCAACAATTCTTTTGAAATTTTTATTTTTAATCTTCTGCTAGACATTGCCAATCGGGTAACCACACGATTTTGTTCAGTTTCTTCAGGAACATTTGACACAATATCTTCCTGATTCATTTCGGTTTCAACATCCAAATCATCCATATCAGTATCGGTATCATTTTCAAGCAAAAGCTCTGTTCTCGGAACTACAACTTCTGGTGTGCTTTTAGGAGCAATTTTTACCCTTTCGATTTCCATTACTTCAAAACTCACTTGATTTTCTCCTTTATTGGCATGAAAAATATCATTCAATTTCTGAATTAAATGCTGCTGTACATCGTGAATATCCAATTGAATGGCTATCTTTTTTGCAAATGTTGGTAGGACATCTGCCAATAATTTAGCGTCTTGAAAAGTAATTCTAGGCTCCGATTTTTTACCAGTTTCTCTGTTAACCCAACCCTCTTTTACACTGATTTTAAAATAGATAAACTGATTGTTAACCAAGAAATGTCGGAATTTTAAATATTCTTCATCAAAAATTCTAAAATCGTGACTTTCGTCATATCCTTCCAAGGTAAACATTGCCCAATCTTTTCCATTTTTTCCGGTTCGATACTGAACATTGGTCACAATACCTCCAAAAGTTAGTGTCTTTCCTACAAGATTTTCTAGATTTTTTAAATGCGACAATTTTACATTACAAAAATGCTTCATTTCAAAACGATAATCGTCCAACGGATGACCCGATATATAGATTCCAACCACTTCTTTCTCCTTAGCCAATTTTTCCATGGTACTCCATTCTTCACACGGAGGCACCGTTGGTTCTGCGATTTGAACATCGCTTGCTTCACCAAACAAACTTACCTGAGACGAATTTTCGTTTTCCTGAAATTTGGAACCATAACGCATTGCTTTTTCGTAAAATGTTATGCCTTCGCCTTCAATATGGAAATATTGTGCTCTGTGAACCTCCGAAAAACAATCAAATCCACCTGCGTATGCCAAACTTTCAAAAGCTTTTTTATTGGCTGCGCGCAAATCGATTCGTTTGGCTAAATCAAAAATGGATTTGTAAGAACCTCCATCCTTTCTGTTTTGAACAATTGTTTCAACCGCATTAGCTCCAACTCCTTTTATGGCACCCATTCCAAAACGAACCGCGTTATTTTCGTTTACTGTAAATTTGTAGTACGATTCGTTTACGTCGGGACCAAGCACTTGCAATCCCATACGTTTACATTCTTCCATAAAAAATGAAACCTGTTTGATATCGTTCATGTTATTAGAAAGCACGGCCGCCATATATTCTGCTGGATAATGCGCTTTTAAATAAGCCGTTTGGTAAGCAATCCATGCATAACAGGTAGAGTGTGATTTATTGAAGGCGTAACTCGCAAACGCTTCCCAATCTTTCCAAATTTTTTCCAAAATCTTGGCATCATGTCCTTTGGCAGCGGCTTGTTCCACAAATTTTGGCTTCATTTTATCCAAAACATCTTTTTGCTTTTTACCCATCGCTTTACGCAAAACATCGGCTTCACCTTTGGTAAAACCTGCCAACGATTGTGATAAAAGCATTACCTGCTCTTGATAAACTGTAATTCCGTACGTTTCTCCTAAATATTCTTCACACGCATCTAAATCGTATTGTATTGGTTCTTCGCCATTTTTTCTTCGAACGAATGACGGAATATATTCTAATGGTCCGGGACGATATAGAGCGTTCATCGCAATTAAGTCACCGAAAACAGTAGGCTTTAAATCACGAAGGTATTTTTGCATTCCCGGTGACTCGTATTGAAAAATACCAACCGTTTCTCCTCGTTGAAATAATTCATACGTTTTGATGTCGTCAATTGGAAAAGTATCGGGATCTAATTGGATTCCGGTTCTGTATTTTACCAATTTAACCGTATCTTTTATTAAGGTTAGGGTTTTCAAACCCAAGAAGTCCATTTTTAATAATCCCGCACTTTCAGCAACCGAGTTATCAAATTGAGTAACATACAATTCTGAATCTTTGGCAGTTGTTACTGGAACGAAATTGGTGATATCGTCTGGCGTAATGATTACACCACAAGCGTGAATTCCAGTATTTCGAAGAGAACCTTCCAAAACTTTTGCTTGTTGGATGGTTTCTCCAGATAATTCTCCGTCATTAGCAATTGCAATCAATTCTTTTACACGATCAAATTCATCCGAACGCAATGCTTTTTTGACCTCTTCTTCTTTTTCAGAAATAAAACGCGCTAAATTCCATTTGGAAGGCATCATTCCCGGAATTAATTTGGCTATTCTATCTGCTTCAAATAATGGTAAATCCAATACACGAGCGGTATCACGAATGGCTGATTTGGTCGCCATTTTACCATAAGTAATAATTTGAGCCACTTGGTTGGAACCGTATTTTTTGATTACATAATCCATTACACGGCCACGACCTTCATCATCAAAGTCGATATCAATATCGGGCATCGAAACCCTGTCTGGATTAAGAAATCTCTCAAAAAGCAAATCGTACTTGATGGGATCAATATTGGTAATTCCTAAACAATACGCCACAGCAGAACCTGCAGCAGAACCACGACCAGGCCCCACAGAAACATCCATTTTTCTAGCTTCGGCGATGAAATCTTGTACAATCAAGAAATAACCTGGATATCCCGAATTGGAAATCGTTAGTAGTTCAAAATCCAATCGCTCTTGAATTTCTGGAGTGATTTCGCCATAACGTTTTTGGGCGCCCACCATGGTTAAATGTCGTAAATACGCATTTTCACCTCGAACACCACCATCTAGGGCATCTTCTGGATTTATAAATTCTTCGGGAATGTTATATTTGGGAAGTAATACATCGCGATACAACGAATAAACTTCGACTTTATCAATAATTTCTTGAACTGTAATGATGGCTTCGGGCAAATCAGCAAATAGTTTTTTCATTTCGTTTTCCGACTTGAAATAATATTCCTGATTAGGTAATCCGTAACGATATCCTCGTCCGCGACCTATTGGTGTGGCTTGTTTTTCACCATCTTTGACACACAATAAAATATCGTGCGCATTAGCATCTTCTTTATTGATGTAATACGTATTGTTAGTTGCAACTAATTTAACCTTATGCTTTTGTGCAAATTCAATCAAGGTTTTGTTGACACGATTTTCATCTTCTTGATTGTGGCGCATGATTTCTAAATAAAAATCGTCTCCAAATTGATTTTTCCACCAAATAAGAGCTTCTTCTGCTTGGTTTTCACCGATATTTAAAATCTTACTTGGAATCTCGCCGTATAAATTTCCAGATAAAACAATAATGTCCTCTTTGTATTTTTCTACTATTTCACGGTCAATTCTGGGCACGTAATAAAACCCATCGATGTAAGCGATAGAAGACATTTTAGCCAAGTTGTGGTAACCCTTTTTGTTCTTCGCCAAAAAAACCACTTGATAACCGTTGTCTTTTTTGGTTTTATCTTTATGATTGTCACAAATATTGAACTCGCAACCCACTATAGGTTTAATTTCAGCATCTTCTGGTTCTTCACCATTTTGGATGGCGGCTTCGATTTTGGATTTAATCGATTTATTGTGGTTCATGACTGCACTAACAAAATGGAAGGCGCCCATCATGTTCCCAGTATCTGTCATGGCTACCGCCGACATTTTATTTTTGGCTGCCGCCGAAACTAAGGATGGGATTGAAATGGTAGATTGTAATACTGAAAACTGCGTGTGATTATGTAAATGAGCAAATTGAGATTTTTTAAAATCTTTCTTATCGGCATCAGAAATGGTCGTTTGAACGTTTTCGGCTTCTTTTTTCTGAAGTTTCTTTCTGATTTGTTCTGAAGCTTCTTTGAGGTTGATGTGTTTCAGACCAATTAATTGAATTGATCTTGGGTTTTTAAGCTGAAAATCTTCAAAGTATTCTGGTTCAACATCAAGTTCTTCTTTCGTAAAAACTTCGGTACGAATTAATTCTAAAAAACATCGAGTTGTAGCTTCAACGTCGGCAGTAGCATTGTGTGCTTCTGCAAATGGCTCGTTAAAAAGGTATTGATGTAACTCGGTTAGTGTTGGGAGTTTGTATTTTCCTCCACGACCACCAGGAAGTTTTAATAACGATGCGGTAACTTCGGTACACGTATCTAAAACAGGTATTTGCGACATTTGAGAATCAATTCCCATTCGGTAGAATTCGCAACCCATGATATTGATGTCGAATCCGACATTTTGCCCAACAATATATTTGGTTTTGGATAAGGCTATGTTGAATTTTTCCAGCATTTCTTTGAGCTGGATTCCTTGTTCTTGCGCTAATTCGGTTGAGATTCCGTGAATTCTCTCGGCATCATACGGAATATTGAAACCTTCAGGATTAATGAGATAATCTTGATGTTCAATAAGATTTCCCATTTCGTCGTGCAACTGCCAAGCAATTTGGACGCATCTCGGCCAATTGTCGGTATCTGAAATGGGTGCTGCCCAACTTTTTGGTAATCCTGTGGTTTCGGTATCGAATATTAAATACATATCTTCAAAAATCAATTTCAATATCAAAAGTCAATATCAAAAAGATTTTCTTTGACTTTGTTCAAAAGTACATTTTAAGGAACAAAATATCAATTTTAGTTATTAACAAAAGTGAGTATAAAATACTAACTAGCCCTGATTGAAGGAAATGCCGCGCATGACGAAAAGCAGGAAAATGGATGGCTGATAAAGACCGAGCCATTCGCTACTGAGAATAAAAAAAACCATCCGAGTTATCGAATGGTTTCTGTAGTATAATAAGTTTGAAAAACTAGTATCTTCCTCTGTT
>CAZNWY010000028.1:0-43298 GCA_964577105.1 uncultured Flavobacterium sp.
CCGCTTGATGACGTACGATTGTTTATCTTATGGCGGAGTGGTGACAGTATCTATGTTAGGTTCTGGTGGATTTATCGTGTATGATGATAGAGCTTGTATCGTGCGCAACACTTGGAATTTCTCTCGTTTCTACCATCACGAATCTTGCGGACAATGTACGCCATGCCGTGAAGGAACAGGTTGGTTAGAAAAAGTTTTGTGGAGAATTGAAAACGGACAAGGTCGCGAAGAAGATATTGAATTGTTGTGGAGCATCCAATCTAAAATCGAAGGAAATACGATTTGTCCATTAGGTGATGCGGCGTCATGGCCCGTAGCTGCTGCTATTCGTCACTTTAAAGAGGAATTCGAATACCACATTCGTTTCCCAGAAAAAGTAAAAAACAGAGATCACTTTGTTGCTGAACCATTTGAAAAAGTGAAACATTTAGTTTCTAAACAAGAAGTTTAAAATTCTATTTTAATGAAAAAAATATTTTTTTTAATATTATTTGTGATTCAGACTTCATTTTCTCAAGATAAAGCAATCAAAGGTTACATTGTTAACGGAAATAATGACACCATAAAATGCACTTTTGTTGGCATATCAAATATGTTTGATAAAAGTCAACTTAATCCGGCGGCTGTTTGTGATAAAAAAATCACTATACGATTAGAAAACGGAGATGAATATGTTTATAAGCCTTATGCATTAAACAGCATTCACGTTTTTTTAGTAGAAGGCACGTACAATAATGTACCGCATAATGAAGACGGTTCAAGAGATATAAAATTTGTAGGTTTAAAAGAAGATAATTATAAATATTTTTACAGAGAAGTAATTGTTGGTAAAATTTCTGTTTACCACAAATATGATTTAGACATGAGAGCACATTTAATTACGAAAGAAATATTTGTAAAAGATGATGAAATAAAAGATGTGTCTTCGTTTAGTTACAGAGATGATATTGGTTCAATGATAATTGATTATCCTGAACTCTTTAAATTATGGATTGATGGAAATAAAAATTATAAATTAAATCAATCATTAGATGTGATAGAATTGTATAATGAACATTTTAAAAATATTCAAAAATAGTTTCAGGTTTCAAGTTATTTAGTTTCAAGTTGTAGAACATGAAACTTTAAACTAAAAAAAAGAAAAAATAAATAATGAAAGTAACCATAGACGGTCAAGAAATTGAAGTAGCACCAGGAACAACCATCCTGCAAGCTGCTCGTATGATTGGTGGAGAATCTGTTCCGCCAGCCATGTGTTATTATTCTAAACTAAAAGGAACTGGCGGTAAATGCCGTTGTTGTTTAGTTGACGTTACCAAAGGTAGTGATGCCGATCCTCGTCCGATGCCAAAACTAGTTGCCTCTTGTGTAACAGGTTGTCAAGACGGAATGGAAGTGGCAAGTAAAACTTCTGAAAGAGTAACCGAAGCACGTAAAGCAGTAACCGAATTCCTTCTGATAAATCACCCATTAGATTGCCCAGTTTGTGATCAAGCAGGCGAATGTGATTTACAAAATTTAAGTTTCGAACACGGAAAATCGGAAACGCGTTTTATTGAAGAGAAAAGAACATTTGAACCGGAAAATATCGGACCTTACATTCAATTACACATGAACCGTTGCATTGTTTGTCAACGTTGTGTTGAAGTAGCCGATCAATTAACAGATAAAAGAGTTCACGGCGTTTTAAATCGTGGCGATCATTCGCAAATTTCAACGTGTATTTCTACAGCTATCGATAATGAATTTTCTGGAAACATGATTGATGTTTGTCCGGTTGGTGCTTTGACTGACAAGACCTTCCGATTCAAATCGAGAGTTTGGTTCAACAAACCTTTTAATGCACACAGAGAATGTACCACTCCTGGATGTTGCGGAAAAACTACTTTATGGATGTTCGGAAACGAAATTCAAAGAGTTACTGCTCGTAAAGACGAATACCACGAAGTAGAAGATTTCATCTGCAATACCTGTCGTTTTGACAAAAAAGAGGTGTCTGACTGGGTTATTGAAGGACCACGTAAATTCGAAAAAGATTCTGTTATCAATCAAAACAAACATTTTGGCAAAACCGATAAAGTAGTAATCGAAACCGAAAAAGGAATCTTGATGGGTAGAGATATTGATCGTAAAAAAATCAGTATGGCCGAAATCGATTACAATGAAAAAATTGACGGTAATAAATTAGATACAAAATAATGGAAAGTGCATTTGTAATAGAAAAAAGTGTTTTCATTGTAGTAATCTTTGCTTTTACAATGGTAATGGCAATGTATTCTACATGGGCAGAACGTAAAGTAGCTGCTTTTCTACAAGACCGAGTTGGTCCGAATCGTGCTGGTTGGGGAGGTTTATTACAACCGCTTGCAGATGGTATGAAACTTTTTGCAAAAGAAGAATTTGAACCTAATACCCCTAACAAATTTTTATTCTTTGTTGGTCCGGCCATTGCCATGAGTACCGCCTTAATGACAAGTGCCGTTATTCCTTGGGGAGACAAATTGCATATATTCGGTAGAGATGTAGTTCTTCAAGCAACCGATATTGATGTTTCATTATTGTACATTTTTGGAGTGGTCTCAATTGGTGTATACGGAATTATGATTGGTGGTTGGGCATCAAATAATAAGTTCTCTTTAATGGGAGCTGTTCGTGCCGCTTCGCAAATGGTTTCTTATGAAGTTGCTATGGGATTATCGATGATTGCTCTTTTAATGATGACTGGAACATTGAGTTTGAAAGAAATTTCTGCTCAACAACATGGTATACACTGGAATGTATTTTACCAACCTTTATCCTTTTTAATCTTTTTGATTTGTGCTTTCGCAGAAACGAATAGAACACCTTTCGATTTAGCCGAGTGTGAATCAGAGTTAATTGGAGGTTATCACACCGAATATTCCTCAATGAAAATGGGATTCTATTTGTTTGCCGAATATGCTAACATGTTCATCTCATCAACTATTATATCTGTTTTATTCTTTGGTGGTTACAACTATCCTGGAATGGGTTGGGCAGTAGAACATTGGGGTGTAAATATCGCTAACGTTATTGGTATGGGTGCGCTATTTGCCAAATTGTGTTTCTTCATTTTCTTCTTCATGTGGATTCGTTGGACGATACCAAGATTTAGATACGACCAATTGATGAATTTAGGATGGAGAATTTTGATTCCGCTTTCAATCGTCAATATTATTATAACAGGAATCTGCATTTTAGCTTTTAAATAGGAAAAGAAATTATGTCAACAGCTATTCAAAATATATCATTATCAGGAAAGAAAAAGCAAGTTTCCAATAAGGAAATGACGTTTTTAGAACGACTATACCTGATTGCCATTGTAAAAGGTTTGTGGATTACCATCAAACACTTTTTTAGAAAAAAAGCAACCATTCATTATCCTGAACAAGTGAGAGCTTTCAGTCCAGTTTATCGCGGAAGACACATGTTAAAACGCGACGAACAAGGAAGAGAAAACTGTACCGCTTGTGGATTGTGTGCTCTTTCATGCCCTGCTGAGGCGATTACTATGAAAGCCGCCGAACGCAAACCAGGAGAAGAACATTTGTACCGAGAAGAAAAATATGCCGAAATCTACGAAATCAATATGCTTCGTTGTATTTTCTGCGGATTGTGTGAAGAAGCATGTCCAAAAGACGCTATTTACCTAACTATTTCTAAAGAATTAGTTCCAGCACAATACCACAGAGAAGATTTTATTTTCGGAAAAGATAAATTGGTGATGCCTCTTGAAATGGCTATAGCAAATACTAAAAAACTAAATTAATCATGGCACCAGTACTTATATTATTTTACGTTTTAGCGGCACTTACTTTGTCAACTGCATTTTTGACCATTTATAGTAAAAACCCTATCCATAGTGCTATTTATTTAGTAATCTGTTTCTTCTCTATTGCTGGACATTATTTATTGTTCAATGCGCAATTTTTAGCCATTGTACACATCATCGTTTATGCTGGAGCCATCATGGTTTTATTCCTATTCACCATTATGTTGATGAATTTGAACAAAGAAGACGAAGTGCACAAACCACGTATCACAAGACTTGGAGCAATTACTGTTTTAGTATTGCTTTCTACTGTTTTATTAGTGTTGTTTAGAAATTCGAAACCGTTCTTTGGAGATTATGCTCCAATTGAAGGCGACTTTCAATCGATTAAAAAATTAGGAACTGTGTTGTTGGATGGAAAAGATGGATTTATGGTTCCGTTTGAGTTTGCCTCAATATTGCTTTTAGTAGCGATGATTGGTGCAGTATTATTGTCTAAAAAAGAAAAACAAGGAAAGTAATATGAATAATATTTTAAATCAAATAGGTATAGAAAATTATATTTTTCTTTCGATATTACTCTTTTGTATTGGAGTTTTCGGAGTATTATACAGACGAAATGCTATTATCGTATTTATGTCAATAGAAATTATGCTAAATGCTGTTAACTTATTGTTTGTTGCGTTTTCAACCTACCATCAAGATGCCAAAGGACAAGTTTTTGTATTCTTTTCGATGGCAGTGGCTGCGGCAGAAGTTGCTGTAGGTTTAGCACTATTAGTTTCTGTGTTCCGAAATATCGGTTCGGTAGACATTTCAAATTTAAAAAACTTAAAAGGATAATCCCTAATGGACAATAGTTTAGTTTTACTTTTATTATTAACCCCATTTGTTGGGTTCTTATTCAATGTTTTCTTTGGAAAGAAAGCAGGAAAAACCGTTTCAGGAGCTATTGGAACACTGGCTGTAGCCGTTTCCTTTGTGATGAGTGTGTACTTTTTCATGCAATTAAATACTTCTGGAAAACCAATAGCGGTTACCTTATTTGATTGGATTCAAATAGGAAAACTGAAAGTAGATTTCGGAATTTTATTAGACCAATTATCCTTGTTATGGCTATTATTCGTAACGGGTATTGGTTCGTTAATTCACTTATATTCCATCAGCTACATGCACGACGACGAAAACATGCACAAGTTTTTTGCGTATTTGAATTTGTTCGTATTCTTCATGATCACCTTGGTAGTAGGAAGCAACCTATTAGTAATGTTCATCGGATGGGAAGGCGTTGGATTGTGTTCTTACTTATTAATCGGATTTTGGTATAAAAACCAAGACTATAATGATGCTGCTAAAAAAGCATTCATCATGAACCGTATTGGTGATTTAGGTTTCTTGATTGGGATTTTCATATTAGCCAGTTTGTTTTCAACATTGAATTTTGTTGAAATGAAACAAGCCTTATCTGCAGGAAACACAAATACTGCTTTATTAGCTGTTGCTGCTTTATGTCTTTTCATCGGTGCAACTGGAAAATCAGCACAATTACCTTTATACACTTGGTTACCAGATGCAATGGCTGGTCCAACTCCAGTTTCTGCGTTAATTCACGCGGCAACGATGGTAACAGCAGGTATTTTTATGATAACTCGAATGAACTTCTTATTCGATTTAACTCCAGAAGTTCAAAATATTATCGCTATTGTTGGAGCAATAACGGCTTTAGTGGCTGCTTCCATTGGATTATTACAAAACGACATCAAAAAAGTGCTAGCGTATTCTACCGTATCACAATTAGGTTTAATGTTTTTAGCATTGGGTCTTGGAGCGTATAATGTGGCCGTTTTCCATGTAATCACACATGCCTTCTTTAAAGCTTGTTTGTTCTTGGGTTCCGGTTCGGTTATTCATGCCTTGCATGGTGAGCAAGATATGCGTAAAATGGGTGGTTTGCGTAAAGCAATGCCTATCACATTTGCAACTATGTTAATCTCAACTTTAGCGATTGCTGGTATTTTTCCTTTCGCTGGATTCTGGTCGAAAGATGAAATCTTAATGGTAGCTTTTGAACACAATAAAGTGTTGTGGATTGTAGGTTCTATTGCATCGCTTATGACGGCGTTTTATATGTTTAGATTGATGTACTTGACATTCTTTAGAGATTTTAGAGGAACTGAAGAACAAAAACACCATTTACATGAAAGTCCGAGTTTAATAACATTGCCTCTAATTATTTTAGCAGGATTGGCAACTGTTGGTGGATTAATCAATTTACCAAAACCTCTCGGAAATGGTTGGTTGAATCATTTCTTAGAACCAATATTAGCTACTAAACACAAAGAAGAAAGTATCTTTGAAGGCAATGCCTTAATGCTGATGGCAATCGCTTTGACTGGTGCTATCATCGGAATTATTTGGGCGTATTCTAAATACATCAAACAAGGATTTGTACCTAAAGAAGATGCGGAAATTGTTGGTTTTTCTAAAACAATTTACAACAAATATTATGTTGATGAAGTATATACTGCATTAATTGTAAAACCTATAAACGCATTATCTAATTTCTTCAGAACTACATTAGAACCTGCCTTAGGAAATGTAATTTATGGATTTGGATCGGCAGCAAACGGACTCAGTAATCTTGGAAAATCATTACAAACCGGAAGTATCGGATTGTATTTATTTGCCTTTGTAATTGGAGTTTTAGCATTAGTTAGTTATTTATTTTTAGCGCAATAATTTTAAGAAAATGAACGTATCACTTATATTAATTATCCTTTTAATTGGTGCAATAGCAACTTTCCTTTCGGGAGATAAATTGGCTTCTAAAGTGGCTTTACTATTCAGTTTGGTAACTTTAGGTTGTGCATCAGTATTGGTAAATCACTTTTTGGGCGGAATAGATATCAGCTTAAACAATCCATGGATTTTACAACCGAATGTGTCGTTTGCTTTAAAAGCAGATGGTCTTTCCTTGGCGATGGTTTTATTGACCGCTTCATTAACACCAATCATCATCTTTTCTGGATTTGGAAATAACTTCGAATCCCGAAGCGTCGGGACGAAAAACTTCTACGCCTTAGTATTGTTCATGGCATTTGCAATGACTGGAACGTTCTTAGCAGCAGACGGTTTATTGTATTACATCTTCTGGGAATTGGCTTTAATTCCAATCTACTTTATTGCTTTAGTTTGGGGTAATGGCGATGCAGAAGAACGTAAAAAAGCCGTAGTAAAATTCTTTATCTACACGTTAGGAGGTTCATTATTCATGTTGGTAGCTTTCGCCTATTTGTATACCAAAGCAGGAAGCTTCTTATTATCAGATTTAACCAAATTAAATTTATCTGCTACCGAACAAACTTGGATTTTCTTTGCATTCTTTTTAGCCTATGCGATTAAAATTCCGATCATACCTTTCCACACTTGGCAGGCAAAAGTATACCAAAAAGCACCAACCATCGGAACGATGCTTTTATCAGGTATTATGCTAAAAATGGGATTGTACAGTGTAATTCGTTGGCAATTGCCTATCGCACCATTAGCGGCTAAAATGTATATGCCCACTTTAATCGGGTTGAGTATTGCTGGTGTGATTTATGGTTCGATTGTGGCATTACGTCAAAAAGATTTGAAAAAATTATTAGCCTACTCATCTTTAGCGCACGTGGGTTTAATCGCTGCTGGATGTTACACCTTAACAGAAGCTGGTTTAAGCGGTGCTGTTTCGCAAATGATTGCACACGGTTTTGTAATCGTGGGATTGTTCTTTGCTGCTGAAGTAATTTTCAGACGTTTCGGAACCTATAAAATAGACGAAATGGGTGGCGTTCGTTCGCAAGCATCCAAATTCACTTCGATGTTCATGATATTGGTATTAGCTTCTGTAGCCTTACCAGGAACGTTCAACTTTGTGGGAGAATTTACCGTATTGTACAGTTTATCTCAAGTAAATATTTGGTTCGCTGTTCTTGGTGGAACTACTATTATTCTTGGAGCTTATTATATGTTGAAAATGTTTCAAAATGTAATGTTAGGAGAAACAAACACTAAAGTTTTTGCAGAGGTAACCACTAGCGAAGCCGTAGTTTTTGTCATTCTAATTGCCTTTTTATTGTTCTACGGATTGTATCCAAAACCAATTGTTGACTTGGTGAACCCAAGCATCAAAGAAATTCTAACTCAAATTAATAGATTTAACTAATCATAATGAATACATTAATAGCCATATCAGCACTTGGTGTTTTTTGCTTAATCGCTGAAATCTTTAATTTAAGAAAAGCGCTTGTTCCTGTTACAATTTTAGGATTGTTAGGAATTCTTGGGTCAACACTACACTTCTATACTATTGCTGAGTTAAGCAGTGATTACAACAACATGATTTTTGCCGATAAATATGCCGATGCTTTTTCATCGCTGTTTATTTTGCTAACCATTTTCTTGGTAGCCATGAGTCATGATGTGTATAAAGAACATCAAACCAAAATTTCCGACTATGTAGCCATTAAAGTATTTCTCTTGGCTGGAGCCGTAGCGATGGTGTCGTTCTCTAATTTATCGATGTATTTCTTAGGAATTGAAACACTTTCTATTGCGTTGTACATTTTAGCTGGAAGCAGTCGTTTAGACATCAAAAGTAACGAAGCTGGAATGAAATATTTCTTAATGGGTTCGTTTGCGTCAGGATTTATTTTATTCGGAATTTGCTTGATTTACGGAACGTTTGGTACTTTCGATTTAAAAGAAATTACCGAGTTTTCAGGTGCTTTAGATAAAGCGATTTGGTTCTCGATTGGGGTTTCTTTAATCACTATCGGAATGTTATTTAAAATAGCAGCGGTACCGTTTCATTTTTGGGCTCCAGACGTATACGAAGGTGCGCCATCTCTAGTTACTGCTACAATGAGTACCTTGGCTAAAGTGGTTGCTTTTGCTTCGTTATACAAATTGTTGGCGGCTATGAATTTGTTCCCAACTATTCAATTCCAAAATATTATTGTAGTCATTTCAATTCTTTCGATGACGGTAGGAAATATTATGGCGTTGCGTCAACAAAACGTGAAACGCATGTTGGCCTTTTCGGGTATTTCGCACGCCGGATTTATGTTGATGACCGTGTTGAGCATTGCTAATTCTGCCAATAACTTGTTATATTACACTTTTGCGTATGCCTTAGCGGGTATTGCTGCGTTTGCCGTGGTAATAAGCGTTACTAAAGACAAAGGAAACGAAGATACTTCCAACTTTAATGGTTTAGGAAAAACCAATCCGTTGATGGCTGCCGTGTTGACTATGTCGTTATTATCGATGGCGGGTATTCCTGTTTTTGCTGGATTCTTTGCGAAATTTAATTTGTTTACACAAACGATTCAAGCAGGCTATTTAGTAGTAGTAATTGCTGGAGTAATCAATTCGATTATTAGTGTGGGTTACTATTTCAAATTGATTTTGGCGATGTACACCAAAGAACCAGCTGCCGAAAAACAAGCAACACCATTGGTATATTATGCTGTGGGTGTGGTTGCTATTTTGTTGAATGTTGCCATCGGATTGTATCCAACTGTAATCAGCAATTTATTGAAATAGGATTTTAAAAATCATCATAAGAAAACCATCAAAAGTAATTTTGGTGGTTTTTTGTTTTATACTACTACCTTCACAAAAGACGCTTACCTCCTAGCCCTGATGGAAGCCAACTGCCGTGCAGTGCGAACAGCAGGAATGACAAACCCTAAAATGCCCAAGCCATTCGCTTCAAATAATTATCAACAAGTGTCAAAATTAACAATTGTGTAAAGCGGCTATTTTGTAAATTTACAAGATGTATGCTTTAGTCGATTGTAACAATTTTTATGCTTCGTGCGAACGCGTTTTCCAGCCACATCTGAATGGAAAACCGATTGTGATTTTGTCTAACAACGACGGATGTATCATTTCGAGAAGCGACGAAGTCAAAGCGTTGGGCATTCCGATGGGAGGACCCGAATTTAAAGTTCGACAAGAATTAAAGCAAAAAGGCGTTCAAGTGTTTTCGTCCAATTATGCTTTGTATGGCGATTTGAGCAATCGCGTGATGAAAATTCTAGAAGGTTTTACGCCGCATGTTGAAGTCTATAGTATTGACGAAGCATTTCTGAACTTTGACGGCATGAAAATCGAGGATTATCAAGACTATGGTGTTCAGATAAAAAAGCGTATTATGAAATGGTTGAGCATTCCGGTTTCGGTTGGTTTTGCACCCACCAAGGCGCTATCGAAAGTCGCCAACAAAATTGCTCGAAAATTTCCAGATCGCACCCAAGGTTCGTATGTGATTGACACCGAAGAAAAGCGCATTAAAGCGTTGAAATGGACCAAAATTGAAGACGTTTGGGGCATTGGTTTTCGTTTAACCAAAAAGATGCACGCCAAAAATATTTTGACCGCCTACGATTTTACACAACCTTACAATGAAGCCTTTATTAAAAAAGAAATGGGCGTGGTGGGTATGCGATTGCGCATGGAATTGTTGGGCGAATCGGTGTTGGAAATGGAAGAACCGAAAGATAAAAAGAACATTGCGATTACGAGAAGCTTTGATGGTAACATCACCACGTTTGACGAAATGAAAGAACGTGTTTCGACCTTTGCAACGGTTTGTGCCGAGAAGTTGCGCAAGCAAAATTCGTGTTGCTACGGCGTGATATTATACTTGCGAAAAGACAAATACAAAGTAGAAAAACAGCGTTATAATTTCTATAAAATGGAAACCTTGCCTTATGCCAGTAACTCGAATATCACACTGAGCAATTTGGCGGTAAAAATGCTTAAAGAACTGTTTGAGGAAGGCGAAATCTATAAAAAAGCTGGTGTGATTGTCACGCAGATTATTCCGCAAGATCAAAAGCAATTTCATTTGTTTGAAGAAGAAAATCCGAAGCATCAAAAACTGATGAAAGTGATTGACGATTTTCATAAAAAAACAGGCGAACGAAAAATACGACTTGGAAACCAAGATTTGCAACGCACTTGGAAAATGAAGCAAGACCATTTATCGCCGAAATATACTACTGATATAAAAGATATCTTTACCGTAAAATGCCATTAAAAAACAACATAACATTCTTTCTACCCGACTTAGAAAATACTTTTGAACTTCCATTCATTTCGGGTGGAATCAAAGCGGGTTTTCCGTCACCGGCAGCCGATTTTGATGAAACCAAAATTAGTTTAGATCACGTTTTGGTAAAAAACCGTGAAACCACCTTTTATGCAAAAGCATCAGGAAACTCAATGATTGGTGCGGGTATTGATGATGGCGATATTTTAGTTATCGATAGAAGTCTAGAACCACAAAACAATAAAATTGCCGTTTGCTTGATTGATGGTGGATTTACAGTAAAACGCATCAAAATTGAAAAAGAATGTGTGTACTTGATGCCCGAAAACCAAGAATTTCAACCGATAAAGGTCACTAACGAAAACGAATTAATTATTTGGGGCATCGTGACGTATGTCATAAAAAGTATATAAAAAAACCTCCCATTGCTGAGAGGTTTAGTACACATATTAGACCAAATATCTAACCAATTGCTCATAGATATTGAGGCTTTTTCCAATTTTACTAATGTATTAACCTAAATCAATGATTCTGATTTAATACATATTTTTTTATTATGTATTTTGTCACTGGACGCAACGCTTTTCCTGTTTCAGGATGAATACCATGTGTATTAAAAAATTCGGGGTTTGCTCCAACTTTACAATACCAAACAATAGCCTTCCCTTCTTTAAAAAAAGTAGTGGTATCACAAACGGCTATTTGTTTTAATTTCAAAACTTCTTTCCTAACAGGCTCAACGGACGCCAATCCTCCTATACCTTGCACATCACAATGAACTACTTCATAATGATCTCCTTGCCATTGCATGCATTCTTTCTCTTTAAAAAAGGCCTGTTTAATTCCTATGGAACTTAAAACGACTAACAATCCAATCCCAACTTTCTTATTTATTGTTTTCTTTAAAACTCCAAAAGATGTATTTCCTTCAGAGACTCTTAAATCTTCACTCTCTTCTTTTGCTATTTCTCCTGAACTTGTATTAATAATTTCGCTTTCAACGTATTCAAATCCCATTTTAGCAAACTTCTTAAAAGGTCTTGGATTAAAATCTACTAATACAGCTGCAATATTTATTCCTTCATAATCAGCTAAGTCGGTTTCGCCTTTTAAAAATTTTTCAATCGGTCTAAACTTATCCGTAGCTGCTTGTAATTTATTCTTAGTGTTTGAATTAAATTCAAAACCAAAAAAGATTTCAAAACTTTTTAAATCATCAAGATTATTATTGCTTTTAAATCGCTCAAAACATAACTGTCGCAACTTAGCTCTTGAAGGAACAATCAAGAAACTTGAAAATTCTTTGTCTCTTTCTGATTCAAATTTTACCCGTATTGCTTTCTTATAAGCATCAAGAGCATCTTGATTTGTAGTCATATTAGGAATTTTTAGGAATACTAGGAATTTCAGGAATTCCCTATAAACACTCACACAAAAACCCCATTCCTTTGTCTCGGAATTAGTTCTTGTTCGGTTTCGCGACAAGAACAAATGTACAAAACTAGTTCCAAAAAAGTAGGCTATACAGAACTGATTTTTTATTCAGGGAAGTATAATTAAAAGGTTCTGTATTAGCTCACTTCACTTCCCAAAAACAATATCGAGTACTCAAAAAAAGCAGGGAAACCTGCCCTATTGCTCTTCGGACAAAACATCCGAACAGCCACAACTATGTCCAATTTTTTAAATTTTAAATCAAATGAAAAAAATAATTTTCGCAACACTTGTTGCTTTGTCTATAACCTTCGTTTCATGCACGAGTGATGCTGTTGAAGGAGTTAAAAATTCTTCTAACCTGTCTAACCCACACAACGAGATGTTACTGACTCAAAAATCTGGTGACTCAACTGGCGGTCAAGGTGGTCAAACACCTCCACCAAAACCATAATTATAATAGATTAATTTTTCCTTTATAATTAAAATCAATACTTTCGGGAAATGATAGCTAGAAAACTACATTTCCCGATTTGTATTATATGGATGTTTTTCTTTTTCATTTCCTGTGAAAATCAGAAAGATAAAAATCTAGAAAATAAGGTGTACGATGCACTTATTGAAAAAGCAGAAGATTATAGTACAAATCAAAAATACGACAGTGCCTTTTACTACTATTTCAAAGCAAAAGAAGCTTGTACCAATAATGAAAAAGACAGAATAGCATATGCACTATTCAATTTAGCAGACATTCAACAAAAACATTGTGATTATGCCGAAAGCGAAGCAACTGCCACAAGCATTATCGCATTAGATCCAAACTATAAATACATTTATAGCACTTACAACCTTTTAGGACTAGGCTATTTAGAGCAATACAATTACCAAAGTGCTATTAAATATTTCAACCTAGCTTCAAAAACAGCTTTGAACCAAGCCGATAAATTGGTGTATAATAACAATATAGCCTACACACTTTTAGAGTCTAAAAAATACCATCAAGCTAAGCAATTACTAACTAAAACGCTTCAAAACAAACTTCTTATTACCGACAAGTTCAACTATGCTAGAGTGCTAGACAATCTTGGCTTTACCTATTTCAAAATGAACAATACCAAAGCCTTAGACTATTTAAAGCAATCTTTCAAAATAAGAGACAGCCTCAAAAATGACTACGAACTCATTGCCTCGTACGTTCATTTATCTGAATACTATCAAAACTACAATCAATATTTAGCTAAAGACTATGCCACAAAAGCCTATCAAGCAGCCACAAAAGCCAATAGTCCTGACGACAGACTTGAAGCCTTAAAACTGTTAATTACCAATGCCAATGCTAACGAAATTAAAAATCTGTCACTCGAACAAATTCAAATTTCAGACAGTATTAATCTGGTTAGACAAACCGCCAAAACACAATTTGCCAAAATAAAATACGATGCTTCTCTAGCTCTAAAAGAAAGTGAAAACCAAAAAACACAAAAACAACTGTATCTGTCACTTGCAGTTTTTATTGCAGTTCTTTCATTGGTGCTATTCATTGCTATTCGTTCCAGAAACAAACGAAAACTTCAAATTATAAGCTACGAAACCGAAACCCGTATTGCTAAAAAATTACACGACGAATTAGCCAACGACGTATTCAACACCATGACATTTGCCGACACACAAAACCTTAACGATCCTGATAAAAAAGAACTACTAATCGAAAATCTCGATAAAATATACACTCAAGCCCGAAACATATCAAGAGAAAACAATCAAATCGATACAGGCGCTAATTTTGAACAAATTCTTAAAGAAATGCTGTCGGGTTATTCCAATGCTCAAGTTAATATTATAATCAATAAAATAAATACCATAGAGTGGCTTAAACTCAAAAAAGAAGCCAAAATAGCGCTATACCGTACGCTGCAAGAACTCATGGTAAACATGAAAAAACACAGCCAATGTTCACTGGTACTTGTTGGATTTGAAAATCTTAAAAACACCATAGAAATTACCTACTCCGACAACGGAATTGGATGTGTTGATATGTTAAATTTAAAAAAAGGACTCCAAAATGCGGAAAACCGTATTTTTACTATAAAAGGAAGCATTATTTTTGAATCAGAAAACAACAAAGGGTTCAAAGCCAAAATAACTATTCCTAAATAAAAGTAGTGCATCATGTTTAAAAAAGTAATAATAGCAGAAGATTTCGACAGCATCAACCTAGCCGTAATGCAAGTATTAAGCGACATTGGTGTAACCGAAATTCACCATGCCAAATACTGTGATGATGCACAACTCAAAATAAAAAAAGCCATCCTCGATAACGAACCTTTTGATTTACTCATCTCAGATTTATCCTTCAAATCAGACCATCGAAAAGTAACCCTAGAAAGTGGCGAACAACTAGTAGCATGGGCTAAAAAAGAACAACCCAATCTAAAAATCATTGTGCATTCTGTTGAGGATAAAACCTTTTTTATAAAATCATTATTCGATAATTACAACATCAACGGATTTGTGGCAAAAGGAAGAAAAAGTATCGAACAACTCAAAACCGCCATCAATAAATTATACACCAACAACACCCAGTACATTTCACCCGAAATGGCACACATTTTACAAGACAAATTCATCAACGAAATAGACGACTACGACATCCAACTCATCAAGCAACTTGCTATTGGTGTGCCCCAAGACAAAATGGATCTTAAATTCCAAGAACTAGGCATAACTCCAAACAGTAAAAGCACCATCGAAAAAAGAGTCAGCAAACTAAAAGACTATTTCAAAGCCAACAACACCGTGCATCTTATAGCTATTGCGAAAGATTTAGGGATAGCATAAATAAGTATAAATACGTATATTAACGTATATCCATTTAGTTTATTTTTGGAACGATTTAACTAATTTATTTAGAAATAATTATTAAAAATGAAGAAATTTTACTTGCTTCTAATAATAATCGCTAATTATTGTAATGCATTTAATAGCCTCAATAGATCATTACCTCCCTTAACAGCCACAATTAATGGCGGTACAACTGTGTGTCAAAATGCCACTGGTGTTGTTATAACTTTCGGTGGAAGTGGAGGTACAGCTCCTTACACATTCACCTATAATATCAATGGTGGCCCTAGCCTCACTGCTACAACAACTGGAACTAATAATACAGTGAGTGTTAGTGTCAATACTACAGTAGCAGGAAACTTAATCTACAATCTTCAAAACATTGCCGACTCTTCAACACCAGTAGTCACTAATAGTGTTAGTGGTAGTCAAACTATTACTATAAATCCTCAAGCTAATGCTGATTTAAACTCAAGTGCAACATCTGACACTTTCAATGGATTCCCCATATTTAAGATATGTAGTAATCAAGCAACTTTAATAGATTTTTTCAATGTCTCAACTACTATTGGAACAAATACAAATTATACAATTAATTGGGGAGATAGTAGTCCTAATTTTACCTCAACTAATTGGAATACAATAAATCACAATTATTCCGTAGGGCTATGGACACTAACTTATACAATAACGGCACAAAATGGATGTAATACAACCAAAATATATAAAGTTTTTGTTGGTAATAATCCAGCAGTTGGATTGGGTAATCCTGGAAATACTGATATTTGTATTACATCTGATTTGACATTTCCAATTACTGGCACTAACAATAATCCTCCAGGAACAACGTATATTGTAACTTTCAACGATGGTTCCCCACCGATAACTTACAACCATCCTCCACCATCTTCTGTGACGCATACATTTTTGATGACATCTTGTGGAACTTCTAGTAATATTGGGACCGCAACCTATCAAAACTCTTTCTATGCTAGTATAGTTGCGATAAATCCATGTGACCAATCATCTGCAACAGTTGTACCAATTAGAATATCAACACCACCTATTGCTAATTTTACTTTACCTCAGACCACACGATGTGTAAATTCTCAAATTTGCTTAACTAACTCCTCTACAGGAGGAGATTCTGCTTCATCATCAAGTTGTACAAATCCGAAAATTATTTGGTCTATTAGTCCTAGTACAGGTTTTAGCCTTGCAAGTGGAAACTTAGGTAACGATTTTGGATCCACAAATACAAACTCTTGGTCAACTGGTACTAATTCTATTTGTCCCATCTTTTCTGCATCAGGAATATATTCAATTACTATGAAGATTGGTAACAGATGTGGAATAGATCAGATCACAAAAACCATCTGTATTGAACCTCCTTTAACCCCATCTTTCACAGTAAATACAAATTCAGGTTGTATTCCACTTGCTGTAACAACAAATAATACAACTTCTCCTATCAATCAATGCACCACTCCAACTTATTCTTGGAATGTAACCTACGCATCAGCAAATTGTGGGATAACATCTGCATATACCTATACTGGAGGAACATCAGCAAATTCAACAAGTCCTTCCTTCAATTTTACGGAAGCAGGAAGCTACACCATAACTCTAACTGCGACTAATTCATGTGGAAGCACTACAACTTCTCAAGTAATTACTATCAAAAAACCGCCAACCATTACTGCTATAAATGGTGTTTTAACCAACTATTGTGGTCCAACAAACATTAGTCCGACTGCCGTAGTAAATTCATGTGCGCCAGCATCAAGTACTTTAACTTATGCCTGGAGCTTTCCTGGAGGAATACCTGCAACATCAACCTCTGCAAATCCTGGAATAATAAATTACACAACATCGGGGACTCATACCTTATCATTAATAGTTTATAATGAATGTGGATCTTCTACTATCTTTACAAAATCATTCACAATTAATGATGTTCCAACTGTAACAACAGCACCTCTATCTCAAACTATTTGTTCTGGTACTCCAACAACCCCTATTAATTTAACTGCTACTATTACAGGAACTACCTTTTCTTGGATCGCAACAGCAACAACAGGAATTACAGGATATACAACATCAGGCACATCAAATACAATTCCTGCACAGACAATATCCACAACCAATACCTCACCTGGAACAGTAACTTATACGATTACCCCTTCAATTAATGGCTGTAGTGGTAGCTCTGTTAGCTATATAATAAATGTAAATCCAGCACCAATACTAACAACACAACCTTCTTCAAGCACAGTTTGTCAAGGAGGAATACCTACAACACTATCTGTTACTTTAAACAACACCTCTGGTAACCCAAGCTACCAATGGTATTCCAATACAGTAAATAACTCAACTACTGGAACAGCAATTTCTGGAGAAACAAATACAACCTACACGCCTTCTGCTACAACAATCGGAACTACATACTACTATTGTATAGTTACTTTAGCTTCTGGAGGATGTTCAACAATAAAATCTAATATTGCAACAGTAACAATTGCGACTTCTGCAACAATTACCACTCAACCTTTAATTTCCCAAAATTTGTGTGTTGGCTCAACTATTTCAACTACGTTATCGGTAACGCCATCTGGAGGAACAGGAACACCAACTTATCAATGGTATTCCAACATTACAAATTCTAATATTGGTGGAACACTAATTTCAGGAGCTACAAATTCAAATTACACTCCACCTATTTTCAATGCTGCTGGTTCTTATTATTATTATGTAATAATAAACTATGCCAACGGATGTGGAAATCTAACTAGTAATGTTGCCGAAATAGTTGTCTTTAACGATCCTACTATAGCAACACAACCCATCACAACTCAAACTTTATGTCAAACATCTACTCCTAATAATTTAGTAGTTTCGCCTAATGGTAGTGGAACTTTCACTTATCAGTGGTATAGCAATCTTTCAAACAATACTAACTCTGGAACCATAATACCTGGTGCAACAAATAGTTCTTTTACACCTCCTACAACCACTGTTGGAACCACCTACTATTATTGTACAGTGACTCAAAATGGTATTTCAGGATGTAGTGTAAAAAGCACAACATCTGCTGTAATTGTAACACTATCTCCTTCATTTACGTCTCAACCAACTTCAAGCAACATTTGTCTTGGTCAAACACTACCACAACTAAGTGTTTCATATATTAATGGTTCTGGAACTCCAAGCTATCAATGGTATAGCAATACTGTAAATAGCACTTCTGGTGGTACTGCAATTGTTTCTGCTAATTCTGCAAATTACTCTCCAACTTCTTCTATAATTGGAACACAATTCTATTATTGTACAATAACTTTTCCATCATTAACTGGTGGATGTTCAGTTATCAATTCAAATATTGCTCAAATAACAATTAATCCAAAGCCCATCATAACCTCACAAACCTCAACCATTTGTAGTGGCGCAACATTTACTATAACACCAACAAATGTATCGCCTGATGTGGTACCTTCAGGAACTACCTATACATGGACAACACCAATAATAAATCCATCTGGTTCAATAACTGGAGCTTCAGCACAAACAGTACCTCAAAATTCTATTGGTCAAACGCTAATCAACACTACTACAACACCAGCAACCGCAACATACACCATTACACCAATATCAGGAACGTGTACAGGGGTTAATTTTACAATAACTGTAACTGTAAATCCCGCCACCAATCCTAATGCAATAAAAACAGACATTACTTGCTTTGGAGCTAACAACGGTAGTATCACAACAAACATAACAGGCGGAATACCCTTTACAACTGGAGCGCCCTACCAAATATCATGGACAGGACCTAATGCATTCACTTCCACAGCACCAAATATTAATGGTTTAGCACCTGGAACCTATTCGCTATCTATTACAGATGCTGGAGGGTGTCCTATTTCTAACACCTACACCATTAATGAGCCTACCGATATCGTAATTACCACTAACACGAATAACAATATCACTTGTTTTGGAAGTGCTAATGGCAGTATTGATATCTCAATAGCTGGAGGAACACCTCCTTATACATATTCATGGACAAAGAACACAGCTCCTTATGCCATATCAGAGGATATTAGCAACTTAAGTCCAGGAACGTATGTGGTTTCTGTTTCAGACACTAATAATTGTGGTCCAAAAACAGCCACATTTACCATTACTGAACCACCAATTTTAGCCGTAAACCTTGTGAATCAAACTAATGTTGATTGTTATGGTTTTGCTACTGGAGCTATAACTATTAATGTCTCGGGAGGAACACCAATACAAATTACACCAGGAGTTTTTGGTTACAACTATGCTTGGACAGGACCAAATGGATATGTAAGTTCCAATCAAAACATCAGTAATTTAGTGGCTGGAACTTACAACCTTATCGTAACAGACAATTTAAATTGTACCAAATCTTTAGCGGTTACCATAACGCAATCTCCCGAAATAATAATCAATGCTACAACAACGCCTATTGTATGTTATGGAGACAATAATGCAACAATATCTGTAACACTTTCAGGTGGTAATCCACCTTATCAGACACAATGGAGTAATCTAGCAGTTGGACTTACGCAAAATAATCTTGCACCAGGAAATTATACAATTACTGTAACAGATAATATTGGCTGTCAAAAAGTTTCAACCATAAACATACCAAGCCCTCCAATTTTCACTATTAACCCCGTAGTAACTAATATCTCTTGTTTTGGAGCAAACGATGGAAGTATTGTTCTAAACTTTGTGGGCGGAATCGCTCCTGTCAATTTAGTTTGGAGTGATGGAAGCCCAGCAGGTATTACCAGAAACAACCTCGGTCCCGGAACCTATTCTGTTATCATTACCGATTCAAAACCTTGCACTATAACAGGAACATTTACCATAATTCAACCTCAACCTATTGTGCTATCGGCAAATATCACTAATGCCTTAAATTGTAATAATGCTAATTCAGGAGCAATTAATCTATTGGTTTCAGGAGGTACACCTCCATTCACTTATTTATGGAACAACGGAACAATAACCGAGGATTTAAATAATGTTCCTGCTGGAAATTATTTAATAACCGTCACCGATGCTAGAGGTTGTACAAAAACAGCTCAATACACTATCACAAGACCCAATCCACTAGTGATTTCTGTAAATACTACTACAAATGCCGATTGTAGTTTACACACAGTAACCCAATATTTTACAGCAGTTGCAACAGGTGGAATGCCTCCTTACATTTATTCTTGGTCTAGCGGTACCATTAGCGGTGCTAATAATGAAATCATGACAACTACTCAAGACGGATTAATAACACTTACTGTTACTGATGCCATTGGATGTATTGCTACTTATTCTTTAAATGTTTCCATTCCAGTTTTAGGAAATCCAACCTTTACTCCTTCCTCAATAGGATCTACGAATTATGGAATATACGCTATTTTAGACCCTATTCAATTTACAAGTACAGTCACAGGAAACTACACCTCTATCCTTTGGGATTTCGGAGATGGCACTTTTTCTACTGAATTAAATCCTATCCATACGTACCTTATTCCAAACGACTATTATCTGGTGACACAAACAGTAACTTATCCGTTTGGATGTGTATACGTCAATCATTTAGCATTAAATGTAGAAAAAGGGTATTTACTTGTAGTGCCTACAGCCTTTACACCCAATAACAATGATGGTATAAACGATACTTTTCGTCCTGTGACAAAAGGACTAAAAAATGTGCATCTAGATGTATATGATACATGGGGATCTTTAATTTATTCCGAAGTAGGCGATGTTCTAGTTGGGTGGAATGGTAAAATAAAGGGAATAAGTTCTGAAAATGGAAATTATTACGCTAAAGTGAGTGGTGAAACCTTTTATGGAACCGTCATCAATGAAAATCAAACTTTTGTACTAATAAAATAAACGCCAAATGAAAACCAATTTAAAATACGCTTTATTTATTGTACTAAGTTTTTTCACGCTTCAAAGTAAGGCACAAGACCCTGTATTTACTCAGTTTTCGCTTATTCCAGAAACTTTAAATCCAGGATTTACAGGCTTTCAATACAATTGGAGAGCTGGAATTCTACACCGCAGACAATGGCCTGATGGCAATCGAGTAATAGATACCGATTTTGGTTTTCTAAACAAAATGGTAGGCGAACATGCTGCCATAGGAATGACTGTTTTGAACAATCGAGAAGCCTTTACTAACTACAATTTTCTACAAATCAACATGGCCTATTCCTATAAAGTTGAAATTGATTATCAATGGAGCTTCAGACCTGGACTAGAAATTGGTTACGGAAGAAAAAGTTATAATTTCAAAAATCTATTGCTCGAAGATCAAATAAATTCCAATACGGGAGCTATAGCTAACAGTAGTATAGACCAAGGTGTACTTAATCAAAAAAACAATATTAACTTTTTTGACGCATCTGCAGGTTTTATTATCGATAATCAAGAAGGTTGGTTTGGAGCGAGTATCAAGCACCTAACACGACCAAATATTTCATTTTTAAATAACGCTAATGTTCCCTTAGATTTATTTCTATCAATTCATGGTGGATATGCTTTTGACATAGACGGTACTCCTTCGGGATTATTTCCAGAAGAGACCAAACTATTAATCAATGCTAATTACATGAGACAATCCCAATTCAACCGATTGGACATTGGAAGTGCCCTAAAGTTTCAAACCCTCACAATTGGGGCTAATCTAGCGACCAATCCTCAAGGCAAAAGTGAATACAGCCATCTAATAACCTCAATCAATCCTTATGTTCTAGTCCATTTCGACAACTTCAACTTTGGCTATTCTTACGATTTTAACACATCTAAATTAGGACACACTCAAGGAATACATGAACTTTCGCTAACTTGGCAGTTGCGCTTTTGTGAAACATGTGTGGCTAAAGTCAATAAATATTACGACTATAGTAAATAATTACATGAGTCTAATTAACTCAAAACATAAAAACATCCTCTTGGGTGTTTTTTTTATATTACACAATATCTATTGCCTTTATTCTATATTACTACTAGTTCCATTTCACACAATGTAATGAAGTGAAAAATAAATCGAAAATCATCAACCTAATCAATCTTTTCTTTTAATTCTTACCTCTATTATCTTATTTCTAATTTTTCTTCCCAATTACGGTTTCCCGTAAAAAAACCAACTTTTTCCGTTTTATGTTTGCTTCATAAAATAAACGCCATACAAAATCCATAATCCCAAAACTTCATGGCAAACCTCTCTTTGTCATGAAGTTTAATTAAAAAAACTCACAATGAAAAAACTATTTTTACTTTGTGCACTAACAGTGTTAATAGCAGCATTCAAACTACCAATACAATATTACACCTTCCTTAGAATAATAATCACCATCGGTGCCACAACAGCTCTCATCAACGAAATGAAAAACGATGTAAACCTATGGGGTATCACATTTCTAATGATGGCAATACTTTTCAACCCATTCATACCAATCTATTTATACCAAAAACTCATCTGGATTCCAATAGACATCATAACAGCACTATTATTTTTAGCCTACACTTACAGAAAATCAAAACCATGAAACTAGATATACTACATAAAAACATAGTCCAAATAGACTACAACGAACAAAATCAAATACTTCAAATCGAATTCAAACTCAACGTCATTCATCAATATTTTGAAGTACCCCTAAACGAGTATTTAGATTTCATAAATGCAGAGAATACCGAAGAATTCTATACCTATTTCATTCAATGTAAATACCATTTCGATACTTTTTAACGCTGTAAATAATTATCTAATATCTTGTCTCTTGTTTCTTCCATCTAAAAATATTTTCTCCAATTACGGTTTCCCGTAAGGAATTCATTTTTAATCGTTCTAAGTTTGAAATCTAAAACTTTTAATCATGGAACTAAACTCTCAACTAAAATCATTAGCCGATAAAATTCATCAGCTCAAAGACAAAATAGAAACCGAAGAATCTACAAAACACGCCTTTGTTCTTCCATTCATAAATTTATTAGGATACGACACCTTCAACCCTACCGAAGTAGTGCCCGAATTCACTGCCGACCTCGGACTCAAAAAAGGTGAAAAAGTAGACTATGCCATCATTCAAAACAACGAGCCTATTCTAATCATCGAATGTAAAAACTGGAAAGAAAACCTTTCCGTTCATGGCTCCCAATTATTCCGTTATTTTCACGTCTCCAAAACCCGTTTTGCACTACTAACCAACGGAATCGTATACCAGTTCTTTACCGACCTCGACGAGAAAAACAAAATGGACCAAAAACCATTTTTAGAATTCGACATCACCAACCTCAAAGACAATGTCATCAATGAAATTGCCAAATTCCATAAATCAAGTTTCGACGTCAATAACATAATCAACAACGCTAGTTCGTTAAAATATATTCAAGAGATTAGAAAACAAATCAACAACGAACTCACCAATCCATCCAACGAATTTGTCAAACTATTCGCCAACAAAGTCTACGCAGGTAGACTAACTGAAAAAGTAATGGAAGAATTCAAAGACCTCGTTCAAAAAGGATTCAACCAATTCGTAAGCGAAAAAATCAACGACCGACTCAACGCCGCACTCAATAAAGAAGCCAAACAACAAGAAGAAGAACAAGTAGAAATCGTAGATGAAACCAAAGTCTTAACTACTAACGAAGAGCTAGAAGGTTATCGTATAGTAGTGGCCATTCTGCGTCGTACACTACCAATTAATCGTATAGTATACCGCGACACCCAATCCTATTTTGGCATTCTATTAGACGACAACAATCGCAAACCACTATGCCGACTACACCTCAACGGCGGCAAAAAATATATTGGTTTATTCAACGAAAATAAAACCGAAAACCGCCAACCTATTAACTCTGTTGATGATATTTATTCTTTTGAAAAAGAATTGCTCGAAACTGTGAAATTGTATGAAAAGGAATAAAAATCTTTAACAATTTCTAATTATAAAATCATATTTAAAATTAAAACCTAAAATCATGAAAAAAGTAATATTCATTTTTATAGCATTTTCACTAATGATACCAAAACAAGCTAAAGCACAAAATAATTCAGCAACTGTTGTTGGTGCTATAGCTACAGCAGGTGTTATAGCGGGAGCAATATTAAGTTCAGAAGAGATGAAAGAAAGAGCAGAATTAAAAGCAACTCAGTGGATACTAGCTAACCACCCTGAATTTTCAACTTTTAATTTAGAAACTTTCGATTTCAACGGAAAAAAAGCAAAAGATATGTCATCAACAACAGTTATTTCTTTTAAAATTCAAGAATTTACCCCAAAAGTAGAACCTGTTCTAGATGGTAAAAAATATGTCTTATTTTGTTTTACCAGTTATGGATGGGTTAGTGATCAAGGTATGGACTTTAGTAAAGTAAATTGGTTTTTAATCGATAGTAAAGAATGGATGAATATGATGGTAGCATACACCAAAGTGGCATCAGAAGTAAAAGACGAAAAAATACTTAGAGAAAAACTAGAGGCTGGAGTAATAGATAATAAAGGAATAAAAATTAAAAATAAATTAGAAATCCCATTTTATAAGTTAGATGGTGATAGCTACTTAGTCACCGACTACTCCTCAGATATGAAATTTATTTATAATGAGAAATCACTTTGCATTTTTTTAAAAAAAACAGGAGATTTAGTACAAATGAAAAGACAAACTATTATTGATACTCATTTGTTTCTATTTCCGTAAAAAAACAATCCTCAAAATATTCCGCAAATATCTCACAACTTTACGGAATATTTTTTCTCCATTTACGGTTTCCCGTAAGGAAATAAAAAAACGCCATCCTAAATTTGGTTTAGTATTAATTTATAAACCAATAAAATTATGGCATTCAACGAAACCGGACATTACAAAAATGTCGCAAACCTAAACCTTCTAATAGGCTACATCAACTCCTACGGAACACAGTACAACCCTTCCAAAGAAGCAATAAAACTAGTCAACCTGCAAGCACTCTACGAGGCAGCCAACCTGCAAATCAAACAAGTTCAAGACGACAAAAACACCTACTCTCAAGCCGTAGACAATCGTGAAGACGCCTTCAAAGACACCAAAAAATTCACAACAAGAATCGTTGCCAATCTTTCAGGTACCAACGTATCAACACAAACCGTAAAAGATGCCAAAACAATCAACGCCAAAATTCAAGCATCCAAAGCCAAAAAACCAAAGATAACCAATCCCGAAACTGTAGACCCAACAGCAACAAGCCACTCAACATCGCGCCAAAGCTACGACAACCTCTACGAAAACTTCAACGATATGGTTAGTCTTCTAAAAACAACCTCAGGATACGACACAACCCAATCCGAATTCCAAATAGCAGAACTAACCAATTATGCCAACAAACTAAAAGACGCCAACGAACAAATAGACCTTGCCATAGTTGCCATAAACAATCAAAGAATCAATCGCGACAACCTACTCTACTCCCCAACTTCAGGATTAGTAGATACCGCACTCGAAGCCAAAAACTACATCAAAGGATTATTCGGCGCATCAAGCCCACAATTCAAAACCGTAAACAGTATTAGTTTCAGAAACTTTAAATAAAAACCATAAAACCATCAAAGTAAACTACCGCTCTTTGATGGTTTTTTATATTGATTCAATCAACTTATACAAAAAAAGCAACTACAATCTAAACAATACTTAGACTTTACACAGTTTTTTGGACAGTCTTAATTAGCTATATCATTATACAAAATTCCAAACGCAACTTACTATACAATAACTACAACTATCAAACTATTAACTGCATGTTCCAATATATCATTTGCACGGTTCAATATATCAACTGCACATTCCAATATATCAACTGCAACTATCAAACTATCAACTGCACGGTTCAAAATTCCATCTGCACGTTCCAATATAACAACTGCAACTATCAAACTAAAAACTGCACGATACAAACTGCTGAATGCACTATTCATAAAAACAACTAAATTTGTAAAAAAAATGCGTCAAAACATCCTCTTGCTATTAGCTCTTCTACTATCAGTAGCTACGCAAGCCCAAGTAAAACTCCTCTCTTGGAATCTAGAAAACTTTGGCAAATCCAAAACAGATTCCACTCTAACCTACATTGCCAACACAGTAAAAGACTATGATATCATTGCAATACAAGAAGTAGTAGCAGGTAACGGTGGCGCACAAGCAGTAGCAAAACTAGCAGACGAACTAAATAGAAAAGGTTCCAAATGGGATTACACCATCAGTGACCCCACCACAAGCAGCGCCTACAAAACCGAACGCTATGCCTTTCTGTGGAAAACCGCCAAAGTCAAAAAAATAGGCAAAGCTTGGCTCGAACAAAAATACAACCTAGAAATAGATAGAGAACCCTACTATTGTACCTTCGAATACAACTCCAAACAATTTACAATAGCCAATTTTCACGCCATAACCAAAAGTAAACAACCCGAAACCGAAATAAAATACTTCAAATATTTACCAGATGAATACCCCAATCTGAACATTATTTTTGCAGGTGATTTCAATTGCCCACAATCCCACACAGTATTCAATCCTTTAAGAAAATTAGGGTATAATTGCGCCTTTATTAATCAAAAAACATCACTTAAAAAAGAATGTATACCTAACGAATGCTTAGCCTCAGAATTTGACAACATATGGTACAACAATACTAAAATAAAACGTACTAAAGCTCAAGTAATACATTTCTACAATGCTTTTAAAACCCTAAAAGAAGCTAAAGAAATTTCAGATCACATCCCCATCACATTAGAATTTGATTTAATTTAATATTATATTTTTCAAATGAAGTAATTCAATAAAAATGGTATTGAAAACTATAATACAATAATATAAACTTTATGAAAATAATTTTAGCAATCTTTTTATTGTTTGGTCTAACATCATTCTCTATTAGTAAAGATGATGTCTATATTTGTAATAGTAAAGGTGCAACCAAATATCATTATACAGAAACTTGCCGTGGATTAAACGCCTGTAAACATGAAGTAATCAAAAAATCTCTAAAAGATGCTAAAGCACTGGGTTTAACATTGTGTGGATGGGAAGATTAAATTATAGATATTACGAAAAATAAATATACATGAACAATTACTCAGCCAAAATTTTCAAATCAAAATACAATAAAATAGATCCATTTTGGTTAAGCATCAACGATGGATTGATAAAATTGATAGAATTTAAAACTTCAGAAAATAGCAAAGCTCCAGAAAAATTCAAAATAATTCTTCAATCAGAAGATTACACAACAGAATACAACATTGATCCTAATTTAAATAATAGTACAAACCAATACGATTCACATGATATCAATATCACATTTAATGCTATATCAACCAAAATAAGTATTGTCCCATTACCAAAAAATGAAGAATTAAACGATACAAGTGAAAATCTTTCTTATAGTATAAATTATATCGTCCTGCCAAATGATAATGACAATAAGGAAAAAAGAAATCCAACACCAAAACCTAAAATAGAAGAAAAAGTTTTTGAGAGACAAATTTCATTGGTATAATACAAATTCTACCAAATAAAAAAACCTCCCATTGCTGAGAGGTTTAGTACCCGGAGTGGGAATCGAACCCACACACCTAAGTACACGAGTTTGAGTCGTGCGCGTCTACCAATTCCGCCATCCGGGCTGGATGATGATTTTATGTTTTAAAATTTTTAGAAAAAATTAATTAAAGATAACGCCATCCAGGCTGAATCATAATTTCACTTTTTCAATAAAACAGAACATAAATCTACTACTTAATATCGCATATCAAATATTAGGAGTGCAAATGTAACTAATTTTTATTCATATTTTCAAGAAAATAGTTAAAAATATCCTTTCAGAGTCCGATTTTATTTCTAAATTTGCACCTCGTTAACACGACATACAACTAACTAACTACATCCGAGGCAATTATATTTTTAGAATTTATTCCAAAAAATAACTGTAGCGGAACTAAAACAACACAAAATGTCACATCAAGAACCAGAAGCAAAAATATTTGCTTGTTCCCAAAGTGTCCACTTAGCCGAACAAATAGCCAAAAACTATGGTGTTCCGCTAGGTAAAGTTACGTTCTCTAAATATAGTGATGGTGAATTCCAACCTTCGTTTGAAGAATCAATTCGAGGATTGCGCGTTTTTATTGTTTGCTCTACTTTTCCTAGTGCCGACAATTTAATGGAACTATTGTTAATGATTGATGCTGCTAAAAGAGCCTCAGCCAGACACATTACTCCTGTAATTCCTTACTTTGGATGGGCAAGACAAGACCGAAAAGACAAACCAAGAGTGCCGATTGGAGCAAAATTAGTTGCAAAACTATTAGAAACAGCAGGTGCCACACGAATCATGACCATGGATTTACATGCCGATCAGATTCAAGGGTTTTTCGAAAAACCAGTCGACCACTTGTTCGCTTCAACCATATTCTTGCCGTATGTGAAAAGTTTAAATCTAGAAAATTTAACCATCGCATCGCCCGATATGGGAGGTTCCAAAAGAGCTTACGCCTACTCTAAATTTTTAGAATCAGACGTAGTAATATGTTACAAACAACGAAAAGTAGCCAATGTCATCGACACGATGGAACTTATCGGAGAAGTAAAAGGCAGAAATGTAATTCTAGTAGACGACATGATCGATACTGGAGGAACACTAGCCAAAGCAGCCGACCTTATGATAGAAAAAGGTGCGTTAAGTGTAAGAGCAATTTGTACACACGCTATTTTATCGGGTGAAGCTTATGAAAAAATAGAGAATTCTAAATTATTAGAATTAATTGTGACCGATTCGATTCCTTTAAAGAAAGAATCTAACAAAATAAAAGTAGTGAGTTGTGCACCGCTATTTGCAGAAGTAATGCACATGGTACAACACAACAATTCCATCAGCGGTAAATTTCTGATGTAATCAATAGAATGCGTTAGGGATAGAGGCAAGCACCGCGTGCAGCCGAAAGCCCGCCCGAAGGGAACGCCCAAATAAAAGCTAACAGCTAAAAAAAGAATTTTTATAATTATTAACTATATATTTTTACAATGAAATCAATTTCAATTAAAGGATCAGAAAGAGAAAGCGTAGGTAAAGTTGCTACTAAGGCCGTACGTGATGCTGGAATGGTTCCTTGCGTAATTTACGGAGGAAGTCAACCAGTACATTTTCAAGCGGAAGCAAAAGCTTTCAAAAGTTTGGTTTACACTCCAAATGCGCACACAGTTGCCATTGATTTAGGAGGTAAAAAATTCGATGCTATCTTACAAGACATCCAATTTCACCCTGTAAGTGATGCTATTTTACACATCGACTTCTTCCAATTATCAGACGATAAAGAAATCGTTATGGAAGTACCTGTAAAAGTTACTGGAACTTCTCCAGGTGTACTTTTAGGAGGGGTTTTAAACTTAAACCAAAGAAGATTAAAAGTGAAAGCTTTACCAAAAAATCTTCCAGATTTCGTTGAAGCTAACATCTCTGAATTACAAATGGGTAACAAATTGTATGTAACTAAATTGGCTACTAACAATTTCAAATTAATGCACCCAGACAACACAGTAGTGTGTCAAGTGAAGATCTCACGTGCTGCAATGAAAGCTGCTCAAGAAGCTGCCAAAGCAGAAAAAGGAGCAAAAGGAAAGAAAAAATAATTTCAACCTTATTCATACAAAAAGGCATCAGTTTTTACTGGTGCTTTTTTTATGAACGAATGTTTAGGCTTCTTCCTAAACCCTATTCCTGCTTTCGGTTTTAGTCTTGCTGCGCTGCGAGCTACCACCTCAATCAGGGTTAGTTAGCAATCCATTGGCATAAAGTTTAAAATTCTAAACAATTATAGTATTTTTACAACATGAATTGGCTTTCAAAATTATTTCAACCCAAAGAAAAAGAAATTACAGACCCAATGAAGAAATTCCTAATCGTTGGCCTTGGCAATATTGGCGCCGAATATGTAAACACGCGCCACAACATCGGTTTTAAAATAGTAGATTTTATTGCTAAAAAAGAAAATACCAGCTTTCAAACTGCCAAACTGGGCGATATCGCTGAATATAAAATAAAAGGACGCACCATCTTGCTATTAAAACCAAACACCTACATGAACCTTAGCGGTAAAGCGGTAAAATATTGGATGGAAAAAGAAAACATTGCCAAAGAAAACATCTTAGTCATCACCGACGATTTAAACTTGTCTTTCGGAACCATACGAATCAAATCTAAAGGTAGCGATGGCGGTCATAATGGCTTAAAAAACATTCAATTATTATTAAACACCACCGAATATCCACGTTTTCGTTTCGGAATTAGCGACCAATTCAAAAAAGGACAACAAGTAGATTACGTACTAGGCGAATGGAACGAAGAAGAAAAAACAAAATTGCCTGAACGCTACGAAATAGCCTCCGAAATAGTCAATTCATTTGCTCTAGCCGGACTTAACAACACCATGAACAGCTTTAATGGAAAATAAAAAAAGGGAAGTAGTTATACTTCCCTTTTTTTTGTCTATCAAATAAACTATTCGACAACTATTTTCTTCACTACTTTTTTATCACCATCTTTTACAGTTACCATATAAACGCCCGATTGAACGCCATCTAACTGTATGTTTTGAGAAAATAAGCCTGTGTTCGTAAATTGTCTTTCGTATACGTTTCTGCCTCTAATATCGTGTACAGCAATAACAATATCATTATTAGTAGCTGAATCGAATTGAACATTGAAATTTCCTTTGTTTGGATTTGGATAGATTCCAAAATTAGAGAATCCAAACTCATCATTAGCCAATGCTGTGATAGCAAAGTTTTTTGAATTCACTGCAAAGAAAATATTACCAGAAGCTTTTACCATAAATCTACATGTTGAAGATGCTGGCGTATTTGCAGGAATAACAACGCTTGCAGTTCCAGCTGCATTAGATACTCCTGATGCTAATAATGTTGGGAAAGTAGTGCTATTACCATTCACATTCGTTGATAAATAAATATCAACTGTTGATGCTCCTGTTAAAGTACTTGTGCTAGCTGTATTCCAAGTAACTGTTTGTGTAGAACCTGCCGCATAACTAATACCTGTTGTAGCTTGTGAGGTCACCGTAAAAGGACCTTTGGTTGCATCAACCGTCACTACCATAGCATCAGTAGCTGTCAATCCTCCTCCAGCTTTATTATCTCTAGCTGTAAAAGTAAAATTCAAATTTCTGTTTGCCGTAGTTGCTGTAGTGCCATAAACAGTTTCCCAATAAGTGTTTGCAGATGTAGTAACAGAAATAGTTCCAGCAATAACTCTAGCCATTTCTGGCATATATCTTACTGGTGTTGAAGCTGATGGAAATGTTTTAAAAAGTGGGCCAACTGCTTTAGTAGCAAGTACTCTACTCGTTGCGTTTACTGTAGCTGAAGTTCCAGAATCATTTTGCTCCCAGTTGTAAGTTAAAACATCGTTGGCATCGGCATCTGTTGCTGTACCTGTCAATATAAAGGCAGTTCCTTTTGGAATGGTGTAGTCAGCACCAGCATTAACAACTGGCAAATTATCTGTCATGGTTGTAGAAACCGGACATGTTTTAGAAGCTAAATTAGTTTGAATTTGATAAATATTTTTATAAGAATATAAGGCATCTGAATGCGCTTGAACATCATAACTAGTAATTCCAGCATATCCCATAATAGTAGAACCACTTCCTGGTTCAGTTTGTGGTGTAGTAGAATTGGTTCCTTCATAACTAAAAGTAAATGAGTGATTTCCTCCTAATTGGTGGCCCATTTCGTGAACTACATAATCAATATCAAAATTATCTCCTTGAGGAATAGCATCTGCAGGCGAAGTAAAACCACTTCCTTTACCATCTCCTAAATCAGTCCATGATTGGGTTGCAGTTCCACAAACACATCCAATACAACCTGCATTTCCTCCACCACCTGATGCACCAAATAAGTGACCAATATCGTAGGCTGAGTCACCAAGAACCGATGTTAAAGTACTTTGAAGTTGCGCATTCCATGTACCTCCAGCTCCTGTTGAAGCATTGTCATATGGATCAGTACTAGCATTGTAATAAAACACACTAGCATCATTGGCAATAATATTTAAGTGTAAGGCTAAATCTTTCTCCATCACACCATTAACTCTGGTCATAGTAGCATTCATAGCTGCTAAAACAAGACCCGATTGAGCGCTGCTAGTAGCTCCGAAATAATTGGCGTATTCTGCCGTACAAGACAATGCTAATCGCATGGTTTTGTATGAACCAGCACTTGAAAGATTGGTAACGGTATTTTTATTAAAAATATCGCTAGTTAAATTCTTTTCAACTGTTGAACAATTAAAAGGTAACTTCCCTTTATTTCTGTTTTTTGAATTAAACAAAACATAAGTAGTAGCTGCTTTATCATAAGCCTCTATAAACTCTGTTCCATTATCTGGTCGGAACACTAAAGTTTGAATACCTTGAGGAGAAACACTAAAGTTGATTGTGGCTCCTTTATCCGTAATTCCTTTTCCAACATAAGCTCTAATATCTGGATATTGAGCTTGTAAAGCTGGTTCAAAATTGGAATTTTCCCACACCATGAATTTCTCGATTTCACCATTCATATTAGGGATTTCAACTTGAACGCCTGGTGTCCTTGAAAATTTGTCCGAAGTAGCTGAAAGAGTTTGTCTTAAAGCATCAACATCTAAGGTAAAATACAACTCACCTTCTGTTTCTAAATTTGGTCTAACTCTAGCGAGGCGAGATGTTTGCTCTGAACCTGCTTTATGCCAAATTGAATTTTTTTGAGCTATCATTTGCCCAAAAGACAAAATCATAGCAATAAAAAATAATGGTTTTTTCATTTTTTTAGTTTTAGTTTAAAATAGCTTGTAAATTTATTATTTCATTTTTATAAAATTAAAAATCCTTTGTTTTTTTTTATTTTTTTTAATAATCTTAAGCAATTCTTAATCTTTTAATTAGAATTTTAATAAAAAAATCAATAGCGACATGATACAAAAAAAGGCCGCAACAATTGCGACCTTTTTAGTAAAAATTTTATAATTATTCAACTACAATTTTCTTAACAATCTTTTTGTCTCCATCTTGAATATTTACAAGATACACACCTGACTGTACATTATCTAATTGTAAGTTTTGTTCAAAAACTCCTGAATTTTGATAAGCTTTGTTAAAAATCTCTCTACCTCTCATGTCATATACAGCAATTTTGATATCATTGCTAGTATTAGAATTGAATTTAACATTAAAACTTCCACCATTCGGATTTGGATATAAAGAGAAGTTTTCAAAAGAAAAATCAGCATTAGCTAATGCAACTGTTTGTGTACAAACTTCAAGTGTAATAGAATTAACCGTTCCGGTATTACCAACTACTAAATCTTTAAATCCAAACTGCCAGTTACCTGTAGCTGTATTTCCATTCATAGCACTCAAAGCAGTTGGAGTAGACGGTTGGTAAGTTCCTTGAGTAGGGCTAGCACAAACCATAGCTGTTCCTTGTGTATCAAAAACCACATTCATATTAGCACCACTAGAACATCCTTGATTGTATAATGTAGCTAATGAACCACCTGGTCTTATTACTGCAATATTCAAATTTTGGATATTTGGATGAGTTGCATTAACCGTAACATTAACATCAGAAATGGTACCTGATGTAGCAGGAACCGTTATTGTCTTCACTATGTATGTTGAATTATCTGGAATAGCAAATGCAGTAGTGTAATTATAGGTGTTACATGTACTTGTTATACTATAACCAATGTAGAAAACAGAAGAGTTAACTGCATAATAAACATTTCCTGTTGGTTTAACCATCAATCTACATGTTTGAGAAGGCGTTACAGATGGAACTGTAATAGTAGCTGTTCCATTATTTGCCACACCAGAAGCAAGAGTGTAAGGGAAAGTCGCACCACCATCAGTTGAAAGTAAAATATCAACATTTGTCGAACCAGCTAATGTATTGGCATTGTTAACATTCCAAGTAATTGTTCTTGACTCACCTATTTGCCATGTTTCTACTGAACTCTGTGATGTAACTGCAAACGGTCCTACTGTCCCACTAACTGTAATTACGGCAGTAGCAGTTTGTGTTTGACCACCACCTGCAACATTGTCTCTTGCTGTTAAAGCAAATGTTAATGTTCTTGCTACAGAAGAAACGGTTTCCCATGTTGTTGTTAAAGTGTTGTTTAATACGCTACTAAATGCAGGGAAAAATCTAACTGGTGCCGATGTTGGGGGCACTGATCTAAAATTTGGACCATTAGTTTTAGTTAGTGATGGAAAACAAGCAGTAGCACCAATATTTGAAGCATTAGCATCATCATTCTCTTCCCAACAATAACTTAACGCATTTGTTCCTGCATCAGTTCTTGAACCCGTTAGTTTAAAAGCTGTACCTTTTGGAATCGTGTAATTTCCTCCAGAATTGATAGTGAAAGTTGGGTTAGTTAAAGCTGTAGTTACCGGACAAGTTTTTGAAACTAAATTTGTTTGAACTTGGTTAATACTGGCATAAGCAAAATAATCATCAGAATGTGCTTGCACGTCTGTAGAACCAGTAATACCAGCATAACCCATAATAGTCGAACCAGAACCTGGCTCAACATTCACTGTATTGTTTTCTGTTGTATGAGTAAAAGTATGATTACATCCAAATTGATGTCCCATCTCATGCGCAACATAATCAATATCAAATGTATCTGTAGCAGGAACTCCATCTGCTGGGGAAGTAATTCCGCTTCCTTTTGAACCATTAACACATACACATCCTATACATCCAGCATTTCCACCACCACCAGTGGCTCCAAATAAGTGACCAATATCGTATGTTGACTCTGTAATGGTAGCTGTTAAATTAGCTTGTAATTCTGAGTTCCAGTTACCCATATTAGCAGCATCAGAATAAGGATCTGTAGCTGCATTGTAATAAATAATGGCTGCTTCATTAGCAATCATGTTCATGTGAACTGCAAAATCTTTTTCGAAAACTCCATTAACACGAGTCATCGTTGCATTGAAAGCCGCTAAAACCAAACCTATTTGAGCCGAACTTGTTGCGCCAAAATAATTAGCATATTCACCTGTACAAGATAACGCTAATTTGAATGTTTTTAATTGAGCGGTATTTGACAATTGTGAAACCTGAATTCTGTTGGCACTTTCGTTAAACAATTCAACATCTTGAGTAGAACAAGTAAAAGGAAGTGCTCCTTTAACTCTAGACGAGTTATATACTGCATAAACAGAACCATCAGCAGAATATGGCTCCATAAACTCATTTCTTTTGTCGGTTCTAAACACCATAGTTTGAACACCGTTCGGAGCTACACTCATTCTCAATTGAGCATGAGCATCATCTACTCCAATACCCACATAAGCTCTGATTTCTGGAAATTGTGCTTGTAACGCAGGATCAAAGTTAGAGGCTTCAAACATTTGAAAACGCTCAGTTGCTCCATCTGCATTAGGAATACTAATTACAACTCCATTGGCATTTCTTGAAAAACGATCTGGAGCTGCATTTAATTTTTGTCTTAAAGACGCTAAATCTAAGTGGAATAACTTAAATTCTTGAGGGAAATTTTCTCTCGTAGCAATTTTGTTTTTGCTAATTCCTTCTGATTTAGACACAGAAGACCATAATTTATCTGTTTGCGAGTAGCCTTTAGCTACAAACATAAACGATAAAAAAGTTAATAGTAATAATTTTTTCATTTTTAAATAGTTAAATAGGGTAACAAATATATAATTATTATTTCTATTTGTCAAAAAATTAACTTTTTACAAATCAAACACATACATATATTCAATTATGTTTTTATTTTATATATCACTTTAAATGAAATAAATTACATTTGCAGTCAAATTTTTTTTCTTGAAAACGTTTACAAAAATTTCCGATTATACCAAGAATAAATCTGTGGTAACCATAGGCACCTTTGACGGTGTTCACATGGGTCATAAGAAAATTTTGAAACGATTAATTCAAAGTGCTAAAGAACTCCATTGTGAAAGTTTAGTACTTACTTTTTTCCCACATCCTAGAATGGTTTTACAAGAAAGTTCAGAGGTAAAACTACTCAACACGATGAACGAGAAAAATTCTTTGTTACAAGACATGGGTATTGACAACCTCATCATTCATCCATTTGACAAAGAATTTTCACGATTAACTGCCGAAGAATTTGTAAAAGATATTTTAATCGACCAACTCAACATCCAAAAAATAATTATTGGTCACGACCATCGTTTTGGCCGAAATAGAACGGCCGACATCAACGATTTAATTGCTTTTGGAAAAGAATACCATTTTGAAGTAGAGCAGATTTCGGTTCAAGAAATTAACGAAAATGCGGTAAGCTCAACCAAAACTAGAAATGCTATTTTAGACGGAAACATTAGCTTAGCAAACGATTATTTAGGATATCCTTATTTCTTTTCTGGTGAAGTAGTAAAAGGCAATCAACTGGGCAGAACAATTGGCTTTCCAACCGCAAACATTCAAATTAAAGAGGATTATAAACTGATTCCAAAAAGTGGCGTTTATATTGTAAAAAGCACCATTAAAAAAGAGTTGTTTTATGGTATGATGAACATTGGAAATCGTCCGACAGTTGAAGGAATACACCAAACGATTGAAGTTCATTTTTTTAATTTCGACCAAGACATTTACAACCAAATTATCACTGTTGAAATCTTAGATTTTATCCGCGACGAACAAAAATTTAAGTCGTTAGAGGCTCTCAAAAATCAAATTCAAAAAGACAAAAATCACACTATAGCCTACTTTAACAATACTACATTTTAAATCATTGTTTGTTACAAAGTAATTAACTACTTTTGAAACATCAATAAATTTACTCACAATGAGCATCACAAAACATAACTGGACTAAAGAAGAAATTATAGCGATATACAACAAACCATTAATGGATTTAATGTATGAAGCCGCTACAATTCACAGAGAACATCACGACCCAAATGTGGTTCAAGTATCCACTTTGCTATCTATTAAAACTGGTGGTTGCCCAGAAGATTGTGGTTATTGCCCACAAGCAGCTCGTTATCACACCAACATTGAAGGCAACGATTTGATGTCGGTTAGCCAAGTTAAAGCACAAGCTTTACGCGCTAAATCGAGCGGATCATCACGAGTATGTATGGGTGCAGCATGGCGTAATGTAAAAGACGGACCCGAATTTGACCAAGTATTAGAAATGGTTCGTACCATCAACAAGTTAGATATGGAAGTTTGTTGTACGCTAGGAATGCTTACTGAAAACCAAGCACAGCGATTGGCAGAAGCAGGATTGTATGCTTACAACCACAACTTAGATACGTCGGAAGAATATTATAAAGAAGTAATTTCAACTCGCGGATTTGAAGACCGTTTGCAAACTATTGACAATGTTCGTAAAACGAATGTAACGGTTTGTAGTGGTGGAATCATCGGTATGGGAGAATCTGTTGAAGATCGTGCCGGAATGTTAGTGGCGCTTTCTACCTTAAATCCACAGCCAGAATCGGTGCCAATCAATGCCTTAGTAGCAGTTGAAGGAACGCCAATGGAAAATGAAAAACCAGTTGAAATTTGGGAAATGATTCGTATGGTTGCTACCACTCGAATTGTGATGCCAGAAACTCAAGTGCGTTTATCAGCAGGTAGAACCGAAATGTCTCGTGAAGGTCAAGCGATGTGTTTCTTTGCTGGAGCAAATTCTATTTTTGCTGGAGATAAATTGCTTACTACTCCAAATCCAGATGTGAACGAAGACATGAAAATGTTTGAAACTTTAGGCTTACAACCTCAAAAACCATTCATCAAATTGATGCAACCCAAAACGGTTGAAGCAGAAGATTCGCAATTTCAATCGTTAGGAGAAAAACCAAAATGGTCTAGACCAGAACATAAAATTGAAAGAAACCTTGAGGCTTCTGTCAAAGGAAAATAAAAACACCTATTCTAAAATAAAAAGTCCCAACCTTTTACAGATTGGGACTTTTTTTATGGAATAAATAGCTGTTATAACATTACTTTTCTGGTAACGATTTCGCCATTTTCTAATTTGATTTTCACAATCAAAGCTTGTCCTTTGGCAGCTACATTTGAGAAAACAACATCTGTATCTCTTACATTTTCTTTCTTAGCAATTTCTCTACCTAAAACATCATAAACAGCAACATCAGTTATGTTTTCATAGGCCGAGCGAATCGAAATTTGCTTGTCTTTAGCAGCTACTTGAACATTTGAATTCACAATGTCAAAGTTGGTATTTGCCAAAGCCGAATTCGTATACTTAATCACAAATCGATCATCAAACGTTCCTACATTAGACGTAAACACATAAGGCGCTTGCTTCAAATTATGCGTTACCTGCAGCAATCTATCTTCTAAATAAATATCTTGTTGCGAGAACAATCCGTCTACTTTTTTAATAGCAATAGTATGTGCGCCAGAGGTAGTAATTCGAATTCCCATAGGAACAATGTCGGCATCATCAAAAGGCAAAGCACGACCTTGAATAATAAAAGGTTCGTTATTGATTAACGAATACAAACTCACCTCAGATCTTGGTCGGAAAACACAATCGTATAAATTATCTCTTCCCATGGTAGAGTAAGTAGAATAACCCAACAACGTTCTATCCATTTGACCAGAAGCATTATTGATGATATCCAACCACATTCTATCTTTTTCTTCTACTGTACCAACATTGGTATTGGCATTTTTAAAGAAATCGGAATTGTTATAAGCAGCATTAGAAACACCACTTCTCATATCATTAGTAAAAGTAATTGTGCTTCCAGAAGCTGCACTATCTAACATATTTACCATAAATCCTTGTCCAGAAGCAATTTGTCCTGCAAAAGTATCTGGCTCTGTAGAACCTAATCCGTTGTACTTGATATAATCGGATGAAGAATAATTGTATACGAAATTAGAATAAAACGGATTGGTTGACGAAGTTGGATCCAAACCATGTTTCCAAATCCAAACCGAGCCTACAATTTTAGTTTGATTGGCCACTAAAAATTCTTCGGCATCAATGGCTGATGGATACGGATTACCCACCAAATTCCAATTGTCATCTAATGCTGTAGTCAGCACATTATTAGGATTGGCTAAATCGGCATCATAATCAGGTCCAGTATAATTTCCTCTGTAAATTGGATAGGTAAATTGACCGTTGTTTGGTTTACCAATAAAAGTTGCCGGAAGCGCTGTTGGCGTTGCAGCACCATTCGATGCTCTTGCAATATATCCTCTTCCTTTGGTCATATTGGTTGTAGAAGGCAACACCCAATTTCCTTGTGTTCCGTTGGTATTAGCATAAAGCGTATTCCATTCGTATCTATTATTGGTTGGAATTGAAGCAACAGGGAAATTCTCTGTAGGAGCACTCCAATAGATATAATCAAAATGTTTGGCTTGAGCCGTGCGACTGATTTGAAAATTCGATCCTGAATAATCTCCATCGTTGGTATCGGTTTCATCTACTTGTATGAACTGACCATTATTGGCGATGTTGATGTTTCCGTTATTAGTCAATTTTTTATTGGCACGAACATAATCGTTAGCCGCAATAGTCAATATTTTATTGGTTTTCACCTCTAAATTTCCTGAAGCAATTAAATTATTGCTAACTGAAGTATTGAAATCGTTATCTAAAATCACATTGTAAAAGGTTTCAGGAATGGTATGCAAATTGGAATTCACTACTTGAGCAGCACTTCCAACAAAATCAACAGTTCCATTTCCTTCCAAGAAAGCAGTTGTTCCAATACTATTATTCCAATTACGGTATAAATAAATAATTCCATCCGCTGTAGCCGAATTACTATCGTCCATATCTAACGAACCTGTAGTATCTATAATCAAATCTTCGTGAACCTCTAATTTGTTTAATGGACTTGCTTCTATCTGAACTTTTCTTCCAGAAATTGTCAACGTTTTACATTTAGCAAGATCTGAAAATCCATCAGAATACGGTGCCGTATAATCAATTACAGCATCGCGAGCTGCAGAAGCTAAAACGGTAACATCTGTTAATTCATCTGGCACTGTCAACAAAGCCCAGTTATTGCAATCAAACCAGTTGGTACTTACATTTCCTGTCCATTTGTTGAAAGGATCTGAAGCCGTAATCACAAAAGGCGATGTTGATGGACACGAACCATAAGACGTTGTCCAAGTAGTGGTATAATTTAAAATAGAACCTATCAAATAAGGTCGGTTACCCGTAGTATAGGTTGAGGAAGACACATTATAACTTACTTGATAAGAAGCAGGCGACAAATTAGCTTGAATAGAAGCACACAATAATTGTGGATGCTTTCTTGATTTTCTATAATTATTTCCAGAAACAGCAGATAAATCATCGGTTATATCATACCACAATCCGCCATCCTGAATTCCAGATAAAACAGTTCCTGCAAAGGTGGAACCAGTAGCTGAATAAGAAAAATTTCCTTGCATTAAAAACATGGAGTCTGGACTTGAAGAAGAAACATTAACTGTTCCGTGACTCAAGTTAGTAGAACCATCGGCACTTTTACATACAATAGTAAATGACGTATTGGGGAAAACAGTTCCCGATGGAGAAATTGCTGTAATTGTAGATGCGGTTCCTGCCGAAACTGTTGTAATACAAAAAGTGGATGCCGCTGGTATTGGAGAACTACCATTGTAGGTAAATTCTAAATAAGGTACATTTCCTGTTGGTGCAGTGGTACAATCAAACCATTTGTCGGTTCTAACATTGGCCGCCGGATTACCTCCTGTTTCATAAGTTGCATTGGCCCATAAAAATTTCGTTCCAGGATTCACATCTACCAACGTCAACAATCGAATGGCATCATCAGCACCACTATAAGTATTGTTGTAGGCAATCAATAATAAATCTCCAGTTTTGAAAACGGTTGGAACTACATTGGCTGGAGTTACACTCACCTCAACACCGGCACTCCATTGTGAACCATTTCTAACAAATATTTCTAAATAATAAGTCACTCCATTAGTTAAACCTGTAATATTCACAAAGTTTCCACTAGAATAAAAAACAGGTTGATTGAACGCCGAGAAAACCGTATTTGGTGTATAAGCCGTTGTAGTACTACCCGTTGGAACAAACGTAATTCCTGGAGCAGCTGTAACCACTACCAAAACTTGATCGTAACAAGCTGCCGATGGATTTACCCATGTAACCGAACCGCTTGTGTTTCCTGCTGTTGTAGTAGCACTAGTAACATCGGGTACTCCTTGTGTTTTGGTTCTCGTTATTCCATTAGAATACGCCGAACTTAGTATGCTGTTTTTGTAAGCGTGCAATTCATACGTATAAAATATTCCCGGTGTTAGGTTGGTAACCGTTACCGTAGTAGCCGTACCAATATAAAACACTTTAGAATAAGGTGTAGTGCTTCCAAATGTTGGAGCTAAAGTATAATCTAAATTATTACTTTGTGAAGCAGCTACCAACGAAGTAATAGCATGTGGCGCCAAACCACCTTCTCTAACTACTAATATATAACCATCATACGCTCCTGTTGCAGGTGCTGTCCACGATAAAACTTGAGTAGTATTAGACGTACATCCTAACGTAAAAGACGCTGGCACATTGGGTGCCGATGCCGAAAAAGTTTGTGTTCCACCATTGGTAGTTGAACCTATTTTTGCTCCAGTTGAGAACACCAAATTTGTGTTAGCAACAGCGTTCAAAGCTATTGTATTTCCCACAACGGCTGTAGCCGAAACATCAGCAGTAATAAAAACATAACCTGTGGTTGAAGCAGCTATGGCTTGAGATACAAATCCTGGAAATGTTTTTGCTCCTGCCACACCTGGTGTAGTAAGCGTACTTAAAGTAGCATCAGCAGCATCCAATACATTATCGACTGAGTAACGCACTTTTAAATTGATAACATCCGATGAAAGGTAGGTTCCTGTAGTAACTACACTGGCAATACCTTGAAGGTTGGTTGCCACATTAGTACTCAATTGAAATTTATGTAAAATAACATCAACGGTGCCTTGAGGTACATTGGCAGCCGCTACTTGTGTTCCATTATCTGCAAGAGTTATCACCGGACTCACTACTGCTAAAGTAGCCGAACTAGACGTTACATTCGAACAAGGAGCTGCACCATATACCACACATTGGTATTGATAACCATTCATTGTCAAAGTAGCACCAGTAATGGTTAATGTTGCCGTAGTAGCATTAGAATAAACGCCTCCATTGGTAATAGAAGTAAAACCAGAACCAGTATTTACAAACCATTGATAACTGGCAGCATTACTTGCCACCACACTAAACGAAGTATTATTTCCGGTAGCGATAGACGAGTTGGCTGGTTGTGTAGTAATAGAAACTGGCGAGTTGATGGTAACCGCAGCTGGTCCAACAACGGTATTAGACCAACAAGCTAGAGTTGTGTCGTATGCTCTAACATAATAATTTCCTGTTGTGCTAACGCTTAACGTACTTGCTGCTGGATTTGCAGTTGAAGTTCCTGTAGCACTTGTTTGCCAATAATTGACAAAGGTTCCCGAAGCCGTTCCCGAATACGAAAGTGAGGTAGAAGAACAATACGTTCCTGCACCTGTTATGGTACCGCTTGTTGCGGCAGCTGAACAAGCAGAATCAACACTCCCTCCAATAGCTAAACCATAAGATCCAGCCGCTGGTGAATTAAAGCCCCAACCTCCAGTAGTTGTTTGACCACTAGCATAATAACGTAAAGTAATTGTTGTAGTATCGGGTATATTTTGCAAGGCTGAAATACCCGACAAACTGATTTGTGTTAAAGTTAATGAAGTTGATATCTGTGGAGAACCAATTAAGGTAAAATTAGTACCATCTAAACTATAAGCAAACTGACTAGTAACCCCAGGTGAAGCATAGAATGTATTTGTTCCTGCAAATCTTGCATCAATGGTACTCAAAGACAAAGTATATCCAGCTGATGCCGACAATGTAATTTGAAAATAGTCTGTATTCGTGGTTGCAATTCCATTGTTTTGGAAACCCTGAGTTCTAAAAGAATTGTTTCCTGTACTCCAAGATGC
>CAZNWY010000029.1:0-38391 GCA_964577105.1 uncultured Flavobacterium sp.
GAAGAGCAACACCAAGCCAACAGAAGATCGGAATTTATTATTACGAAATTATAATATTGTCAAATATAATAATTGCTTAAACCCTCAAAAGCACTCAACATATGTTGGGTGCTTTTTTTATATAGAATCTTTAGGCTAAATTAAAATACAGATTAGTGTAAAAACCATTTTATATTAACTAAGGAGTTCTTTTACCTGTATAAATATATCTCTGAATACATTAGTCAAAAAGAAAGCATAATACACCATTTAAATCAATTGAGATGCGTTAACTTTCGGAGTAATATCGATTTTAAGTCCTTTACCAAATAATTTAATAAGACAGTAAAATATACAGTTACGATACAACCAAATTAACTAATAGTATAGCATAAAAAAAACCATCCTAAAAAGGATGGTTCTTTCAAAATCAAACAAAACTATAAATCAATTATTTCTTCATAAACATATTGGTATAATATTTTTTTCCATTATTTGGATTTACTGTGATAGAAATCCCAAAATGTGTGTAATCACCTTCTATATTGGCTTTGTGACCAGAACTGTTCAACCAAGCTGTTAAAGCTCCGTTAGCAGTACTGTAATTGTAAGCGATGTTCTCTCCTACTTTTGTTGCTCCTAATACTTCTTTGATGTTCTCTGCACGTTGATCAAAGTAATCATGATTTACTACATTATTATCAATCATATATTCATTATGCTCTAACGATTTATATGAAATATGATTTACAATCTGTAAAGCATTTAATCCATGACTTACTCGATAATCATTAATCAATTGAGCTAACTGTAATTCATCTTGTGAATAGTCATATTTGGTCACTAACGTTGTATCAACACTTGATTCTTCTTTAGAATTAGTTGAACATGATACCAAAGTAAATACCAATGCAATTGGCACAAACAATCTAAGTAGTTTTGCTTTCATAGTAGTAGGTTAAGATTTTTGAAGGTAGATGTGGGGCAAATATCTTCGGGTTGAATATTGAAAGTAAGTGTGGGGCAATTACTCTCGTTATCTAATATTGTAAGAACGTGTTTCTGATTTGGTTATACAATACTACTACTTTATCGCTTAAGTGACAAATAAAATCGATGAAATACATTTTAATCACTTTTTATAATATATTTTTCTTACATATTTATAACTATAAGAAGAAGCAATAGGTAATTCAAGAATATTCAACATAAAAAAAACCATCCTAAAAAGGATGGTTCTTTCAAAATCAAACAAAACTATAAATCAATTATTTCTTCATAAACATATTGGTATAATATTTTTTTCCATTATTTGGATTTACTGTGATAGAAATCCCAAAATGTGTGTAATCACCTTCTATATTGGCTTTGTGACCAGAACTGTTCAACCAAGCTGTTAAAGCTCCGTTAGCAGTACTGTAATTGTAAGCGATGTTCTCTCCTACTTTTGTTGCTCCTAATACTTCTTTGATGTTCTCTGCACGTTGATCAAAGTAATCATGATTTACTACATTATTATCAATCATATATTCATTATGCTCTAACGATTTATATGAAATATGATTTACAATCTGTAAAGCATTTAATCCATGACTTACTCGATAATCATTAATCAATTGAGCTAACTGTAATTCATCTTGTGAATAGTCATATTTGGTCACTAACGTTGTATCAACACTTGATTCTTCTTTAGAATTAGTTGAACATGATACCAAAGTAAATACCAATGCAATTGGCACAAACAATCTAAGTAGTTTTGCTTTCATAGTAGTAGGTTAAGATTTTTGAAGGTAGATGTGGGGCAAATATCTTCGGGTTGAATATTGAAAGTAAGTGTGGGGCAATTACTCTCGTTATCTAATATTGTAAGAACGTGTTTCTGATTTGGTTATACAATACTACTACTTTATCGCTTAAGTGACAAATAAAATCGATGAAATACATTTTAATCACTTTTTATAATATATTTTTCTTACATTTAAGAGGAAAGTCTTTCAATTTTCCATGAAAAATCATCTTGCAATTGATACCTAATTCGGTCGTGAAGACGATTTGGTCGACCTTGCCAAAATTCTACTTCTACTGGTCGAACCAAAAAACCTCCCCAATGTTTTGGACGAGGAATTTCTTTACCTTGATATTCTTGTTCAAGCAGTTTTAAATTGGTTTCTAAATACTCGCGATTGGGAATCACTTCGCTTTGAGGAGAAACAATGGCTCCGAGTTTACTTCCGTCTGGTCTTGAATTAAAATAATTATCCGAAATATTGTCGGGCGTTTTTTCGGCAATTCCTTTGATGATTACTTGACGTTCTAGACTGGTCCAGAAGAACGATAGACACACATTAGGATTATTTTGAATAGCTTTTCCCTTTTCTGAATTATAATTGGTGTAGAAAATGAAGCCTTCTTCGTTAAATTTCTTCAGCAATACGACTCTAGATTTAGGAAATCCGTCTAATCCAATAGTAGCAACAGTCATGGCATTTACTTCGTCTACTCCACCAAAATCCTCGGTTTCGTGGAACCATTTGTTGAATAAGTTAATTGGATCTTCTGGAATTGCATTTTCTAAAAGTTCGCTTTTTTCGTAAGATTTTCGGTAGTCGCTTAGGTCTTTCATGCTTGATAATTCGCTTAGTTTTGAGTGGCTAAGTTACTGAGAATTTTGTTTTGAAATGATAAACAAAAGGTAAAAAGGCTACTTCCCTAGCCCCGATTGAAATGAAAATCCTTGCGTACCAACGCAAGATTGTAATGAAAAGCGGGAAAATGGATTGCTGATAAAGCCCTAACCATTCGCTAAAAAAATTACTATTCTATTTCGAATTCTTTTCCGTCATCGGCTAAAAATACGTTTGGAAAAATAGTTTCGGCTTCATGCTTGAAGGGTTGAATGCTGCCGTAACGCGTTGAATAATGTCCTAAAATCAAATTTTTAACATTTGCTTTGAGGGCAATAGTTGCAGCTTGTTTTGCCGTAGCATGCATGGTTTTTTCTGAAAGATGTGCTTCGCTTTCTAGAAAAGTGCTTTCGTGGTAAAGATAATCGGCATTTTCAATAATTGGGATTATCGCTTCATGATACATGGTATCGCTGCAGTAGGCATAGCTTTTGGCTGTTTGTGGATCAAAACTCAATTCAGAATTTGGAATTATTGAGCCGTCCTCTAAAGTGATATCGCCTCCGTATTTTATTTTGTTGTAATATACTTTATCTATGTTGTAGTTTTCTACCGCTTCGATATTGAGTTTACGTTCGATATTTTTCTCTTGAAATAAAAAACCGTTGGTATAAATACGATGCTTTAGTGGAATGGTTTTGACCGCTACTTTTTCGTCTTCAAAAATAGTAATTGATTGATCGGATTCTAATTCATGAAAATACAAATTATAACTCGTATAAGAGCCTGAAGCGCGCAACTGCAATAGTATAATTTCTTTGATGCCTTTGGGACCGTATACGTGCAAATCATTTTCTCTATTGAGTAACATGAATGTAGAAATCAATCCGATTAATCCGTAGAAATGATCGCCGTGTAAATGGGAAATAAAGATGTGATTTATTTTAGAAAACTTTACTTTACTTTTTCGTAATTGTACTTGAGTTCCTTCGGCACAATCGATGAGAAATACTTGATTTTTAATTTCTAATATTTGTGAAGTTGGATTGGATAAGGTACGAGGAGTTGCGGCATAGCAACCTAGAATAGTAAGTTTCATTTATAATTTGCGAATTGAACTTTAAATTTATTACTTTCTTTTGTTTGTAAAAACAATAACTAGCATTGTAATCAGGAATAAAGCATTAGAAATGATGTCTGTATAATTGTATTTTTTTTTGGTGTATCCATGATAAATAGTAAGGAAAAGCAATAGTGCAAAACTTACTATAAGGAAGTAGTTTAATTTCTTATTGTTCAAAATGATTATTTTCTTTATTATTTTCTATTTTACTTAATTTCATAACTTTAATTACAATATACACCATCAATACTAGATTTATGGCTAGTTTAAAATAATTAAAATCTTTCAACTTGAAACTTTGAATTAGGTTTCGAGTAAATAAAAATGTTAGTGCAAACAATACTGCTACGTAAATGTATATTATAGATTTACTGTTTAATTTCATAGTTACAATTTTAAAATCCTAAATCACGTTCAATTTCTTCCATTTCAATAATATCGTGTGCTTCTTGCAGCGATGGAACTACAATCAACTTGGCAGGTACCTCATTAAAATTAATGTTTTGTGCCACTACAACCAGTGATTTTTTTCCTTTTCGATGAACTTTAGATAGATCTAAAAACAATTTCAAGTCTTTTAATTCTACATTTTTATCTTGCGAAACGTCAAGAATCAAGTTTTGGTTTTTATAAGAATTATACTCATTAGATACTTTTTCAAGAAACATTTGAAGATTGTCCTTGGTATCTTTTATTGTGGTGGTATGTCCTTTTTGTTCAACTTTCATTATTGTTTTATTTTAGATGCTAATAAATAAATTACTGCCATTCTGATGGCTACTCCATTTTCGACTTGATCTAGTATTACCGATTGTTGAGAATCTGCTACATCGGAAGTAATTTCTACACCGCGATTAATTGGTCCTGGGTGCATAATTACAATTTCTTTGTTTAACGAATCTAACAACGCTTTATCAACACCATATTGTTGGGCATATTCTCGTGTTGATGGAAAATAATTCACATCCATACGTTCGTTTTGCACGCGAAGCATGTTAGCCACATCGCACCATTCGAGTGCTTTTCGCAAATTAGGTTCCACTTGAACTCCCAAGCTTTCAATATATTTCGGAATTAAAGTTTTTGGTCCGCATACTTTCACTTCAGCACCTTGCATTTGTAACGCATAAATATTTGAAAGCGCCACACGTGAATGCAGAATATCGCCAACGATTACCACTTTCTTTCCTCCTACTTCACCCAGTTTTTCTCTGATTGAGAAACTATCTAATAACGCTTGTGTAGGATGTTCATGCGCCCCATCACCAGCATTAACAATACTTGCTTTTACATTTTGTGATAGAAAATAAGCCGCACCAGGATTGGCATGACGCATTACTATCATATCAACTTTCATTGAAAGAATGTTGTTAACCGTATCAATTAGCGTTTCTCCTTTTTTAACCGATGATTGAGCTGCAGAAAAACTAATAACATCTGCCGAAAGCCTTTTTTGTGCTAATTCAAACGATAATTTTGTTCGTGTACTGTTTTCAAAAAAAATATTAGCTATCGTAATATCTCGTAACGAAGGAACTTTTTTAATAGGCCGATTAATCACTTCTTTAAAATGATCGGCGGTCTCAAAAATCAAATCGATGTCTTCTTTAACAAGGTATTTTATGCCTAATAAATGGTTTACACTTAATTCTTTCATTTATTGTTGTGTTGTTGTGTGTTGTAAATCTAAAATTCGTAATCCTTAATTAATAATTGTTAATTTGTAATTAAAAATACGGCATCTTCTCCTTCATTTTCTTGCCAGCAAACTTTCACTTTCTCGTTGTTGATGGCGTCTACTTGTCTTCCTCTGTAATCGGGTTGTATGGGCAAATGACGACTGAATCGACGATCAATCAAAGTTAATAACTCTACTTCAGAAGGACGTCCAAATGATTGAATGGCAGTTAAAGCGGCATTAATACTTCTACCAGTGTACAAAACATCGTCTATAAAAACGACTTTTTTATCTTCTACTAAAAAGTCGATTTGAGTTTTATTGGCTTCTAACGGCTTTTCACCTCTGCGAAAATCATCTCTAAAAAAAGTAATATCTAGAAAACCTAATTGTATATTATTAACTTGATATTCTGTTTCTAAAATATGTTTGATACGTTGAGCAAGAAATTTTCCTCGTGGTTGCAATCCAATTAAAACGGTGGATGAAAAATCAAGATGTTTCTCGATTAACTGACAGGCCAAACGATGCAGAATGATATTGACTTCTTTTGCTGTGAGCAATATTTTTTGACTCATAATGAAGTGTGTGTTTGGAGTGTAAAAGTAAATAAAATTATTTGAAATTTGGCATAAAAAAATCCCTCTACCGCAAAAAGTAAAGGGATTTTAAATTATAGATGTAATTTGTTTTATTTAGTAATCCAATCTACAATCGAAGCGTCTGTTGGAAGCACTTGCGGTGCAATGACTTTCTCTAATTCGCCTTTTTCATTGATTAAGTATTTTTGAAAATTCCATTCTACTTCGCTGTCTTGCAATCCATTTTTAGCTTTTTGAGTTAAAAACTGATACACTTCGCACATATCATCACCTTTAACAGAAACTTTGCTCATCATAGGAAACGTAACGCCATAATTCTTTTGGCAAAAGGCACCAATCTCGCTGTTAGTTCCTGGTTCTTGTGAAGCAAAGTTATTAGCAGGAAAACCTACAATTACCAAATTTTTACTTTTGTATTTTTCATAAATTGCCTCTAAATCTTTGTACTGCGGCGTCAATCCACATTTGGAAGCGGTATTTACTATTATTATTTTCTTTCCTTTTAAAGAAGCAAAATCAAAATCGTTTCCACTCAAGTCTTTAACCTTAAATTGGTAAATGTTTTCTTTGTTCATAGTTTCAGTGTTAGAAATTAACTTAGTTTGAGTACTTGTTTGCGCTTCATTTTTACAACTTATCAAGGTAAAAACGGCTACTAATGCTATCAATTTTGTTTTCATAATATTTTTTTAATATATAAAAATACGCAATAAACGCTGGTGTAGTTGGTTCATCAATCTATAAATAAATGTTAAAATTTGTAATTTGTAAAACCTTAAGGGCTTAACTTACGTACATAAAATTACTCTAAATAATTTTATTCATTTGAACAAACCGAAAGCTTATGACACAAGAACAACTTCTTCCGTTAATTTTAAAGAAAGATAATCGAGCGTTTACGATCATGTATGATATGTATTCCAAAAGTCTTTTTGCCGTAATTTCTAATTTGATTAAAGAAACTGAAGATGCCGAAGATGTACTTCAGGAAGTATTTGTTAAAATTTGGAAAAACATTGATTCTTACAACGATTCAAAAGGTAGATTGTATACTTGGATGCTCAATATTGCACGAAACACGGCTATTGATAAACTGCGTTCTAAAGGATATAACAACTCACAAAAAAACCTATCATCCGATAATTTCGTACATCTGTTGGATGACAGTAACAAGCTCAACAATCGTATTGATACGATAGGAATTCAAGAATTCGTGAAAAAATTAAAACCCAAGTGTATCCAACTCATTGAATTATTATTCTTTAAAGGATATACCCAACAAGAAGCTTCTGACGAATTAGAAATTCCGCTTGGAACTGTTAAAACACAGAATAGAAATTGCATTAATGATTTAAGAACTTATTTACAAGTATAATGACAACACAGGAAACTTTAGAATCCGGAAATTTAGAACTTTACGTTTATGGTTTATTAAACGAAAGTGATACTAAACAAATTAGCGAATTGGTGAAAACTGATGAGGCTGTAGCAAAAGAAGTGATTTCGATTGAAAAAGCAATACTAAACTTATCTAGCAGTTTTGCACCTCCGATTTCGGCAGAAAATTTTGAAAAAATTAAAGCCCAATTAGAATTGAAACATGGAAAAGTAATAGATATAAAACCAAAATCTAACGCATCGCAATACATTGGTTGGGCAGCATCAATTGCGTTATTAATTGGAATTGCATTTCAGTACAATAAATTAAATGAAAGCAAATCAACTATAAATTCCATTCAAGAAGAAAAATCTAATTTGCAAAAATCGGTAGTCAATTTAGAATTAAAAAATAAAGAGACGGCAACTGCTTTGAATGTTATTAGAGATACCCAAAACACCGTGGTTAATTTGGCTGGTCAAACCGTTGCTCCTAATGCTTCTGCTAAAATTTATTGGAATAAAGAAACATCTACTGTGTATGTAGACGCTTCGGGATTACCAGAACCACCAGAAGGAAAAGTATATCAAATTTGGTCTTTAAAATTAAGTCCGACATTAACCCCAACAAGCATTGGTCTTTTGGATAATTTTAAAGGAAATAACGAGAAGATATTTGCCGTTAGTGGTACAACTGGTGCCGAAGCATTTGGAATTACGCTCGAGCCTGCAGGCGGAAGCAAAACACCAACAATGGAACAATTATACACATTAGGGAAGGTATAATTAAATACTATAGTTAGGAAAAAAGGCTCAACATTGTTGAGCCTTTTTTATTTTATTTTTTAAATACTTTACGATACCTCCAATACACCAAACATGAAAATACCATAAAAGAAACAAATATGTAAAGGTAAATTACCACATTTTGTTTTTCACCTGTAGCATACGAGTGCATTCCGGTTAAGTGGAAATTTACTCCAAAATACGTCATCAAAATAGAAGCAAATGCCAATACGCTCATAAAGTTAAAAGCAAATAATCCGCGTAACGATGGTACGAATCTCGCATGAATCACAAAAGCGTAAATCATTATACTGATTAAAGCCCAAGTTTCTTTTGGATCCCAACCCCAATATCTACCCCAACTTTCGTTAGCCCATTGTCCGCCAAGGAAATTTCCTATTGTAAGCATTACCAATCCAATAGTCAATGCCATTTCATTGATGTATGTAATCTCTTTAATATGTAAACTCATTAAAGTTTTATTTTTATCATTGGTAAACAACATCAAAATTAAAGCTACTAATCCCAACACCATTCCTAAAGTAAACGGACCATAACTAGCCACAATTACCGCTACGTGAATCATCAACCAATACGAATTAAGAACGGGTTGTAAATTGGAAATGTCAGGATCCATCCAACTTAAATGTGCTACCATCAAAATCATTGATGCTACAAAAGTACCAGACGCTATTGTTAATTTCGATGATTGAGCATTATTCATTTTTTTTCGAAAAAGCATCAAGAATGTGTAAGTTATCGGATCTGTTCGACGCTTAAAATTAATATCAATTGCTAAAGTAAAGAACATTGTTGCCCAAGCTACATAAATCATACTTTCATAAGCATTACTCCAAGGTGCGTGACCTGAAACATACCAACGAGCAATTAATCCTAAGGTGTGCAACAAGAATAATAATCCGATGAAAACATGAAACACCGAAATAACAACACGAATTGGTTTTTTATTATAGAAGATTCCAATTATCGTTAAGATGAGCATTAAACTTCCAGCTAACATGTACAACCAAAACAAGTTTCTAAACACGTCGTATTTGTTCAATAAAATTTCGGAAGTAATTTGTTTGTCTGTTGGTCGCACTGATTTACCATATTTTTTCTGAAAATTCTCCATTCCCAGCAACATGGTATTGGCCATCGTATAATCTTTAGATTTAGAAGCCTTGGCTAAGGCATCCAAATAATAAGGCAGCGCGTTTTTTATCTGATCTAAATCAGTTCCAGTTTTTTCTCCAATTTCTAAAAAAGATAACCATTTATTGTTTTTATCATTTGGTGCTGGAAAAATTCTCAAAATTGTTCCACTTAACGCAGAATTCAATAAATTAATTTTTTTATCGGCTTCGATAAAATCTTTCTGAAACTGATCGGGATTGGTCGTTTTGTAGGCATCATCCAAATATTTAGACAACTTATAATTTCCTCTTTCATCAAAGAAACTTCTAAAAGTGGCATACTTTTTTTCTGGATCTAAACCAATGATTTTTCGAATACTATCGTTTCCTTTTTTGACGTAAATTAAAGGTAATTCAAACCAAGCGGTAGGAAATTGCGTCATCGAAATGAAAACCTGATCGGAATTCATCCCTTCATACGTATCGCTTTTGCTTACTTTTCGCAACAATTCTGATGAAAATGTATTAATTGGATACATTCTACCATTAACATCTTGAATCACCAATCGACCAAATTTTTCGGCTTGTTGTTCAGGAACTTTATATTTTAGAATCGAATCTAAATAATGTATCTGATTGTCGTGGTTGCTATGATTTTGGGCAAATCCAGTTAAAGAGAACAATAAAATAAAAATCAATAATAACTGCTCTTTTTTGGCTTTTACTTCTTCTAATTTTCTTTTCAAATCGGCAAAACGAGTGTTTTTAACAAACAGAATAGCCATCATAGCAAAAAACAGTAAGAAATAGCCAATATACGTAATCATCGTTCCCCAGTAATCGTGGTTCACCGAAAGTACGGTTCCTTGCTCATCTGGATCAAATGAAGATTGAAACAATCGAAATCCACCATAATCTAAAATATGATTCATATAGATGTCGGCGTCAAATTTTTTACCCTGATCATCCACTGTAACTTTGCTTTTATAAGAAGAATAACTTTTTTCGGTACCCGGATATTTTTCTGCAATAAAATCATTCAACTTCACACTAAAAGGCAAGTTATATACTTTACTTCCAAAAGATAACGTAAATTCTAATTTTCCTAATTTGACTACTGTTGGCTGCCCCACTTTTCCTTTAGAACCAACTAAAGTAACGTCTTTGGTTTGTCCTTCCGAAGTAATAGAAACCGTTAAAGCATCGTCACTTTTCTTAGCCTTATAATTTCCACTAGAAACCCAATCTTTAATTCCTTTAATAGGTTGTTCAGGAAATACAAATTGAGCTTGCCCCACATTATACAACGAACGAAACATCAAGGCTTGTTGCACATTTTTCTCTAATTTTCCCTGAAATTTATCAATCATTCGCATGAAGTTTCCTTCAAATGGGGCATTAATTGTTGTGGTAACTCCATCAGTAGTAATATTGATGGCACCTGGCGTTGGCTTATTCAATGCAAAAAGTAGGTTGTGAATATTTTGAACCTCACCTTCTTTCAAGAAATGTTCATGACGTGAACCACCACCCGACTCGACTAACTTCAAATAAAACTGACCATTTTGCGATGGCTTGATGGATTCTTTTACATCCATAGAAAAGTTTTTGTAACTGATTTCAAATGGCGTTTGATCAAACTTTTCATTAATTGAAAACGAATTGGTCGCAAAAGGCCAATAAGTAGCTTCTGAAAGTAGCAATGGCTTTTCTATAATTCTGCGTTTTAACTCGCCTTTGTATTGTCCGTCAACAAAAACGGTTAAGAAATTTTTATCCGAAAAAACTTCTGTTGAAGTATTTCCTTCACGAATAGGCATCATACCTTCATAACTGATGTAACGTGTAATTCCGGCTCCAATAATGATAAAAATAAAAGACAAATGCAGTAATAAAGTAGCCCATTTTTCTTTTTTATACAATTGATATCGTTTGATGTTTCCAAAAAAGTTAATCACAAAAAACACCATAATCACTTCAAACCAACGGGTATTGTATATCCAAATTCGAGCGGTATCGGTATTGTAATAACTTTCTATAAAAGTGCCTGCTCCCATTGCAGCAGCAAATACAAGAAACAGAATAGCCATTAAACGCGTAGAATAAAAAATCGAAAATATATTTTTTTGCATAATGCAGAAGTATTAAAAAAGTGTCACAAAAGTAAATTAAAAATGTGGATTTTAATAATTGTTACCTGCATTTAAGGAATCTTTAAGAGACGTTAAAAGCAACTAGGATTACTACTCTATTTTGCCAATTCGTTTTTAATGCTTATTTTTATTGAATATATAAATTACACTTCAAAATGGTAATGAAAAATCTTATATTGAGTTTTGGTTTATTATTTTCTTTGTTCGTTCAGGCTCAAGAACGAACGATTCCCGATAAAGACGATGTGCCTAATTGCAAACTGATGACCTCGGGAAAATTTATCAATATGGAAACTGACGACCGAGTTACTTCTGGATATTACATCATCATAAAAGACGGAATCGAAACCGAATATGCCGAAGATGGCAAATACTTCGTAAAATCATCGCTTGTTTTTGATACCGATTGTACCTACAGAGCCATAACGATTGAATCGGACATTCCCAATTTTCCTTCCAAAAAAGGAGATGTTTTGAATAGTGAGATTTTAGAAACTTCAACCAAACACAACTTAATCAAAATGAGAGCCAAAGAAGGAAATGGCCCTTGGTTGATTGTTGTTTTAAGAAAAGTGGAATAAAATTGCAGTACAATTCCTTTTTATTTGCAAAAATGAATCGCTTTCCAATTCAAAAAAAATGAATATTTTTACCGAATGATTTCAGTATGTATAATTGGTTCTGGAAATGTAGCGCAACATTTGATTTCGGCTTTTCTTAAAGCAAATGAAATTGACTTAGTTCAAGCGTTTGCCCGAGATAAATCGCATCTTACTCACCTACTCGATGTCGATAAAATCACCTCCGATTATACAGCACTAAAAGAAGCCGATTTATATCTAATTGCTGTTTCAGACAATGCTATTTCGGAAGTATCAAACCTATTTCCTTTCGAAAACAAATTGGTTGCTCATACCTCGGGAAGTGTTGCCATTACTGAGTTAAATTCTAAAAATAAACAAGCAGTTTTTTATCCTTTACAAACCTTTTCTAAGAATAAAGAAGTCGATTTTAATTCGATTCCGATTTGTCTAGAAACTACTGAGCAATCAGATTATAAAATACTGGAACAAGTTGCTTATTCCATTTCAAGCAAAGTATTTAATATTACTTCCAATCAACGAAAATCATTGCATGTTTCGGCGGTCTTTGTTTGTAATTTTGTGAATCATTTGTATAAAATTGGCAATGACATTTGTAACGAACATCAAGTTCCTTTTGAAATTTTACATCCGCTAATTACAGAAACTGCGCAAAAAATAATGTTGCTTTCTCCAGATGAAGCTCAAACAGGGCCAGCTAAAAGAAACGACACAACTACCATAAATGCACATTTAGCAATGCTTACTGATAAAAATCAGAAAGAAATCTACCAATTATTAACCAAATCAATTATTGATAATGGCAAAAAGTTATAAGGAAATACTAAACGATATTACTACGTTTATCTTTGATGTTGATGGCGTTTTAACCGACAGTTCGGTTCATGTAACCCAAACTGGTGAAATGCTACGAATTATGAATATTCGTGATGGTTTTGCCATGAAAGCTGCTTTAGAAAGTGGCTATAATGTGTGTATTATTTCGGGCGGAAATAACGAAGGTGTTCGAATTCGGCTGAGAAATCTTGGAATTCACGACATTCATTTAGCAAGTCCAAACAAAGTTGAAACCTTTAAAGAATACATCGAATTGTATAATATCAAACCCGAAAACGTTTTGTACATGGGCGATGATATTCCAGATTATCACGTTATGCAATTGGTGGGTTTACCAACTTGTCCGCAAGATGCTAGTCCAGAAATTAAAGCCATTTCAAAATATATCTCGCACAAAAATGGCGGAAAAGGTGCCGTAAGAGAAGTTATTGAACAAGTAATGAAAGTACAAGGAAAATGGCACTTGTATTATGACGGAAAACACGATTAAAAGTACGAAATACAAAGTTGAAAATATCAAGTTCAATTACAGCAAACTATATAAAGATGAAATTTTTACAATTAATACGATACAAAAATCTACTATTACTCGCTTTAATGCAACTCGTTTTTCGTTTTGGATATTTGGAGTTGATTAAAATTCCACTTTCACTATTTTATTGGCAATATTCATTATTAATTGCGGCAACCCTATTTATTGCTGCTGGTGGTTATATCATCAACGATATTTTTGATCAAGAATCTGACGAAGAAAACCGACCAAACAAAGTCATTATTGGAAAATATATCTCCGAATCGAATGCTTACAACCTTTATGCTGGATTAACAATTACAGGTGTTGCTTGCGGATTTATTTTAGCTAATTCTGTTAACCATGCTAACTTTGCAGTGATTTTCATTTTAATAGCTACCTTACTCTATTTTTATGCAAGTTCGTTAAAGCAAATTGCTGTGGTCGGAAACATCATCGTTGCAGCATTGTTAGCGTTTAGTGTCATCATTATTGGTGTTTTTGATATTTTTCCAAATACATTTGAAATCAATCAACAACAAATGAGTTTGGCTTTTGCAATTTTGTTAGATTATGCCAAATTTGCTTTTTGCATCAATTTAGTTCGAGAAATCATCAAAGATATTGAAGATATTGAAGGCGATAAAGTACAAGGAATGGGCACGCTTCCGATAGTTTTAGGAATCGAAAAAACTGCTAAAATTGCATTTGTTTTACTGCTACTTCCTACCTTATACTTATTGTATTATACCTACAATTATTTATTTGAAAACAATTTATTTTATGCAATTGCCTATCTGTTAATACTAGTGATTGCACCACTTTTCTTTTGTGTTGTCAAAATATGGAATGCCAAAGAAAAAAACGATTTTCATTCGATAAGCGTGTTGCTAAAATGGATTATTTTCTTCGGAATTTTATCGGTTTCGGTAATTACTTTAAACATACTTCACCATGCTTAAAGACTATAAGATAATTTTGGCATCGGGTTCACCACGACGTCAGCAGTTTTTTAAAGATTTTGATTTTAATTTTGAAATTCGATTAAAAGAAGTTGAAGAAGTTTATCCAGAGCATTTAAAAGCAGCAGAAATTACCAATTATTTAGCCGAATTAAAAGCCAATGCCTTTGAAGGCGAATTAGCACCGAATGAGATTTTAGTCACCAGTGACACCTTGGTTTGGCATAACAACAACGCTTTAGGAAAACCAAAAGATTATGAGGATGCTTTTCAAATGCTAAAATCACTATCGGAAACAACGCATGAAGTAATTACTTCGGTATGTTTTAAAACGGTTACCAAAACAGAAACCATTTTTGATGTTACTAAAGTTACGTTCTCCAATTTATCCGACAATCAAATTCGCTACTATCTAGATCACTATCAGCCTTTTGATAAAGCTGGAGCTTACGGAATTCAAGAATGGATTGGGCTTATTGGCATATCCAGAATTGATGGTTCGTATACCAATGTTGTAGGATTACCAACCGAAAAAGTATACAAACATTTAACATTGATGATAGAAGATTATTCGTAAATTTACTTTCGATTTTAAAGCCAACTAAATCGAAAAATGTAATGGAAACCGAAGAAGAAATCAATGCAAAAATCCTTAAAGTAACGATGGTAATTCAAGAAAATTATCCCGAATTATCCAAATACTTAAACGAAATGCCTATCACATTGCCAATTGATAGCCGACCAGAAGTAAATGTGCAAAATCTTCAAAAATATTACGACACACTGCTTACTTTATTTCGTAATTATGTAGCCGAACACCAACTCAACTACATCAACCAAAGATCGGGTTCGGGTCATTTATAAATAGAAAAATGGAATTGGATTGGTCTTTATGTTAAAGAAATTTGAAAATTTAAGAAAATAAATATCCAAAACTATTATAATTACTACATTTGAAACTATTGCAAAAAAATGACCTAATGCAAAAGTTGAAATCCGTTTGTAAACTGTTTTTATTATTAGCTTTTTTAAATGCAAAAGCGCAACAGCCTTCAAAACCTAATGCTGTTGAAATCTATCATCAGATTGAAAAGCTGAATTTTCTAGGTTCTGTTTTATACATTGCAGCGCATCCCGATGACGAAAACACCAAGTTAATTTCCTACTTGTCTAATGAGAAAAATGCTCGGACTGGCTATTTATCGTTGACTCGTGGCGATGGTGGTCAAAATTTAATCGGACCAGAACTACGTGAATTACTCGGAGTGATTCGAACTCAAGAATTAATTGAAGCACGAAAAATTGATGGTGGTGAACAATTTTTTACTCGCTCCAACGATTTTGGTTTCTCTAAAAATCCAACTGAAACGTTACAAATTTGGGATAAAAATCAAGTTTTGAGCGATATGATTTGGGTAATACGAAACTTTCAACCCGATGTAATCATCAATCGTTTTGATCATCGCACTCCTGGAACAACACATGGTCATCATACTTCTTCGGCGATGTTAAGTGTTGAAGCTTTTGATAAAGTTAACGATCCTACAATTTTTCCAGAACAACTCAAATTAACTTCTACTTGGCAACCCAAACGTTTATTTTTCAATACTTCGTGGTGGTTTTACGGAAGTAAAGAAAAATTTGATGCCGCCGACAAAAGCAATTTAAGCAAATTAAATATTGGTGTTTTTTATGAATCATTTGGAAAATCCAATCAAGAAATTGCAGCATTAAGCAGAAGTCGCCATCAATCACAAGGATTTGGTAGTACTGGTACTCGTGGTGATGAAGACGAATATTTAGAGTTTTTAAAAGGTGATAACTTAACGGATAAAACCAATCTTTTTGAAGGTATTGATACGACTTGGAACCGCGTAAAAAATGGCAAACCAATAAGCGATATTTTAGCTAATGTTCAAAAGAATTTCGATTTTAAAAATCCATCAGCTAGCGTACCAGAATTGCTAAAAGCCTATGAATTAATTCAAAAGCTAGACGATACTCATTGGAAAAACATCAAATCTGAAGAAATTAAAAAAATTATTATTGCTTGCACTGGATTGTATTTTGAAGCTATCTCTAATAAGCAAGAAGTCACCAATGGTACTAATTTGAAACTGAATTTAGAAGTCATCAATAGAAGTCAGATTGCTATGAATTTATTGAGCATTACTTCTCCAAATTCTGAAAACGAAATTAAATACAACAACAAATCATTACAAAACAATCAACCTGAAAAGTTAGATTACGAAATTAAAATAGACCATCAAGAATATACCCAACCCTACTATTTAAAAGAAAAAGGGAGCATTGGAATGTATCGAGTGGATCAACAAGAAAATATTGGAAAACCCGATATTCTTCGCAATGTAAAGGTAATTTTTACATTTGAAATTAATGGAGTTACCTTACCGTTTGAAAGAAATGTAGTTTATAAATATAATGATGATGTAAAAGGAGAAGTATACCAACCGCTTGATATTGTTCCAGTTGCCACTTCATCCATTCAAGAAAAAGTTTATATTTTTCCAAAAAACAAAGAAAAATCAATCAGTGTAAAAATTAAAGCTGGAAGAGAAAATGTTACAGGAACCATCCAATTACAAGTTCCCGAAAATTGGAAAGTTTCCCCAACATCTATTCCGTTTTCATTAAAAGATAAAGAGGAAGAACAAATAGCGGTTTTTACGGTAACTCCATCAAAAGAAGCTTCAGAAGGTGTTTTAAAAAGCATCTTAACTATTGACGGCCAATCATTTGATAAAGACAAAACCGACATCAACTATTCGCACATATACAAGCAAATGGTTTTAAAACAAGCCGAAGCCAAAGTCATTAAGTTGAATATCAAAACTAATGATGAAAAAATTGCTTACATCATGGGCGCTGGCGATGAAGTTCTTAAAAGTTTGAAACAAATGGGATACGAAGTTACCCTCATCAAACCAGAAGAAATTTCAGTGGAAAAACTTCAAAATTTTGATGTGATTATGACTGGAATTCGCGCTTACAATGTGGTTACTACATTAGCCATAAAACAACATATTTTGATGGATTTGGTTAAAAACGGAAAGACAATGATTGTACAATACAACACTTTAGATGATTTTGTTACAAAGGATTTCGCTCCATTTCCGTTAAAAATATCTCGTGATCGTGTTACCGAAGAAAATGCCGAAGTTCGATTTTTAGCACCTGAAAATCCAATTTTAAATTCTCCCAACAAAATAACTGCAAAAGATTTTGAAGGCTGGAAACAAGAGCAAGGTTTGTATTATCCGAGTGAATGGGATGCTAATTTTACCCCTATCATTTCATCAAATGATACTGGTGAAACGCCAAAGAATGGTGCTATTTTAGTAGCAAATTATGGAAAAGGAAAATATATTTACACTGGACTATCCTTTTTTAGAGAATTACCGGAAGGCGTTGCTGGTGCTTTTCGATTAATGGCAAATATGATTTCAATTGGAAAATAATATGGAAACAAACAAGCAAGGTAAACTAAAAAACACCTACACCTGGATGTTGGTTATGAATGCTTTATATTTTTTAGTATTTTATATTTTAATGCAAATTTTCTCGTAATATGCAACAAATTGATTGGATTGTATTATCGGTAACACTTTTATTTATAGTGTTTTATGGCGTTTACAAAACGAAAGGCAGTAAAAACGTTGAAGATTACATTTTAGACAATAAACAAACCAATTGGTGGACCGTTGGACTATCGGTAATGGCAACACAAGCCAGCGCCATTACGTTTCTTTCTACACCAGGTCAGGCGTATCAAGACGGAATGGGTTTTGTGCAATTCTATTTTGGTCTACCTATTGCTATGGTGGTTATTTGTGTGACTTTCATTCCCATTTATCACAAACTCAAAGTTTTTACCGCCTACGAATATCTTGAAAATCGTTTCGATTTAAAAACGAGAACATTAGCTTCCATCCTGTTTATGATTCAACGCGGATTAGGAACAGGATTAACTATTTACGCTCCATCAATTATACTTTCGACTTTATTGGGATGGAATCTAACCTTATTGAACATTATTATCGGAATTTTAGTAATTATCTATACTTTTTCGGGCGGAACTAAAGCGGTCAATGTTACCCAAAAACAACAAATGTTTGTCATTATGACTGGAATGTTTATTACTTTCTTTTTGATTTTACACTTGTTGCCCAACGAAATGACATTTTCTAATGCGCTTCATATTGCTGGTGCTAATGAAAAAATGAATATTATAGATTTTTCATTCAATCCCGAAACGCGATATACTTTTTGGAGTGGAATTGCCGGTGGATTTTTCTTGTTTTTGGCTTATTTCGGTACCGATCAATCGCAAGTTGGACGCTATCTTTCTGGTAAATCAGACAAAGACAGTCAAATGGGTTTGATCATGAATGGTTTTCTAAAAATTCCGATGCAATTCTTTATTCTACTGATTGGAGTTATGGTTTTTGTTTTTTTTCAGTTTAACGATGTTCCTTTAAATTTCAATCCGGTAAATAAGCAAACGATTGAAAAATCGGTTTATGCCGACCAATATCATGGATTGGAAAAACAATTGAAAGAATTGACCGATGAAAAGAAAGAATACAATTTATTGTACATTGACCATCTCAATCAAAATTATGACAATCCTATTTTAAGAAATAAATTGGTAGCGCTTTCTGGAAAAGAACGTGATTTACGAGATCAAGCTAAAGAACTTATTACCAAAGCCGATAAAAAATCGGAAACTAATGATAAGGATTATGTGTTTCTTTATTTTATTCTCAATTATTTACCTAAAGGATTAATTGGTTTGCTTCTAGCGGTTATTCTATCAGCAGCAATGTCATCGTCTGCCTCGGGAATAAACGCATTGGCCTCGACAACCGCAATTGACATCTATAAAAGAAATAAAAAAACCGAAATGGATCCCAAACATTACGTAAACGCCACCAAATATTTCACTCTTTTTTGGGGAGCTGTAGCCATTCTTTTTGCTTGTGTGGGAACATTATTTGAAAATCTAATTCAGTTAGTTAATATAGTTGGTTCCATTTTTTATGGCACTGTATTAGGGATTTTCTTGGTTGGATTTTATATCAAATACGTAAAGGCTACCTCTATTTTTTGGTGTGCGTTAATTAGTCAATCGCTAATCATTTATATTTACTGTTTAGATGTTGTGAGTTTCCTTTGGCTCAACTTTATCGGTGCCTTACTCACTATTGTTTTATCTATTCTTTCACAGTTTATCATCAATCAAAAAAGAAAAATAATAGCATAAAAAAAACCACAAATTCAGTATATCATTGAATTTGTGGTTTTACTAATTATAGGTAAAAATTATTTTTTACTCCACTCCGTAATGCTGTCATTGTTCATTTTAACGTAATCAGCATTTTTAGCTTTTTCTGCTCCTGCCAAAGACAATTTTGCTGTTTCTATTGCTCCTTTTTTATCATTCAATTTAGCTTGAATTAATGATTTTTGACGCAAATACCAAAACGGAACATCTTCACCAGATTTAGTCATCGAAATAGCTTCATTCACATATTCTAAAGCTTTAGTCATATCGCCATTAGATTGGAAAAAATATTGAGCCGACGAAAAATAATCGCTAGCAGAAGGTCCAGCCAAAGTTTTGGTGATACTCGCTTGAGCTTTCTTTTGTGTTGGAACTTCAAATTTTAACAATACGATAGTGGTTTCCCAAGAAATTTCAAGACTTGCAGAATCATTAGTAACATTAGTAATGTTTATAGAAAAAGTCTCCACTTTACGGTTAGTTAATTCTGGTTTAACATTAGCTCGCAATGCAACATCGCTTTCTTTCCATTCTTCAGGATTTCCCCAATTATCAGTTGTTTTGTAAAAAATAACTTCCCAGTTATCGGCTTTAGGCAAAGTGTATAATGAATATTTTCCTTTAGCCAAAGTTTTGCCGTCAATAGTTACATCATCACTAAAAGAAACTGTCGTGTTTTCATTGGCTCCGGTTCTCCATACTTTACCAAACGGAACTAAATCACCAAAAATTACACGACCTTTGGCACTAGGTCTAGAGTATTCGATAGTAACATCAGTAAGACCAACTACTTGTTCTACAACAGATTTCGGACTCGCTTGTGGGGTTTTAACCTGTGCAACTGCACCTAATTGAGTGATGGCAATTGCCAATAACATAAATACTTTTTTCATAATAATAAGTTTAGATGGTCAAAATTACAAATTGTATTTTCTTCAAATGTTAATTTAAACTTAAATACGTACTTTTTTGTTTAACATTTTTAATTTTTAATTAAACAATTTGTAGTTTTACAAAAAAATTAAAAATGAAAATTTATACTTTACATACGAAGCAAAATCTTCCAATATCATTGGACGAAGCATGGGAATTTTTATCTGACCCAAAGAATTTAAAAGTAATAACTCCCGATTATATGGGATTTAAAACGCTTTCGGGTGATGACCGTGCTATGTTTCCAGGGCAAATCATACAATACATTGTCACACCGGTATTCGGAATTCCAATGAAATGGGTAACCGAAATCACACACGTTCAAGATCGAAAATATTTTGTGGATGAACAACGTTTTGGTCCGTATGCACTTTGGCATCACAAACATTTTCTAAAAGAAATTCCGGGCGGTGTTGAAATGGAAGATATCGTTGACTATAAAGTACCCATGGGAATTATTGGTCAGATGGTACACCCTTTTTTGGTACAACCAAAGCTGAAGGAGATTTTTGATTTTAGAAGAAAAAAATTAATTGAACTTTTTGGAGAATTTAAAGGATAAAACATGAAAAATATACTTTTAATAGGTGGTTCGTATGGTATTGGTTTAGCACTTGCAAAGGAATTACAATACGAAAATAAAGTTTTTGTTGCTTCAAGAACGAATGAAAATTTAGTCGATTTACATGTTACTCACATCCCATTTGATGCTGCTACAGACACTTTAGATGTTAGCCAACTTCCTGAGGTGATTGATGGATTAGTGTATTGTCCTGGAAGTATCAACTTACGTCCATTCAAAGGTTTAAAACCTGAAAGTTTCGAATCGGATTTACAAATAAATTTCATAAGTTTGGTGAAAGTAATTCAAACCGTCTTACCTAATTTAACTGCTTCTAGCCAATCCAGTATTGTGTTGTTCAGTTCTGTTGCTGCCAGTATGGGAATGCCTTTTCACACTAGTGTAGCTGCGGCAAAAGGAGCAATTGAAGGTTTTGCCAAAGCTTTAGCTGCCGAATATGCGCCCAAGATTAGAGTGAATGTTATTGCGCCATCGCTAACCGACACACCTTTAGCAGATAAGTTTTTAAACAACGATGCAAAAAGAGAAAAATCAGCTGAAAGACATCCTTTAAAACGATTTGGAACTGCAGAGGATATGGCGCAAATGGCAAGCTTCTTACTGAGTGAAAAAAGCAGTTGGATTTCGGGACAAATTTTCCATGTTGATGGAGGTATGTCTACTTTATTAGTTAATGGATAAAAATAACACATGAATATTTTTTGGTTTCGACGCGATTTACGATTAGACGACAATGCAGGACTTTTTCATGCTTTAAACAGCAATGAAGAAGTGCTTCCTATTTTTATTTTTGATGAAACGATTCTTTCGCAATTGCCTAAAGACGATGCGCGAGTAACGTTCATTCATCAACAATTAGAACACATTCAAAATCAGTTACAGCAAATAGGAAAATCATTGGCTGTTTTTCATGGGAAACCTTTAGATGTTTATCAAAGATTAATCGCCGAAAATCAAATAAAAACGGTATTCACCAATCACGATTATGAGCCTTATGCTCGCAAACGCGATTTGGAGTTGTATCATCTTTTTAAAGAAAACGATATCGAATTTAAGACCAGTAAAGATCAGGTTATTTTCGAAAAAAGTGATGTCGTTAAAGATGATGGCACTCCGTATGTAGTGTATACACCTTATTCCAATAAATGGAAAGAGAACTTCAAAAAGACCACGTTAATTCATTATAAATCGGAAGATTTTTTAGATAAAATAGCACTTCACGCCTATCCTTTTTTGAGTTTATCAAACATTGGATTTGAAGTTTCACCAATCAAAGTGACTCCTTTTGATGTTTCAAATAGCTTAATTGATAATTACGAAGCTACTCGAAATTTTCCTGCCTTAAATAAAACATCTTATCTCGGAATATACCTTCGTTTTGGTGCCGTTTCCATTCGAAAAATGGTAGCAAAAGCACTAGAAAGTAAGAATGAAACTTTTCTAAAGGAATTGATTTGGCGAGAATTCTTCATGCAAATTCTTTGGCATTTTCCACATACAAACACCTCTTGTTTCCGACCGAAATATGATGAAATTCAATGGGAAAATAATGAAATTTTATTCCAAAAATGGTGCGAAGGAAAAACTGGTTATCCTTTTGTAGATGCAGGAATGCGCGAATTGAATACCACAGGTCACATGCACAATCGAGTACGTATGATTGTGGCTAGTTTTTTATGCAAACACCTTTTAATCGATTGGCGTTGGGGCGAAGCTTATTTTGCTACTAAACTTTTAGATTATGAACAAGCGAGCAATGTTGGTAATTGGCAATGGGCAGCTGGAAGTGGCGTTGATGCAGCACCTTATTTTAGAATTTTTAACCCTACTGAGCAAATTAAAAAGTTTGATAAAGAGTTAAAATACATCAAGAAGTGGGTTCCTGAACTGAATTCTTTAGACTATCCAAAACCGATTGTAGACCACAAAGAAGCTAGAGAAAAGTGTTTGCGCGTTTATAAAGAAGCTGTTGGTTAATCCGAAAAAATTAAACACTAATGTTTCTTATTTTGTCATAATTCAACTCATTGAAATGACGAATCACTTTATCCGCTTTAGAATAATCTTGTAATTTAGAATTCACACTGTCATAACCTATGCAATAAATTCCAGCAGCTTTGGCAGCAAGAATTCCATTAGTGCTGTCTTCAATGACGATACAATTTTCTACTGGCGTTTGCGATAATTCGGCAGCTTTAATGAAAATAGCAGGATGCGGTTTTGATTGCGGAAAATCTTCTCCAGAAACGATATGCGTGAAATACTTGTGCAACCCAAATCGGTTGAAAACTCTATTAATGGTAACGGTTGCCGATGAAGAAGCTAAAATCAATTGCATTCCTTTGGCGTGCAATTGTTTAATCAAATCTTCCACTCCATCCAACAAATACAAATCTTCTTTATGATCAAAGGCATCATTAAATAAATTGCGTTTGGTTTCAATTAGCGATTCGATATCATGTTCAATATTGAATTCGGCTTTGAGTTTTTCAAAAGTGTTTTTTGTTGAAAATCCAGTAAATGAAGCATACAATTCTGGTGAAACCGTAATATTCAATTGCTTAAAATGCTGATTGTAGGCATAATGATGCACTGGCTCGGTGTCCACAATAACGCCATCCATATCAAAAATAACTGTTTGTATCATATTGTATTGTAAAGGATTTACTCCGATTTATTTCTGCTTTTTAATCAAATATTTCACAACGGTTTCAGCAGCATGCAATCCAAAAAGACAAGGCATCCAGCTGTTTGTTCCGTAAAATGATTTTTTATAATTTTTACCATCGGTTAATTTCACACTCGATTGATCGGGCATTTCGGTAGAAAAAACGGCTTTCACACCTTTAGAAATCTTATGTTCTTTTAAACGCTTTCTAATGTTTTTAGCCAACGGACAATATTCGGTGTGGCTAATATCACGAACTTTTACTTTGCTGGCTTCATACTTGCCGCCTGCGCCCATACTCGAAATGACTTTCACTTTTTTACGTTTGGAAGCAATCAACAAGTTTAACTTTGGAGTGATACTATCGATACAATCCAAAACGTAATCAAAATCGGGTGTCACCAATTCGAAGGCGCGTTCTGGCGAAAGAAATTCTTCTATTCGGGTTAAGTTTAATTCGGGATTGATGTCCATCAATCGGTCGCCTACCACATGAACTTTAGGCATTCCAACTGTAGAATGTAACGCTGGTAACTGACGATTTACATTCGTAATATCTACCACATCACCATCTACAATAGTCATGTTTCCTACTCCAGCTCGTGCTAGGAATTCGGCGGCAAACGAACCCACACCGCCCAATCCAACCACTAATACGTTGGCATTTTTTAAATTGTTTAATCCTTCTGGTTTAAATAGTAATTCTGCTCTTTCTTGCCACTTTGCCATAATTAGATTTTTGCATTAATTAGATTTAAAGATCGTTTTGAAATTTGCATTTACCATTTCAACTAAATCTTCTATTTGTATGTTTTTATATTTTGCTGCTAAAGCATAGACTTCTTCAATAGTTTCTTCAACCGTGTCTGTTTCTAGAAAAAATTTATCATTAGGAACCGATTGGAAAACCGTTTGCAATTCGGGATTGCGCAAAAGATACTTTCCGAAAGACAAATAAAAGCCGTTATCAACTAATTGCTTGGCTACTTGTTCGTTTTTAGAAAACCCATGAATAATGATAGGTACTGTTACTTTCATTCTTTTTTTAATCGCAATTAGTTCGTCGAAAGCGGCTACTAAATGAAGTACTAATGGCTTTTGATATTGCTCTGCCAAAGAAATTTGTTGCTCAAAAACGGCTATTTGTAGAGGCATCGGAATATCAATTCGTTTGTCTAAACCACATTCGCCAAGTGCCAAACATTCGGGTAGTTGCAACTTTTCTACAATTATTTTCAAATCGTTTTCCAATCGTTCTTCCTTAATATACCACGGATGAATGCCGATAGAATATTGCGGAATGGATTGGTCAAACTCCCACGGATATTGATTGACTAACTCCAAAATAGTTGGGTTGTTGGTGTAATGATGCGTATGTAAATTGAAAAATTGCATGTGCAAAAATAATTTTAAAAAACACTAATTCATAGGTTTTCACAGAATTTTATGTTTGCCAAAAGATTACCGATAGGTTTAGCCCAGATAGCAGCGAAAATCCTTTTGTATTGTTGCCCGAGGCACTCGAAGGCAACAATACAAAAGATTGTAGCGAATAGCTGGAAAAAGCTTCAAAAAAACTTCGTAGTTTTGTGGCATAGGAACTTCAAAATGCTACGAAACGCTTTTCGCAAATACATCAACAACTTCAGAGGTTTTTCGAGGGAAATCTGGATACTGACGCTCATCACTTTTATCAATCGTGCTGGGACGATGGTATTGCCGTTTTTGTCGAAATATTTAAAAGAAGACTTGCACTTTTCTTATGAACAAGTGGGTTGGATTATGGTTTGTTTTGGTTGCGGTTCGATGGCTGGCTCTTGGTTGGGTGGCAAATTGTCTGACAAAATTGGTTTTTATAGAATCATGATTTTCAGTTTGTTTACCAGCGGATTGGCTTTTTTTGTATTGCAATTCATCACTTCTTTTAGCGGACTTTGCTTGAGTATCTTTGGAATTATGGTTATAGCCGATATGTTTCGCCCGGCAATGTTTGTGTCGCTTAGCGCGTATGCCAAACCCGAAAACAGAACGCGCGCCTTGACTTTGGTGCGATTGGCAATTAATTTAGGTTTTGCTGCTGGACCAGCTTTGGGCGGATTGATTATTATGAATATTGGTTACAAAGGATTGTTTTGGGTAGATGGTGCGACTTGCATTATTGCCATTTCGATATTTGGATTATTGGTTCAAGAGAAGAAAACGCATTTGATTTCTAAAGAAGAAAAACAGTTGATTGAAGCCGATCGAGAATCGGTGTTTAAAGATCGACCGTTTTGGATTTTCTTATTTTGTTGTGTTATTACAGGAATTTTATTTTTTCAAGTATTTACGACCATTCCGTTGTATCATAAAGAACAATTTAATCTGACCGAATTTCAAACTGGGTTACTACTTACCATGAATGGTGTTTTGGTTTTCTTTTTAGAAATGCCAATTGTGAGTTATGTTGAACGTGAAAAAATTAACAAAGTGAAAATGGTTACGTTTGGCTGTCTAATGATGGCGGTTAGCTTGTTTTTGATGTTAATCAATACTTGGAGCGGCATATTAATTATAATGATGATTTTTATGACGTTTGCCGAAATGTTTGCCTTTCCGTTTTCTAATTCGTTTGCGATGAGTCGGGCACCCAAAGGACATGAAGGCCGATATATGGCGATTTTTACCATGAGTTATAGTATGGCACACATTTTAAGCGCTAAATTGGGTATGAGTATTATTGCCTTTTATGGAAAAAAATATGGTTATGCCAATGGATACCAAATCAATTGGTTGTTTATGGGAATTTTGGGCTTACTCGGAGTATTATTGGGCTATTGGGTGATTCAATTGGTCGCTGAAGAAAAAATAAAACATCGTGAGGTTGCCACAAATTTTGATCATCCAACTGAAGGTGGTGAACGTGAAATATAATTCTATAAATAGGCTTTTCTAACTTCTTGAAACGATTTATTTGAGTTGATGAGTTCTTCAATAATGGCTTGACGAAGGTATTCGGGATTGTTTTCTTTTAGGTATTTCATCCAAGAATTTTCTTCTAGCAACATTCTAATTTGTTTGATGAGTTTGGTGGTTTCTGAGGCTGTTCTTAACACTTTTTTTTCAGAATAATGTTCACTTTGTTTGTGATAGAAATTCACGGTTTTATCCTCAAAATCGGCTTCGATGAAGTATAATTTTTCCAAATCATTATCGGGATAAAAGTCGGTCCAGTTTGCAAAACCTAATTTCATTCTGTTTGAATTAGAGTTCTCCTTTTTGGAATTTGCCTGTAATCTCCATTTGCAATTGGCTGCTCTTCCCCAATGGTTTGACAATCGATAAACTCCATTTTTAGTAAAATAATAACTACTACCCGATTTGCTTTTGTAACTCAATTTTAAGTCAGCTATGGCCAAAAAATCAACTTCCTGAAAAATACAGAAGGTATATTTGTGAAAATTATTTTGGTGGTATTGTTTTATTGCCATAGCAATGTACATAAGACTTTCAGCAAAAATAATCAATTGATTTGGAAAACCTAATTCTATTTAAAACGTTAAATTTAGTTAAATAACTATAAAAATAGTTGTGTAACTAAAAATATAGTTGTAAGTTTGATTTCAATCAAAATGAATAAAAGAAGAAATCATGCAAAAGTTGACTAATAAAGAAGAAGAAATTATGCACATTTTATGGAAGCTTAAAAAAGCGTTTGTAAAAGATGTTTTAGCAGAAATAACCGAAGACCAACCTCATTATAACACACTTTCTACCATCATTAGAAATTTGGAAGATAAAGGTTATGTTGGGCATAATGCTTACGGAAACACACATCAATATTACCCAATTATTGCTTTGGAAGATTATCGAAAAACATTCATGAGCACAGCTATAGAGAATTATTTCAACAATTCGTATAAAAATATGGTTTCCTTTTTTGCTGAAGAAGATAAAATTTCGGCAGACGAATTGCGTGAAATTTTGGAAATTATTGAAAAAAGAAAATAGTTGAAAGTACTAAATATGAGGTACGAAGTACAAAATAAAAAAAGTAAAAAATGGAAGAAATCATAATATATCTATTGAAATCGAGCGGATTGCTTTTGGCGTTCTTTGTGGCATATCATTTTTTGTTACGCAAAGAAACCTTCTTCGTTGGCAATCGATGGTTTTTGGTCACTGGATTAATAACTTCTGCCCTATTACCGTTATTTTTTATAAAGAAGGTGATTTTTGTAGAGCGTCCAAAAATTTCGATAAACGATTTGTTACAACTAGGTCATCAAAAAACCACAATCTTACCCAAAGCTGTCACAACTGTTGAAAGCATAGATTGGTTACAAATTGCAGCTATTGGATACGGAGTTGTATCATTGCTTCTGATATTAAAGGTTGTTGTTCATTTGTTTTCGGTATTTAAGTTATTAAAAAACAAAAACATTCAAAAGGAAAATGGTTATTCTTTAATAGATATAAAAGAAGGCATAGTCCCTTTTTCTTTCTTCAACTATATTGTATTCAATTCAAGTTTGTATGCTAGTGAAGAACTTCAAAATATCCTTAGTCATGAAAAAGTGCACAGCAAACAAAAGCATTCTATTGACGTTTTAGTTGCTCACTTATTTACTGCTATTTTTTGGATAAATCCGATAGTGTGGCTCTACAAAAAAGCCATTATTCAAAACTTAGAATTCATCGCCGATTACAATGCCATTCAACATACAGCAGACAAAAAAGCCTATCAAAAAACACTTTTAAAAGTAGTTTCTCATCAAAGCTGCTTACCAATTACCAATCATTTTTATCAATCATTAATCAAAAAACGAATCGTTATGCTAAACAAAAATCAATCACACAACAGAAATTCATGGAAATACGCTGTAGTAATTCCAGCCATAATTGCCTTTGTATTCTTATTTCAAGTAAAAGTCGTGGCGCAAGAGAAAATAAGTACTAAAACCGAAACTGATATCAAAAATTCAACCGAACAATCTTATGTTCTTGACTACACTGACCCAGATGAAGGTTGGTATTCCATGAAAAATGAATTTGTAGATAAAGGTATTCAGACAGAGGTCTCAAATATCAAGAGAAACAAAGACAATAAAATTACAGCTATAAACATTGTAATGAAATCGGATGATGGAAGAATTCAAAAATTGAACCTAGACCAATCTGAACCTATTAATGCAGTTGAGTTTTACATTTCAAAAATGTCAAATGGTAAATGGAATTTTGGAGTTAGACAAACTGAAAGTTCACTTTCAGTTGATAGTAATTTTGTTCCATCATTTTTTAATAATTCAAAAATAAGCAGTGATAATAATGATGGACAATTAGAGAAAAAGATTTCATATATAGAATCAATTACTGATGAACAAATTATTTTTATAGATGGTAAAAGATCCTCTAAAGAAGCTCTTAAAAAACTAGATCCTAGTCATTTATTAAAAATTGAAACACTGAGCAATAAAAAATCTTTAAAAAAGTACAATATAAAAAGTGATTACAAAATAATAAATATTACTACTGACTACAATATATTGAAAGATGTTCCACCTCCACCTCCACCTCCAACATCACCCATTGCAAGAGTAGCATCAATGAACAAACTTGAAATCAAAGAAGATAAAAATCCACTTATGATTATTAATGGAAAAGAGTATTTTCTAAACGACTTAAAAGGATATTCCTTTAAATGTGATGGAGGTATTACGCATTATTTTGAAAAAAAAGCCATTGAATTATATGGTGAAAAAGCAAAAGATGGTGTAATTATTTTTAATGGAACTACTAAATTAGAAAAAGTTAGTAACACACAAGAAATTCAAGATAGAAAACCAGTAATTTTCTCCAATGACAATGGTGATGACATTGTTTTTATTTCGGCAGAAAAAAGTTTAAAATTACCAGGCTACCCTTCGGTTCGTCTAAATGATGATGGATTAGTTCTAGTCGTTAATGGTGTTCAAAAAACAAATCCATCAGAAACATTAAATCAAATGAATTTACAAAATGTAAAATCAGTTAGAGTTTATGATGAAAAAGGAAAAGAAACTCCAGGCAATCCAATCAGGAAAATTGTAATAACAACAAAATAATTTTGCTAAATCTTCCTTAAAAAAGTTAAAAATTTGTAAAGCATTATTTGAAGAAATCAATCTCTTTTTACATTTGTTTAGAATTTTAAACCAATAAGTTATGTCAAGAAATAGAAACCTTATGAAGCTAGCATTTGCCCTAACACTTTTATTTCAAATTCATACGTTTGCACAAAGCAACAAATCATTTTCATTGAACAATTCTGATGATCATCAGAATGATATTGTAATGTCTTGGAACAAAAAAACACCCGAATCTGAAATGAAAGACGACATCAAAGCGTTATCAGAAAAAGGAATAACCATCAAATATTCTGGGGTTAAACGCAATTCTAATGATGAGATAACAGCTATTAGAGTCGAATATTCAGATCGAAAAGGCAACAAAGGTAATTTGGAATACAACAACCAAAAACCAATTGGTACCATCAAATTTTATAAAAATGGTGATGAAGTTGGTTTTGGCGAACCGAATAGCTTCAACAACATGATTGCTGGCAACGATTTCATGAATGGATTTACCAATCCGCAAGACCTTATGAAGCAATTTCAATTCAGCAACGGAGGTGGTGATTCAAAATCTTTCAGCTTTAGTTTTCCAAATGATGGAGAAGGTATGAGTTCTTCTAAATCTAAAATCATGATTCAAAAAGATGGTAAAAAACCATTAGTTATTGAAGATGGAAAAGTAACCGAAGGAGGCGATGATTACACTCCAGAGGAAATTGAAAAAATTAAAAGTGAAAATAAAGTAGAACACTTTGGTTTAAACAATGACCAAAAAGAGTTTGATTTTAGAAGTCAGGATGGTCTAGAAAATTTCAAAAAGCAAATGGACGAAATGAAATCTAAAATGAGTGATTTTGGTAAAGATAATTCTAATGAAAAATCGGAACTAGAAAAAGCCAAAGAAGAAATGATGAAGGCTAAAGAAGAAATGATTAAAGCTCGTGAAGAATTGGAGAAAACCAAAAAAGATTTAGAAAAAAGTAAATCAAAATTAAAAACTCAAAAAGCATAAAAGACAAAGACCATTCGATTTGAATGGTCTTTTTTTTAAACCTACATTTCTGGTAAACTTTGAAATGCATTTCGATTCAATAATTATTGATTATTTTTGCAAAAAAAAGTATGTATAAAGCATTAGCCAAACTAAACAAGCTGCTTCTACCAAGCTTTACCAAACAGCAATTAGATCCTGCTAAAGCTAAAAAATGGCAATTGGCAATTTTGGCTTATCGCTATTATGTCACTACTCGTTCTTTAGATTGATTTTGTAAAAAATGACTAATAAGTCATCGCGGCAAAAATCTCATTGGTGCCTAATTTTTTTCTTCCATTCAAGAAGGTCAGTTCCATCAAAAAATTACATTGCACTATTTCACCACCTAATCGTTCTACCAATTCACAAACAGCAGCGGCAGTGCCACCTGTAGCCAAAACATCGTCGTGAATAAGCACTTTATCTCCTTTTTGTATAGCATCGATATGAATTTCTAAAGTATCGGTTCCGTATTCTAAATCGTAAGTAGCAGAAATCGTTTGAAACGGTAATTTTTTAGGTTTTCGAACTGGTACAAAACCTGCATTAAGAGCATCTGCTAGTAATATCCCGAAGAAAAAGCCACGACTTTCTACTCCAATTACTTTATTTATTTTTTTGTTTTTTAGCGTTGAAAGTAAAATATCTAGTGTTTCTTTTCTAGCTTCTGGACTAATTAGCAAAGGAGTTATATCTTTAAAATCGATTCCGTCTTTCGGAAAGTTCTGAATATCACGTATATATTTTTGTAATGACATATTTTTGAATTTTATATTAATTTTGGTTTGCAAGTTACACAAATATCCCTATATTTGCACCCGCAATAAGGCCTCGTGGCGCAACTGAATAGCGCATCTGATTACGGCTCAGAAGGTTACAGGTTTGAATCCTGTCGAGGTCACTACTACAACCCCGAAACACTTGACTTACAAGGTTTCGGGATTTTTTTATTTTCAATTTGTGCCTTTTTTTGTGTCCAAAACTAATATCTTTAATCAATTCGTATGAAATATTAGTTTACATCAAATATCGGCAAATAAATACAATTGAGTTTGAAAATACTTCCAAACTTATAATATTAAAAAAGTCCTGAAAATTCAGGACTTTTTTATTTATTGTAAACCACTAATGCTCTGTTCTATAGTAGCAATTTTTGCCAAAGCATCGGCCTCTTTCTTACGCTCATTAGCGATAATTTCGGGTTTGGCATTAGCAACAAACTTTTCATTAGATAACTTAACCTGTACCGATTTCAAAAAACCTTTGGTGTAGTTTAACTCTTCTGCTAGTTTCGCTATTTCAGACGCAACATCAATATTTCCTGTAATAGGAATGAAATATTCGTTCGATTTAACACGATACGACAATGCTCCTTCTACTTTGTCAGTTACATACTCAAGTGAAACAATGTTACCCAGTTTCATGATAACCGTGTCAAAATGAGTTGATGTTTTTTCATTATTCACAACCTTCAAATCAATAGCATCTTTAAACGGAATATTTTTGTCTTTTCTGATTGTTCTAATTCCTGAAATAACATCCATAGCAAAATCAAAGTCAGCTAATATCTTTTCGTCAAAAGCTTTGGCTTGTGGCCATTCTGATACAATTAAGGCTTGCTCTGGAGTTCTATCGGCAATATGCTGCCAAATTTCTTCTGTTAAGAACGGCATAAACGGATGCAACAATTTCAAGTTATTTTCCAACATTTCAATTGCCTTATCAAAAGTCAATCTGTCAATTGGTTGCTGATAACTTGGTTTTATCATTTCTAGGAACCAAGAGCAAAAGTCATCCCAAACCAATTTGTAAATTCCCATTAAAGCATCTGAAATTCGATATTTATCAAAATTATCTTCAATTTCTGTTAGCGTACGTTGCAATTTAGTTTCGTACCATTCAATAGCTACTTTAGAAGACTCGGGTTGCGGAATAGCATCCGAAACTTCCCAACCTTTTATCAATTTAAAAGCATTCCATATTTTGTTGGAGAACGCTTTCCCTTGTTGACATAATTCTTCGTCAAACATAATATCGTTTCCAGCAGAAGCACTTAACAGTAATCCTACACGAACACCATCTGCACCAAATTTTTCGATTAATTCTAGTGGCTCTGGCGAATTTCCTAACGATTTAGACATCTTACGACGTTGTTTATCACGAACTAATCCTGTTAAGTAAACGTTGGTAAATGGTTTTTCACCAGCATATTCATAACCAGCAATAATCATACGTGCTACCCAGAAAAATAAAATATCTGGACCCGTAACCAAATCGTTGGTTGGATAGTAATATTTAAAATCTTCATTATTTGGGTTCAAAATTCCACCAAAAACAGCCATTGGCCATAACCAAGAAGAAAACCATGTATCTAAAGCATCAGCATCTTGTCGCAAATCAGAAGGTTGCAACATCAAGTTACCCGTTTTAATTTGGGCTAAGGTTAACGCTGCTTCTTTGGTAGTAGCTACCACAAAATCTTCTTTTCCATCGCCATAATAATAGGCTGGAATTTGTTGTCCCCACCACAACTGGCGAGAAATATTCCAATCGCGAATATTCTCTAACCAATGCTTGTAAGTGTTATTGAATCGGCTTGGATATAATTTTACTTCTTCTGTTTCCAAAACGGCTTTGATGGCTGGTTTTACCAACTCGTCCATTTTTAAAAACCATTGGTCTGACAATCGAGGTTCGATTACGGCTTTGGTTCGTTCTGAAGTTCCTACTTTGTTTAAATGAGTTTCTGTTTTTACCAAAGCTCCACCAGTTTCTAGTTCTTTGGCAATTGCTTCACGAACTTCAAAACGATCTTTTCCTTGATAATGCAAACCATAAGAATTCAATGTAGCATCTTCATTAAAGATGTCTATGATTTCTAAATTGTATTTTTCGCCCAACGTTTTATCGTTCATATCGTGTGCTGGAGTTACTTTTAAACAACCAGTTCCAAACTCTACATCAACGTATTCATCTTCAATGATAGGCACTACTCTACCGCAAATAGGCACAATAGCTTTCTTTCCTTTTAAATGTTTAAAACGCTCGTCATTCGGATTAATACAAATGGCAGTGTCTCCAAAAATAGTTTCTGGACGCGTAGTGGCTACAGTTAAAAAATCTTCTGATCCTTCGATTTGATATTTTAAAAAATATAATTTTCCTTGGCGCTCTTCAAAAATAACTTCTTCATCAGACAAAGTCGTTTTGGCTTCTGGATCCCAGTTTACCATTCGATAACCGCGATAGATTAAGCCTTTGTTGTATAAATCTACAAATGAATGAATTACTGAAGCTGACATATCGTCATCCATAGTGAATTTGGTTCGGCTCCAATCACAAGAACAACCGAGTTGTTTCAATTGTTCTAATATCGTTCCACCGTATTTGTTGGTCCAATCCCAAGCGTGTTTGAGAAATTCTTCACGAGTCAAATCGTTTTTGTTAATACCTTCGCTTTTGAGTTTGGCTACTACTTTTGCTTCAGTAGCAATAGAAGCATGATCCGTTCCTGGAACCCAACATGCATTGAATCCTTTTAAACGAGCACGACGAATCAATACGTCTTGAATGGTATTGTTGAGCATGTGTCCCATGTGCAGCACGCCAGTAACGTTAGGTGGCGGAATTACTATGGTATACGGAGTTCTATGGTCGGGTTTGGAAGTAAAATAATCATTTTTCATCCAATAGTCGTACCATTTTTGTTCTACTTCTTTGGCATTGAATTGTGCAGGAATCATTTATATTGTTTAAAAGGTTTGACGTCTAAAATTGTATAAAGTTGTTTGTAACTACAGCACAAAAATTCAATACCATTGCTTATTAGCCCCGATTGAAATGATACCATGTTTAATGAAAAGCGGGAAAAAGGAATACGGATAAAACCCAAGCCATTCGCTTCAAAATAGTTTTGGTATATTTTTTGTACTTATGTTGCAAAAGTAAGTAATTCGTGCTTATATAAAAAATTAAGAATTAAAATTTTGCACGTTAATTTAAAGTAGTAATTTTACTAAACCAATGAAATTAAAATTTAACCGAATGAAAAAAATATTACTTGTAGCATTTGTTTTGATAAACAGTGTTGCTTTTGCTCAAACTGGACCAAAAATTGTGTTTAAAGACAAAGACAACACAATAGATTATGGTACGGTAACTAAAGAAGGTGATGATGGTATTAGAAAGTTTGAATTTACCAATACAGGTGATGCGCCGTTGGTTATTTCAAATGCTAAATCAACTTGTGGATGTACGGTTCCCGATTATCCAAAAGAACCGATTATGCCTGGTAAAACCAATTTTATTACTGTAAAATACAATATGAATCCGGGTCCGATTAGAAAAACCATTACGGTAGAAACTAATGCTACCAATGTAGAAGGTGGTTTAGTCGCCTTGAAAATAAAAGGTGAAGTGATTGTAAAACCCGAAGTCAATTTGTTAGATAAGAAAAAAACAGGCCCGATGCAATAAAAAAAAACGTTCCCAAATTGGGGACGTTTTTTTTATAAAATATTTTTAAGAGTGATAGACAAATGAACGATTTTTCCTTTTCTATCAATTTCAAAATCTATGATTTTTCCTTCCTCTGTTTTCAACAAATCATTAATTTGTTGTAAGGTGTAGGTGTAAGCATTTCGCTTGTTGATTTTTTTAATAATATCGTCTTTTTGAAAACCAGCTTCATCAGCAGGAGAATTTTTTCGGACATTAGTGATGACATAAATAGGTTTTAATTCGAATTTATATTTCAAATTGTTGACTATTTTATTGCCATCAGCATCAAACAAATTATTACTTACAGCAGGATTTTCCTCATAATCTTCTTTAATCCATTGTAAACCTTGATGTTGTACTTCCAATCCTGACATGTTAAAATTAAAAGGTTCCTCAAAATGATTGTTCTTTTTAAGGTAGATCAAAGAATTTTTATAATCAAAAACAACTGCAAAACGCCTCAAAACCTCAGAACCAATAGAGCCAACTCTGTCGTTAATTTTATCCATGTCGGTGGTGGCTGTCGAATCGGGAAATGCGGCTAGTGGCTTTTTAAAATGGAAAGTTCCTAGAGAGAATTCTTCTATTCTACCTCTTTTACCAAAAACATCTCCACTAAATCCTCTGCCGAGATAATCCTCAAAATTTAATTTAGGAATGGTGATTTTTGGATTGCTTTGTTTAAAAAACCAAATAGCATCACTGCTTCCTGTATCAATTAACAACTTAGATTGTAAAGACTCTTGATTTGAACTGAAGTAAGCATTGCAATCGATATAGGGTTTGCTATATAGGAACGTTAAAGAAATTTTGTCGTATGTTTTTGTGATTTTTCGTAAAGCACTAGTTTGATGATTAAAAACCGTGATTTTCTTACTTTCATAATCAATTTTAACCAAATGATTCTTAAAAAACTGATATCCAATAATTCCATTTACGGGCATGCCAACCTGAGAAGAAACATTAATATTCTGATCTAAAACTAGGTAAAGTGTGTGATTTAAATCTGTATAATTTTTAACCGACAATTTGTTATTTATCGATTTATAAGCTTCAAATGCTTCATTGCTTCCAAATCCTCTTATCTTAATTTTTTCAATATTTGAGAAACTTATGCCGTCTGTATCGTCGACGCTAAAAAGTACCGAATCTTCTACCCCAGTATCTAACAGGAAATTTAACATAGTTCCGTTAACTTCTATGGGAAGAATGATTAAATTATTAATAAACTTAAACGGAATTGATGTCTTGTTTTTATTATTTTCAAACTGAAATCCACTTTGGCTAAATCCAAATGAACAAGTAAACCAAAAACAAATCAAAAGTAGTCGGAATTGCATCAAAAATAATTTTCATAAATTTAAGAATTATTTTTACTTGAAAATTCATTTTTAATCATTAATACAATAAAAAATTGCAAATTTGCACAACTAAATTTTCAATTATGCCAAAAGTTTCAAATAAAGGAAAACAAATGCCCGAATCACCAATTAGAAAATTGGTTCCTTATGCAGATATAGCTAAGAAAAAAGGGCACAAAGTATACCATTTAAATATTGGTCAACCCGATATTAAAACACCAGAAGTTGCTTTAAATGCTGTAAAAAACGCCAATATCGAAGTTTTAGAATACAGTCACTCTGCTGGTTTTGAAAGCTATAGAACTAAACTATCGCAGTACTACAAATCGCATGGATTGCCAATTGAAGTGGCCGATATCATCATTACTACTGGTGGCTCTGAAGCCTTACTATTTGCCATGGGAAGTACTATGGATGCGGGTGATGAAATCATCATTCCTGAACCTTTTTATGCTAACTATAACGGATTTTCAACTGCGTCTGGTGTAAAAGTAGTTCCTGTTATTTCTACAATTGACGACGGATTTGCACTACCGCCTATTGCTGCTTTTGAAAAGTTAATTACTCCAAAAACAAAGGCTATTCTTATTTGTAATCCAGGAAATCCAACGGGTTATTTATATTCTCAAGAAGAAATTCAACAACTAGCTGCTTTAGTAAAAAAGCACGATTTATTTTTAATCGCAGACGAAGTGTACCGCGAATTCATTTATGATGAAACCGAAAAACACCATTCTGTAATGAATGTTCCTGGTATCGAAGAAAATGCCATCATGATTGATTCTGTTTCCAAAAGATACAGCATGTGTGGCGCTCGAATTGGATGCATTGTGTCTAAAAATAAAGAAGTAATGGTTACGGCTATGAAATTTGCTCAAGCAAGATTAAGTCCGCCAACCATCGAACAAATTGCTAGCGAAGCCGCTCTTGATACACCGCAAAGTTACTTTACAGAAGTAATCGAAGAATACAAAGAACGTCGCGACACTTTAATCACCGAATTAAGAAAAATTGATGGTGTAAAAGTAGGTACTCCAAAAGGTGCTTTCTATTGCATTGCCCAATTGCCTGTAAAAAATGCCGATGATTTTGCACAATGGCTTTTAGAATCTTACGATTTAAATGGTGAAACCGTGATGGTAGCGCCGGCTGCGGGCTTCTACTCGACTCCAAATGTCGGATTGAATGAAGTGCGTATTGCTTATGTCTTGAAAAAAGAAGATTTAGTGCGTTCTGTTGAAATCCTTAAAGACGCTTTAAAAGTATACAATTCAAAATAATTTCAGTAGCGAATGGCTTGGGCATTTTAGTAATCTATATTCCTGCTGTTCGTTCTATCTTTAGTAAAAAAAAGCTCCTCATTCGGGAGCTTTTTTTTTACTAAAGGATGCCACTTCCATCAGGGCTAGTAAGTAAACCATAGTACAAAAAAAAGGATTCCAATCGGAATCCTTTTTTGGTAAATGAAGTATTTATCGTTTGAGTGAGAAGTGCGCTTTAAACTCTTTAATAGCATCAGCCTCACTATAATTCACTTTAAACCAGT
>CAZNWY010000030.1:0-36230 GCA_964577105.1 uncultured Flavobacterium sp.
TAGCTGCTAGTTGTGATCCGCTGATTTTAACAGGAGTTCAAATTATTGATTATCCTCATTATTTCACTCCAAATGGGGATGGAATACACGATTATTGGAATATTGTAGGATTGAGTACACAATTAAACGCAAAAATTTATATATTTGACCGCCAAGGAAAATTAATTAAACAAATCAGTCCTCAAAGCCAAGGCTGGGATGGAACTTATAATGGAAACCTAATGCCTGCAACAGATTATTGGTTTACGGTTTATTATAACGAAGCCGAAGCAATTAAAGAATTTAAAGCCCATTTCTCATTAAAACGATAATAACAATGAAGTTTAGACATTTTTTTCTAGCATTAGTAGTATTAATTACTAAGCAATCTTATTCACAAGAGATATTACCGGTATATTCGGATTATTTATCAGATAATTATTTCTTATTACATCCATCAATGGCAGGAGCTGCAAATTGTGCAAAGTTGCGTCTTACAGCAAGACAACAATGGTTTGGACAGACAGATGCTCCAGCACTACAAACAGTAAGTTTTAATGGAAGTGTTTCAGATAAAGATGGAATGGGTATTATTTTGTTAAACGACAAAAATGGATATCATTCACAAAAAGGATTTAGAGTAGCCTATGCGCATCATATTATGTTTTCTAGAGATAATGTAGATTTAAATCAATTGTCTTTTGGTATGAACGCTGGTTTTGCGCAAAGTATCTTGGATGAAACCGATTTCCTTACTAATAATCCGAGTTATGATCCTATAATTGATGGTACTATTGTTCAGAAAGCTTCTTACTTTAATGTTGATATTGGAGCTTCGTATAATTTCTTAGATTTCTATGCCCATTTTACAGTAAAAAATGCTTTGGCAAGTACAAGAAGTTTATATACCGACAAAGAGCCTGTAAATCTTAAGCGATTGGTTTATAATATGGGATATACTTTTGGAGATGAAAATGGTATCTTGTTTGAGCCTTCTATGATGTTTCAACATGTTTTTCAAACCAAAGAATCTACAATTGATTTAAACTTGAAAGCCTACAAAAATCTAGATTTTGGAAAACTTTGGGGTGGTTTATCTTATAGAAGAAGTTTAGACGGAGCTGAATATGTAGAAGGAAATGCTATTTCAACTCAAAAGTTGCAATACTTTACACCTATTTTAGGAGTGAATTACAAAAATTATATGTTTGCTTATACCTACTCTCATTTGTTAGGAAATGTTAAGTTTGACAATGGGGGTTTTCATCAAATTACCTTAGGGATTAACCTATTCTGTAAACCAGAAAAATACCACTGTAACTGTCCAGCAGTTAATTAATAATACAATCCCGATAGTAATGTCGGGATTTTTTTTATAAATAGTTATGATAATAAAAGCAGTAAATGGCAAGTCGCCAAAAATTCCAGAAGATTGTTACGTTGCTGAAAATGCAACTATAGTAGGAGATGTTGAATTTGGTTCACAATGTAGTATCTGGTTCAATGCCGTAGTTCGTGGTGATGTACATTATATTAAGATAGGAAATAAAGTGAATATTCAAGATGGAGCGATAATTCATGCTACGTATCAAAAACATCCAACTAATATAGGAAATAATGTTTCTATTGGGCATAATGCCATTGTTCACGGATGCACACTTCATGATAATGTGCTTATTGGGATGGGTGCCATTGTGATGGATAATTGTGTGGTAGAAAGCAACGCCATTGTAGCGGCTGGTTCGGTGGTAACTCAGAACACTGTTGTTGAATCTGGGACGATTTACGCTGGAGTTCCTGCTAAGAAAGTTAAAGATATTAATGCTTCTGATTTTGCAGGAGAAATAGAGCGTATTTCTAATAATTATGTAATGTATTCGAGTTGGTTTAAAACCGAAGAATAATTATAGAACTACTTATTTTTTTCGAAAAGATTACCGCATAGCCCTGATGGGAGCGATACCTTGTAAAGCGGACAGCAGGAAAAAGGATTGCAAAAGTAACTGCTGATTCGCTTCTAAATTTTAAGTAAAGCTTTTCCGTGGATTAGCACGTTTGGATTGATTAAAACGATGCAAAATACTCCAGAAACGATTAGAAATTTAAGGATGTTGTGCAGTTGTAGGTATTGTATTTTGGAGTTGGCTTTCCACAATAAAATGAGGAAGAAAATTAAAATGATGAGACTTACATAAAAGTAAATATCCATGTAACCCACATCGAATGTTTCTACTAAAAGATAGACAGGTAGGATAGTTGAGATGGTTAGCAAAGTGATGACTTTTTTGGCAAATTCTTCGCCATATTTTACCGGAATGGTTCGGTAGTCGTTGGCAATATCACCTTTAATATTTTCTAAATCTTTGATCATTTCTCGGATTAAAATCAGTAAACATAAAAAAGAGGCGTGAGCAAAAATTTGAGGATACAGATTTTTGTAGTACAAAAGAATTGCAAAAAAAGGCAATACGGCTAATAGCGATGCAGTAAGGTTACCAATAATGGGATATTTTTTTAATTTGTGTGAATAGAACCAAATTAGAAAAATATACACAGAAAAGAATAAAACGGCTCTAAACGATACCAGTAACGCAAGCAATGCAACCACAAAATTGATTGTAAAATAAACCTGAAGTTTGGTTCGTTGACTTACCAATCGGTCAATTTGAGATTTGCTTGGTCGGTTGATTAAATCTTTTTTGCTGTCGTAAAAATTGTTGATGATGTAGCCAGAAGCTATAGTCAAACTTGAAGCAATTACAATAATAAAAAGATTAAAATCTAGAATGACAGAAAGTGCTCTTTTTTCGGGAGAAAATATAAAAATTGCCGATAAATACTGAGCTAAAGCAATTATAGGAATGTTGTAGCCACGTACCACAGAAAACATGCTGATGATTTTCAGAATGGTAAGTTTAGATTGTCTACTCAACATGATTTATAAGTTAAAATTGATAAACAACTTCTAACTTATAATCTTTCAAAGATTGTTTTGCTTTTTCCAAATCTTCTGTGAAACCTAAGATGTAACCACCTCCGCCAGAACCACATAGTTTAAGGTAATAATCGTTGGTGTCAATTCCTTTTTGCCAAATTCCGTGAAATTGTTCCGGAATCATAGGCTTAAAGTTGTTCAACACAACTTTAGAAAGTTTTTTGGTATTGGAGAACAATGATTTTTTGTCGCCACCAAGGAAGTTCTCTACACACAAATCGGTGTATTTAACAAATTGATTTTTCAACATGGTACGGAATCCTTGATCTTTTAAGTTTTCCATAAAAATGTTTACCATTGGTGCTGTTTCTCCTACAATTCCTGAATCTAACAAGAATACGGCGCCTTTTCCTTCGGTACTTTGAGAAGGAATTCCAGTAGCTTCGATATTGTCTTTGGAATTGATAAGAATTGGTATGCTTAAATAACTATTTAACGGGTCAAGACCAGAACTTTTTCCGTGGAAAAAAGATTCCATTTGAGCGAAAATGGTCTTCAATTGGATAAGCTTTTCGCGAGTTAGGTTTTCTAAGACTGTTATTTTATCATTAGCATATTTGTCATAGATTGCTGCAACTAATGCGCCACTACTACCAACTCCATAACCTTGTGGGATGCTCGAATCGAAATACATTCCTCTAGCTACATCCGATTTTAAAAGCTCTAAGTTGAAGGTTACCAAATCAGGTTGTTCGTTTTGTAATTGTTCTAAATAAACAACAAAACGTCTTAAACTTTCATTAGATTTTACAGCTTCTTCTGAAGGATTTTCATCCACTTTCAAAGCTCCATTATAAAAATTATAGGGAATAGATAAACCTTTAGAATCTTTGATGATTCCGTATTCTCCGAAGAGTAATATTTTTGAGTAAAATAAGGGTCCTTTCATATTCTGATTTGAGGTAATGTTAAATTATAACTTTTGAGCACCAAAACCAATTTCATCACAAATATACTGACCATTTTGACAATAGCCAACTAATTCGCTCTTAATAAATTGTAAACTTTCAACTCTAACGTTTTCGGGATACAAAACGTGCACATTTGCACCTGCATCAAGTGTAAAACAAATAGGAATTTTAGTATCAGTTCTAAACTTCCAAATTTTATTTATGATTGCTAAGGTATTAGGTTTCATTAAAATAAAATACGGCATAGACGTCATCATCATCGCATGAAGAGTTAAGGCTTCACTTTCTACAATTTGGATGAATTCTTCTATATTCCCATTTTCTAATGTACGTTTTATAGCCGACAAATTGTGATGTGCTTGTTCAAAACGTTGCTTCGCAAAGGGATGATTATGCATTAAATCGTGTCCGACAGTACTCGACACTTGTTTTTCACCTTTATCCACTAACAAAATCGTATCTTGATAATTCTTAAAATTGGAATGAACGTTTAAAGGAAATTCTACTCCAAATAGATTGGAACTTCCCGAAATTTCATGGTGATTGCCCCAAACTACAATTTCTCCTTTAATACTTCTGCAAGCACTTCCTGAGCCGAGTCGTGCAAGAAAAGATGCTTTTTGATAAAAGAAATCGTCGTTCATAGAAGGGTTTAGTTCTTTTTCCAAACTCATGATGTTCATTGCTAAAGCCGCCATTCCTGATGCAGAAGACGCAATTCCAGAACTGTGAGGAAAGGTATTTTGGGTATCAATAATGAGATGGTATTCCTTTAAATACGAGCAATATGCTTCTATTCGTTCTAAAAATTTCTGAATTTTAGGTTTGAAATCTTCTTTGGGTTTTCCTTCAAAAAGTAAATCAAACGAAAAATCGGTAGTATTTTCTTTTTTTGCAAAAGTTAGTTTAGTAATCGTTTTGCATTGGTTTAATGTAAAACTTATCGATGGATTGGCAGGAATTTGATTGGCTTCCTTACCCCAATATTTAACTAAAGCGATGTTACTAGGAGCGCTCCATTGAAAACTTCCTTCATTGATTGTGGAGTTATTTGGATGAAAAATAAAATCCTTTTCAGAATGCATAAACTTAATTTTAGCCAAAGATACTTATTTTTAAAAAACGATATCATTTTGTTTATTACATTTGTGAAAAATTTAAACAAATGCAAAAGATTTTGAGGATTTCGGTCGTTGTAATGACTTGTTTAGTTGTAGGTTATTTATCAGGAATGGTAACGCGTGAAAGCATAACCACTTGGTATCCAACATTGGTAAAGCCTGTTTTTAATCCGCCGAATTGGCTTTTTGCACCAGTTTGGACTATTTTGTATTTAATGATGGGATTAGCTGGAGGTTTGGTTTGGAATAAGATTGAAACCGATGAAAAAAATGTAAAATTGGCGTTTAAATATTTCATCATTCAATTGGCTTTGAATGCGGTATGGTCGTTTATTTTCTTTTATTTACACAACCCATTTTTAGCGTTTGTAGAAATTATTCTTTTGTGGTTGATGATTTATGAAGTATACAATCAATTTAAGAGAATTGACAAAAATGCTGGATTGTTATTTATTCCGTATTTACTTTGGGTAAGTTTTGCCGGAGTTTTAAATTTTAGTATTTGGTGGTTAAATCGATAAAAAAAACCCGAGAAATGAACTTCTCGGGTTTTTTATTTTGAAGAATCGCTTTAATCGATAATCAATTTTTTCGTTGATTTTAAATTAGTATCAGTTGTAATTTGAACGAGATAAACACCTTTGGCTATATCTGAAATATCAATAGTAGACTCGTTAACAGAATTCGTTTTAACTTCTTTAATTGTTTTTCCTAATAAATCAGTTATTGTTATTTTGCTAATCGCATCATTCGTATCTCCTAACTTAATGTTTACAAAATTAGTCGCAGGGTTGGGATATAATGAGAAGTTTCCGGTATTGAAATTATCACTTGACAATGCTGAAACAAATAATGTATTAAAAGTATTGGTTACAATTGCAGGATTACTATCGAAATAAATGGATGCGGTATTTGGAATTACATCTCCAACCACAAATCCTGGACGTGCTTTAATTTTGAAAAACACATACCCAATACTCGCTGTTGCATCTACAGATGATGGTGGTAGTTGGATGTTTTTGAAATCCCAAGTTAAATTATTATTGACTCTATCCATAATATAATTATGACTAGAGCTTATCATTCTAATACTTGTTTCATCTAATTTAGCATCTAAAACATCTTCTATTCTAACATCAATAGCATTGGCAGTTCCATTATTTTGGAAGCGAATGGTATAGTACAAATAATCATTTGATGTAAATTGATTGATTGGAATTTTATCACCATGCGATTCCATTTTATCATTAGGATCATAAGAATTTACAACTATTTGAGAATTTGTATACGAATTGTTGTTCAAATTAATGTCATTGGCAGGTGCTGTAATTGAAGCTGAATCAGTAAGAATATCATTAAGGTTTACCGTTGGACTTGCAGGTACACTCATTGTTACATAAATGGTTCTAGTTTCATTTGGCAACAAATTAGTGAATGCATAAGTAAATCCAGTAGCGGTAGCAACTGTTCCTGTTTGAGATATTGTTGTGATTGTTACCAGTGATGGTTTTGTAAAAGTAACTGTTCCATCGGTAGCAGCCAGACCTATATTTTTATATACAATTTTATTCATATAAGTCAATCCTGGTCTAGGTGGACTTAAAGCTACTATAGAAACAGTAACGTCATTATAAGTTTGAGTTAATGTTACAGGGAAATATAAAATTTGAGTTCCACTGCCTACAGGAATATTCAAGTCGTTATAGTTGGTAGCGCCTAAAGTGTAATATGGCAAATATTCTGGTTGAATAGCATAACTAAAATCGTAAGTATTAGCTGGATTGGAATCATACAAAGAATATCGACCAACAGGAGAATAAACGCTAGTAGTAACTCCAGAATTGTTTTGATCGTACAAGAACGAACCATTAGCAAATAAACTTTCGTTAGTATCTTTAATGCCGTTATTGTTGTCATCAACAAACGCCATTAATAGAATTTTATCGGCACTAGGAGCACAAGTAATAGCAGCATCCCAACCAGGGTTATTTATAGAAGCATCACTTTTAAATCGGAATGTTAAACAACCACTTGGGTCCGAAGATGTGAAAGGACCAGGTATTGTTGTTCCCCAAAAACCTCCAGCAGCTGTTAAAGTGCCGTATCCAGGGCCGTTTTGACTTGAGATTTGTGGTGAAGAGGTAGAATTTCCGTCATATACATACAAAGCATCCCAGTTGGCTTCTGTATTGAATGAGTTGAATGTTACCGTTACAACATCGCCAGGGTTTGAAGGACAAATGGTTACAGTTTCATCGGTGTTATTGTTGTAGTTGGCAGTAAGTCCGCCATTGTCAATATAATTACCTCCACATACAGGAGGAAGCGCTGGAGTTGTAACAGATGGACCAAAAGTACAAATGCTTATGTCACTTGCAGAACATATAGCTCTAACATAAACGTTATAACAAGTTGCTGGCGTTAAACCTGTCAAAGTGAATGGGTTTAGATTGGTTATAATTCCTGTTGAGTTAGCTGTAGGTGCCGTTGTTCCGCATGGTAAAACAAATACTTCCCAAGAGGTAGCAGATCCAACTTCTGTCCATCCTACATTTAATGATGTTGGAGTTATGTTGGTAATAACCAAAGCTGTTGGTTTTGGACATGTAGGTGGTGGTGCGCAAGTTACATTGGCAGTCCAGCCAGCTTGATTTACAGATCCGTCACTTCTAAATCTAAAAGTCAAACATCCATCAGAACTTGTAGAAGTAAATGGTCCTGGAATTGTAGTTCCCCAAAAGGAACCAGGCAATCCACCAGGTACATTTCCAGCAGGATTTGTACTTGATATTTGCGTAGCAGCAATCGAATTTCCATCGTAAACATACAATCCATCCCAAGTTGCTTCTGTACTAAAAGAAGTAAAGGTTACGGTTACTTTTTCTCCAGTAACAGTTGGACATATTGTAACAGTTGAATCGGCATTATTTGCATAATTCGCATTAGCTCCACCAGGGTCTGTAAAAGTTCCTCCACAAACTGGAGTAGGTGCTGGTGTAGGTAAAGTTGTAAAAGTAGCCACATTTGACCAAGTACTTATGTCGGTAGCGGTACAAAGTGAACGAACGTAAACATTATAACAAGTAGCAGCTGTTAAACCAGTAATTGTATATGGGTTTGAATTAGTTTGATTTCCAGTAGCTGTCGCTATTGGTGCCGCTGTACCACAAGGTAAAACAATAACTTCCCATGAAGAAGCGGTTCCAATTTCTGTCCATCCAACAGTTGCTGAATTTGTAGTAATATTAGTTGCAACTAAATTGCTAGGTCTAGGGCATAAACCTGGGGCAGCACAAACAATATTTGCAATCCAACCTGTACTTGTTATAGAAGCGTCAGAAGTGAATACAAAAGTTAAACAACCAGCAGCATTTGAAGCAGTGATAGATTGTGGAATTATAGTTCCTGTTAAATTCGCAAGCAGCGTTGCATTAGCACTAGTTCCGTCATACACTTTTAAAAAGTCGAAATTCGATTCTAAATTAAAAGCAGTAAAGTTAACGGTAACTTGTTCGCCTGGATTTGTAGGACAGATAGTGTAGGTTACATTAGAACTGTTAGCATAGTTAGCATTGGCTCCACCTGGATCTGTAAATGTGCTACCGCATCCAATAGAAGGAGTGGTAGAAGGTAAAGTTGTAAAAGAAAAGGCATTAGACCAAGTGCTTGTTGCTGTTGTAGAACAAATAGCTCTTACATATACACTATAGCAAGTGTCTACATTTAATCCGGTTGCTAAATAAGTATTGGTTGTTACTATAGTTCCAGAATTATTCGGTGTTGGAGTAGAAGAAGAACAAGGTAAGACAAGAACCTCATATCCATTACCACCCGATTGTGCATCCCAAGTGATAGTCCCACTATTACTTGTAATATTAGTTACAGCTATGTTAGATGGCGCCGAACAGGTTGTAGTTCCGGGGATTATAAAAGTGTAGGTAGCATAATCACTAAATGTACCATTACACAAAGCTCTAATTGTAACAGTATAAACACCAGGTGCCAAACCACTCAAAGTGTACTGAGTACTTGTAACTATAATTGGAGCTGCACCATTGATAGCGAGTTCCCATGGGCCGTTTCCTTGATTGGCGTCTATCCAACTTAAAATAACAGTAGTGTTGTTTACTGTATTTGATGTAAATTGAATAGGAGCTAAACAAGTAGGTGATTGATAACAATCTATAAAAGCATCCCAACCAGAACTGTTACCAGAGGCATCTGATGTGAAAACAAATGTTAAGCATCCTCCAGGTGTGTTGGATGCAACAGACATTTGTTGTGGACTAGTACTAGTGATGGTCGTTAGTAATGGTGCTGTAGCATCATTTCCATCGTAAACATAAAGTACGTCATTAGCATCAATCGAAATGTTGTTGAAACTTACATACAGTGTTTCAGTCGGATTGTTAGGGCAAAAAGTTGTTGTCTCATTTGCAGAATCTGTATAATTCCCATTAGCACCTCCATTGTCGTAAAACGTCTGACCACAGCCAAAAGTTTGGGCGTTACTGAGGAGAATCGAACCAAAAAAGAGTGCAATAAAAGTTAAAAGTAATTGTTTTTTCATGTTTGTTTGGTTTTTTAGCAAACCAAATATACATTGATTTTTAACAACTTATACAAATAGAGTTAGAAATTTTTAACAATTGATTCACTAATTAAAAATCCACCAGTCCAAGCATTTTGAAAATTAAATCCTCCTGTGATGGCATCAATATTTAGAATTTCGCCAGCAAAAAATAGGTTTTCATGCAGTTTGCTTTCCATTGTTTTAAAGTTGATTTCTTTCAAATCTATGCCACCTGCTGTGACAAATTCTTCTTTAAAAGTGCTTTTACCATTGACTTGAAACTCGCCCTGAGTTAATTGATGAGCCAAGTTTTGAAGTTGTTTTTTAGACAAATCAGCCCATTTTGTTTCTTCAGATATTTCTGAAGCAAAAACCAAACTTTCCCATAATCTATTTGGGAATTCAAATGGAGATTTTTTAGAAACTGCTTTTTTAGCATGCTCTAATTTGAGTTCTTTCAATTTTTCTTCAACTTCTTCCTCGGTAGTGTCATTCAACCAATTTACCACTATGGCAAATTGATAGTTTTTATCTGCTAATTCACGGGCACCCCAAGCAGAAAGCCTCAAAATTCCTGGACCGCTCATTCCCCAATGGGTGATTAACAAAGGTCCTGATGCGGATAGTTTAGAGTTTTTTACTTTAACAGATGCTACGGCCGAAACACCCATTAAATCTTTGATCCGCTTGTCTTTGATGTTGAATGTAAATAACGATGGAACCGGAGGGACAATGGTGTGACCAATGTCGGATAGTAGTTCCCAGATTTTAGGATTACTTCCAGTGGTCATGACTAAGTTTTGGCAAGAGAAAGTTTCATGGTTGGTTGCTACTTTCCAATAATTTTCGCCTTTAAAAATGGATTGTACGCTTTGACCTGTTAAGATATCGATGCCAAGTTTTTGAGTTGCCGATAAAAAACAATCGATAATGGTTTGTGATGAATTGGAAACTGGAAACATTCTGCCATCTTCTTCAATTTTTAGTGCTACACCATGTTTTTCAAACCATTCGATGGTATCGCCAGAACAAAATTGATGAAAGGGTCCGCGAAGTTCTTTCTCACCACGAGGATAAAATTTTACCAAATCATTTGGGACAAAACAAGCATGGGTAACATTGCATCGTCCACCACCAGAAATTCGAACTTTTGAAAGCACTTCTTTACCTCGTTCTAAAATAGCAACTTTTATTTTCGGATTGTTTTCTACGATATTGATAGCCGTAAAAAATCCTGCTGCACCGCCACCAACAATTATAACATCGTATTTTGAATTCATATTTTATCTGGAAAATCAGAAATGATACCATCCACTTCCAATGATTTTACAAATATAAGGTCTTCTTCAGAATTTACCGTCCAAGTGTAGATTTTAAATCCGTTTTCACGAATTTGCTTGGTGTTTTCAGCATTCAATAGTTTGTAGTATGGATTTATGGAATGTGCCGAAATCTTTTTAGCAAAATTTAGCGCATTTTCAACAGCATCTTCGGTTAAAACTCCAATCGGGATTAAAGAATTTGATTTTGAAACTTCTTCCAAAACTTCCCAAATAAAACTCGAAATTTGAAATTGATTATAGCTCCATTGATGCTCGGAAACGTATTTTTCAATGATATGAATAACTTTTTTGGTAGCATTGGCATCTTTAATTTCGATGTTGACCCAACAGTGTTGGTTTACTAAATTTAGAATAGTTTCTAAAGATGGAATACCCATTTGGTTCAATTCAAATGCAGAAAACGATTGTACTAAACCTGTTTTGGTAGTAGTTCTATCGACCGTGTCGTCATGAATTACCATAACATATCCATCAGAACTTAAATGGACATCTAGTTCAATACCATCAACGTTGAGTTCAATGGCTTTTTTGAAGGATTCTATAGTGTTTTCTAAAACATATCCTTTTGCACCGCGATGACCAATTTTAAGCATTATTTCAGCAGAGCATTGGTTCTTCTTATGGCTTCTTCGTCTTTATAATCTAACCAAGCTTGACCTTTACGTTTGCGCATCCAATTGTCGTAATAACGGATGATAGCTACATTGGCAAAACCTTGAACTAAATTTTTAGGTCGACCTGGTAAAGATCGCAAACTCAATGAAAAACCAGGTGTTAAATACTTCATATAATGCCACCAACCTTCAGGCATATAAAGCATTTCGCCATGACTAAGATTGGTGATATAAGGTTTAACATGTTTTAGCGCTGGAAATTTTTCGAAATCGGGATTGTCAAAATCGATGTCTTCGTTGCAAATCCATGAATAAGGTAGGCGGTACATGTATTTTGTTTCTTTTGGGTCAACCAAAACACATTGTTTTTTTCCGTCAAAATGAAAGTGAAAAATATTTGAAAAATCGATATCATAGTGCATAAACACTTTAGCATCTTCTCCACCAAAAAAAACAAGTGGTAAACTTTTAAGCAGATGAATTCCTAAGTTGGGCCATTTCATATCGTCCTTCATAGAAGGTACATCTTTCATTAAATTATATAGAAAAATTCGTAAATCTGTCGGACCTTTTTCCAGAATATCAATATATTCAGACATGGTCATAGTAAAGTCAGGTTCGTTTACCTTTTTAGTATAATCGGTTTTCCGACTGTCATAAAGCGGAACCATTTTATCTCCAGCAACTTCTCTAATAAATTGCAGATTCCATTTGGTAAATGCTGGCCAATCTTCAATTTGATTAGTAATTACAACTGGTTTTTGAGGTTTGTAATAATTTTTTATGAATTCTTCTTTAGTAAGTTTTTCAACTCGTTCTATTTCTATATATTCAAATCCCATAAACAATAGTTGTTATTAAATAATAAATAATAAATAATAAATAATAAATAATAAAGAATAAAGGTAAGAGATATTTTTTTTGATGTGTTAGATATTTAACATATTTCCAACAAAAAAAGATTGCTCCCAAAAAGCAATCTTTTCAGAATTAAGGTGTTTTTAGTTTATATCTTTTCAAGAAGTACCAAACTAAAATTAGTTTCAAGTTGAACTTTACCATCAATAACAACGGCTGTTTTTCCAGAATAAGCGTCTTTTATTTTAGTGCCATTTTTAAAAAAGGTTGCTACAGGAATTTCTTTTTTCCCTATTGGTAAGTCTAAACCAATAACCACGGCATCTGTATATTTCCCTTTTGAATAGGTTCGGCTAAATACATAAGGACTACTTGAAATTTGGTTGTGAACGCCTGCACCAATTGCTGGATGATTTTTTCTGAAGTTACTTAATTTTTGCCAATGTTCTTCAACTTCTTTAGTGTTTGGGTTCGATTTAATGTCTTCCCAATTCATATTTGAGCGTAACGTTGCATCGCCTTGAGTTTCTGAAATATCTAAAGAGCGAGCACTTTCGTCACCGTAATAAGTTTGAGCAATTCCGGGAGCTAACAATAGTTTTGTGCCACTTTCAAATGCTTTTTCACGTTTTTTATCAAACGGATTGCCATCATCGTGAGAGGAAATGTAATTCATTACCGTATTTCCTTTAATGTCGTTGTTTAAAATATTGGAATATTTAGAAAATAATTCTTCATAACCCATTTTGGCGTCCCAAGGAAATCCAAAGTTGATTAGCCCAGTAAATCCATTTTCAAAATAGTTTACTTTCTTGTCGCCAAAATCGTAGAATTTTTTACCCGAAATGTTATAGCCATACACTTCTCCAACCATAAAAAAGGGATTGTTATCCAATACTTTTTTTGGATTTTTCTTTTTGAAATCGGCAAAAGCCTTATCGCACACTTTTTTGAAATCAGCCCAAACATCTTCAGTGGTATGTTTGGCTGTATCCACTCGATAGCCGTCAATTCCATAGTTTCTGATATAATCAGACAACCATTTCATAATATAATATTTTGGCGCACGAGGATAACCAGTTTGTTTGAAAAAGGCGTCTAATTCGGTAACTTCATTTTCATAACGTCCTTCTTTTTTCCATTTTTCAATCAAAAAAGGAGGAAGCGCTACGTTTTGATTACTCTCTGTTTTTACATCAGGAAGATTTTCTACCAAAGTACAATTGATGTAGGTGTCATAAGAATTATAAGTGCATTTCGGTGAAGTTCTAACCCAATCACTTGGGTAAACTGGATCTTCTGGTGTTACTGGTCCGGTGTGATTAATCACCGCATCCAACATAATACGGATGCCTTTAGCATGGGCTTTTGAAACCAATTCGGCTAAATCTTTTTTAGTTCCGTAACTTGGGTCTAACGAACTCCAATCTCGAGTCCAATACCCATGAAATCCATAGCTAAATCCTGTTCCTTCATCAACACCATCGTGAATTTGTTCTACAATGGGTGTCATCCAAATTACAGTTGTGCCTAATTTATCAAAATAACCTTCGTCTAATTTCTGAATAACACCACGAATGTCGCCACCTTCAAAACCACGTAATTTTCCAGTTTCTTTATTTCTGTTAAAAGTGTGATCGTTGGTTTTATCGCCATTGTTAAATCGGTCGGTTAACAAAAAATACACATTGGCATTTTCCCAAATAAAAGGTGCTTTTGGTGTTGTGATTTTTTTCTTTTGTGCAAAGGAATTAACGCCAATTAAAAGCGCAATTAGTACGAGTGAACTTATTTTTTTAATCATCATTTAGTATTCAATTTTTAGTTCTGGATTAGTTCCTTTTTCCCAAGTAACTGGTATTTCCATTGGGTTATGAAATGTTTTATACAATTGTTCTTTTCCGTTAATAAATATTCTTTTAGGGATAATGTTGTGAATAATTACTGAAACTTCTTTTTGGTTTGAATTGTAATTTCTTCCAATTTCAGCACTCAATTTCAGCGTTAGTACTTTATTAGAATTAGTGCTGTTGAAATTTAAAATTTCATATTCTCCTTTTTCATAGGCATTGGCTGTAAGTCCGTTGTCATTATATACTTTTCCAGAAGAACGAGCTACCGTTTCATCAAAATAAAAATGCAAATCAAAAGCATCTAAGGAATATTTAGTTGTGTTTTGAATGGTTTTAATCATCGGAATAAAAGCACCACCACGAACAAAAACCGGAATATAATCTTCAGCAACTGCTACGGTTTCTGTAGTTCCAGCTACATGTTTTTTATCGGAATAAAAATCAAACCAGTTATTGCTTTTTGGAAAATAAATCGAAGTTGAAGACACAGCCGATTTGGTTATTGGTGTCACTAAGAAATCATTACCCCAAAGATAAGTTTCGCTTACTTTTTGTAATTCTGAGTTAGTTGGTTCTTCAAAAAACAATGGGCGCATTAGTGGCGTACCTTTTTGATTGTTTTCAAATGATAAAGTGTAGTTATAAGGCATCAATTGGTAACGCAATTCTACTGATTTTTTTGCTTTTGCTTTGGTAACAATATCTTTATAAGCTACTTCCGAAGCTACATCTTCTTGTGCATGCGGACGGAAAATTGGGTTAAAAACTCCATATTGCAACCATCTTAAATACAGTTCATTATCAAAATAATCACCTGCAAATCCACCCAAGTCGGAGTGCATATAACCCAAACCTTGCATTCCCATTTGAAGTGCAATTTCCATCTGACTTTGTAATCCGCCCCAACTTCTTGAAACGTCTCCACTCCATGGAATCATTCCAAATCGTTGTGAACCAGAATAACCAGAACGCATTAAAATAAATGGACGAGTAGACGTAAAATCTTTTTTGTAACCATCAGCAATTAATTTTGCCCAATTGTGTCCGTAAATATTGTGAACTTCATCGGCTTTTCCGCCAGCAGTTATGGCTTTTGAAGGAAAAACTTCGGGTTCTCCTAAATCGCCCCAAAGTCCGCTGACTCCTTGATTGATTAATCGTTTGTACACATTCCAAAACCAATCTTTTCCTTGCGGTTTAAAAATATCCACAATTCCGGTGTTGCCAAAGTAGAAATCCCAAGTGGCAGGTTTACCCTCTTTTGTGGTTGCCAATACATTTTTGTCCACTGTTTCTTGCCATTTGGAAGACGTAGTCAAAATAAATGGTTCCGTAATAAGAATAGTTTTCACGCCTTTAGCATTCAAATCGGAAATCATTTTATCCGGATTTGGGAAAGTGTCTTCGTCCCAATCTAAATTTCCCATAGTTCCTTTGATACCTTTTCCAAACCAATATAAATCGAGAATTATGGCGTCTACAGGAATTTGATTTTCTTCAAATTTTCGTATAGTTTTCTCTACTTCTTCTTGCGAATGATAGCCAAAACGTGAAGAGAAATTCCCTAAAGCCCAACGCGGAGGCAAAGGTTGTTTTCCTGTAAGATTGGTGTAATTTTCTATTAAATCGATCCACGAATCACCAATGATGACTTGGTAGGTTTTTCTTCCAGAAATGGTTTCGTAAGCCAATGTGTTGTCTTTTTTACTATCCAAATCCAAGTAACCTATAGCAGCATTGTCGAAATGAACTGCATACATTTTGGATGATAAAACCAACGGAATACAAAAGTTCATCAATTCGGCATGCGTTTCATAACCATAATGTGCGCGGTTGTATAATTGTAGGCGATTGCCACGACGGTTCATTCCCAGGGCTCTGGCACCGCCACCATAAAGCACTTCGTCGGAAGTTAAATTGAATTGAACAACATCGGTGCTGTCTTTTTTGAAGTAGCCCAATTTTTCAGAAATGATTTCTTTTCCGTTTGAAAAATAAGAAATCTGAAGAGGTGATTTTTGAATTTGAACTTCAAAGGCATCCGATTTTATGGAAAGTTGATTTTTGGTTGCAGTAAATTTGGCTCCTTTTTTTTGTGGAGCAAGAATCACCGCTTGTGATGTTGGATTGAAAGTTTCACCATTTGGAATGAACGAAGTTTCTATTATTTTACCAGAATAAGGTTTGATAAGATAAGTACCATCATTGGTTTTTATTTCTAAGGTGTTGTTTTTCCAGATGTGTGAAATGTATTTTCGGTTTGCATTTTGAGCAAACGAAAATGAGGTAATTAATAGTAGAATTAATAGTTTTCTCATTTTGTTTAATTAATCTCGCAAAGGCACAAAGGCGCAAAGCATATTTTATTTATAATTTCATTCATTTTACGTCTCTGAGACTTTGCGAGACTTATGATTTCAATTCCAATATCAAAGCTGATTTACCATCAATTTCTATATCATCTTTTAAGTTGATTTGTTTGCCAGAAATCACATCCGTTCCAGTTTGATAGTTTTTGATGCTTTCTTTGAAATGCTCCATCTTCATTTTATGTTTTTCAGTATCATTATTTATCACAACCATAACACTTTCTTTGTCGTTATATCGAAAATATACATAAACATTGTTTTCTGGAATGTAATGCATCATTTTACCGGTATGAATTACTTCTTTTGCTTTTCTCCAATTGAATAATTTAGCAGTAAAATCGTGGAATTTTTGTTGCTCTTCAGTTCTTCCAGATTCCATAAAAGCATTGTTAGTGTCACCATTCCAACCACCAGGAAAATCTCTTCGGATGTCACCATCACCTTTTCCTTTATCTCCAGCCATTGCAATTTCTGAACCATAATATAATTGTGGAATGCCTCGAATTGTGGCAATTAAAGCCATCGCCATTTTGTATTTATTGAAATCGTTTTTGTATGTTTCATTCAATCGATTGGTATCGTGATTTTCTGCAAAAACTAAGATGTTATTGGTGTTTGGATATAAGAAATCATTTGTGAAATTATCGTAAATTCGAATCATTCCTTTATCCCAATTGGCTTTGTCTTCATTGAAAACACCACCATTTATAGCATCAAAAAGTGTAAAATCCATCACGCTTGGTAAGTTGGAATTAAAACTTTCAATAGCTCCAATTTCACTGTCTTTTTGCCAATAAGCCATCTGTGCTTGGCTGTGCATCCAAACTTCTCCAACAATATTGAAATGTGGATACTCATCGGTTATCGCTTTGGTCCATTTTGAAATTCCTTCTTTGTCGTTGTACGAATAGGTGTCAACTCGAAATCCATCCAAATCGGCATATTCAATCCACCAAATCGCATTTTGAATTAAATAATTCAACACCAACGGATTGGATTGATTCAAGTCGGGCATTGATTTTACAAACCAACCGTCCATGCAGTTTTTAGCATCAATTGTAGAAGCATTGGTGTCAAATTGTGTTGTCATTCGATAATTAGTTTGACTAAAACCAGGAAATTGGTGAATCCAATCGTAAGTAGGTAAATCATTCATCATCCAATGTTTGTAACCCCAATGATTGGTTACATAATCCATGATGTTTTTCATGCCTCGTTTGTGCAATTCTGAACTCAATCGAAGGTAATCTTCATTGGTTCCAAAACGTGAATCTATTTTGTAAACATCTGATTGACCGTAAGTGTGATACGAACCTCTTTCGTCGTTGTCTTCGCAAAGTGGAGTAGGCCATACAGCTGTTGCGCCTAATTCTTTGATGTAATCTAGATTTTTGATAATGCCTTCAATATCACCGCCATGTCGACCATCTTTATTGGCTCTATTTGCTTTTTCGATAGTTTCGTTTGTGCTGTCATTAGCTGGATTTCCATCGGCAAAACGATCCGACATAATGAGATAAATCATGTCTGAACTATCGTAACTTTTGCGGTAACGAGAATTTTCTTTTCTAGATTTTAGAGAATAATTTTGAGTAAACGACTTATTTTTATTTTTAAAAGTAAAAACCAAATCTTGAGCAGCGCTATTTTTAGTATCAATAGTAACGAAAAGATAGTTTGGATTTTCTGTTTTTTGAATGCCTTTAATGATGATTCCATTAGAAACGGATACATTATTTTGCGCAATATTTTTCCCGTAGAACATGATTTGAACATCAGAATGATTCATGTCACTCCACCAAAATGGCGGTTCTACACGGTCGATTTGTGCAAATGAAAACGATGTGATTAGTAAAAAGAAGAAGATTTTTTTCATTTGTTTTTATTTAAAAACCCTTTCAGAGTTCAAAACTCTGAAAGGGTTACATTAATCTTTTTTGTTTTATACCGTTACCAAACTATTTGGTTCTACTAAAACTTCTTTTCCGTTAACAACAACAGTAATTTCTTTATCACCTTCTAATGAAAAAGTAGTTTCATTTTGATGCACAGAAACTTTCAAAATTTGATGTCTAAAATTGATTTTGAACGAATAACCTTTCCATTCTTTTGGAATTCTAGGTTCAAAATGGAGTGTATCATTTTTAACACGCATTCCGCCAAAACCTTCTACAATACTCATCCAAGTTCCGGCCATTGATGTAATGTGGCAACCTTCTTCTACTTCTTTGTTGTAATCGTCTAAATCTAAACGAGAAGTTCTTAAGTAGAAAGTGTAGGCTTGTTCCATTCGGCCTAAAGTGGCTGCTTGTATAGAGTGTACGCATGGAGAAAGCGAACTTTCGTGAACTGTAAATGGCTCGTAAAAATCGAAATGTTTCTCCAATTGTTCTTTAGTAAAATGGTCTTCAAAGAAATAAAAACCTTGCAATGTATCGGCTTGTTTGATGTAGGGTGAACGTAGAATTCTATCCCAAGACCATTTTTGATTAATTGGTCGTTGGCTTTTGTCTAAATCGTGCACTTTTACCAATTCTTTGTCTAAGAAACCATCTTGTTGTAAATACACACCATGTTGTTCTGAATAGGGAAAATACATGTTGTCAGCTACTGCTTTCCAATGTGCGATTTCAGCATCATCTAGATTGACTTTACTCATAATTCGAGTATAATCGGATGTATATTCTTTTGCAACTCTATGAATTTGTTCTATAGCATAATCAATACACCATTTTGCAATGTAGTTGGTGTAGAAATTATTATTGACATTGTTTTCGTATTCATTCGGACCTGTAACTCCTAAAATCACATATTGATTTCTGTAAGTAGAGTAGGTGGCTCTTTGGTGCCAAAAACGTGCAATTCCAATCAACACTTCTAGTCCTTTTTCAGGAATATAGGAGTAATCGCCAGTAAATCGGTAGTAGTTAAAAATCGCAAAAGCAATGGCGCCGTTTCTATGAATTTCTTCAAACGTGATTTCCCATTCGTTATGACATTCTTCGCCATTCATGGTTACCATTGGATACAAAGCAGCTCCATTTTTGAAACCTAATTTGGCAGCATTTTCGATGGCTTTATCCAATTGATTGTAGCGATACGCTAATAAATTTCGAGCTACTTGTTGATCTTTGGTAGCCATATAAAACGGAATACAGTAAGCTTCGGTATCCCAATACGTAGAACCGCCATATTTTTCACCAGTAAATCCTTTTGGACCAATATTCAAACGAGAATCTTTTCCTAAATAGGTTTGGTTCAATTGAAAAATATTGAAACGAATTCCTTGTTGTGCTTTTACATCGCCGTCGATAGTAATGTCGCTCATTTCCCAAATTTTCGCCCAAGCTTCAATTTGATTGTTTAACAACTGGTTGTAACCCATTTCCAATCCTTTGGCAATCACATTTTCTGCGGCAGCTTGAGTATTGCTATGGTTCATAGAAACCGTGTAACCACCCAATTTTTGAATGGATGAGGTTTGTCCTTTGGCAACTGAAACTTCATAAGTAAATTGAATTTTATCTGAAGAAGTTTCCACATTTAATGGATTACTATTTAGATAGCTACCATTCAACAAAAGGGTATTGTGCATGAATGTAGTAGCTGTAAAATGTGTTTTAAAAGTTCTAGCAGTAACAAAAGCTTCATTGTCTTTGTGTGAAACGGCTAGCGGTTCCCAAAATTTTTCTTCCCAATTGGCATCTTCGTTATGAACACCAGCATCTACATAGGGTTTGTAGATTATTTTAGCATCGCTATTTAGTGGAGTGATTTCATAATTGATAACGCCCAATTCGTCTAAATCTAAGGAAAGGAAACGGCAAACATTTACCGAAATTTCAATTCCGTTTTGTAACGTAGCGTTAAAAGAACGATTGTACAATCCTTCTTTCATATTCAATTCGCGTTTGAAATTGGAAACCGATTTGCAAGTTGCCAAGTCTAAAACTTCTCCATTAATTTCGATGTTAATGCCAATCCAACTTGGAGCGTTCAACACCTTTGCAAAATATTCTGGATAGCCATTTTTCCACCAGCCCACTTTGGTTTTGTCAGGATAATATATTCCGGCAATGTAACTTCCTTGAAAAGTTTTTCCAGAATAATATTCTTCAAAATTAGCGCGTTGTCCCATAGCACCATTTCCGATGCTAAATAAACTTTCAGAAGATTTTACTCGTTCTACATCAAATCCTTCTTCAATAATCGACCAATTGTCGGGTTTTATATAATCTTGGTTCATTTTAATTTTTGTTTAAAAAAGTTTCTAGCTTCAAGTTTCAGAGGAATTCCTATACTTGAAACAAAAAATTAATTCATTAACGATTCGATGAATGAAACATCAATAAATGTGAAATCTTTAAATATATATTTTGCTTCATGTAGAATTTTATCGTCTCCGATTCCTACACTGGTCATGTTAGCAATATTGGCAGCTTGAATTCCGGCAACAGAATCTTCAAAAACAATTGAATTTTCATTAGTAACGTTCAAAAGTTTTGCTGCTCTTAAGAAAACTTCAGGATCGGGTTTGGCATTAGAAACGTCATTTCCGTCTACAATGGCATCAAACAAATGCAAGATTCCTGTTTTTTCTAAAATAGGTTTGGCATTTTTACTAGCCGAACCCAAAGCTATGAGTTGATTATTGTCTTTTAAATGATGTAAAACAGGGAGCACTCCTGGCAAAATTTCACTTTCATCCATGTCTACTAAATAAGACAGATAATCTTCGTTTTTTTGGATAAGCCATTTGTCCTTATCCTCTTGAGAAGCCTGAATATTTCCAAGTTCTAAGATGATGTCAAGAGAACGAATACGACTTACGCCTTTTAATTCTTCGTTGTGTTCTGGTGTAAATTCGATTCCTAGTTCGCGAGCTAATTTTTGCCAAGCTAAAAAGTGATATTTAGCGGTGTCTACAATTACTCCGTCTAGGTCGAAGATGAATGCTTTTTTGTTTGTCATTAAATTTGATTTTTTATACGATGTCGGATGCTTTTTCTTTAACAGAGAAAACGGCAAGACCACCAAGTATAAGTGAAATACCTGCTATTGTTGTGATTACAATAGGAGGAAAGTTATAACTTGCAATGATAGTTCCTAAAATTCCAGAAACTATTTGCGGAATTGTAATGGTTGCATTGAATAGTCCCATGTAAACTCCCATTTTATTGGCTGGAAGTGAGCTAGACAGCATGGCATAGGGCAGTGCTAAAATAGAAGCCCAAGCAATTCCAACACCAATCATTGAAATTAATAGCATGGTTTTGTCGTGAATGAAAAACATGGAAATAAGTCCTAATCCTCCTAAAAACAGAGAAAAACTATAGGTTTTTTTTCTGCCAATAGACTTAGCTATTGAAGGTATCATAAGAGCAAAAACAGCTGCAATTGCACTATAAAATCCAAACATTACACCAGTCCAGTTACCAGCTTCATTAAATCCAAGAGATTTAGCATCGAGTGCTTCTGGTCCCCATACTTGATTTGCAATAGCTCTAGTTGTGTAAACCCACATTAGGAATAAAGCAAACCAAGAAAAAAATTGTACAATTCCTAATTGCCAAAATATTTTTGGAGCTTTGGAAATTAAATCAATAAAATTAGTTTTTTCTTTAACTTCTGGTGCATTCAAATCTATTTTGTTGTATTCTGCGTGTTCCTTTGGTGCATATTCTTTGGTTTTGAATACTGTCCACAAGACACTCAACAATAATATAGCGCCACCTATGTAAAATGACCAAATAACCGAATCGGCTACCTTTTCACCTTCTGCAGGAACGTTGGCTACATTTAATTTTGTTAGAATATATGGTAACAGTGAACCAAAAACAGCACCAAAATTGATAAGCGCACTTTGCAATGAATAACCTAAGTTTTTTTGTTCGTCATTTACCATATCTCCAACTAATGCTCTAAATGGTTGCATAGTAACATTAAAAGAAGTATCCATTAATAATAAAACCGATGCACCAAAAATTAGAGGCGGAATTAAATGAGTAAAATTTCCAGCATTGGGCATAAAAAACATAGCCAAAGCAGAAACTAATGCTCCAAAGAAGATAAAAGGAATTCGACGACCTAATCTGGTCCAGGTTTTGTCACTTGAGAGTCCAATTATAGGTTGAACAATAAGTCCTGCGAGAGGAGCTGCTAACCAAAAAAGACCAATGCTATGAACATCTGCTCCGTATGCTTCAAGTATTCTGCTGGTATTTCCATTTTGTAGAGAATATCCAATTTGAACACCTAAAAATCCGAAACTCAAGTTCCAAATTTGCCAAAAACTTAATTTGGGTTTTTTCATTATCGTAAAATGTTAAAAATATTACGATAAGCGATTGCTTATCAAAACTTAATTTTTGTTTTCGAAGTAAAAGTATAAGCTTTGATTTGGTAAAGATAAAAAAGTTTTTGAATACGAGTACTTTCGAAAAAAACATTTTGAACGATTATGTTTACGAAAACGTTTTTTTGTTGATAAAACAAAAGAATTTAACGCAAAAAAGCGAAGTTATGTAATCATAGCTTCGCTTTTTTATGTTGAGGTAAAATAGAATTAATTGGTTGATTCTCGTTCAACTAATTCGGTTTCTATTACTTCTGTTTTGTATTGTTCTTCGTAATCTTCTTCTTCGATTTCGAGTTTTTCGATGAGCATTTTGGCGGCTTTTTCGCCCATTTTCACTCCGTTTTGACTTACAGTAGTTATGGATGGAGACGAGTATTTTGAAATAATACCATCCGTAAATCCAATAATTGAGATGTCTTCGGGAACTCGTTTGCCTAGTTTTGTTGCCAATTTTATTGCAGTTACAGCAAAAATTTCGTTTACAGCAAAAATGGCATCCAAATCATTGTTAGCCAAAAGAGTTTCAATTGGCGATTCAAAATTATCTGTATCTTCGATTTTAAGAATGATATTTTCGTCAACTTTTAAGTCGTTAGCTTTTAAAGCTTTAATGTATCCTTCTGTTCTCAGTTTGCCAACGCTTACATAATCTACGGTTGTAATTAATCCAATTTTTTTAAACCCTTTGTCGATTAAAAACTGAGTAGCATTGTAGGCTGCAAGATTATCGTCGATTATTACCTTATCACACAAAATATCGTTGGTAACTCGATCAAACATTACCACAGGCATTCCTTGATTGATGACCTCAGTGATGTGATGAAAGTCTCTTTTTTGTTGTGTTTCTTTGGATAACGACATGATAAAACCGTCAATACTTCCGCTGGCAAGCATTTCCATATTGATGACTTCTTTGTCGAATGATTCGTCCGAAAGACACACAATCACATTGTAGCCGTTTTCGTTTGCCACATGTTCTACTCCGCTAATAACCGTAGCAAAAAAATGATGGATAATTTCGGGAATTATGATGCAAATGGTTTTTGTTTTTTTGTTTTTTAAACTTAATGCAATATTGTTGGGTTTGTAGTTGTACAATTTGGCAAAAGCTTGAACTTTTTGACGAGTATCTTCGCTAATTTCGGGGCTGTCTCTCAGTGATTTAGAAACGGTTGAAATGGAAACGTCTAGTTCTTTTGCAATTTGCTTTAAAGTTACTTTTCTTCTCATTTTGCGATTAGGGTAAATGTTTATTTTTCAATAAAGATATGTTTATTTTTTAATACTATCAATTTTGCATAAAAAAATATGAAATATTGAGAAAGTTTTCAACACGAAAACGTTTTCGGTCACATATAATAAAGGTCTTGTTTTTTTATCTGAAAATTTATCATAATTTTAACGTTTCGAAGTAAAGTATAAGCTTAAAAAAACAAATTATTAACCTAAACAAAATGTATGAAAACAATTTATAACAAGTTGTTATTTTTATTACTTATGCTCCCACTTAGTGTTTTGGCTCAAAACACGGTGGAAGGAGTTGTTACTGATTCAAAATCTAAACAACCACTTTCTGGAGTTAATGTAATTGTTCAAGGTACTCAAATGGGTACATCAACTGATTTTGATGGTAAATTTAAACTATCCAAAGTAAAAAAAGGAGACAAATTAGTTTTCTCGTCTATTGGATACAAAAATGAAACTGTCACTTATGACAATCAAAAAACCTTATCGGTTTCCATGAATGAAGAAGCTAACGTGTTACAAGAAGTTGTAGTTCAAGTTGGTTATGGATCAGTTAAGAAAAAAGATGCTACAGGTTCTGTAGAAGTTTTAACAACTAAAGAAATGAACAAAGGGTATGTTTCTACTGTTGAAGGGCTTTTAAATGGTAGAGCAGCTGGTGTTGTAGTAACACAAGGTGGTTCGCCTGGAGCTGGTGCTGCTATCAGAATTCGTGGGGAGTCTTCTTTGTATGCTAAAAATGACCCGTTGGTTGTTGTTGATGGAGTTCCAACTGAGAACGGAATCAATTCGATTAATCCAAATGACATTGAAACTATTTCTGTTTTAAAAGATGCTTCTTCAACTGCAATTTATGGTAACCGAGCTTCTGCTGGAGTTATTTTGATTACAACTAAAAAAGGAGCAAAAGGAGAATTAAAAGTAACAGCAAGTACTACATTTACTGTTAATACCTTAGCAAAAAAATTGAATACTACTTCTGCAGATGATTTTAGAGCTTTTATGAATAACCCTGCAAATATTGCTCAATATAATATTGATCCTGCTAGAATTGCTCGTATGGGTAATGCTTCAACTGATTGGCAAAAAGAAATTTTTTCAAATTCTGTAACAGTTGATAACTTTGTTTCTATGAGAGGTTCGTTGTTTGGTAAATTACCATCTTCGTTTTCATACGGACATTCATATATACCTGGTATTTTAGAAACATCTAAATACGATAGAACAACTACTGCTTTAAGATTGAACCCTTCATTTTTTGATGATCATTTAAAGTTTGCTATCAATGGTAACCTTACTGTTACAAAAAATCGTTATGCAGACGAAGGTGCTATAAAAGATGCGGTTACATTTGATCCTACTCAGCCAGTTAGAAATGGTAACCCTTTAAATGGTGGTTATTTTGAGTGGTATGATAATTTGGGACAACCAATCTTTTTAGCAACGGATAACCCAGTAGCTAAATTACAACAAACAAATAATATTGATAAATCATACCGTTATTTAGCAAGTATTCAAGCAGACTATAAATTCCACTTTTTACCAGAATTGAAATTTACTGCTATTGCTTCTATTGACAGAACAACAGGAGATAAATCATATTCTTTGAGTAATCAAAGTATAAGTGGTACTTTTAATGGAACTACAAACCTTGGAAATTATTCAAGTGGATGGTGGACAGGTACACAAAAATTATTGGATGTTTATTTCAATTACAATAAAAAATTCGGAAAATTAAGCACTGACATTACCGCTGGACACACCTACCAAGAAACCAGAAGAGATTCATTCAATTCAGGTAACGTAAACAGTCCTAATAACGTAATAAACTCTTTAAATTATTACTTAGATCCAGTAATTAAATTAGAATCTTATTTTGGAAGAGCTAATTTGGGTTATGATGGAAAATATTTATTGACATTAAATGCAAGAAGAGATACTTCTAACCGTTTTGATCCGTCAAACAATACTGAAAATTTCTATGGAGCAGCTCTTGCTTGGGTAGTGTCTAACGAAGATTTCTTAAAAGACAGTAAATCTCTTACTAGCTTAAAATTGAGAGCTGGTTGGGGACAAACCGGGCAACAAGATTTAGGATATAATTACTTCCCATATTTGCCAACTTATTTAACATCTACTACTGGTTCTTCATACAGTTTTGGAAATACAGCATATAATACAGTAAGTCCATTATTTTATACTTCTTTATTAAAATGGGAAACTGTAACTTCAACTAACTTTGGAGCAGACTTTGAATTGTTTAAAAAAGTTAAAGGTAGTCTTGATTTTTATCAAAAAGAAACTAAAGATTTGTTAGCAAAAGACGTTCCTTATCCAGATGGAGCTAACCTTTCTAACAGCGGACCAAGAAACTTTGGTAGCTTAAGAATTAGAGGTGTTGAGTTGAATTTAAATTCGGATATCGTTAAAACAAGTAACTTCAATTGGAATTTAAATTTCAATACAAACTATCAAAACAGAAAAATGATTTCAACAGCAGTTGATGGAACAGACTCTCCAGGTATTGCTTGGGGTGGAATTGCAGGAGGTGTAGGTAATACCATTCAAATGCAAACTACTGGTTATGCTCCAAGTTCATTCTACGTTTACGAACAAGTTTATGGAACAGATGGAAAACCTCTTGAAGGTGTTTTTGTAGATAGAAATGGTGATGGTGTGATTAATTCTAAAGATATGTATCATTACAAAAAACCTTATGCTGACTTTGTATTTGGTTTAATGTCAAATATGACATACAAAAAATGGGATTTCTCTATGGCTTGGAGAGCAAGTTTAGGAAATTACAACTACAATAATACTGATTCGTCATTAGGATATTTACAAAAATCAACTAATCAAATTACTCCTTTAAATAACATTAACCCAAGCTTCTTCGATACTGGATTTGTTAATGAAGGAAACAATAGATATTTTTCTGATTATTACATTCAAAACGCTTCATTTATTAAGTTAGACAACATATCTTTAGGATATAACTTTAGTGAGCCTTTTGGTAAATCTACTTCTGCTAAATTGTCGTTAGGAGTTCAAAATGCACTTACTATAACCAAATATAAAGGTATTGATCCTGAGATTTTTGGAGGTATTGATAATACTATTTATCCAAGAGCAAGAATGTATGTATTAGGATGTAATGTTAATTTTTAATAAAAATAGTTATGAAAAACAAAATTTTTAGTCTTTTATTTATAATTTCAGTAGCATCAATGTTTACTCTATCTTGTTCAAAAGACATAGAGAAAACAGAACAAGATTCGGACTATTATACTTCTGAGGTTTTCTTTCAAAACGAAGCTTCATATAAGCAATTTTTAGGTAAATTGTATATGGGTTTAGCAACATCTGGTCAAAATGGTCCTAATGGAGCTCCAGATATTGCTGGTATTGATGGAGGTTTTGGTCAGTATTTAAGAGCCTATTGGCAATTAAATGAAATTACTACTGACGAAGCTGTAATTGCGTGGGCAGATGGAAATTTACCATCACTAAACACTCACACATGGGGTTCAAATAATGAGTTCATCTATGCTATGTTCTCACGCGGCATGTATCAGGTTTCTCTTTGTAATGAATTTTTGAGACAAACTACTGATGACAAGTTAAACAGTAGAAATGTTTCTGCAGCTACACGTGCTGATATAGTTCATTACAGAGCAGAAGCTCGTTTCTTAAGATCATTTTCTTATTGGAATTTGATGGATATGTTTGGTAGTATTCCGTTTGTTACTGAAAATGACCAAGTTGGTTACTTCTTACCTCCTCAAAAAGATAGAAATTTTATATTTGATTACATAGTTAATGAATTGAATGCAATAGATGGAGACTTATTAGCTTCTGGTACTAATGAGTATGGAAGAATTGACAGAGTTGCTGGAAAAATGTTGTTAGCAAAATTATATTTAAATGCTAAAGTATACATTAATCAAGATAAGTTTGCTGAAGCAGCAACAGCTCTTGCTCCTGTATTGAGTTCAACTTATTCTATAAACACTAGTTCAAGCTATGCAAAATGTTTTATGGCTGATAATGATACAAACGGTTCTCAAACTGAAGTCATTTTCCCAATCCGTTTTGAAGGTTTGACTACTCAAACTTATGGAGGAACTACCTTTATCACACACGCTTCTGTAGGAGGTTCAATGAATCCAACAAGTTCAGGAATTAATGGTGGTTGGTATGGTTTAAGAGCTAGACCTGAATTTTACAATAAATTCGCTGGTGATCCAAGAGGAATGTTCTATACTAATGGACAAACCCTTTCAATTGGAAACATTGGGAATTTTGGTGATGGATATGCTGTTAACAAATTCAAAAATATTAAATCAACCGGTGGACAAGGGTCTGATAACTCTGGTAACTTTGTAGATATTGATTTTCCAGTTTTCAGATTAGCAGATGCTTACTTAATGTATGCTGAGTTAGCCGCAAGAGGACAAGGAAGTACTACACAAGCGGCTGCTTATGTAAATACTTTAAGAACGAGAGCTGGGGCATCTTCAGTAACGGCTGGTGATATCACTTTAGATTTTGTTCTTGACGAAAGAGCTCGTGAGTTATATTGGGAAGGACACAGAAGACAAGACTTAATTCGTTTTGGTAAATATACTGGTGGTGCTTACAACTGGGAATGGAAAGGTGGAGTTCAATCAGGAACTAGTATAGATGACAAATACAAATTATTTCCTATACCTTCTCAAGCTATTGGTTCTAACCCAACGTTACAACAAAATCCTGGTTATTAATAACAACTATATCTTTCCTGAAGTGTTTTTTACTACTTCAGGAAAGATTAATAAAGATAACAAATTATGAAAAAAATATTTTTAAGTTTAATTTTATTAGCAGGTACACTAAGTACAGTTGTATCGTGTAGTGATGAAAAATTCGATCCAGTTGCTTCATCTACGACAATTAATATGACTTCTCCAACTGGAGGAACATTTGTGTTGTCGGGTGCTAATGCAAGCACTGCAGCTTTTACTGCAACTTGGACTCCTGCAAATTTTGGATTTTCAGCAGCGGTTACCTATTCGTTACAAGCGGTTAAAAGTTCAAATACTTTTACAGATGCTTCTTCTTCAATTGTTTTAGGAACTTTTAATTCTAGTACTGATGCTAATCAAAAAGATGTTACACAAAGAATACTAAACAATTTATTGTTAAGTGCTGGAGGTACTATCGGTTCATCAGAAGGTTTTAAATTAAGAATTGTTGGTAAGCCTTCTACACAGTTAGCTTCATCAACAAATGGTGTAATTGCAGTTTCAAATGAAGTTTCTATTACAGCAACTCCTTATGATACATTTGATGAGTTTGATAGACTTTATGTTCCAGGAAACTATCAAGGTGCTAGTGGTTATGGAAACAGCTGGTCGCCAGATAGTCCAAGTGTTGCAAAATTGTTTTCAGCAGGAAACGATGGAAATTATGAAGGTTTTGTTTGGATGAACGATGCTAGCCCAGAGTTCAAATTTACGCCAGTACCTGCTTGGTCAGGCGACAAAGGAGAATCAGATCCAAGTGGTGCTTTTTCTGGTAACTTAGGAACAGCCTCTAACATTAAACCATCAGACGGTGCAGGTACTTATTTCTTTACTGTAAATTGGCCAGCTTTAACATATACAATGAGTAAAAGACAAGTTGCTATTATTGGAGCAGCAACACCAAATGGATGGGGAACTCCAACTTACATGACTTTTGACACTAATCCTGCTTCACCTTATTATCAAATGTATACTATTGATTTAGCATTATCTAATGACGAGTTTTTAATTCGTTTAAAAGATGACTGGTCAGTTAAAATGGGAACATTGTCTGGTAATACAGAAAGTACTACAACAGGTGGTCAGTATAAAATTAAATTGGCTGGAGGTAATATGAAAGTGCCTGCTGCTGGTAATTATAAAGTAGTATTAGACATTAGAAATTCTGCTAACTACAACATAAGATTAATGCCAATTTAATCTATGCAATAATTTTTATTTCCTGTTTGGAATCAATTCAAACAGGAAATTCTTTTTAAATCCAACTGCTATTTTTTTAAAAAAAAGTTGGTGCTATTTTCCAATTTGTACGGAAAAACTAAAAAAAATACTTATGAAAAAAATATTTCTTTTACTTGTTTATTTAATAACTACAGCAGGATTTTCCCAAGTTTCTTGGCAAAGTGCTACTCCAGAATCAAACCAGTCTGGAACAATTTTATTTGATAAAACAGGAACACCTTTAGCTTCCTACACAGGTACAATTTATGCTCACACTGGGGTAACACTAAATGGAACTGCTTGGCAGAATGTTAAAGGAACATGGGGTGACAATGCCGTTCAGCCAGCACTGACTTTAGTTTCTGGTAATATCTATAAATTGGATATTACTCCAAGCATACTTAGTTTTTATGGAGTTTCAAGTGGTAGTGTTACCAAAATCAATATAGTACTTAGAAACGCTGCAGGAACTGCGCAAACAGTAGACTTGGTTCTTAATGTAGGTGCTTTTCAAATGACATTACAAGCTCCAACTGAAAATAGTTACACTATTGTTTCTTCTGGTTATAATACTAGTATTGTAGCTTCTAATACCGGAGGAAATGCTACTTACGCCGTTACTGCCAATGGTTCTCCAATAACCTGTTCAACCGCAGCAACTTCTTTTTTTACTTGTGGTGATACCAATGTAACAACTAATAAAATATATACAGTTTCTGCTACTTTAGGAAGTACAACTGTAACTAAAAAATTTACCATTATTGTAAACCCAGGAACCATATCTTCTGCTATGGCAGCAGGTTTAGAAGATGGTGTAAATTATAATGCTACTGATGCTACCAGAGCAACTTTGGTTTTAAATGCTCCTTACAAAGATTTTGTATACGTTGCCGGAAGTTTTAACAACTGGTTACCAACTTCTAGTTATGCAATGAAGAAAGATCCAACTTCAGGAAAATTTTGGCTTGAACTTACAGGTTTAACACCTGGTCAAGTATATGCTTTCCAATATTGGGTATGTGATCAAACCAACAGACCAACAAATTCACCTGCAATCGTTAAAACAGCTGATCCATTTTCAACTCTTGTTCTTTCGCCATTTGATGATCCAGAAATTGTTACTTTAGGAGTTTATCCAAATTTACCAGTTTACAGTACAATTGCGCCAGGTCAAGAAAGAGAAGTTACTGTTTTGCAAACGGGCCCAACAGCATATTGGAACTATTCTTGGAGTAGTGCAACAACCAATTTTGTGAAGCCTAAGAAAAAAGATTTAGTGATTTATGAAGTTCTAGTTAGAGATTTTGATGCCAACAGAAGCTATCAAGATTTGATAAATAAAATAGATTATTTTAAAAATTTAAAAATTAATGCCATTCAATTAATGCCAGTAATGGAGTTTGAAGGTAATGAAAGTTGGGGCTATAACACTGTATATCATATGGCACCAGACAAACGTTATGGACCACCTGCAAAATTGAAAGAATTCATCGATTTATGTCATCAAAATGGTATAGCGGTGATTTTAGATTTGGCTTTAAATCACGTATTTGGTCGTTCTCCTCTTGTTAGAATGTGGATGACTGATGCCGATGGAGATGGATGGGCAGATACTGTAGCTACTACAACTGAAAATCCATACATCAATCAATATGCAACTCATGCTTATGGTGTAGGAAGTGATCTTAATCACTTTAGAGAACCTGATAATATGACTAATACGTACGTAGTTCGTACCATTAGAAACTGGATACAAGATTATAAAATTGATGGTTTCCGTTGGGATTTAACCAAAGGATTTACTAATCAATGTACAACAGGTGATGAAACGTGTACCAATGGTTATCGTTCAGACAGGGTAGCAAAACTAAAATGGTATGCCGACAAACAATGGGAATTAGATCCGAATTTCTATGTTATTTTTGAACATTTAGGAACAGGTGGTTCGGCTACAGAAGAAACAGAATGGGCTAATTATTTACTTTCTGGAGATACCAAAGGTATTATGCAATGGAGAAAAATGACCGACTCTTATGCTGATTTATTAAAAGGAAACTTTTCTGATATTTCTGGAGTAGCAGATGCTGCAACACAACGTTTTGTTGGTTATGCAGAAAGTCATGATGAAGAAAGAGTTGCTTATAAAGCCTTTAATGAAGCAGGACAAACACAAGGAAATTTAGCAAAAGTTCATTTAAGATTATCTGCCATGGGTGCTGTTCATTTGTTAGTTCCTGGTCCAAAAATGATTTGGCATTTTGGTGATTTGGGATGGAATAGTTCACTATGGACTTGTAATAATGGAGTAGTTTCTTATTCTTCACCAGATTGTAAATTAGATACTAAACCACAACCTCAATGGACTGGAAACTGGTTAACAGATACCAATAGAAGCACAATCTACAATAACTGGGCAAAAATGATTGATTTGAAAAAAAATCAAAATGTTTTTGAAAACGGATCTTATGCTTGGAATATAGGAAACACAGGTCACCCTAGACTTGATGTTTGGACTAGTACTTCGCAAACAGCTACTTTAAGTTATGTTTTTGTACTTACAAATTTTACAGACAGTACTTATAATGTTGCAGGTGGTTTTCCATTTACAGGAACATGGGCTAATTTAATGGATAATACTACACTAAGTGTTACTAACACAAGTATGAATATTAGTATTGAACCAGGTGGTTTTAGAGTTTTTGGTAACCAACAACTTTTAAACAATGATGCATTTGATACTTCAGAGTTAATTACAATGTCTCCAAACCCTGCTTCAAGCTATTTTACAATAAATACAGAAGTAGAGAAGGTACAAATTTTTTCAATTACAGGACAATTAGTAAAAACATTTGAAAAAGTATCTTCAAATGAACAATACTCTATATCCGACTTGAATCAAGGTGTATATCTAGTTAAAGTTACAGATACCAATAATCGTGAAAAAACAATGCGATTATTAAAAGAATAATTTTGTTGAGTTAGTTAAAACAATTTTTTTTAAAAGACCTTTCATTAATTTGAAAGGTCTTTTTTTATTTGACCAACTTATCATAGCTTTGCACTCTAAATTACTGAGCATTAATGAAGAAAATACTTTTAAAATTCCTAAAATATTTTGGCGGTACCATTGGGGTAATTCTTTTGTTGATGTTCCTGTTTCCAATAGTTTTTCCTGGAAAAATTGAGAAAGAAGTAAAAGAGTTTGCCAATCGAAAACTAAATGGAGAACTTAATTTTAAAGAGGCTAATCTTTCTTTTTTTAGTCACTTTCCATCACTCACACTTTCGCTTACCAAATTTTCTTTGAAAGGCTCGGCGCCCTACAAAGATGAAACTCTAGTTTCTGCAGACGAAATCTCCTTCGGAATCAACTTAAAAAGCCTAATTTTTGATAAAGCAGTTGCTATTGATAAAATTTTCCTGTCGGATGCTTTTATGAATGTAAAAGTGAATGAAAAAGGTGAAGCCAACTATAATGTTTATGTTTCCGACAGTAAGGAAAATTCCAAAGATACCACATCAACAACATCACTGCGATTGGAAAAAATCGCTATAACTAATACTCATTTGTTGTATAATGATAAGTCTACAAAGATTCTAATTGATGCCAAGGGATTTAATTATGTTGGAAAAGGCGATTTGACGAAAGCCATTTTTCAACTCGATACAGAGGCAGATATTGATGACTTTAATTTTGCTTTCGGTGGTGAGCAATACCTAAAAAATAAATCGGTAAACGCTAATCTGATTACTAAAATCAACACCAATTCATTAGCATTTATTTTTGAAGAGAACAATTTAAAAATTAATAAACTGCCAATCGATTTTGTAGGTAAATTAGATTTCTTAAAAAATGGATACGACTTAGATTTTAAAGTGGAGTCCCAAAATAGTAAACTAAACGATTTTTTCACCGCTTTACCGCCAAGTTATGTTACTTGGTTAGAAAAAACTAAAGTAAAAGGAAACACCAGTTTAATGCTGACGCTAAAAGGTAAATACATTGCTTCAACCAATGAAAAACCCGATTTGGCATTCAATATGAAAATTAGAGATGGTGAAATCAATTACAAAGAAGCACCGCTTTCTGCCTCTAATATTTTCTTGAATTTTGACACTAAACTACCAGCTTTAAATACCGAACGACTTAAAGTAAATATAGATTCTATATTTTTTAATGTGGGTAAGGATTATGTAAAAGGCATCATCAAAACAGAAGGTTTAAGCAAGCCAAACATTGATGCTCGAATCAAATCGGCGGTTGATTTGGGTAAATTAGACCAAGCTTTCGGATTGCAAAATATGGATTTGAAAGGGATTTTAAATGTAGATGTGAATTCGAAAGGTGTTTATGATGCTAAAAATAAAATTGTTCCCATAACCAAAGGAACCATTGCATTTAAAAATGGGTTCATCAAAACCGATTATTACCCCAATCCGATTACGAATATTAATATTGTCGCAAATGTTTTAGACCACTCGGGTTCGTTAAAAGATTTGAAGATTGTACTCAATCCAGCCTCATTCCATTTTGAAGGAAAACCTATTTATGTTAAGGCCAATCTCGAAAATTTAGAAAATGTAAAATACGACATTCAAGCCAAAGGCGAATTGGATTTAGCCAAAATCTATAAGGTGTTTTCTCAAAAAGGTTTGGATGTAAAAGGTTATATAAAAGCGGATGTCGCTTTTAAAGGAACTCAAGCCGATGCCGTAGCTGGAAATTATCACAAGCTGAACAATAAAGGAACTTTGGTGTTGAGAAATATTGCTACCAATTCGGAATATTTGCCAAAGTCCTTCGTGATTAAAGAAGGTGAATTTGTGTTCAATCAAGACAAGATGAACTTCAATAACTTTTCGGCAACCTATGGGCAATCTGATTTTAAGATGAATGGCTACATGCAGAATGTAATTGATTTTGTGTTGTCGGATAAAGGCGTTTTAAAAGGCAGTTTTAATGTTGATGCAAATTATATCAATGTTGATGAGTTTATGTCTAATTCGGCCAAAAATCAAGCAACAACAGATGCAACAGCTTCTTCAGGTGTGGTTATTGTGCCGCCAAATTTAGATTTACAATTCAATTGTCTAGCTCAGAAAGTAGATTTTGATGAACTTAAGATGCAAAACCTCAAAGGAAACGTAACTATCAACAAAGGCACGTTACAAATGCACAAATCGGGCTTCGATATTATTGGTTCTAATGTGAATATGAATGTGGTGTATGGAAGTGAAACGCCCGAAAAAGCGTTTTTTGAATTGGAAGTTTTAGCCAAAGATTTTGATGTGAAACGCGCCTACAAAGAAGTTAAAATGTTCCGTGAAATGGCATCGGCGGCAGAAAGTGCCGAAGGAATCGTCTCGCTTGATTACAAAGTGGCAGGAAAATTAAACAGTCAAATGCAACCTATTTATCCATCATTGAGTGGTGGCGGCATTCTTTCGGTGAAAAATGTCAAAATGAAAGGTTTCAAAATGTTTGGTGCTGTAAGTAAAAAAACAGGTAAAGAAGCCATTAAAAATCCTGATTTATCCAAAGTAGATATTAAAACTACCATTAAAAATAACATTATTACGATTGAGCGATTCAAATTTAAAGTCGCTGGTTTCCGACCAAGAATTGAAGGAACTACGAGCTTCGACGGTCGTTTGAATATCAAAATGCGATTGGGTTTACCGCCATTAGGAATTATTGGTATTCCGTTAACCGTAACAGGCACCAAAGATAATCCCAAAGTGAAACTCGGTAAAAAAACCGAAGATTTGCAAGAAACAGAATACACCGATACCAAACCAGAACCGGTAAAAAGCAATTGATTTAGTTCAAGACCTTCTCTGTCTAGCCCTGATAGCAGCAATCTCGTCTTTTTCGACGAGATGCGAATAGCAGGAACGAGGAATACAAGAAAAGCCCAAGCCATTCGCTACTAATAAAAAAAAGAAAACGTATAAAAACAAAAAACCCGAATCCCGAAGTGTCGGGACTATTCGGGTTTTGTGGTA
>CAZNWY010000031.1:0-11691 GCA_964577105.1 uncultured Flavobacterium sp.
AATCTGCTTTTTGCGGACAAAAATCGAAACTTTTCTGAAGGTTTTTTGTAAACTCATCTCCATCTTCAATCCAATGATCACTTGGCGCTACCACCATAACGGCATTCGGATTCATTTTTTGAATTTTTAACGACGCATACAAAATACACGGTGCCGTATTTCGCATTGCTGGTTCTAACAAAACTTGCTCTTGTTTGACCATTGGCAATTGCTCTAAAACCAATCCGTTATAGCGCTCGTTGGTCAAAATCAAAATATTTTCAACGGGAATCAATTTAGATAATCGACTGAATGTTTTCTGTATTAAGGTATCGCCCGAACCTAACATATCGTGAAATTGTTTCGGAAAATCGGTTGTACTTACAGGCCAAAATCGTGATCCAACACCACCAGCCATCAATATTGCGTAATAATTTTTATTCATCATTTGAAGTTCTAGCTATTTGACAGCTACATTTCTAAGGTTCTTTATCTGAGCGACAAATATATTTATTAAAAAGAAAAACTGAAGAAAAATAATCAATATCATATTGATCACTTTGTAATGATCATAATTTATAGGTTTTGAAAAATTCTCTCCAATTACAATAGTTTGCGTTTGATTGCTCTTATAAGTCAAAAAAATTATTGACATCATTAAGAGTAAGGAACCAAAAATATGGACTTTGGTAAAAAATGGTTGTAATGCAACTTCCGATTTATCTAACACTAAATAAACCAATCCCAAGGTAATTGATAGAATTGCAAAAAGCTTGTAAAAATCAGGACCAGAAATAACGTAATAAGCATCTGAAATGTTGAAATTGTATCGAATTTCTTTAGAAACACTAAAGCTTACAACAAACAAAACTAATGCTGAGATTAGCAATAAATAGTAATTTTTAAAAACTTTCATATTATCCTGGAATTATTTCTACTTCGGCATTGGCATTAAACAAAAATATCCTTCCTGTTTGTACCTCAACACATTCATATCGTTTGGTTCGGAGTCCTTTTTTTTGAAAAACCCTACCATTTTTTATTCTAAATAAACTTCCACTGGGCACTTCATGAATAAAATGTACATCGGGTTTTCGTTCGTCAAATTGTTTTAACGCAAAAGCCAACTTAGCATCGGTATCACTACTCGCTGTTGGATTTCTAAAATGATTGGCTACTAATGGCAGCACCGAATGTGGAAAAATTTCTGGTCGAATAAACGGCACCATCAATCGCTGAAAGGTCATCTTCCACTCGACTCCGTGAGGTTTTATCGACCTACCAAATTTTTCAAAAGCTACCAAATGTGAAATTTCGTGAACTAATGTAATCAGAAATCGGTATTGATTCAAACTAGCATTGACAGTAATTTCATGTTTCCCAGAAAATCCTTTTCGGTAATCTCCATGACGTGTTTGACGTTCATTAACGATTTTAAGGTGCACCGAATTCGTTTTGATCAATTCAAAACATAATGGTACTGCATGCTCTGGCAAATATTTAGCTAAAACTTCACTCAAAATTATGGTGTAGTTGATGAAACCTGCAACACTCTACCGTTATAATATTTATTGGCTGTAAGTGCAAAATTATAGATGTAATCGGCCATTTCTTTAGCAGAAATTGGTGCTTGATATCCAGGAAAAGCTTCGGCTAACATCTCGGTCTGAACCGAACCCAATGCTAAAACATTGAATGCAATGCCTTGCTCTCTATATTCTTCTGCCAGTAATTCAGACAACGTAATTAACGCTCCTTTACTTGAACTATAAGCCGCCAATCCAGGGAATTTAACACTTCCTTGTATACCACCCATCGAACTAATTGAAATCACATGACTTCCTTTTTTCATATAAGGTAAACAAACTCGTGTTAGATTGGCAACACCAAAAACATTCACTTTGTAAACGCGCTCAAAATCTGATTGTGACGTTTGCGAAAAAGGTTTGTTCAACAAGCAACCTGCATTATGAATGATAATATCAACTTTTTTCCAAGTAGAAGCGATGAACTTATCAATTTCATGCATTTCATCTTCAACAGACATGTCGATAGAAAGGCAAGTGATTTTTGGATTTCCTAACAATGCATCTGGAATTTTTCTAGAAATGGCCAAAACCTGATGCCCTTTATGGGCAAATTCTAACGCTAATTCAAATCCTATTCCACGTGATGTTCCTGTAATAATTACGTTTTTCATACTTTATTTTTACAATGGCTAAAATAACAAAAAACCCTTTCAATTAAAAACTGAAAGGGTTTGAATTATAATTAACTTTTAAATACTAGCTCAATCCTCTAGAAATTACAATACGTTGAATCTCTGAAGTTCCTTCATAAATTTGTGTAATTTTTGAATCACGCATCATTCGCTCCACATGATATTCGGCTACATAACCATTTCCTCCATGAATTTGAACAGCTTCATTGGCTACTTCTAAAGCAATTTCAGAAGCGTATAGTTTAGCCATTGCACCCGAATGCGCAATGTCTTTTCCTTCGTCTTTTTCACAAGCCGCTTTCATTACTAACAATTTAGCCGCAGTAACTTTTACATACATATCGGCCAATTTAAATGCGATGGCTTGGTGATTGAAAATTTCTTTTCCAAAAGCTTTACGCTCTTTAGAATATTTTAAAGCGATTTCATAAGCTCCAGTAGCAATTCCTAATGCTTGCGATGCAATACCAATTCTACCTCCATTCAAAACATTCATAGCAAATGAAAATCCAAATCCATCTGCACCAATTCGGTTTTCTTTTGGAACTTTAACATCCGTAAACATCAGTGAATGCGTATCGCTTCCTCGAATTCCCATTTTTTTCTCTTTCGGACCAATTTCAAATCCTGCCCAACCTTTTTCAACAATAAAAGCATTAATTCCTTTATGTCCTTTTTCAACATCGGTTTGAGCAATTACCAAATAAGTAGAAGCTGTAGAACCATTCGTAATCCAGTTTTTTGTTCCATTTAGCAAATAATAATCTCCCATATCGATGGCAGTTGTTTTTTGCGAAGTAGCGTCACTACCAGCTTCTGGCTCTGACAAACAAAAAGCACCAATTACTTCTCCTTTAGCAAGCGGCACTAAATATTTCATTTTTTGCTCTTCTGAACAATATTTTTCCATACCAGCACAAACCAAAGAGTTATTTACCGACATGATTACCGCTGCAGAAGCATCTACTTTAGCAATTTCTGTCATGGCCAAAACATAAGAAACGCTGTCTAAACCAGCACCTCCATATTTTGGATCAACCATCATTCCTAAAAATCCAAGCTCACCCATCATTTTCACTTGCTCTGTTGGAAATTTTGAATGTTCATCTCTTTCAATTACACCAGGTAATAATTCGTTTTGAGCAAAATCTCTCGCAGCTTGCTGAATCATTAAATGCTCTTCGGTTAGATTAAAATCCATATTTTTGATAAATATTATTTAGTAAAATTTTCGTTTGAGAGCTCAAAAGTAGCACATTTTCATCAATTTCTCAAACGATTTCGTAATTTTAGCCAATGTTTAAAGAAACCTACAATGTTATCGGAGTCATGTCAGGCACATCGCTTGATGGAATCGATTTAGCACACATCCATTTTACAGTATTTGAAGGCAAATGGTTGTATAAAATTCTGGAATCTGAAACGATTTCTTATTCGGAAAATTGGGTAAACAAATTGAAGGTTGCGGTTGGTTTTTCTGAAGAAGAACTAAAGCAACTGAACGAAGATTACACCGAACTTCTTGGTAAAACGATAAAGTATTTTATCAACAAATTTGCTATAGAAAACATTGATGCCGTTTGCTCACATGGGCATACCATTTTACACCAACCCCAAAATGGATATACATTACAAATTGGAAATTTACCTCAAATAGCAACTATTTTAAATCAAAAAGTAGTTTGTGATTTTCGTGTTCAAGATGTTAAATTGGGCGGTCAAGGCGCACCATTAGTACCTATTGGTGATCGAATTTTATTTTCTGAATTTGATTATTGTTTGAATCTAGGCGGTTTTTCAAATATCTCTTTCGAAAAAAACAACCAACGTATTGCTTTTGATATTTCGCCCGTGAACACTGTTTTAAATTTTTATGCCAACACATTAGGTTTGAATTACGACGATAAAGGAGAAATAGCACGGTCTGGAAAAGTACATTCCGATTTATTAACCGAATTAAACAATTTAGAATATTATAAAAAACCATTTCCAAAATCACTCGGATTTGAATTTGTAAAAGAAATTGCACTGCCATTAATGGAACAATACAACATTGCTATTGAAGACAAAATGCACACATTTACCGAACATATCGCTTGGCAAACCGCATTGGCATTACCTAAAAAAGAAGGTAGATTATTGATAACTGGTGGTGGCGCTTACAATCTTTTTCTAATTGAACGCATACAATTTTACTTACCAAATATAGAAGTGGTTGTTCCAGATTCTAAAACCTTGGAGTTTAAAGAAGCATTAATTTTCGGACTTCTTGGCGTATTGAAATTACGTAACGAAATTAATGTATTATGTAGTGTTACTGGTGCAGAAAAAGATCATAGTTCTGGAGTAATTTTTAACTAATAATTCACATACTTGTAGGTGTTTTTTTCATAAATTAGCTACTCAATCTTAAACTAATAAAACATGAAAAAATTAATTTTAGCGCTAATTGCAATCTTAGGATTTACTTTTAGCTCAACAGCTCAACAAGCTCCAAAGAAAACGGACAAAGCCAAAACAGAAACTAAAAAACCTGAAGCTAAGAAAGCAGAGGCAAAAAAAGCTGAAACCAAAAAGGCTGAAACCAAAAAGGCTGAAACTAAACCTGAGGCTAAAAAAGATGTTCCTTTGAAAAAAGACGGAACTCCTGACAAACGCTACAAAGAGAACAAAGAAAAAGTAGTTTTAAAAAAAGATGGAACGCCTGATAAACGTTACAAACCTAAAAAGCAATAATAAAAAAAGCCGCTACATCTAGCGGCTTTTTTATGTGTTAGATTTACTTTTCTTTTTGCATTTGTTCAAGCATTGCAATAATTTTATCCAACTTGTCAACCTCTAGCTTATTCAATTTTACAGTCAAAGCTTCAATTTCCTCCTTAGCCTCTATATTAGTCTGGTAATCCGCCTCCGCGTGCATTCTATCACGTTCGTTCTGTCTGTTTTGAGCCATCATGATAATTGGTGCAGCATAAGCAGCTTGTGTAGAAAAAAGCAAATTCAATAAAATAAACGGATAAGGATCCCAATGATTTACCAGCGCTATAACATTCAGCCCCATCCAAACAGCAACAACAACGGTTTGAATAATAATAAAACGCCACGAGCCCATTCCAGTGGCAACTTTATCAGCCAATCGACTGCCGAAACTTAAGTTTTCAGAATGTTTTTTATGCCAGTTTATTTGATTTTTCATAATGAATTAGTGAAATAAATTAATTTTCTAAGTTTAAAAGTAACTATTAATTTCTTTGGTTCCACAAATATTAAATCTTTTTTAAACCTTATATTTGCATCACAAACTAAACAAAAGCATGAAAGATTTACTTAAGAAATTTGAGAATAAACAACCCGAAATAGTATTTAACTGGAAAGATAGCGAAACCGAAGCGGAAGGTTGGACTGTTATCAACTCACTTAGAGGCGGTGCTGCAGGTGGCGGAACGCGAATGAGAAAAGGTCTTGACATGAACGAAGTGTTATCGTTAGCCAAAACCATGGAAGTGAAATTTTCGGTTTCTGGACCAGCAATTGGTGGTGCGAAATCGGGCATCAACTTCGACCCAAATGATCCACGCAAAAAAGGTGTTCTACAACGTTGGTACAAAGCTGTTTCTCCGTTATTAAAAAGTTACTACGGAACTGGAGGCGATTTGAACGTAGATGAAATACACGAAGTAATTCCGTTTACCGAAGAATGTGGCGTTTGGCATCCGCAAGAAGGTGTTTTTAATGGACATTTCAAACCCACTGAAGCCGATAAAATCAACCGAATTGGCCAATTGCGTCAAGGTGTTATCAAAGTAATTGAAAATCCGAAATTCTCGCCAGACGTTTTAAGAAAATACACCGTTGCCGATATGATTACAGGTTATGGCGTTGCCGAAGCAGTACGTCATTATTACAACACTTATGGCGGTGATTTTCACGGTAAGAAAGCCATTGTTCAAGGTTTTGGAAATGTAGGCTCGGCTGCTGCTTTTTATTTGGCTGAAATGGGTGTCAAAGTAATCGGAATCATCGATCGCGATGGTGGTGTGATTAATGAAAATGGATTTTCATTTGAAGAAATTAGACGTTTATTTTTAAATAAAGACGGTAACAAATTGATTGCCGAAAACATGATTCCTTTTGCAGAAATCAACCAAAAAATCTGGACTATTGGTGCCGAAATTTTTGCTCCGTGTGCCGCATCAAGATTGGTAACCAAAGAGCAGTTAGACAACTTAATTCATTCTGGTTTAGAAGTAATTACTTGTGGCGCGAATGTACCGTTTGCCGATAAAGAAATTTTCTTCGGACCGATTATGGAAGAAACCGACAGCAAAGTGAGTTTGATTCCCGATTTTATTTCCAACTGTGGAATGGCACGTGTATTCGCCTATTTTATGGAGAAAAAAGTTCAAATGACGGATGAAGCTGTTTTTTATGACATTTCTGAAACCATCAAAAAAGCAATAGAAAGAGTTCACGATTTGAATCCTGATACCAAAAATATCAGTGCAACTGCTTTTGAAATTGCTTTGAAACAATTAGTATAATTGAAAGTAACCACACTATTTAAATCATTTTTTGAAAGTGAAAGAGCCGGCGGTTTGGTGCTTCTAATTTGCACCCTACTATCGCTTTTGTTAGCTAACTCGTCATTTTCAGAAACCTATTTATCAGTTTGGCACCATCCAATTGGAAATCACAATGCCGAGTATTGGATCAACGATGGTTTAATGGCGATTTTCTTTTTATTGATTGGTTTAGAATTAGAACGCGAAGTTTATATAGGTGAGCTTTCCAAATTGAAAGATGCTATTCTACCGCTATTTGGAGCTTTAGGTGGCATGCTTGTTCCAGCACTACTTTATATCATTTTTAATTTAGGGACGACAACCCACTATGGTTATGGAATTCCGATGGCAACCGATATTGCGTTTGCCATTGGAATTTTATCATTACTGGGCGACAAAGTACCGGTTTCACTCAAAGTTTTTTTGACTGCTTTGGCTGTGATAGACGATTTGGGCGCTATAATAATGATAGCCATTTTTTATACCAAAACACTGTATTTTACCAATTTGTTGATTTCCTTATCCATTTTTGGAGTTCTATTAATTATGAATCGATTGAAAGTAAAAAACTTGATTCTATATTTAATCGGAGGTGTTTTTATGTGGTATTTTATGCTTAATTCTGGGGTTCACGCCACTATTACCGGAATTCTTTTAGCATTTGCCATTCCGTTTCAAGACGGTAGTGAAAATACCATTTCATACCAACTTCAAAATTGGTTACACAAACCAGTTGCTTTTTGCATCATTCCGCTTTTTGCATTAAGCAACACAGCCATTGTGATAGGAAAAGATTGGGTGCTTACGTTTTCCGAAACCTATTCTTTAGGCATCATTTTTGGTTTGTGTTTAGGAAAACCGTTAGGAATATTGAGTTTTATTTATTTATCTGTAAAGTTAAAACTAACTGAATTGCCAAACGACGTAAATTGGAACCAATTAATAGGCATTGGCTTTTTAGGCGGAATAGGTTTTACTATGTCTATTTTTATCACATTATTGGCGTTTGACAATAATTCCATTATCAATAATGCAAAATTCATGATTTTGATTGCTTCATTCATTTCGGGTGCAATTGGATTTATTTGGTTGAAAAAAAGCCTTGTTTTAAAAAAGATTTCAACAATCGAATGACAATTTTTAGTATGTTTACACGTTAATAAAGTCTACAACACTATAGTTTATGGGAAAAATAATTAGATTGATACGTTTATTAGACGGATATGTTCCGCTATCAATTATACTAATTTTAGTATTCTCTTTGTTGTTTTTTGCGTTGGCAGTTCAGCTCAAAAAAATGCAAGTTTCCGATAAAAAAAGATCATTTATATTAAGTAGCTATTCGTTTTTGGCGCTTTTGTTAATCCTATTTTCGATTCGTTTTTGGCCTCCATCTGACGAAGAATTAGTAGCACTTGCCGGTGGCGGTGGTGGCGGTGGCGCTACAGTTAATTTTGGTGATACCGATTTTGGTTCGGGTAACAATTTTGACAGTAAAGAATTAGAGATAAAAAGCAATACCAAGCAAGCTTCGGCGCAAGAAACGCCACAAGAAGACATCATTGCACAAGACGATGAAGGCGATAAAACCGATGCCGTTATTCCGAAACACGAACCTGTAAAAAATCCTAAAACTCTTATAAAACCTGAAGTTACTAAACCAGTTGAAATTAAAAAACCCGTTAGAAAGGTAGATGACGCATTAGCTAACATCTTACACGGAAACAAAAAAGGTGGTGATGGAAACAGCAGTTCGTCTGGAAATCAAGGTCGTGCTAATGGAGACATTAACTCTAATGGATACAATGGATCTGGTGGTTCTGGCGGAGGAACTGGTGGTGGAAACGGAAGTGGTAATGGTACAGGAACCGGACCAGGTTCTGGCTCTGGAAGCGGTAGCGGCAACGGAAGTGGTAATGGATTAGGAAATGGATCAGGTTATGCCCTAACTGGAAGAAAAGCATTGAACAAACCACAACCTGCTTATACTTGTAATGAAGAAGGAGTTGTGGTGGTTCAAATTACTGTTGATAAAAACGGAAATGTAATTGAGGCAAAACCAGGCGCGAGAGGCACTACTAACGCCGCCAGTTGTTTGGCAACTCAAGCCAAAATAGCTGCAATGAATACCAAATGGAGTGCTAGCCCAGATGGCACTGAAAAACAAGTGGGTAGTATTCGATATAATTTCAGTTTGAAAGACTAAACCAAACGGTCAATACAATAATAATCTAGCCCTGATTGCAGTGGCATCCTTTAATAAAAAAAGCACCTTAATTGAGGTGCTTTTTTTATTAAAGATAGAACGAAAAGCAGGAACATGGATTACTGATAAAGCCCAAACCATTCGCTTTAAAAAATAAAAAAAGTCGAACTGTATGTCCGACTTCTTTAATAATTTACTTTGTATTGTTGGTTGCGATAACAAACTTCAACTTATTCTTCACGCCTATTTGCAACACATCAACTAAATCTTGTACTTGCAAATTGAACGGAATACGCACTACAACCGTTTGGTCTTTGGCATCGCCCATTTTTGACAATAAAGTAGATTCTAATTGATCAAAAGCTACCTCATCTTTATCTAAATAAAATCGTTTGTCTTCGGTTACCGACAAACTGATGAGTTGCTTATTGGTTTTCTCATTAGTTTTGGATTTCGGCAACGTCATTTTGATCACGTTTGGATTGGCTAATGTTGATATAATTAAGAAAAACAACAGCAAGAAAAACATGATATCACTCAGTGACGAAGTGGCTACCTCGGCATGAAATCGTTTATTTCGTTTTACCATTTGGACGTTGAATTATATTAACAAAATCTAATACTTGTTTTTGGATGGCTAGCGTAAAGCTGTCAATTCTACCGTTGTATAAGTGATACGCAGAATAAGCGATAATTCCCACTACCAATCCAGCTCCCGAACTGATCATTTTTTCATATAAACCACCCGAAATGTTACCGATACTGATGTCTTCGGTTTGGGAAATGCTGTAGAAAATTTTGATTACCCCAGAAATGGTTCCGATAAATCCAAAGGTTGGAGCGATACCAGCAATCAAACCTAGTTGTCCGAGTTTTTTCTCCATTTCGCCTACTTCAATATTAGCGGCGCGTTCCATGTTCGACTCGATTTCAGAAATGGGTCTCCCGATAGTAAGAATTCCTTCACGAAGTACATAACCTGAAGCAGTTCCGTTTCTTTCGGCAATTGACACGGCAGCATCTAAATTTCCAGCATTTAAATTATCACGAATATCTCGAATTAAATTCGGATCGATTACAGCACGTTTGTGGATATACAAATAGCGTTCTATAATGATGTAGAAAGTATAAAAAAGTAAAAGAGCAATTGGAATAAGGAAAAATCCTCCTTTAAAAATGAACCCTAATACTGAAATTTCGTTTGTTTTTGTTGTGCCTTCAATTACTGCACCAGTAGCTTTAGCAACTGTATCATTTTGGACTTGAAGAAAAAAGTTAATCATAAAATTTTATTTTTGATTTAGTTATTAAAAATAATCTCAAATTTGCACTAAAGATAAATTCTAATACAATATTAAACTACAAAATTGGGAAATTATTTTGTTTTAAGATTTTTTTATTAAAAAAGTAATGAACTATCAGGAAACCATAAATTGGATGTTTAACCAATTACCTATGTACCAGCATAAAGGGGCATCGGCTTACAAAAAAGATTTAACCAACACGATTTTACTGGCTCGTCATTTAGGAAATCCTGAACAACATTTAAAATGCATACATGTTGCTGGAACCAACGGAAAGGGCTCCACTTCTCACCTATTAGCCTCGGTTTTACAAGAAGCTGGTTACAACGTCGGACTCTACACCTCTCCTCATTTAAAAGATTTTAGAGAGCGTATTAAAATCAATGGTACAGAAATATCAGAAGCGTTTATTTGTGATTTCATTGCCAAAAACAAAGTTTTCTTTGAAGAAAATGAATTGAGCTTCTTCGAAATGACGGTGGGTTTAGCCTTCGAATATTTTGCAAAAGAACAAACCGATATTAACATCATTGAAGTTGGAATGGGCGGCCGACTAGATTCTACCAACATAATTACACCTTTACTGTCAATCATTACCAACATTGGATTGGATCACACACAATTTCTTGGAAACACTTTAGAAAGTATCGCTTTTGAAAAAGCTGGCATCATAAAACATAACATTCCAGTGGTAATTGGAGAATATACTCCTGAAACTAAAGAAGTTTTTCTAACTAAAGCCAAAGAAACTAATTCCGACATCTATTTTGCTTCAGATTTAATTTCAGAAACTTTACCATCTGCTTTGTTGGGCGACTATCAAATCCATAATAAAAAGACTGTTCAAGAAGCTGTAAAAGTTTTAATCACTCAAACCAACCTCAAAATTTCAGAAGAAAACATTCGAAATGGATTTCTACAAGTAATTACCAATACTGGATTACAAGGAAGATGGCAACAACTTCATGAAAACCCAAAAGTAATTTGCGACACCGCTCATAACGCTCATGGATTAACTATTGTCATTGACCAAATTGAAAAAGAAAAATTTGATCATTTACACATCGTTTTAGGTGTAGTAAATGACAAAGATTTGGATGAAATTTTACCTTTATTTTCAAAAAAAGCAAAATATTATTTCTGCAAACCAAATATTCCTCGTGGATTGGACGCCGAAATATTACAACAAAAAGCATCCCAATTTGAAATCAAAGGAAAAGTATATAATTCTGTTTCAAATGCTTATCAAGAGGCTTTAAAAAATGCAACTAAGAACGACTTCATCTATATTGGCGGAAGTACTTTTGTTGTTGCAGAAGTTTTATAAAAAATGTTTGGAGAATAAAAAATAAGCCTTATATTTGCACCCTGATTAATGAGAAATCATTAATGATAAAAGGGCGATTAGCTCAGCTGGTT
>CAZNWY010000031.1:11791-35595 GCA_964577105.1 uncultured Flavobacterium sp.
CAGAGCACCTCGTTTACACCGAGGGGGTCGGGGGTTCGAACCCCTCATCGCCCACCACTTTTATCACTGCATACTGATAATAATTAGCATTTATCGGGCGATTAGCTCAGCTGGTTCAGAGCACCTCGTTTACACCGAGGGGGTCGGGGGTTCGAACCCCTCATCGCCCACAAAAAACTTCAACAGAAATGTTGGAGTTTTTTTTATTTATAATGAATTCCTAATAATCAAAGAACTTTGGTTTTCGATTTGAATTCTTTTGTTTTCCAAAATCATTTCTGCCAACAAAGTTCCCATCTGACTAAAATCAGTTGATATCGTTGTAATACCATTTTCAACTACTTTTTTCAAGGGCGTTTCATTGTACGAAATAATTCCAAAATCGGAACCAATGACAAGATTTTGCTGTTTAGCTTGATCGATAACATTAACCAAATGGCGATCATTGGGTATAATAAACAACTCTCCTATCGCAATCAACTGCTTTTCAAAAGAGGTGATTATTTCATTTTCAAATAAAAATTCATCACAAAATTTCTTAAAGCCTTCTACCATTCCAATTGGCTCTTTGTTGCCAGGAAATATCAAAATCAATTTTTTATATTTAGTAAGTTTTTGTTTCCCAACTAAAAGTCCTTCATACATATCTTTTACAAAATTTTGATGAACCGAAGGATAATCAATTAATTCAGGATTAGTTTGATCCAAAATATAAACATCATTTTTAGGTAACGTTTTAATTATACTGGAAGCTCCTTTCAAATTGGTAGGCATGATGATGTATTTAGAATAGTTGCCATTACTTTCATTAATCAACTTTCTAAACATATCACTATTAAAATGATGAAAAAAAATATCTATTTGCGCCTTATTATCAATTGCTTTTAAAAACGAATTATAAATATCTTCCTTAAAACTATTCAGTTCGTCAAAGAGCAAAAATATGCGTTGCTCAAAACTAAATTCGACACTTTTTACATAATATCCTTTTCCCAAAATTGAATACAAAATGCCACGTTTTTTCAATTCATCATAAGCCAACAAAACGGTATCTCGAGAAATTGAAAATTCTAAACTCACTTTATTTACCGAAGGCAATTTATCATTTCGCTTTATTCTATTCTCAGAAATAGCAGCTTCAACAGAATGAACAATTTGCTTATATTTGGGTAAAACCGATGTCTTATCGATAGTGATGATTTTCATATCAAACGAATTAACTGGTGGCAAAATACAAAAAAACTGGTAGGTACTGGTATGGTTTAAAATTACAAATTAATACATTTGATATTATTTTAACAAAACAACCATGCTAAAAAAGCATTTTTCGCAATTTGCAAGCGACTTAAATAAAGAATCATTCGGTTTATTATCGAATGGTCAAGAAGTTTTTAGTTACACTTTAAACAATAAAAAAGGAACCCAATTGAAAGTTATAAATTATGGTGCCACGATAACTTCTTTAAAAATTCCTATTTCAAAAAAGAATTACATCGATGTTGTTTTAGGATTTGATACTTTAGAAAAATACACCAATTCCTTTTATTTACCCAACGCACCATACTTAGGGGCTTTGGTAGGAAGATTTGCTGGCAGAATCAACAATGCTTCATTTAGACTAAACGAACAAAAAATTGAAGTAACTAAAAATCATGGTGAACATCAAATTCATGGTGGTTTTGAAGGATTTAGCAAAGCTTTGTGGAAGGTAGTCAATTTTACTACCGATAAAAATCCGTCTATTACATTACAATACATTAGTAAAAATGGTGAAGAAAACTTTCCAGGCGAATTGGTTACTCAAGTCACCTATACTTTAACTGAAGAAAACGAATTAAAGATTGCCATGACGGCTCAGTCAAGTGAAGACACCATCATCAATCTAACACAACATAGCTATTTTAATCTGAATGGTCATACCGAAGATGTTACTAATCAAGAACTTTTTGTAAACGCCTCAAAAACATTAGAAACCAATATTCACAACATTCCAACAGGAAAATATTTTGAAATTACAAAAACACCTTTTGATTTCAGTTCGTTTAAAGAATGTCCGACCAAAATAGACAACACCTTTGTTCTAAATAAAGAATCTGAATTAGCAGCTTGTCTTTTTAGTCCAAAAAACAATCTAAAAATGTCGGTTTACACCAATCAACCTGCTGTTCACATTTATGTTGGAGGCAATTGCTTTGATAAAATTAAAGGAAAAGAAAACGCTAGTTACCATCCTTTAAGTGGTATTTGTTTTGAAACACAAAATTTTCCAGACGCACCAAATCACGAACATTTTCCGAGTGCAGTTCTGAAAAAAGGAGAAACCTATCATCACAACACAACTTTTAAATTTGAAAAATTATAATATGAAAAATATAGTATTATCGGTAACATTACTGCTAACAGCAGCCTTGTCATTAACCTCATGCAGTAATGCACAAAGTGCCACAGAACAACCTTTGCCAACCCCTACTCCGACTGCTTTTGCAAAAGGAGCTGATACAGGATGGCTTCCACAAATGGAGGCGACAGGTTATCATTTTTACGATGCAGATGGAACACAAAAAGATTGTCTACAATTGCTTAAAGATAGAGGCATCAATACGATTCGATTGCGCGTTTGGGTAAATCCTTCGACAGATAAAACAGACGGACATTGTAGTAAAGCTGAAACAGTTACCATGGCAGTTCGTGCCAAAAATTTAGGAATGCGAATTATGATTGACTTTCATTATTCCGATTCATGGGCTGATCCTGCCAAGCAAAACAAACCGGCTGCCTGGGTAAATCATACCTTTAATCAATTGTTAACTGATGTATACAATCATACCTATGATGTGTTAACCGATTTAAAAAATGCTGGTGTTACTCCAGAATGGGTTCAAATTGGAAATGAAATCCCAGGTGGAATGCTGTGGCCAGAAGGGAGTTCTTCAAATTTTAGTCAACTAGCTCAATTGTTAAATAAGGGATATGATGCAACTAAAACGGTGAATCCTTCTATTAAAGTAATTGTCCATTTAGACGAAGGCAACAACAATACTAAATTCAGATGGTTTTTTGATAATGCTACTGCAAATTTCGTACGATATGATGTCATCGGTATGTCCTATTATCCCTATTGGTTAAACAGCGATTATACTGCATCAATAAATAATCTCGCTGCCAATCTAAACGATATGGTTTCGAGATATGGAAAAGAAGTTATGGTTGTTGAAGTTGGCGGTGATTTTACTTTAGTTCAAAATACACACGATATGCTCGCAGCGGTTATAAATGCTGTAAAATCCGTTCCAAACAACAAAGGACTTGGCGTTATTTATTGGGAACCGGAAGGAGAAAAATCATGGAGTGGTTATCAATTGAATGCGTGGCAATCCAACAGCAAACCATCACCAGCTCTCGATGCTTTTAAAGAAAACTAATTTTATGAAAACAATTTCATTACCTACTATTGTCAAATTTTCAATTGTAACTTGTTGCTTGTTAGCCAATTTATTGATTGTAAACGCACAAGAAAAAACAAGTCTTGATGAAGGTTGGAAGTTTCATTTTGGGAATGCTGCCAATCCTGAAAAAGATTTTGACTACGGAAGTATATTATTACTCCACAAATCCAATGTATCGGAAACCACCGTTATTAGTCCGAAGTTCATTGATTCGACCTGGAACAACATCAACGTACCACACGATTGGGCAGTTGGTCTTCCTTTTGTTGAATCGAAAAGTCATGCTATGGATTCTCATGGCTACAAACCTTTAGGCGCATTATATCCCGAAACAAGTATTGGTTGGTATCGTAAACATTTCAGTGTAGCAAAATCCAAAAGCGACAAACGATTTGAAATTCAATTTGATGGTATCTATAGAAACGCTACCATTTGGGTAAACGGGTTTTATGTCGGAACCAACTTTAGTGGCTACCTCGGCACATCCTATGATATAACAGACTACATGAATTTTGACACCGAAAATGTAGTGGTGGTTCGCGTTGATGCTACTCAAAATGAAGGCTGGTTTTATGAAGGAGCTGGAATTTACCGTCATGTATGGCTCAACGAAAAAAGTAACGTTCACATTCCAAATAACGGAGTGTATGTACATTCAGAAGTAGTAGAAAAAAAAGCAACAGTGACTGTTGAAACTTCGGTTGTAAACAAAAACCTAATTCCTTCGCAATGCATTGTCTATTCTTATATTACCGATAGAAACGGAAAAATTATTACAAAAACAAACGAACAAAAACTTTCGTTAAAAGTAAACGAATCATCAACCATCAAACAAAAGTTATTATTGAATGATGCTCATTTGTGGTCGTTGGAAGATCCTTATTTGTATCGAGTGGTTTCGGTTGTAAAACAAAACGGAAAAATTGTCGATCAATCAAAATGTAAATTTGGGATACGAACCCTAAAATTTGATGCGAAATACGGATTTTTCTTAAACGGAAAACACCTCAAAATTCAAGGCACCAACAACCATCAAGATCATGCCGGAATCGGCAGTGCCTTACCCGATTACATGCAATACTACCGTATTAAATTATTAAAAAAAATGGGGTCGAATGCATACAGAACGAGCCATCACGCTCCCACTCCAGAACTCTTGGAAGCCTGCGACAGCTTGGGAATGTTAGTTTTAGACGAACAACGTTTATTGAACAGTAGTCCTGAATACACCGATCAATTCAAACGATTAATCCTACGCGACCGAAATCATCCATCCGTTTTTCTTTGGTCAATTGGCAATGAAGAACAAAACATCCAAGGCAACGACTACGGAAAAAAAATAGCACAATCCCTATTAGCCATTCAAAAAGAATTAGATCCGTCTAGAACCAGCACTTATGCGGCCGATATGGGCAATGATTTTAAAGGTGTGAATGAAGTAATTCCGATACGTGGCTTCAATTACCGCGAATATGCCGTAGCCGATTACCACCGTGACCATCCCAACCAACCGCTCCTCGGAACCGAAATGGGTAGCACCGTCACCACACGAGGCATCTACGAAAAAGACAGCATTCGTTGTTATGTTCCCGATCAAGATATTACGGCACCCTGGTGGGCTAGTAAAGCCGAAACATGGTGGAAACTCGCCGCAGAAAATAAGTATTGGATGGGTGGATTTGTTTGGACAGGTTTTGACTATCGTGGTGAACCAACGCCTTACCAATGGCCCAACATTAACTCGCATTTTGGAATCATGGACGTGTGTGGCTTTCCAAAAAACATTTATTACTACTACCAAAGTTGGTGGACAGACGAAGACGTTTTGCATATTTCGCCGCATTGGAACTGGCCCGATAAAATTGGCAAACCCATCGATGTTTGGGTAAATTCTAATGCCGATGATGTGGAACTTTTCTTAAACGGAAAAAGTTTAGGCAAAAAAATCATGCCTAGAAATAGTCATCTGCAATGGGAAGTCATCTATGAACCTGGAACTTTAGAAGCCGTTGCTTATAAAAAAGGCAAAAAAATTACTTCAAAAATTGAAACCACGAATCAACCTCTAAATATAGTTTTGACACCCGACAAGACCACATTGACTGCCGACGGCAAAGATGCTACCATCATCAACATTTCGCTAACGGACGACAAAGGAAGAGAAGTGCCTGATGCCAATAATATGATAGAATTCCGACTCACAGGCGATGCTAAAATTATAGGCGTTGGCAACGGCGACCCAAGTTCACACGAACCCGATCAATCCCCTGATGGAAATTGGCAACGTCATGCGTTCAATGGAAAAAGCCAAGTTATTGTTCAGGCTGGAAAATCAAAAGGCTCTGTTACTTTAGAAGCTCGATCCAACGGACTGAATACTGCTAAAATTCAACTAATTCTCCAATAAAGTCTACCTTTTATACCGATGAAAAAAAAGTTAATCCAACAAACCACCGAACATTTTGAAAAACTATTTCAAAACAAACCCGAATATACATTTCTTTCACCAGGAAGAATCAACATCATCGGAGAACATGTAGATTATAACGATGGATTTGTGCTACCGGCCGCTATCAATAAATATGTTTGTATTGCCATAACTCCGAATGACACTTCCAAATGCAAAATCGTAGCCAAAGATTTGAATGAAATTATAGAATTCGATGTAAACGACACTTTAATTCCGAACCCAGCCATGTGGGTGAATTACATCCTTGGCGTACTTCAACAATTCAAAGAAAAAAATCTACCTCTAAAAGGATTCAATGCCGTTTTTAGCAGTACGGTTCCCATTGGTGCCGGACTTTCCTCATCGGCTGCGGTGGAGTGTGGCTTCGCATTTGCCCTAAACAAAATGTTCGATTGCCAGTTATCAAAACAAGAAATTGCGCTTATCGGACAAAAATCGGAACATACTTTCGTGGGTGTCAATTGCGGCATAATGGATCAATTTGCTTCCGTTTTTGGCAAGAAAAACAAAGTCATCAAGCTCGACTGCAACACTTTGGAATACGAATACCACAAAGCCGACTTTAAAAAATATTCGCTACTTTTATTGGATAGCAATGTCAAACATACGCACCTAACCTCGGGTTATAACGACCGAAGAAACGAAGTAGAACAAGGCTTAGCCATCGTCAAACAACATTTTCCAGAGGTTAAAACCTTTAGAAATTGTACCGAAAATATGGTGCTGCAATTGAAAGAAACTTTGGGCGAAACCCTATTTAAACGCTGTCATTTTGTGATTAAAGAAATCCAACGCGTGCAAGATGCTGTCAATGCCATAGAACAATCTGATTTCAAAACATTGGGAAAATTAATGACCGAAACCCACCACGGTTTGTCTAAAGAATACGAAGTGAGTTGCGATGAAATCGACTTTTTGGTCAACACGGTTCAGCAGGAAAAAACCGTTTTAGGCGCCCGAATGATGGGTGGCGGATTTGGCGGATGCTCTATCAATTTGGTCGAAAAAGGGACTGAAAACGAACTCATTCAGAAAATAAGTCAGCAATATCAAGACCAATTTGGTATCGCATTAAAATCCTATAAAATCAAAATTTCAAAAGGAACAACTCAATATAAAAATTAATTTGGGCGTTCCCCAAGGGTCGGGCTTTCGGCTTTATGCCCGAAGAAAAATCGGGCGATACCGCCTCAATCCCTAACGCAAAAACCGCATAAAATGGAAAAATTCAATCATAACGAACATCCTCACAGAAGATACAATCCGTTGCTAGACGAATGGATTTTGGTTTCACCGCATCGTGCCAAACGGCCGTGGCAAGGACAAAACGAAAAAATAGCCGAAGACAATCGTCCAGAACACGATGAAAATTGCTATTTATGCTCGGGAAACACACGTTCAAACGGAATCCAAAACGATAATTATACCGATTGTTACGTCTTTGAAAACGATTTCTCGGCCTTACTCAAAGAAGAAGTTTTGTATGAAAACCAATCCAAACCTTTATTTCAACTCAAACCCGAACGCGGTATTAACAAAGTCGTTTGCTTTTCACCCAAACACAACCTAACTTTACCCGAAATGGAAGTTTCTGAAATTGAAAAAGTGGTTGCCACTTGGAAACAGCAATACCTCGAATTGGGCAATCACGATTACATCAACTACGTTCAAATTTTTGAAAACAAAGGAAGCGTAATGGGTTGTAGCAATCCGCATCCACACGGACAAATATGGGCACAATCGTCGTTACCCACTCAAGTCGAAAAAACGCAAAAGAACTTACGGGCTTACTTCGATAAAAACAAAACCAGTTTGCTCAAAGACTATGTTGACGAAGAATTAAAACAGCAAGAACGTATCGTAATAGAGAACGATCATTTTGTGGTTTTGGTTCCGTTTTGGGCAACTTGGCCTTTCGAAACGATGATCATCAGCAAACGCCATTTTGGAAATATCATTGCCATGACTAACGATGAGACTAAAGCATTTGCCGAAATTATTAAAGCCATAACGGTAAAATACGATAATCTTTTTGAAACGTCATTTCCGTATTCCTCGGGAATTCATCAAGCACCAACCGATAGGGTTTCGCATCCCGAATGGCATTTTCACATGCATTTTTATCCGCCATTACTGCGAAGCGCAACCATAAAGAAATTTATGGTTGGCTACGAAATGCTCGGCGAAGCGCAACGCGATATTTCTCCCGAACAAAGTGCCAAAATGCTACGCGAACTATCCAACCAACATTATAAAACTAAAACCAACTAATATGCAAACCTTAGCCACCAAAGACTATATTGTATTCTTCTTGTATTTCATCATTATTGTAGGATACGGATTTTGGATTTACAACCGCAAAAAGAAAGAACACACCAGCAGTAAAGATTATTTCTTGGCAGAAGGATCACTCACATGGTGGGCTATTGGTGCTTCCCTAATTGCCAGTAACATTAGTGCTGAGCAATTTATCGGGATGAGCGGAAGTGGTTTCAAAATGGGATTGGTCATTGCCACTTACGAATGGATGGCTGCCATAACCTTAGTAATTGTGGCCGTTTTCTTCATGCCCGTTTATCTTAAAAACAAAATTTTTACCATGCCACAATACCTTAATAAAAGGTACAACAGTAACGTGGCCATGATTATGGCAGTATTTTGGTTGTTGCTGTATGTCTTCGTAAACCTGACTTCTATCTTGTATTTAGGGGCTTTAGCCATAAGTAGTATTTCAGGTTTAAACATTACACTGTGTATGATTTTCTTGGCTGTTTTTGCCGTAATGATTACCCTTGGTGGCATGAAAGTAATTGGATACACCGATGTAATTCAAGTTTTTTTCTTGATATTAGGCGGATTAATTACCACTTATTTAGCTTTGAATTTAGTAGCCAAAGAATTTGGTTCTGAAGGCGTTATTAGCGGATTTCATTTAATGACGACGCACGCCAACGATCATTTTCACATGATATTTGACAAATCCAATCCCAATTACATGGATTTACCAGGACTTTCGGTTTTGATTGGAGGTATGCTAATCATCAATTTGAATTATTGGGGCTGCAATCAATACATTACCCAAAGAGCTTTAGGAGCCGATTTAAAAACGGCTCGTGGCGGGATTTTATTTGCGGCTTTCTTAAAATTATTAATGCCAATCATTGTGGTTTTACCAGGTATTGCGGCATTTGTATTGTATCATAATGGTCATTTTCAAACCGAAATGCTTCAAGACGGTAGCTTGAATCAAGATCGAGCTTATCCAACCCTATTGAATTTATTGCCTGTGGGATTGAAAGGGCTTTCGTTTGCGGCATTAACGGCTGCCATTGTAGCATCATTAGCAGGAAAAGCCAACAGTATTGCCACCATTTTTACATTAGACATTTACAAAACCAAATTGAATGTGGATGCCGATGAAAAACGATTGGTAAAAATTGGAAAAGCAACTATCCTTTCTGCGATGTTAATTGCTGTATTGGTAGCACCGTTTTTAGGTATTGATAAAAAAGGCGGCTTTCAATACATTCAAGAATACACAGGTTTTGTGAGTCCGGGAATTTTTGCCATGTTTATTCTAGGCTTCTTTTGGAAAAAAACCACGTCCAATGCCGCATTGTTTGCTACCATCGGCGGATTTATGTTCTCTATTGTATTCAAGTTTATGCCTTCATTTATTAATTTATCATTCTTAAATCGTTTTGGTTTTGCGGTTCCCAATGCTAATGGTATTTATGAAATTCCGTTTATCGATCGAATGGGATTTGTATTTTTAATTTGTATTATTGGAATGTACTTTATCAGCATGTATGAAACCAAAAAAGGAGTACCAACCAATGGTTTAGAAGTAGATAAAACGATGTTTAAAATGTCGCCGAGTTTTACGGTTGGAATGTTAGTGATTGTGTCTATCGTTGCGGCTTTGTATACTATTTTTTGGTAACATAAATTATATAGCTTAAAAAAACGCCTCAAATTAGAGGCGTTTTTTTATCCGTGCACGGTTTCTTTTTTACCATAGTTGGAGATGAGTTCTCCTTCAAATTCAAGCCATTCGTTCCAGCGTTTGTCCACATCTACTTTCTCGGTAAATTTTCGAGCAAAGTTTAAAAATGTGGTGTAATGATGCGCTTCACTAATCATGAGCTCTCTATAAAATTCGGCTAATTTTTTATCTTGAATATTTTCAGACAACACTTTAAAGCGCTCGCAACTTCTGGCTTCAATCATCGCTGCAAATAATAATCGTTCAATCAAAGCATCGTTTCGAGTACCTCCTTTTTTACTGAATTTCACCAATTGATTCACATAATCGTCTTTCACTTCACGACCAAATTCGAAGCCGCGTTCTTTGATAATATCGTGTACCATTTGAAAATGCTGCATTTCTTCGATGGCTATTTTGGCCATTTCGGTAACCAATTCAACGTTTTCCGAATTGTTAGTGATGATATATAGTGCATTGGAAGCGGCTTTTTGTTCACACCAACAATGATCCGACAAAATTTCTTCTAAATTAGATTCGGCGATATTGGCCCAACGTGGGTCGGTTTTCAATTTTAGTCCTAACATTTTTAAGGAATTTTAATTTGATGTAAAATTAAATCTTTTCTTTGTAATAGTATTTGATAGTATGCAAAATTCTAAACATTTATTAGTGATTGGCTTTGTTTGGCCCGAACCCAAATCGTCTGCGGCTGGAGGCCGAATGATGCAATTAATGAGTTTGTTTCAGGCCGACGGTTACCACATTACTTTTGCGAGTACGGCACAAAATTTTGAATTTTCAGAAGATTTATCTCAATTAGGAATTGCAACTCAAAGTATCGAATTGAATTCGTCAACTTTTGATGATTTTGTAAAAGAACTCAATCCAACGGTAGTTTTATTCGATCGCTTTATGGTAGAAGAACAATTTGGATGGCGCGTTTCTGAAAATTGTCCGAATGCCCTAAAAATATTAGATACCGAAGATTTACATTGCTTACGCCAAGCAAGACAATTAGCGGTAAAAGAAAATAGAAAATTCACTTCTAACGATTTATTTTCGGAGGTTGCCAAACGAGAAATTGCTAGTATTTTAAGATGCGATGTATCTTTGATGGTATCGGAATTTGAAATGGATTTGTTGCAAAATCAGTTTAAGGTTTCCAAAGATTTGCTGTATTACTTACCCATTTTTGCAGATAAATTAAATGAAATTCCGAGTTATGAAGAACGTAATGATTTTGTATTTATTGGCAACTTTCTGCACGAACCCAATTGGGATTGTGTAAACTATTTATCGGACACCATTTGGCCAATTCTACATCAAAAATTACCCGAAGCCAAACTCTTAATTTATGGCGCTTATCCCACGCAAAAAGTTTTGGAATTGCACAAACCGAAACAACATTTCTATATCATGGGAAGAGCAACTGATGCTTTGGAAGTGATAAAAAAAGCCAAAGTAATTCTGGCGCCGATTCGATTTGGTGCTGGTATCAAAGGGAAATTATTGGAGGCGATGCAATGCGGCACGCCAAGTATCACCACTTCTATTGGTTCGGAAGCTATGGCAGGAGCATTAAATTGGAACGGTTTTGTAAATGACAATCCGAATGAATTTGTTGAAGCAACTGTAAAAGTTTATAATGATAAAAAGTTATGGCAACAATGCCAAGAAAATGGCTTTGAGATTTTAGAGCAACGATATCAAAAAATGCTTTTTGAAAATGATTTTATTGCAAGAGTTAATTCTATTTTGGATAATTTAAAACAGCATCGAAATGCTAATTTCTTTGGTGCTATTTTGCAACATCATTTGGTTTCTAGTACCAAATACATGAGTAAGTGGATTGAGGAGAAAAATAAGAAATAAGTTATAACACAGATTTCACAGATTACTCAAATTATACTATTCTGAAAACTTCTTTTGAAAATCTGATTTTATTCAAGACCATTACTGAATAGCCCTGATTGCAGCGAGCTACCGTGTAGCGCGAAAAGCAGGAATACGGAAATCCAGAAAGCCCAAACCCTTCGCTTCTAACCATAAAAAATCCCGAACATTGCTGAACGGGATTTGTATTTTAATTTTCCCTCGACTGCGCTCGGGATGACAGTAAAAGTTATGCCAACATGGTTACTGGGTTTTCTAAATAGGTTCTTAAGGTTTGTAAAAATTGAGCACCTGTAGCGCCATCAACCGTTCTGTGGTCGCAAGCAAGCGTTACTTTCATCGTATTTCCTACTACAATTTGTCCGTTTCGAACTACTGGTTTTTCAACAATAGCGCCCACAGAAAGAATCGCAGAATTAGGTTGATTGATGATCGACGTGAATTCGGTGATACCAAACATTCCCAAGTTAGAAACGGTAAACGTGCTTCCTTCCATTTCGGCTGGTTGCAGTTTTTTGTTTTTAGCTCTTCCAGCCACATCTTTTACATTATTTCCAATTTGAGACAAGCTCATTTGGTCGGCAAATTTTAATACAGGTACAACCAATCCGTCTTCTACCGCAACCGCTACACCAATATTTACGTGGTGGTGAATGGTTATGGCATCGTCAGCCCATTGTGAGTTTACTTTTGGATGTTTTTTCAATGCCATAGCACACGCTTTGATGACCATATCATTGAACGAAACTTTAGTATCTGGAATGGTGTTGATGGTAGCACGAGATTTCATTGCTTCATCCATCGCTACTTCGATAGTTAAATAGAAATGCGGTGCTGTGAAAATAGATTCCGAAAGACGTTTTGCGATTACTTTACGCATCGTTGAATTTGGAATTTTTTCAGAATAGGTTTCTCCTGCAGGAACGAAAGGTTTTACTACTGGAGCTGCTTGAGTTCCTTCGACTGCGCTCGGGATGACAACTTGCGGTTGAGATGGAGATGTGTTAAAGTTTTCTACATCACTTTTCACAATTCTTCCATTTTCACCAGAACCTTTTACTTGAGCAAGGTTGATTCCTTTTTCTTTAGCAATTTGTTTAGCTAATGGCGAAGCAAAAATTCTTGAGTTGTCGGTTGTGGTATGAGTTCCCTCGACTGCGCTCGGGATAACAGTTTCTGTAGTAGCAGTTTCAGTTTTGGCAACTGCTGGAGCCTCACCACCTTTTGAGTAGTTTTCAGCGATTCCTGTAATATCTGTACCTGCTGGTCCGATGATGGCTAAAACGCTATCGACTGGAGCAGATTCTCCTTCTTGAATTCCGATGTATAATAAAGTTCCGGCATTGAACGATTCGAATTCCATTGTGGCTTTATCGGTTTCGATTTCGGCAAGCATGTCACCTTCTTTAACCGTATCTCCTACTTTTTTCAACCAAGTGGCCACAGTTCCAGTAGTCATAGTGTCGCTTAAACGCGGCATGGTGATTACTTTTACACCTGCAGGAATTGCTACTATTGCTTGAGAAGCAGAAGTTACTGAAGTTTCAACAGCAGGAGTATCTTCCGTTTTTGGAGCTGGAGCACCACCTGCTAATAATGCAGAAATATCTTCACCTTCTTTTCCGATGATGGCTAATAAGGAATCTACTGGAGCGGTTTGTCCAGCTTCAATTCCGATGTGCAACAACACACCTGAATTGAACGATTCAAATTCCATAGTAGCTTTATCAGTTTCGATTTCTGCTAAAATATCACCTTCTTTTATTGTATCACCTACTTTCTTAAGCCAAGTTGCAACAGTTCCTTCTGTCATAGTATCGCTTAAACGAGGCATTGTTATTATTGTTGCCATAATTATAATCTATGAGGAATGAAAGGATAATTTTCTTGTTCGTATACTACGTCATATAATTGTTGTGCTTCTGGGAACGGAGATTCTTCAGCAAATTTTTCGCATTCATCTACCAAGTTTTTCACGCGTTCATCCATAGCTTCAATTTCAGCTTCTGTTGCATATCCATTTTCACGGATGATATCAAGAACTTGAGTAATTGGGTCGATTTTTTTGTATTCTTCCACCTCTTCTTTGGTTCTATATAATTGAGCATCCGACATGGAGTGACCTCTATAACGGTAGGTTTTCATTTCTAAAAATGTTGGTCCGTCACCACGACGTGCTCTATCGATAGCTTCTTGCATGGCTTCGGCAACTTTCACAGGATTCATCCCATCTACAGGACCACATGGCATTTCATATCCTAAACCAAGTTTCCAAATATCGGTATGATTGGCAGTTCTTTCTACAGAAGTTCCCATAGCATATCCGTTGTTTTCACAAATGAATACTACCGGAAGTTTCCAGTTCATGGCCATATTGAAGGCTTCATGAAGTGAACCTTGACGAGCAGCACCATCTCCAAAATAGGTTAAGGTAACACCACCAGTTTCAAAATATTTATCAGCGAAAGCCATTCCAGCACCTACAGGTATTTGAGCACCCACGATTCCGTGACCACCATAAAAACCATGTTCTTTAGAAAAGATGTGCATCGAACCACCCATTCCTTTGGATGTTCCGGTTACTTTACCATACAATTCAGCCATAACTTTTTTAGGATCAACTCCCATAGCAATTGGTTGAACGTGATTACGATAAGCAGTAATCATTTTGTCTTTAGACAAATCCATGGCATGAATAGCTCCTGCAAGAACAGCTTCTTGACCATTATATAAGTGTAAAAATCCTCTAACTTTTTGTTGAATGTATACAGCCGCTAATTTGTCTTCAAATTTTCTCCAAAACTGCATCTCTTCATACCATTGAAGGTAGGTTTCTTTTGTAATTGGTTTCATTTTTAATGAATTACTGTGATTAATATATTGTAATCGTATTACAAATTGATTTAACTCAAATTTGCGAACTGCAAAAGTAAGATATTGATAGTAGAAGTAAAAATAATTGAGAATTAAATTACTTTTTTTTAATAACTGTTCATCTCAAAATATTAACTATATCGTTATAGCCTTACAAATACTTTTTATCGAAAGACAATGGTAACAGATTTGCTATAGAATTTGACTTATAAACTTCGCCAGATTCTCCCATAAAAAAGATTTCGATTGGGGCATCTTGTTTAAATTCGTATTCAGCAATGGATTGGCGACAAGAACCGCAAGGCGGTATTGGTGACAAAGTTGGATTAGAATCGGAAGCTGCCGTAATAACTAATTTAACAATCTTAGCATCAGGATAAATAGCTCCGGCTTGAAATATAGCTACTCTTTCTGCACACAAGCCCGATGGGTAAGCAGCATTCTCTTGATTAGAACCAAGAACTACTTTTCCGTTGTCTAAAAGAATGGCGGCACCAACTCTAAAATGAGAATAGGGTGCATAGGCTTTTTTTCTAATTTCAATTGCTTGTTCCATCAAAGAACGAATTTCACTTGGCAATTCATCAATGCTATTGTAAGCTAAAAACGTAGTACTAATGTTGATTTCTTTCATTTATTTATAGGGGAAAAAAAATCCAAACTTCTAAGTGAAATTTGGATAGTTATTAATTTTAAATTGATTTTATAAATCATCGTATTTATCACCGAAGTTAAATGTTAGTGAAAAACGAAGTGTATTTTCTAATGGGTTTTTAACTTTTGAAGCAGAGAACAAATAAGAAACATCTACTTTTACTACGTTGTATTTAAATCCGGCACCAAGAGAGAAAAATTTTCTAGCTCCTTTCATTGGGCTTTCATGAAAATATCCAAGACGCATTGCAAAAGAATCTTGATAAGAATACTCTGTTCCTACAGAATAGGTGAACTCTTTCAACTCTTCTGACAAACCACCAGGAGCATCTCCAAATGATTTAAACATTCCGGTAACCCAATTTATTTTTTTGTAATTATCGTTATTAATTGCTCTAGCAGTAGCTTCCTCAGAGGCATCAATCACTCCATCTCCATTCAAATCGATGTACACTGGTTCTTGTGGTGTTGGCACCATCAATTTGGCAAATTCTACATTCAAAGCTACTTTGTTGTACTCATCTAAAATGAAATCGAAACCTCCACCTAAACGCATGTTGGCTGGCAAGAAGTTGGATGATATATCGTTTTTGGTGTTATCGTAACTGATTTTAGGTCCCATATTTTGGAAATTAAAACCCAAACGATATCTTCCATTAAAATCATTGAAAGCAATTTCTTCTGATTGAAAAAAACCAGCCACATCAACTGCAAATGAACTTCCTGGAACCGCATCTGTATTCACATCTGCAATTTTCAGATTCGATCTGATGTATCTTCCGCCAACAGCCATACTAAAATGGTCACTTAATTTTAACGAATAAGAACCATCCAATGCTAATTCATTAGGCTTAACCACATTAGCAGGATCATCAAAATTTTGTCTCAATTCAATTTCTCCAAGGCTAAAATATCTTAAACTAGCTGCAAATGCATTTCTACCATCACTACCAAATCTATTGTAATAATTGACTTGACCTAAAGAAATATCGTTAACCAATTGTGTCAAATAAGGCGTATAACTAATGGAAAAACCTTGTTTGTCTGAGGCGAATGCATATTTTGCAGGATTCCATTGTTGTGAATAAGCATCCGCAGAGGTTGCTACCCCTTGGTCTGCCATACCAGCCGCTCTAGCATCTGCAGCAACTAATAAAAATGGAACGCCAGTAGTTATAACTCTATCTTGTGCTTTGATAATTTGACTTGACGAGGCAAGCAATATTAATAGGAATATCTTTTTCATTTTAACTCTAAAATATTTAACAAATATAGTATTTTCTTATAGGATAACAAGTTTTTCAATTTTTTCTGCCTTATTTCCAGAAATAGTAGATCGAACAGTTAGTTTGTACACATAGACACCTTTACCAATTTTATCTCCAAAATCATCTTTGCCATCCCAAGTAATGCTTCTTGATAAAAAACCTTCCGTAGTCACGGTTTGGTTGATGGTTTTGACAATTTTTCCTGTTATTGTCATTACCTGAACCTGAACATCTAATGGTTCGTAGGGTTTGTTGTGGCTGAACCAAAATTGAGTGTAATTCACAAAAGGATTTGGGTAATTCAACACATTAGTCAAAGTAACATTTTCGCTATCGGCAACCACAAACTGAATATCGGCAGTTACAAAATTATTGTAGACATCCCATGCCTTGAAAGTGATGGTATGCAACCCTTTAGTTAGATTTCTGAATGGGTAACGAATTTTACCTTTGGTATAATTATTCAATTCGGTTTCGTAGTAATCATTTAAAATGTAAGGTTTAGTCTCATCGCCATCTAAAATAGCAACAATATCATGACCTATTCCACTTGCCGTATTAATTCCGTGTTCATCTTCTAAAAATGCTAAGAAAAAAGGAGATTCGTTGGTAATTCCTCCATTGACAAATGATTCGTCGTTCATGTAAAGTTTAACTCTTGGCGGAGTTACATCAACAACCGCATTAGTATTGATTCCTCCTACTTTAATGTCTAAATTATAACCCGTTTTATCTAATAGAATTTGATTTCTTTTAGCATAAAAACTCACTCTACCATTGCCTAATGGAATTTTAATATCTCTAGGCACTACAAATCCAATATCAAAAGTTCCGTTATTGACTGATGCATTTCCTCTAAAAATAGTTTCTCCAAGATTTACAAAACTTATTGGCGGACTATAACCATCATTATTCAGTGTTGACTTGTTATAATTTTTATCAAAAACACTCACGGCAACATCTCCATTATAAGATGTTAAAACAGTTCCATTTTGATCTTGAACCTCACCTGATAATTTAACATAACTGAGCGCCTTTAAATCGTCAACAGGTTGCGACATGGGAACATCGTTAATTTTAGTCAGTACCACTTTTGGCTTTGGAATAGCCAGCATTAAGGCAGGATCGCCCAAATAAGACGTAACCCTAATAGCCGATATGTCATTACTTATAGTTTTAGTTTGCCTTAAAGCTTCGGCAATAGAAACATAATTATTATAACCGTTTCCAAATAATATTTGTGATAAAGTTGTATTAAATCCGAAAGCATAACTAATTTCTCTCGTAGTGGTTACCATTGATATTGCGCCACCAACAGGGTTCCAGTAAGTATATTCTCCAGCGGTAGGTCGGTAAGGATTATCAAATCTAGAAAACTGACACGTAATGGTTATAAAAAGTGGGTATCTGTATTGATTATGAAAATTATAACCGTCTAATTTATCCCAAAGACGTTCACCTGTCAATCCGTCTTCACCTCCATGACCCAAAAAATTAAATACTAATGCACCTTTTTCAAAAGCATTGGTCATATCTGATTTAGCATCTGGATAACGATCTCCTCCAGCAGAAGTTTGCTGTTGGTAGGAATCTAAAAGAATTTTCTTGAAATTAATAAAAGGATTATTGGTATAAATAAGATCGGTTAGTGAATTTTGAGCCGCTTGCAAACTATCGTCACCAGGTTTATCCGTATCGTCAGAAATAGCCACATAATTATTTCTCCAACTGCCATAGGATTTGATATCGTGATATTCAATAACTTTATTGACCATTTCTTCTGCTTGTTGAACAGATGATACTAACATACGACCTACAGCAATATCTGCAGCTCCATAATTATTATCCAAATTTCCCTCCAAATTATCCATCATTACAAAATAATCATCAGAAGAAAACGAAGATGATGTTTCTGTATAACTATTGACAGATTGATAAATAGGCACAATATTAGTGTTGTTTGGAATTCTACTTTTAAAATCAAAAGAAGCATCACCAAACATATTTACATACTTTACTCTTGTGGCTGGAGAAGAAGCATTTTGATAGACGTATTTAATAAAATTTCTGATAGCACCAATATCTTGTTTTCCACCTCCAAACTCTTGATAAATTACATCTGTATTTACCACTTTCACATTAAGATTAGAATAACTCCTGTGAAAATTGGCTAGCTTTTCTGCCTGAGTAATTAGGAAACTTGGTGTGATAATTAAATAATCGATATCTTGAAAATTTCCTTGTGCATCATTGAAAATAGTTCCTTTTAAATCTTGATTTGATACCGAAGTGTTTTGTTCTTTTGAAGGCGTATATAGATCTGATTCATCAACTACTATATATTGTTTGACACTTCCCAGATTGGATTTAAAAGTAAAATTACTCTGACCAGAATTGGCAGCACTAGAAACATTATAAATATCGGTAATATCCCAAACTTGTGATACTCCAGAAGCATTTGAAATTTGATATTCCACAATACCAATTTGAGAATTGGCATTATCGTATTTGAAGCGATATTGTTTGCCATAGCCAACTAAATTACTTTTTGCCGCAATGGTAATGTAATCTAAATAACCTTTAGAAGTTGGTACGCCGCTATTATTGTAAGTCAATTTTACACTAACATTTTGACTTGGAGTAAAATTAATATTAGACAAATATCCTTCGGCAGCAACATTACCCGAATTTAAAGCAACATCCGGCAATGTAATTGTTCCCATATTTTGACCATTTACGGCAACTGAAAAAGAAGTGTCAACAATAGAATTTGCTCCTGTATGTACATTAATTTTCGCTGGTAAACCCGTTACAACATTTGGAAAAGAAAAATCGAACGTTTGTTCATTAGTCAAGCTAAAATTCTCACCAAACCAAGTTCTTCCTAATCTTCCGATATTGGTTAAATCTACTTCATGAAATTGATAATCATCAAAAGTTGTCAAACTCAAAGTTGGCGCACCAGATGGCTGACTCATTGTAGTAATTCGCTTACCATAAGCACCATCTACATTGATGTAATAATAGGATTTATCAGAATATAAATTTAAATGCGTATTGTTTTCTTGACTCCAATTATCCATTCCTTCAGCATAAAACAACACATAATCATTATCGTCAAAAGAACCATCGTTTTCGCCCACAACTTGTATAGCATTTTCTTCAATATCAAAAGGATATGGATCGCTATTGGACAACGGCACCATTCGTCCTCCATTACCATACACCTTAATTTTTCTTGGATCTATATTCACATTAATACCTAAATCAGACAAAAAACCTTTGGACAACTTGTATACACCTGATTTTTGAACGTATATTCTTTTCCAAGTTCCTGTTGCCAGAACTGAATTTGTAATACTAACAATATTCTGATTAGAAGTTTTGTTGGCATTAGAAGAACTGTTGTAACTATAATTGAAAGATTTAACTCTTTTATAACCATTTTCATCTTTCACAATTGGTGAAAAAGTTAGGACAACATAAATTTGATCTCTAGAAACAACATTCTTAATTTTCACATCAATAGTGTTAGGTATATTTGACTTATTTAAATCACCTAATTGTAATTCTGGTATTGTTTCAAAAACTATATTGCTAATTTGAATAGAATTTTCATCAATAAAAACAGTTGATGGGAATTTTTTAGAATAGAATATTTCTTTTCTTATCGGATTGAAATTATAACTATCCGATTGAAATTGAGGAATCGTAAACTTAAAGTCATTATAAGGATAGTTCGTATTTTCAATCCAATCAACAGCTACAGAACCTGTTTGTTGTGCCATAACAAACATAGTAACAAACATAAATAAAAATGTAAAAATCTTTTTCATCAAAAGGGATAACGCAATTTTAATTCAAATATTACGATTGGTAAAAATAAAATTATAATTTCGTTTATACAATAATATACGAATAAAGACGTTACTACTGAAGAAGTGAAAATATTTTTTTCTAATTATAACAAAAAGATGTTGCAATATCAAGGTTAATTCTTATATTGCGCCTCGAAAATTTATTACCTACTAAGAGTATGAAAGTTAACAAAATTATGGCAATCAGATTGTTACTGGTGTTGGCAATGATGGCAAGTTTTTCAAGTTGTAGCAAAAAATCGAATTCTAAAGGAGGATCGAGAGCTACTGGTTGGAAAATTAACGACAAAAAAGGCGGATTCCAATATGCTTCTAAATTCAAAAAGCAAGAAACAGGTCCAGGATTAGTTTTGGTTGAAGGTGGAACGTTTACAATGGGTAAAGTTCAAGATGACCCAATGCACGATTGGAATAATACTCCAAATCAACAACACGTTCAGTCATTTTACATGGATGAAACAGAGGTAACTAATTTAATGTATATGGAGTACTTAGATTGGTTAAAACGTGTTTTCCCTCCAGAAGAAGACAATTACAAAAACATTTACGAAGGTGCTTCGCCAGACACATTAGTTTGGAGAAACAGACTTGGTTATAATGAAACCATGACTAATAACTATTTAAGACATCCTGCTTATGCAGAATATCCTGTTGTTGGTGTTAACTGGATTCAAGCAACTGAATTCTCTAAATGGAGAACAGACCGTGTTAACGAATCTGTACTTGAAAGAGAAGGGTATTTGAAAAAAGATGCAAAAGTAACTGATGTTAAAGCAGATGCTACTTTTAGTACAGATACTTATTTAGCAGCTCCATCTAAAACATTTGGTGGTGATGATAAAATTGTATTAAAAGGCCCTAGAAACTCAAAAGCTGCTGGTAAAGGTGGTACAAAAGGAGCTGATGGAACTACAAAAGAAGCTAAAAATGTTTACGCTCAAAGAACTTCAGGATTAATTTTGCCAGAATACAGACTTCCTACCGAAGCTGAGTGGGAATATGCTGCAGCAGCAGATGTTGGTCAAAGAGAATACAACATTTATAAAGGACAAAAGAAATATCCTTGGTCTGGTAGCTATACACGTTCAAGCAAAAGACAAATTAAAGGAGACCAATTGGCTAACTTTAAACAAGGAAAAGGTGATTACGGTGGAATTGCAGGTTGGTCTGACGACGGAGCTGATATCACAAACAAAGTTAAATCATATCCTCCAAACGATTTTGGATTGTATGATATGGCAGGTAACGTTGCAGAATGGGTTGCCGATGTATATAGACCTATTGTTGATGACGAAGGAAATGACTTCAACTACTTCAGAGGTAACGTTTATATGAAAGACAAAATCGGTGAAGATGGAAAAGTAGAATTGGTTACTGGTGAAACTCAAAAATTTGACACAATGCCAAATGGTAGAGTAATGGCAAGAAATTTCCCTGGTCAAATCGCACAAGTTCCTGTTGACGAAAAAGAAACTTATTTAAGACAAAATTTTGACAAAAGTGACGAAAGAAATTATAGAGATGGTGATAAACAATCTACAAGATATTTCAAATTTGGAGATGACTCTGAAGAAGGAAGCAAAATAAAACCAGAGCAAAGAATGTACGATTCTCCGGTTCACAATGTTTCTACAGACAGTATCGGAAACATGATTCGCAAATTTGATAAATCTAGCAAAAGAACAACTTTAGTTAACGACGATGTTAGAGTATATAAAGGTGGTTCTTGGAGAGATAGAGCATATTGGTTAGATCCTGCACAAAGAAGATACTTCCCTCAAGATATGGCAACTGATTACATTGGATTCAGATGTGCTATGTCAAGAGTAGGACCAAAATCTGATTCAAAAAAATCAGCTAGAAACAAAAAAAGATAATTCTTTAATATTGCAAAATAAAAGCCCTTTAATTAGGGCTTTTATTTTTTTAAGACATATGTAGATAAAATGAAAATAGCAGAAATTCACAAATTATTTTTAGAATCAAGTGGCATAACAATTGATACCCGAAAAATACAATTTAACTCACTTTTTGTAGCTCTTAAAGGAGAAAGGTTCGATGCTAATACATTTGCCAAAGAAGCTATTGAAAAAGGTGCGTGTTATGTTATAATAGACAATAAAGATTACTACATTGATCGTAAAACGATAGTAGTAGATGATTGTTTAACTACATTACAAGAATTAGCCAAATACCACAGAGCGTATTTAAAAACCCCAATAATTGCACTTACTGGGAGTAATGGTAAAACAACTACTAAAGAGTTAATACAAATTGTATTATCAAAAAAATTTAACACTAAAGCAACGTATGGCAATTTAAACAATCACATAGGAGTGCCATTAACGCTTTTATCATTCGATAAAACTACCGACATAGGAATTGTTGAAATGGGTGCAAATCATCAAAAAGAGATTGAATTTTTGTGTGAAATTGCTCAACCTGATTATGGATATATTACCAATTTTGGGAAAGCACATCTCGAAGGATTTGGCGGAGTTGAAGGTGTTATAAAAGGCAAAAGTGAGATGTATAATTACCTTGAACATAATCACAAAAAAGTATTCATCAATTTTGATGATACCATACAAGAAGAAAAAACCAAATCAATTGAACGAATAACTTTTAGTAAATTAAATAAAAATTGCAGTATTTACATAAATAATATTGTTGCAAATCCGTTTGTTGAAACCAGCTTCAATAATACTATTATAAAATCACACCTTATCGGTTTATACAATGCTACTAATATTAGTGCGGCTATCACAATAGGAAACTACTTTGGAGTTACAAACGAAGCTATAAAAGAAGCAATTGAAAGTTATATACCTGAGAATAATCGTTCTCAATTAATATCAAAAAATAGTAACGAGATAATCCTAGACGCATATAATGCAAACCCAAGCAGCATGCAAGTAGCTTTAGAAAATTTTATACAATTAGACAAGCCAAATAAAGTAATTATAATTGGTGACATGTTTGAACTTGGAGAAGATAGCCTTAAGGAACACAAATCCATAATTACTATTCTAAAGAACAACAATACCGTCAAATGCTACTTGATTGGAAAGGATTTCTATGCTAATAAAGAAGAAAAAAATAATCTTCAATTCTATTCTGATTTCAATTCATTTACTGAATACCTTAAAAACAATCATTTTTCAAAATCGACTATACTTATTAAAGGATCAAGAGGAATGGCATTAGAAAGAACATTAGACTACATATAAATAGTAGATAATAATTTCAAATTAACCAATTAATCAAGTATTATGGGGCGTGTCCCTTTGGGTCGTGCTTTCCGCTCTATCTTTACTTTTTAAAGAAAAAAAG
>CAZNWY010000032.1:0-35241 GCA_964577105.1 uncultured Flavobacterium sp.
TGACTCATTTTATCAATGTACGAAGCCGAACTCACATAAGGTTTCGTGCCTACAATGCCACCATCGGCAAACTGGCTCATGCCGCGCGTGTTGGTGATTTCAACCCATTCGAAAGCATCCATATAAATACCTAGATACCAGGCATCAACCTCATCGGGATGCACGCCAGCCAAAAGCGCAAAGTTTCCAGTAATCATTAAACGCTGAATATGGTGCGCGTAACCATAATGCAACGATTGATTGATGGCATCTTTCAAACAGTTCATTTTGGTTTTACCCGTCCAAAACCAATCGGGTAATTTTTGTTGATTGTTGAAAAAATTCAATGCTGCATAATCAGGCATTTGATGCCAATAAATACCGCGCATATATTCGCGCCAACCTATTATTTGACGCACAAAACCTTCGAGTTGGTGGTATTCAATCTGTTGTGAACGCTGGTGCCATTCGTTGGTAACACGATCAATAACTTCTTTGGGAGAAATTAATTTAAGATTCATCGAAAAAGAAATGCGCGAATGATACAACGACCATTCGTTGGGTGACATCGCATCTTGGTAACTTCCGAATAACGGCAAACATTCCGTTGCAAAAAAGTCTAATAACTCCAATGATTGTGTTCTATTGATAGGCCAAACAAAATTTTTCGCCTCAATGGTTCCAATGGTTTTGATATCGGTGCTATTTATTTCTTCATAAATCGCTGATACCTCATTATTGAAAACCAAAGGTGCCGTTGGTTTATGGTCTTTGGGTAACTTTTTTCGGTTGTCACTATCATAATTCCATTGCCCAGTAAGCGGTTGATCGCCTTGCATTAAAACATTGTGTTTCTTGCGCATGGCGCGATAAAAACTTTCCATCAAAAATGTTTTTTTACCGTGAAAGAAATCGCCCAGTTCATTTCTTGTAGTAAAAAAATGCTCCGAATCTACCGCAGCACTTGGGATTGAAATCGTGTTGCAAAGTTCTTTTAAGGCAACATCCACACGATATTCGTCGGGCAATTGGTATTCGAAATGGGTAAATTGGTATTCTGAAATCAGTTGTTTGATGTTTTCATCAAAGGCTTGAAGGTTGTGAGCATCCTTTAATTTGATGTAAATTACTTGGTGCTTTTTTGCGCGTAACTCTTCAGCAAAAGCGCGCATGGCAGCAAAAATTCCAACCACTTTTTGAATGTGATGCTGAGCATAATCGGTTTCGGATCGAATTTCCATCATGACATAAGTCACCGAATCATTTACCGTTTTAAACCAAGAATGATTGCTGTTGAGTTGATCTCCAAGAATTAATCGTAACGTTTTTGACATTTTTATTTTTTACATTAATCCTGCAAGTCTTTTTGACCTTGTAGGCTTTATAACTTACCTACAAGGATTTGGAAACCTTGCAGGACATAAGACTATTTATTCATTCTACATTTATCACTACAATATTTTACTTCGTCCCATACTTTTTCCCATTTTTTGCGCCAGGTAAATGGCTTTTGGCAAACAATACAGGTTTTACTGGGAAGATTTTGTTTTTTTACTCCTCGCATTTTTAGGTTTATTAGGATTAGTCACGTGTTTTTTCAAAATTCGTTTTCCTTCTTCTTTGACGTTATCATTTTTTCGGTAACTCCAAACTATATCACTGGCTTTTTTTCGAGTTTCGTCAATATCTACAATAGGAAATGGATAATCTTTACCGAGTTCACAGTTGTAAAATTGTTGTTCAATGGCATTCAATTTCCAAGGTTCGTGAATCAATGACGCCGGAATTTGAGCCAGTTCAGGAACCCATTTTTTAATGAAAATTCCTTCTGGATCGTGGTCTTCCGAGTTTTTGATTGGATTGTAAATACGAATCGTATTGATACCCGTAGTGCCCGACTGCATTTGCAATTGCGGATAGTGAATTCCGGGTTCGTAATCTAAAAATTGTCGTGCCAAAAAATGCAATTCGCGCCAATCTTGCCATAAGTTGAAGGTGAAAAACGACACCACCATCGCACGCATTCTAAAATTGATATAACCTGTTGCTACCACACATCGCATGCAGGCATCGACTATTGGAACACCCGTTTTTCCTTCTTGCCAAGCTTTGATGTAGGCTTCATTTTTGGGTTTTACTAAACCATCGTAAGCGAGATTGACGTTTTCAAATTCCATGCGGCATTCGTCTTCAAATTTTTGGATGAAATGACAATGCCAGTACAAACGCGAAACGAAATTGAGGATCGCTCTTTTGTTTTTAGACGTTTCATAATGCTGGTTGGTGTATTGATACACCATGCGCATACTGATGTTTCCATAGGTTAAATACGGCGACAATCGGCTGCAGCCTTTGCGACTCAAACTAGGTTTGGAAATGTGTTTGCTGTAATTGACATGACGTTCTTTTACAAAACTATCCAAATAGCGCCAAGCCCAATATTCGCCGCCTTGTTGAAAGTTTTCATTGCGAGTGGTGATGGCTTTGGGAAGCTGTTTTCCTTTTAGTTTTGCATACAAATCAGACGTTAAATTTTCAAATTGAAATTGATTTAAGTCAATCATTTTAGGAACATCTCGCATTACTTGTTCCCATCGTTTGTCCCAATTACTTCTGGATTTTAATTTGCGAATGACGCCGTGCATTTGTGATTGCTTCCAATGAATTTTATTGGTATCAAAAAAAGACTGCATGGCAATATCGCGGTCAAAGGTGAGTTTGTTACCAATTTCTTGGTGCGAAAAAACGCTTTGAATATCATAAACTTTAACTAGTTCTTCAAAAACAGTTGGCACTTCGTTATGAAAAAAGTACAACTGCGTTGAGAAGCTGCTGAGTTTGGTTTGCATTTCTTGAATCGACTCATAAATGAACCGCCAATGACGCACGTCGGAATCATCATAAGCCATGACCGATGGTTCAAAAAAATAAAGTAACAGAATCGGAATATCTTCTTGCTGTGCTAAATAAAGAGGCTCGTGATCTACAAAACGTAAATCTCGCTTGAACCAGACAATATTTACCGCTTTTTTGTTCAATGAGTCAGTAATGAAGTTATTTCTAGGTTGGGTTTGGCGTAACTCAATCGGTCTAGTTGCACGGTTTTGTGATAACTATCTAAACCCGAACAAGTAATGGTATTGGCTTTTTCTAAATCGATAAAACCATCAGCATTCATGCAATCATCTGGAACATAGATTTGAATGATTTCACCTATAATAAGTGTAGTATTATTGATGGTGATATCTATTTTTTCTTTGAATTCAATACCTAATTGTATATTGCTTTCGGCTACATAAGGAGCAAAAAAATCATCTTTGTAAACCGCATTCAATCCTGTGACTTCAAACTCAGAAATACCTTTTTCATATCGAGCCGATGTTTGATGCGCTTGCTTGTAAATAGCTTCATTAATATGATTGAGCGTATAAAAACCAGTTTCAATAATGTTGTTGTACGTATTTCGTTCGGGCGGAGTTGGTCGAAAAATCAATCCTATTAAAGGTGGATTGGCGCCGATATGAAAAACAGAACTAAAAACCGCTACATTGGTATTTCCGTTGGCATCTGCAGTTCCTACCATGGCAACACTTTTAAATCCGCCTAAACTATTAATTAGGTGAACTCTTTTTTGTTTTTCCATAGTCATTATGGTTTCAGATGTGATGTGTTTTAGCTTGTTCATGACTATTCAATTACCACCCATTTTTTATCACTATTCAATTGAAAAGTGCCGATGTGTTCTTTATTCCATTCTTGAGGCGAAATCAACGAAAGAAAATTAATGCCATCGTCGCCTCTATACAAATGGTAAATTTCGCCAATAACAGGTTCGAAAGAAAACTTTGAACTGTACACCAATTCATTCCATTCATATTCTCTCATCAAATTCTCATACTGCATTTTAAGCTCGTTGAATTTGCTCTCCAATTGTTTGTTTACATTACTAATCCCTCTACTTTTCCAAGATACCACATCGTCTACTTTTATAGCAGGAGCACCTACATTGGTAGAATACCTCAACAAACTTGCATGATATCCTTTTTCTTCAGAATATACCACATTATCTGGTCTTTTCTTTTCCATTGTACTATCGTTTTGAAATTTTATTGTTGGATATAGCGCGTTGTCTAGTGCACTTGAAACGGTCGATTTCTTCAACTCGCTTACTTGCATGTTTGGTTTTACAATTTTCAACACGATCGCGCCAGAGTTTGTAACTGCTAAATTTCAGTTCTCGCTTCATCAGTGCTTTTACTTCGGCTTCCGACAATCCGAATTGAAATTTAATGGCATCAAAAGGAGTTCGGTCTTCCCAAGCCATTTCAATAATTCTATCGATTTGAATTTCGGATAAATTATCTTTTTCTATGGTAGCAATAATTGGTTTCAAAATATTTTGTTTAACTTTTTAAATTAAATATTAAACAAATTTACACCTTTTTTATTAGAAACAAAATTTGAATGCAGTATAAAATATTTTGTGATAGAATAATATATGTATTTTTGCGGGAAATACACAATTTATGCAAGCAATAGAAGCGAACGGTTACTCCATATATTTTAATGAACAAGGTTATGAATCTTTAAATTCAATTTTAAAAAAGGAAAAATATTCTTCTATTTTTATATTGGTTGATGAGCATACCAACGAATATTGTTTGCCGAATTTCTTACCCAACATAGCCACCGACATTTCTATTGAAATTATTGAAATTGAAGCTGGAGAAGAACTAAAAAACATTACTACTTGTGTTGAAATTTGGTCGATACTTTCTGAATTGGGTGCCGACAGAAAAAGCCTAATCCTCAATCTTGGTGGTGGCGTAATCACTGATATTGGTGGATTTGTAGCATCTACTTTCAAAAGAGGTATCGATTTTATCAATGTTCCAACCACATTATTGGGTATGGTTGACGCTTCTATTGGTGGTAAAAACGGTGTTGATTTAGGTACTTTAAAAAACCAAATTGGTGTTATTAATGTTCCGAAAATGTTGCTCATCGATACAACTTTTTTGGAAACATTATCTCAAAGAGAAATGCGTTCTGGATTGGCAGAAATGTTGAAACACGGATTGATTTATGACAAAAACTATTGGGAACAATTTTTAAATTTATCGGATATTGATTTTGCCGATTTTGATGCTTTAATTTATCGTTCTATTGAAATTAAAAACGAAATTGTAAAACAAGATCCAACCGAAAATGGCATCCGAAAAGCATTGAACTTTGGTCATACTCTAGGTCACGCCATTGAAAGTCATTTTCTGAATAGCGAAAATCCTTTACTTCACGGCGAAGCCATTGCCATTGGAATGATTTTGGAAAGTTATATTTCGATGAAAAAAGGGTTGCTTTCAAACGAAGAATTTCATCAAATTAAATATACACTTACCGATATTTATGAGCCTTACAATTTTGATGAAAATGACCTTGAATCCATCCAAAAATTACTCATTCACGACAAGAAAAATGAGTATGGAAAAGTGCAATTTGCTTTGTTGAACAGCATAGGAAACACGGCAATAAATCAAACCGTTGAAAACGAATTAATTACCTTAAGTTTTGTGAATTATAAAAACTAATATTTTTTTACATAAAATTTTGCAATTCGCTAATTTTTATTTTTACATTTGCCTCAATGATAAACAATAGCGACACTACTACTTATAACACTTTTACACTAAAATCGATTAGCGGTTTTCAGGTGCTATGTGTTGCTTTTTTAACCTCAATACGAACTATTTTAGGTTTGTTTTTAGAGTTATTCAAAACGGAAACTCCAAAACTACCTATTGTATATGCAAATATTAGAGTTTGAATGAAACTTAATTTGGTCATAAAATTAATCTTTCAAACATAATTATTTCAATGAATACAAAATATTACGACTTAATCAATCAAACATTCTACTTTCCGCAAGAAGGTTTTTCGCTAAATAAAGATTCACTACAGTTTCACAATATCGATTTGATGAACTTAGTAGAACAATATGGTACGCCATTAAAGTTTACCTATTTACCACAAATTTCAACAAACATTAACAAAGCCAAAGGTTGGTTTAGAAAAGCAATGGATAAGTTGAATTATGATGGAAAATACTACTATTGTTATTGCACCAAAAGTTCACACTTTGAATTCATTATGAATGAAGCGTTCAAGAATAAAATTCATATTGAAACTTCTTCTGCTTACGATATTAATATCGTAGAAAATTTGATGGAAACGGGTAAAATCAACAAGAATACTTATGTAGTTTGTAATGGTTTTAAACGCGATGAATACATCGAAAATATTGCTCGTATCATCAATAACGGACACAAAAACACCATACCTGTTATCGATAATTTTGAAGAATTAGATTTACTTCAAGAACAAATCAAAGGAAAATTTAAAATCGGAATTCGAATTGCTGCCGAAGAAGAACCTAAATTTGAGTTTTATACTTCTCGTTTAGGAATTGGATATAAAGACATTCTACCATTTTACAGAAAACAAATTCAAGAAAATAAAAAGGTAGAACTAAAAATGTTACACTTTTTCATCAATACTGGAATTCGCGACACTGCCTATTATTGGAACGAATTGCTAAAATGTATGAAAGTGTACATTGCACTAAAAAAAGAATGTCCAACTTTGGATAGTTTAAATATTGGTGGTGGATTTCCTATTAAAAATTCATTAGCTTTCGAATACGATTACCAATATATGGTTGAAGAAATCTTAAATCAAATTAAGATTGCTTGTGATGATGCAGAAGTACCAGTACCTCATATTTTTACTGAATTTGGATCGTTCACTGTAGGAGAATCTGGTGGTGCTATTTATAAAGTTTTGTATCAGAAAAAACAAAACGATAGAGAAAATTGGAACATGATTGATTCGTCATTCATCACCACTTTACCCGATACTTGGGCAATTAACAAACGCTTTGTAATGATGGCAGTAAACCGATGGAACGATACCTACGAAAGGGTTTTGTTAGGCGGAATGACTTGTGATAGCGACGATTATTACAATTCTGAACAACACATGAACGCGGTATATTTGCCAAAATACAATAAAGAGAAACCTTTATATATTGGATTTTTCAATACTGGAGCATATCAAGAAACCATTGGTGGTTTTGGTGGATTACACCACTGCTTAATTCCACAACCCAAACACATTCTTATTGATCGTGATGAAAATGGAATTTTAGCCACAGAAGTCTTTTCTGAACAACAAACTTCAGAAGATGTGATGAGAATTTTAGGTTACAATAAAAAGTAAAAAAACAGTTTGAAGTTTTCAAAAAAAAGTTTTTCTTTGAACTCCAAACTACAACAAATAAACATAAACATACAAAATGAGCAAAGGACCAATAAGTCAGTTTATTGAGAAGAATTACCTTCATTTCAATTCAGCTGCTTTAGTAGATGCTGCCAAAGGATATGAGCAACATTTATTAGAAAATGGAAAAATGATGATTACTTTAGCTGGTGCTATGAGTACCGCTGAATTAGGAAAATCGTTAGCAGAAATGATTCGTCAAGACAAAGTACACATTATTTCATGTACTGGAGCCAATCTTGAAGAAGACATCATGAATTTGGTTGCTCACAATTCATACAAAAGAGTTCCTAACTACAGAGATTTATCGCCTCAAGAAGAATGGGATTTGTTAGAAAATCATTATAACAGAGTTACCGATACTTGTATTCCAGAAGAAGAAGCTTTCAGAAGATTACAATCACACTTATATGATATTTGGAATAATGCTGACTCAAAAGGTGAACGTTATTTTCCACACGAATTTATGTATCAAATGCTGAATTCTGGTGTTTTAGAACAATATTACGAAATTGACCCAAAAGATTCTTGGATGGTTGCAGCAGCAGAAAAAAACTTACCAATTGTAGTTCCTGGATGGGAAGATAGTACTATGGGTAATATTTTTGCGTCTTACTGTATTAAAGGTGAGTTCAAACCCACAACCATGAAAAGTGGTATTGAATACATGATGTGGTTGGCCGATTGGTATCCAAAAAATTCTGGTGGTAAAGGAGTTGGTTTCTTCCAAATTGGTGGTGGTATCGCTGGAGATTTCCCAATTTGTGTGGTGCCGATGTTGTATCAAGATATGGAAATGCATGACATTCCGTTTTGGAGCTATTTCTGTCAAATTTCTGACTCTACAACTAGTTATGGTTCGTACTCTGGTGCGGTTCCAAATGAAAAAATCACTTGGGGTAAATTAGACATTCATACACCTAAGTTTATCATTGAATCGGATGCTACTATTGTTGCTCCATTAATTTTTGCTTATTTATTAGATTTATAATACCATTTTATGAGAAGAGTTATTGTTGATTATGCAAAGCTAACTGGCGATATTTTAAACTTATTAGTAGAGAAATTTCCTGACGGATATGATGATTCTGATATTATTCGTTTTAGAAATGCACAAAACGAACTTGTTGAAGCTGTTGAAGTACGAACAGAAGATACTATTTATTTAGTAAAAGTGAGTACTAAATTGGCTAGCAGAATGGAGAAATTTGATGAAGATGATGATCTTGATGCAGTAATCGAACCAATTGCACCAGTTAAAGGTCTTGATTTGGATGATGATGATTTACCAAGTGACGACGACGATGAAGAAGTAGATCTACTTAAAGACAAAGGTGGTTCAGACGATGGAGACGACGACGATGATGAAGATGACTTTGAAACATCAGACAATTTTGATGACGACGACGAAGAATAATATAAAGTACGAAGTTTGAAACACGAAGTACGAAATGAAAAAATCCCAAACTTAGAACTATCTAATTTTGGGATTTTTTATATTAAATTATCTCGTACTTCTAACTTTGTACTTTGCATTTACAAATATCTTTCTTCAAATACTTTTTGATGGTGATTTTGATGACCAATCATTATAAAACCTAGGGCACGAACCGACATTGGATTATTACTAGCAATTCCAATTCTTAAAAGTTGCTCTTCTGAAAAAGATTTGAATAGAAAAATGGTAGCATATCTTACAGCTGATAATTCATTCAACAAATCCATAATACTTCTTTTTCCTCCATTTGCCTCATCTACATAATCGTTTTCATCAAAACCTGGCAAGGCCGTTTTATCATTTCTTGCAAAACGCAAAGCACGATAAGCAAAAACACGTTCGGCATCAATAATATGTTGGATAATATCTTTAATCGTCCATTTGCCTTCTGCATAGCGGTAATCAAATTTATCCATCGGAATATTTTGTACAAATTTTATAAATCGATGCAACGAAATTTCAAGTTCTTCAATCAGTGTATATTCTTCTGAAACTTGAGCGATATAGTTTCCATAATAGGATGCGTATTCTGTAGGTTGTAATTGAGATGGTTTCATATTTATTTTTATTAAGCAGAATTTCTGCTAGCGTTAGTATTTCCAAATAACGATCGGGTTACCAATTTTTCATAAACGGCAAGAAGTGTTTCATCACCACTACCCTTTTTGATTTCGTTAATTTTCATGAATGCATATTGCTGAATGGTCAACAAAGGTAAAACAATATCTTCTCGCATTTTTATAGAAGCTTTCCCATCTGGGTAATTTTCCATCAATTCGTGATGTCCGGCAATCTTCAATAAAAGTCGTTTGGTCAATAAAAACTCATCGTAAATAATTTGCCAAAATTCTCCAAATTCCTCGTCATTTCGCATGTATTGTGTTAGTGGAAAAAACGATTTGGCCAAAGACATCATGCTATTTTCTAAAAGTGTTCTGAAGAAAAGCGATGAATCGAAAAGCGTTTGAACTTTATCCCAATTTCCAGAAAGTTCATAAGATTGCAAAGCGGTTCCAACACCAAAAAAACCAGGAACATTCTGTTTCATCTGACTCCATGATCCTACAAAAGGAATGGCTCTTAAATCGGTAAAATTGAGTTGATCGGAAGCATTTCGCTTGGATGGTCGACTTCCAATATTGGTTTTAGAATAATAGTTTAACGTACTCATTTTTTCCAAATAGGGTATAAATTTGGGATGGCTTTTAAAACTGATGTATTTGTCGTAACCAATTTGTGCCAATTCGTCAATAATTTTTTTATCGGGATCAGACAAATTAGCGTCTTCATTATTAAAAATTTTATTCGAAACTCCAGCACTCAAAAGATTTTCTAAATTGTAACGACACGATTCTGGAGTTCCAAAATTAGAGCTGATCGTTTGACCTTGAATCGTCAATTGAATTTCTTGGTTTTCGATAGTCGAACCCAACGAAGCATAAAACTTATGTGTTTTTCCTCCACCACGAGCTGGAGGTCCGCCACGACCATCGAAGAAAATTACTTTAATTCCGTATTTTCTAGAAATATTGGTAATTGATTCTTTGGCTTTATAAATTCCCCAATTGGCCATCAAGTAGCCACCATCTTTGGTTCCGTCAGAAAAACCAAGCATTATGGTTTGTTTGTTACCTCGATTTTTTAAATGAATTGCATAATCTTTGTGAGTATACAATTGCTCCATAATGGTATCGGCATGTTGTAAATCGTCTACCGATTCAAACAAAGGTACAATATCAACTGATGGATTTTCCCAATTGCACAGTTTAAACAAGGTGAATATTTCCAAAACATTCAAAGCACTTTCGTTGTTGGAAATGATATATCGATTAGCTCCTAATTCGCCATTATTTTCTTGTATTTTTTTCATGGCAAAAATAGAATCTAACGTTTGTTTCACGGTGTCATCATCGAATAAATCAGAGTAAACAGTTCCTGATATGGATGAAAGTAGCTCCATTCGTTTTTCATTTGAACAATCAAAATAATTCTTAAATTCTTCATGATTTGATTCCAAAGAACTGAAAATGGTTTTGATAACTTTATCGTGAATTTTACTATTCTGACGAATGTCTAACGTCGCAAAATGAAAACCAAAAACATTAATTTTATTTAGTAAATCGTCGATTTCATCCAAGTATAAAGATTGGTGTTTTTCTATACAAATTGATTTAATCTGGTTGATTTTGTCCTTCAATTCAGCTAATGAAATAAAAATTTCACCAGAAGAATAAAACACTGAGCGATACAATTTATGTTCTACCTCAGCGATAATGATATCTATACCTGAAAAGGTCAATTTCCTTTTCAATTTACGAATGTCGATGTAATAGCATTTTAAAATTGAAGTACGAAGTCGATTAGCCACTTGTAACGTTATCTCAGAAGTCACAAACGGATTTCCATCTCGATCACCACCTGGCCAAAAACCTAAATTAATAATAGGATTTTTAATGTGTTGTTCTTTAAAAATATTCTTCTGAATGTATTGCAACATCTCACCGGAAGTTTGATAAAAAACATTTTCGAGATACCAAATCAAACTTACGGCTTCATCAAATGGTGTCGGTTTTTCTTTTTTTATAAAAGGTGTTTTACCTAATTGAGCCAGCAATTTTTCAATTTTTATCAAATCATTATCACGTATTGCCGCTGTCAAATCGGTAATAATTCCCAATACAGCACCTGGGTAAAATTGGGTTGGATGTGCCGTTAGAACAGTACGAATATTGAATTCTTCTAAAAAAGAAATCAGTTCTTGTCGCAATTCTTTGGTGTCGGTTCGTTCTTTAATATCTCTTAACGAACCTTTTCCTTCCATATTATTAACAACAGGAAAAGCAGCATCTTCAATGGCATCAAACAACACAATTTGACGTTCAACATACTGAATGAATCGAAACATCAAACTAATTTTTTCCTCTTCAGTGGCATTGTCTAAGTATTTTTGAGAAAATGAATTTACAATTTCTACTGGCGTGAGTAGATTTTTAAATCCTGAATCACAAACTTCACTGAAAAGAGGCAACAAAACTCCAGTATTATCAATCGCATCAAAGGGCAACGTGATAAAAACACTATTGTAAATATGGTACTTAGAAAGCACATTTTGATTGAATCGTTCTATTTTAGGAAGTGTATACATACTATCAAATTGAATTTTAAATATACAAAAAAACCTCAAGCAAGTACTTGAGGTTTAAATTTATAACTTATTATGGTATATAAGATTAAATATCTTTGAAAATTGTGTGCATCAAGCGTTTTTTATCGTTGATACTTTCTTCTAATGAAATCATTGTTTCTGTTCTGTAAACACCTTCGATATCATCAATCATAAAGATAACATCTTTGGCGTGTTTAGTATCTTTAGCACGAATTTTACAGAAAATATTGAATTTACCTGTGGTTACATGAGCTACCGTAACAAAAGGTATTTCATTGATTCTTTCCAAAACAAATTTAGTTTGTGAAGTATTATTTAAGAAAACCCCAACGTAAGCGATGAATGAATATCCTAATTTCTCATAATCCAACGTCAACGAAGAACCCATGATGATTCCGGCATCTTCCATTTTCTTAACTCTTACGTGCACCGTACCAGCAGAAATTAATAATTTTTTAGCGATATCTGTAAACGGAACTCTTGTGTTGTCAATCAACATATCAAGGATTTGGTGATCTACTTCATCTAAACGAAACTTACTCATAATTACTAATTTATTTTATTATTTAAATTACAACACAAATTAATGTATTTTATTTAATAAAAAACAAAATACGTTGTTATTTTTTTAAACCATTAACAAATTTAATGTCTTTTCCTAAACAAAAATTCGCTTTTTGATCGATTTTCGGAAAATTAAACTCATCATCAGAATACATCATTTTGTGTGCATTGTATTGATAATGACCGAACTTCCCTTTTAAATCACCAATTTCAGCTATATAAGCATTCCATTGGATTGTACCATCAATAAGTTCTTCTTTGTATTGTGCGGCAAAATTCGTAATTATTTCTTTACCATCATAATTTATTTTAACATTTTTATAAAGAAAATCATAAAAAACGATATTATTTTGAGGAATTGATAAATAATCTACATTTTTATTACTAACTACATCGTTTTCGTAAATATGTCGTAATCCAGAAATTAATGCAATGAATATCATTTTACGAGTAAACTCTCGATAATAATCGTTTTGATAATGACCCGCTTCAAATAGAATAGTAGGTACATTTAATGACGTAAACCTATCTCCAATACAATTCATATTGAATCCGTCATCAAAACGCCCAACCTGATTAGGAATGTGCTTTTGCAATTCCTCATTCATGGCAACAATAACATTCATAGCTTTTGAACGAACCTCATTAATATCACGTGTTTCATTATATGAAGGCGCTAAAAAAGAAACCGTAGCAACATTTCCTGAAGTACCAGCACCAAAAATGGAACGTTGATCGTGAAGGTTATAACAAAAGTGCGGTTTGAAATCGTCAAAAGTTGTGCGTAGTAATTGACTTTCGGGCTGACTTAAATCGACAGAATCGCGATTCAAATCAACTTTATTAGCATTTTCTCTCGTATATAACTCGGCGCCATCTGGATTGACCATTGGCAAAAAGCAAAATGTAAATTGAGACAGCAATTGTTTGCCAATAGCTTCATCAGAATGAATTACATTAAAAAAATCAAATAATGCTTTGGTTGTAGTACTTTCATTTCCATGCATTTGCGACCACATAAACACTCTAATTTTGCCAGTGCCTACAATGTATTTGTAAATTGGTTTATGTTGCACCGAATTCCCAATCACTTCTGTGGAATATTGTTGCAAAAGCTGCTCAATATCTTTTAAAGTAATGTATCTTCCAAACAAGGAATTAGCTTTGTACTGTTTGTGTAATTCTATATAATCGATCATGGTATTTTTGGATATTGTCGTTCTGGAAATTTGCCTTTTACCCCTTTGTAGAATTCTAAAAACACTTTCATTTCTTCATCAAATGCTCCTGTAACATACATTGGCGAACCTATTTTGACTTCTTTTTTACTAAAATCGAAAGCCACTGGAACGATAGGCACATTTGCTTTTAAAGCAATATAGTAAAATCCTGTTCTTAATTCGGTGACTTTTTTTCGAGTTCCTTCGGGCGCAATACCCAATCTAAAAACTTCACGACTGTTAAAAATATCTACTATGGAATCGACTAAATTTTTTCCGCCACTTCTATCTAAAGGTGCGCCACCAATAGAGCGAAAATAGTAGCCAAAAGGAAACATAAAAAGTTCTTTTTTTCCTACAAAATTCATTTGTTGATTGGCAATACCTCTAACAAATAATCCTATAAAAAAGTCAAAATTACAGGTATGTGGCATCACTGCAATGACACATTTTTTAATTTTTTCATCAAAACTTCCAGTTATTTTCCATCCCATCAATCGAAAGAAAATAAATTCGTAAAGTCGTTTCTTCATCTCGAATATTTTGCGTAAATTTAACATTAATCTCTTATTTTTGAGAAAATATATTTTATGATTGCCAAATTTTTAAGTTACTTCATTCCGATAAACGTTTATAAAAAAAAATCTAAGCTAAGTAAAACATTAGAAGTTACTTGGAACAACGGCGAATTAGTTCTTGATAGTGAAAATACCAATTACTCTTATGGAAGTTTACAGCGTATTTTGAGAAAAGGGCTAAAATATATTGGTTTTGAACGTATTAAAAATTTTGAAAACATTCTGATTCTTGGAGTTGCCGGTGGGAGCGTTATTAAAACTTTGGTAGATGAATTGAAATTTAAAGGTAAAATTACTGGTGTTGAAATAGATAAAGACATTGTTGAGATTGCAAACCAATATTTTAAATTGGATGAAATCAAAAATTTAGAATTGATTGTGGATGATGCTTTTGAATTTGTGCTAAAAACCAAAGAAAAATATGATTTAATTATCATTGACATCTTTCAAGATACCACAATGCCAAACTTTTTATTTGAAGATTTTTTCATCAATCGAATCAATTTTCTTTTAAAAAATGAAGGATTTATTTTATTTAACACGATGGTCATTAGCGAAAAAGATCGTATTAGAAATTTAGATTATAAAAAGAAATTTAACAGTTCTTATTCACTTCGAATGTACCCAAAAGTAGAAATTCACAATGAGTTATTTACTATAAAAAAACTTACACAATGAAAAGTAAAGGCTTCTTAAAAAAGTTGTTACTAGGTAAAGTTTCTGAAACCTACAAACCAAAATACAATTCGATTCAAAAACGTATTTTGAACATTCGAGCTATTTGGAATAACGATCATCAAGATGATAATGGCATTGAAAAAATAGTTCGCTTATTTTTATCGATATCACAATTACTTTTTCCTGGAATTTACATCAAATATCTCGCTTGCAAAAAAGGACATGAATATCAAGATTTAGCCATGGATTTTTATATACTGGCAAAATTTATATTCCCAATTTTGATTCTAAAAAACCATTGGCAAGACCATCCTATTTTAATTTGGATTTTAGTCTATGTTTTATTAGAAACCGTTTTATACATCCCAACGTTAATTTTTGCTTCAGATTTATTTTCACGCCCAAGATCATACAAACGCTCTATGTTGCTATTATTTTTTAACTATTTAGAAATTGTAATTTCTTTTGGCGTTTTATACACATTAGGAAATAACATGAACAAACCTTTTCATCATTGGTTTGATTCGATTTATTTTAGCGTTGTGAGTTCGAATTCGATAGGTTTTGGAGATTATTATCCTGTAACCACTTATGGAAAAATGTTGGTGAGTTTACAAGCTATGTTCTTCTTGTCTTTTGTAATACTATTTTTAAATTTCTTTTCTACCAAAGTCAAAAGTAAAGGCTATTTTGACAATGATGAAATTGCTTAACCAAGCATTTTTCTTGCTTTTTCTAAATCATCAGGCGTGTCTATTCCAATGCCAACGTGATTGGTTTCAACCATTTTAATTCGTTTTCCAAATTCTAAATAACGAAGTTGTTCCAGTTTTTCTGAAGCTTCTAGTGATTTCATCGGTAAAGAATAAAAATCTAAAAGAGCTTGCTTGCGAAAAGCATAAATACCAATGTGTTGAAAATAACGAACCCCTACATTTTTCTCTCTTGGATATGGAATCACAGAACGCGAAAAATACAATGCAAATCCGTTTTGATCAACCACAACTTTTACATTATTAGGATTATTGATATCTTCTTCGTTGGAAATTTCACGCATTAATGACGCTAAATCGACTTTGTGATCAACATCATTTTTAAATACTTCTATAACTTTCTCGAGTGGTTCTTTATTTATAAATGGTTCGTCACCTTGAACATTTACTACAATATCAACCTCTAAATTAGCTACCGCTTCGGCAATACGATCGCTGCCACTTTCATGCTCTTTTATAGACATAATGGCCTTACCACCATTAGAAACTATTTCATCAAAAATCAAATTAGAATCGGTTACCACAAAAACATCATCAAATAAATTGGTATTTACAGCGGCTTCATAAGTTCTAAGAATAACTGTTTTACCACCCAAATCTTGCATTAATTTAGCAGGAAAACGAGTAGAGGCATAACGCGCTGGTATTACGGCAATAACTTTCATAAGGCATAACTTGTGGCACAAATATATTAAAAAAAATATGGGTTGGAATTTCTTTACGAATGTCTTTAGCAAACTATATTTTAAATATATTAGCAATCTTAAAACAATATCCTATGAGGCATATTCTGAAATTAATGTGTTTGCTTTCTTTTTTCGGTTATGGACAAGTAAGTAAAGACACTTTACAAGTTGTAGAAAAAGACACTGTTGTTACTGTAAAAAGTTCGTGGTATGCTCGTTCGATGTTTACTGCATTAACTACTGGAAGCGATACCAAAGGTGAAACCCTTTCGCAAAGAGTTACACGAAATTTTGAATTTGGAAAATCATTTGGAGCCGTTGACGTTGGACTTGCTTTTGGTGAATTTAAACACATGGTTGTAGACAGCAGCAGTGTGAGATATACCGAATTTAGAGTTTCTATGGATGCTTGTCAATTTGGTTTTATTAGTAACGAAATATCGGTGGGTGCTGGCTACATGTTTAACTCCAAAACACCAGTTATGATGGAAATATCCTCTACACTATACGCACAAGTAACCGACAAATTTGGTTTTGGTTTTGTGTTTGGAAACATAGATTTTGTGGGTAATTATGATGACTCCAATAAAAGTTTCTTTGGCTTGTATTTACGATACGGATTGATAAGAAATGAAGGTGGCATTTTAACGAATAAACTTCATGCTATAAACCACATCAGAAATCATAAAAATCGAAAACGAAATAAAATATTTTAAAAACAAAAGGCTTATCTCAATCGATAAGCCTTTTTATTTTTTATTGTGGTACTTCATCAAAATTAATCATCCAATGTACTCCAAATTTATCTATGAACATTCCAAAATAAGCGCCCCAAAAAGTATCTTGCATTGGCATTTTTACAACACCATCGGCAGAAAGACCATTAAATAATCTGTCGGCTTCTACTCTACTTTCTGTATTGATTGAGATGGAAATATTTTCTCCCATTTTTACAGTTCCTGCATGAGAATTGCTATCGCTTCCCATTAAAACCGTATTGCCAATTGGAAGAGAAACATGCATGATTCTATTTTTTTCGTCCTCTAGAAGTTCGGGTTGACCATCGGCTGGAGGCATGTCTCCAAATCTTCCTATATAAGGAAATTCTCCTCCAAAAACCGATTTATACAAATTGAAAGCCGCTTCGCAATCGCCATTGAAAATGAGGTAAGGATTTATTTGTGTCATATTTTATTTTTAAACGATTTTTTGTCAATTGTAGAAGATTAATTTCCGCTAAATTCTACCATCCATTCAATACCATATTTATCTCTGAACATTCCAAAATAAGAACCCCAAGGACTATCCATAATCGGCATTTCAACAGTTCCACCAACAGAAAGTCCGTTGAAAATTGCATCTGCTTCTTCTCTACTTTGTGCCGCAATGGAAATTTTAGAACGATGCTCGTTTTCATTGGTGGTTCCCATACTTGCAGGAACATCATTTGCCATCAAGGTATTGTCACCAATAGGCAAAGCAATGAGCATTATTTTATTGGCTTCTTCTTCAGCAATTGGAAATTCATCACTTGCAATATCTTTGAATCGCATTATTTTAGAAAATTCTCCTCCAAAAACAGATTTGTAGAAGGTAAAAGCTTCTTCGGCATTGCCGTTATAGTTTAAATGTGGATTGATTTTTGGCATGAACTTATGATTATTTGTTTATGCTAAAATATAAAAAAAATATTAACTCATGATTTATCCGCGAAGTGTTTTTGGAAACTATTCCTCAAAACTGTCCTCCTTAAAACCAATCAAATACAATTTGTCTTTGGCTCTAGTGATGGCGGTGTATAACCAACGAATGTAATCTCTATCGATTCCGTCTGGCAAGTAAGGTTGCTCTATAAAAACAGTGTTCCATTGTCCACCTTGACTTTTATGGCAGGTGATAGCATAAGAGAATTTTACTTGCAATCCGTTGAAGTATTCGTTTTGTTTTACTTTTTGAAATTTGGCGTATTTGGTTGTTAGATGTTCATAGTCTTTCATCACTTCTTCATACAACTGATTGGATTGCTCGTAAGTAAGTGATGGTGCTTCGCTTTTAATGGTATCTAAAATCAAAACGGTTTCAAACGGAATTTGGTTCGGATAATCAACCATTCGTATTTTGACTTTAGCAAATTTGAATCCGTACAATTCTTTGAAACTATAAATTTCTAATACTTCTATGATATCGCCATTGGCAATAAAACCCGCTTCGTCTTTTTCTTTCAACCAAAAGTAATTATTCTTAACTACCATCAAGAAATCACCCGTAGATAAATCGCTTTCTTTGTCAAGGATTTTGGTTCTAATTTGCTCATTATATTGATTCGCTCTTTTGTTGGAACGTACAATAAACGCCGTATCTTCTATAGAATAATTGCTGTAGGCTTGGTTAATAGCATCTTGAATATCGTAACCATCGGTAAGACGAACGATATCTTTGAAACCTCGTAGCTTGAATTTGAATTCTGTGATGAAACTGTCTTTGAGTAATTCGCGCAATTCGGTGGCGTTGTATAGAATTCCGGAGTTTAGTTCTTGACGCATGACTTCGTCGAGTTCGATCCAATCTACTTTCTTATCGTAGTTTAGTTCTAAAGTATCGGTATTTAATGCTGGTGAAATATCTAAATTTACTGGCGGAAGCTGTGCCGTATCACCAAGTAAAATCATTTTACAATTGACACCACTATATACATAAGAAATTAAATCATCGAGTAAACTTCCATTTTCGTACAGTTTACTTTCGGCAGCCACATCAGAAATCATCGACGCTTCATCGACAATAAAAATCGTGTTTTTGTGCTTATTCTGTTGCATGGTAAAAGCCACTCCACCACCACTCGATTTCTTTGGAAAATAAATTTTCTTGTGAATGGTAAAGGCTGGCTTATTAGAATAATTGGTAATGACTTTGGCGGCTCTACCCGTTGGCGCCAACAAAACGTATTTTTTATTAATTTCGATTAAGTTGTTTACAATGGTAGAAATTACGGTGGTTTTTCCGGTTCCGGCGTATCCTTTTAGAACGAAAATAGATTCGTTGTCATTGCTTTCAATAAATGCGGCGATTTTTTGAAAAAAGGCTTCTTGTTTAATAGTTGGATTAAACGGAAAGCTTTTGGATAGTATGGAATAGAAGTTTTTGGTGGCCACTTATAATTATTTAACCGCAAAGTACGCAAAGTTTTGGGCAATGTTCGCAAGGTATTTTACTTTTTTTTGATTAATGGAACGTAGATGAAACGGACGGAACGGATTTTTAAAAAATGTTGTTTTAGAAACCTGATTTTATGTAAATGGAAGGCTATTTAGCCCTGATTGTAATGGAAATCCTTTTCTTTTGTTGCCTGAGGCACTCGAAGGCAACAAAAGAAAAGATTGGAATGCAAAGCAGGAATACGGTTTATAGAAATGCCCGAACCATTCGCTCCTTAAAAATAAAAATTGTAAGTTTGCGATGTTAAAATGCGATTTTAAAAATGAGTATCACAGACAAAACTTATAAAAAACTAGCTATTCAAGTTTCTTTGAATGGATTGTCGTTTTGTGTATTTGATACTTTGAGCGATACTCCAATAATACTTCAACACATTCCTTTTGACAGCTTTCAACGAAGTGCAAAAATTGAAGATTTGTTTACTTCGGTGTATAGAGAAAATCCGGAACTGAAACATAATTATGACGAAATTGTAATTATTCATAGTAACAATCTTTGTGCTTTTGTTCCCACTGCGTTGTTTGACGAAGAATTTTTAGGAAGCTATTTGCAATACAATACCAAAGTTTTTGAAACCGATTTTTTCACTTTTGACGAATTGGAAAAATACGAAATGAACAATGTGTACATTCCGTATGTGAACATGAATAATTTTTTTATTGATCAATACGGTTCGTTTGATTACAAACACGCCAATAGTGTTTTGATTTCAAAATTATTGGATTTGTCTAAAAACAATGAAGAACGCAAAATGTTTGTGCATGTAAGCGATAGTCATTTTGAGATTGTTATCATTCAAAATCAGAAATTGCATTTGTACAATTCGTTTGATTACAAAACACCCGAAGACTTTATTTATTACATTCTATTTACAGCAGAGCAATTACAGTTGAATCCAGAACATTTTAAATTGGAATTTATTGGAGCTATTGTCGAAACTGATGCTTACTATCAAATAGCTTACAAATACATTAGAAACATTTCGTTATTTGACGTTTCTGACTTTAAAAATAATTTCACCGAAAGAGAAAATCGCGAACACTTTATACTTTTACACTCGTGAGAATAATTTCAGGAAAATACAAAGGACGTCGCATAACTGCACCCAAAAACTTACCCGTTCGACCAACAACCGATATGAGTAAAGAAGCCTTATTCAATGTTTTGAATAATCATTTTAATTTTTCGGAATTGAAAGTTTTAGATCTATTTGCTGGAACAGGAAACATTAGCTACGAATTTGGTTCGCGTGGTTGCCATGACATTACGAGTATTGATGGCGATATGGGTTGTGTGAATTTCATTAAAAAAACAGCTAAAGAATTTGACTTGAATATCACTGCTATTAAAAGTGATGTGTTCAAATTTTTGGAAAAACACAAAGGTTCGTACGATATTATTTTTGCCGATCCACCATACGGAATAGCGCAAAAAGAATTTGAAAAACTAATTGAATTGGTTTTTGAAAACGAACTTTTGGAAGCTGATGGTATGATGATTATGGAGCATTCTAAACACACCAAACTCGACCATATGATGCATTTTTCTTTTCAGAAGAACTACGGTGGTTCTGTTTTTTCATTCTATGAATTTGAAGAAGATGAAGAAGAAATTGATAATGAATAAAGTTGGATATTAACTTCTATTTTTCAAATACCATTGCTTCTGTATCGGCACCCAAATCAACCAAGTTTTTAACCACGTCTTTCACCAAAGTATCGGGACCACATACGTAAAAATGCTGACTGAAATCTACTATATTTTCGATTAGGAAATTCCTGTCAATACGTTTTCCCACATAACCTACAATTCCTTGACGCGTCAAAACATTGACAAAATCTTGTTTGAACATTCGCATTAATTCTTCATAGACAATCACATCTTCAACTGTTTGATTGGAATAAATTAATCGGTTACCTCTAAGCTTATTGTTTTTGTATAATTCTCTAAAAATAGCCAAAAACGGAGTGATTCCGGTTCCACCAGCAATAAAAATACCTGGTTTTTCAAAATGAATCGCACCAATAACATCGTGCAAAATTAATTCGTCACCAGCATTTGTCTTGCCTAACATATTGGTTACTCCATTATGATCGTTGTAAATCTTAATCATAAATTCTAGGAAATTTGCTGTTCTTAAACAGGTAAAAGTAAAAGGTCGCAATTGGTCTTTCCATTCAGGAAGATTTATAGAAATATTGACAGCTTGACCGGGTGTGAAATCAAAATCTAAAGGTTTTTCTACAACAAATCGTTTTACGTTATGGGTAATGAATCGGGCTTCTAAAACTTTAACAATAACACTCATAAATTTACTTTTCTTTAGATTTCATTCAAATATATAAATTTATAGTGATTTCGTATTTAAATCCGAAAGTTAATTGGAAGTTAATGCAAGGTTAAAAGTTCATTTTAATAATAAATGCTTTATTTTTGAACTATTGAAATATACAATGAAGAAAAAAATTAATCTTTTAATCGGATTTTCAGCCATCGTTTTAATAGCGCTTACAGCTATGCAATACTATTTGGTTAAAACCACTTACGACTATAAAGTGGCGCAGTTTCATACCGAAGTAAAAGAGAAAATTGCTAAAATCACTAATAATTTTACCGATTTAGATTCGACGATACTGAACAGCAAAGACATTTATTACAATCGATTGCTTAGTAATTACATCAATGATAAAAACTTCAAAAGCCAACTTAAAAGTAAATTACTATCCAATCCGTATCGTAATGTTTTGACCGAATTATTACGAAAAAAAATCAATCAAGAATTTCCAGAAAACAAAATTGATTTTGCAGTTGTAACCAATAAATTCATCGTATTTAATTCCGAGCAAAAAGCCGATACCATATTTTCTGAAAAACCCATGATTGGAAATATTCTTTATGGAAATTTGGCTTCGTTGGATAATGCTTTTTCTGTTAGAAATTATGTTGGAACTACCGCTGGATTTGATAATTCGGGTTATAAAGTTTTAACCGAAGATACCCTTTTTGTTTCTGTAAAAAATTGGGAACAAATTATTTTGCAACGCATGGCAACTGTATTGATTTTGTCAATTCTATCCATGATTATTCTCATTTCATTATTTGTTATCGCCATTAGAGCTTTAATCAAACAGAAAAAAGTAAGCGATGTAAAAACCGATTTCATCAACAACATCACTCACGAATTGAAAACGCCTTTAACAACGTTATCGGTTTCTACTAAAATACTAGAACGCAAAGAGGTTCAAGAAAATGCATCTGTAATGAATTCGGTGATTAAAACCATTAGTCGACAAAATGTGCGTTTGCAAAATATTGTTGATCAAGTGATGCATAACTCCTTAGGATTTGAAGAAATAGAGTTACAAAAAGAAAAAGTAAAGCCAAATGCGTTGGTAAAAACCATTCTCGACGACTTCCATTTGGGGTATCCCAACGTTACCATTCAATCGAAACTTTCCAATTCTGAAAGCATTTTATTATTAGATAAATTTCATTTAACTACTGCCATTACTAATGTTTTAGAAAATGCGGTAAAATATGGTTGTCAAAACATTACAATTTCAACAGAACTTCAAAACGACCAATTTAATATTAGTATTCAAGACGACGGAATTGGCATCCCAAAAAATAAACAATCGCTGCTTTTTGAGAAATTCTATCGTGTAGAACAAGGAAATTTGCACAATGTGAAAGGACTCGGACTCGGATTGTATTATGTAGACCAAATTATTAAAGCTCACAAAGGAACCATAAATGTGGTAAGCGATTTGGGAAAAGGAGCAATATTTACCATTAGTATTCCATCGATTTAATAGGATGAAAAAAATACTTTTAGCAGAAGATGATATCGATTTTGGTGCTGTTTTAAAACAGTATTTAGAACTTCAAAACTTTGAGGTAACTTGGGCAAAAAATGGAGAAGAAGCTTTAGAGTTATTCCAAAAAAACTATTTTGACATTTGTGTTTTAGATGTTATGATGCCTATACTTGATGGTTTTTCTCTAGCCGAAAAAATGGTAGATCTCAATCCTGAAATTCCATTTGTGTTTTTAACGGCTCGCAATCAGAATGAAGATAAAATTAAAGGTTTAAAATTGGGCGCCGACGATTATATTGTCAAACCTTTTGAAGCCGACGAATTGGTATTGCGATTGACGAACATTATCAAACGAACCGAAAAAAGGAGCCTTTCAAATGCCATTCCCAATCAGATAGAAATTGGTCTTTTTACATTTGACACCAAACGATTTGAATTGAAGTCGAGTGTAAAAACGCAGCAACTTACCGAAAAAGAAGCCTCCTTATTATTGTTTCTATTTCAACATAAAAACGAATTGGTAAAGCGTGAACAAGTTCTGAAAGCCGTTTGGGGAACAGACGATTTTTTTTCTGGAAGAAGTATGGATGTGTTTATCAGTAAACTCCGAAAATATCTTTCAGAAGATCACACAATATCTATAGAAAGTATCCGAAATATTGGTTTGGAATTTAAAATTTTATAAAAAAAGCAGACCTGTAAGCCGGATTCTGTCTCCGAAAAATCGGAGCCTTATCATTTATCTAGCCTTGCAATTACTCACAAGATCCATCTTTCTACCCTTCAACAACGGACGAGTAATCCTTAAATGTTGATATACTTGAAATTTCACCGCATAGAGTTTACCTGGTTTCACTACAGCATTACCTGTACCTGCTTTCTGTTGCACTTGTCCTAATTCGATTACTCGAACTGACGGGTGTTACCCGCTATGCTACTCTGTGGTGTCCGGACTTTCCTCTCTTCATTTCTGAACAGCGATAAGGCGGTCTGCGGTGCAAAGGTAAACAATTATGAATTACGAATTATGAATTGTAAATTGAATTGATAATTCATAATTTGGAATTCGTAATTATTCCATCTATATTTGTAATCCAATACAATTTCATGGAACAATTTGTAGTATCAGCTCGTAAGTATCGTCCACAAACCTTTAAAGATGTTGTGGGCCAGCAAGCTATTACTAATACTTTGTTGAATGCAATAGAAACCAATCATTTGGCTTCTGCCCTTTTATTTACTGGACCTAGAGGTGTTGGTAAAACCACTTGTGCGCGTATTTTGGCACGAAAAATCAACCAACCTGGCTATGACGATCCCAATGAGGATTTTGCTTTTAATGTTTTTGAATTGGATGCTGCTTCCAATAACTCGGTTGACGATATTCGTAGTTTGATTGACCAAGTTAGAATACCACCACAAACCGGGCAATACAAAGTCTATATTATAGATGAGGTTCACATGTTGTCAACTTCGGCTTTCAATGCCTTTTTGAAAACTTTAGAAGAGCCACCAAAACATGCTATTTTCATTTTAGCGACAACCGAAAAACACAAAATTCTACCAACTATTTTGTCGCGTTGTCAAATTTTTGATTTCAAACGAATTACCGTTAAAGATGCTAAAGAGCATTTGGCAGAAGTAGCGTCAAGTCAAGGTGTACAATTTGAAGACGATGCTTTACATATTATTGCTCAAAAGGCAGATGGTGCGATGCGAGACGCCTTGTCTATTTTTGACAGAGTAGTTTCTTATTGTGGAACGAACCTTACACGACAAGCCGTTACTGAAAACTTAAACGTACTCGATTACGAAACTTATATTAAGGTAACCGATTTGATTTTGGAAAATAATATTCCACAAATTTTGGTTGCTTACAATGATATTTTATCCAAAGGATTTGATGGACATCATTTTATTGCAGGATTAGCTAGTCATTTTAGAGACTTATTGGTTTGTAAAAATCCAGCCACTTTAGTTTTATTGGAAGCTGGCGAACAAGCCCAAATAATGTATGGTCAGCAAGCCCATAAATGCCATTCTGACTTTTTATTAAAAGCTATCGAAATTGCAAATGATTGTGATTTAAAATTCAAATCATCGCAAAACCAACGACTTTTAGTGGAACTAACACTGATGCAATTGTGCTCTATCAACTTTGATGGAGAAAAAAAAAAGCTGATTTCATAATTCCGCCTACTTATTATAGAAACAATAGTTATTCTATTGTAGAAACTCAGAAAACTAATGTTGTGGTTCCTACACCAGAAGTATTAAAAATTGAGATTTCATCAACCACAACCATTGAAGAAGTAACTGTTGGTGCTGTTTCTTCAGAAAAAGTTGAAAAAAGTGAGTCCGTAGAAAATTCAGAAACCAACACTGAAATTTCAAAACCTTTAACGGCTAACCCTCAACTGGCAACTGACGACCAACCCAAAGTTTCTGCCTTATCGCTATCGAGTATTCGTGCCAAAAAAGAGATGATGGAAGCACAAAAAGGTGTGGTTCGTCAAGTAGAACAATTGCCTACTGAAGATTTTACCGAAACTCAAATGTTGGAATTTTGGTTTAAATATGCTCAAAGATTAAACGATAAAGGGCAAATGATTATGGAATCGTTATTGCGAATTAGTGATCCTAAATTGGAAGGTACTAAAATCATTTACGAATTACCAAACGAAGGCTCTAAAATTGATTTTGAAAAAGCCAAACCCGAATTACTCGGCTATTTGCGTGGTCATTTGCACAATCATGACATTTCTATTGAAGTTGTTGTAAACGAAAGTGTAAAAATCAAAAATGCTTTTACAGCCCAAGATAAATTCAACCGATTGAACGAAATCAATCCAAATTTAGAAGTATTGAAAAAGATGTTTGATTTAGATATTTAAAAAAGGCGATAATTAAATTTATCGCCTTTTTGATTTTTATTCATTTCCCTTTTTCAAAAATTGAATCAATCCATTCATGTACGTTTGCTGATCATCATACATACTCATGTGGCTTCCGTTGGCACAATATAAATAGGAACCCTTTTTAAATTGTGTTGCCATCCATTTCATATATTCTGGATCCATGGTATCGTGTTTGGCTCCAATTACCAAAGTGGGAATGGTAATGTTTTTTAATTCTTTTGAAACATCCCAGTTAGTTAATTTTCCAGAAATTCCGAGTTCACTTGGACCTTGCATCGTGATGTATAATGACGAATTCAATCTACTAAATGCTCTATTTACAGGTTCTGGCCATTCGTTTACAGGCAATCTTAAAATATGCTGATTATAGAAATTAGCCATTAACAACTCCATATATTTAGGATTAGAATAATCTTTTTTAGCTTCTAACTCTTTAATCGTTTTTAGCACATCTGGATTCATTTGTTTTTCTAAAACTTTAGAATATTCACCATATTTCGGACAACTTGCCATCATATTAGACACAATCAATCCTTTTAAATTGTCTTGATATTTTAAAGCATATTGCATCGCTAAAATACCACCCCAAGAATGACCTAATAAGTAAAAGTTGTCTTTATTAAGTTTTAAAGCAACACGCACTTGTTCTACTTCTTCCACATATCTAGGCAAATCCCACATGGTAGTATCGTTTGGATTTTCTGAAAAACCAGTCCCCAGTTGATCGTAATAAATGAATTCGATGCCTTCTTTTGGAAGAAAACTTTCCATACATTCGAAATATTCATGTGACATTCCGGGACCACCATTTAACAACAAAAGCTTTATTTTTGGATTGTTTCCATAACGCTTGGTCCAAACTTTAAACTTTCCTTTTGGAGTTTCAATCGTGATCATTTTTACACCACCAACTTGAATTCCAGTTTCATCCGATTTGAAATAAGTTGAGTTAGTTGCCTCTTTTTTACAAGAAATGAAAAGCAATAAAAAACTCAATCCGATAAGAAATTTGATTTTTTTCATACTTACTATTTTTAGATTTTACCAAAATACATTGCTTTAACGATTCCGTCAGAAAGTCCAATTTTAGGTACATAAATTTGTCGTGCACCGCTCCATTTCATAGCATTTAAATAGATTCGAGTAGCTGGAATAATTACATCGGCACGATCTGTATTCAATCCTAATTCGGCAATTCTTTGTTCGTAGGTTAGTGAATTTAAATACTGATATTGTGAATTTAAATAAAGAAAAGACAAGGGTTTATCTTGTTGTTTAGCCGAAAGTTTGAATAATTTATTAATATTTCCGCCAGAACCTATAAGTGTAATATTTTCGTAAGGTTCACAATTGGTTCGAATCCATTTTTCAATTTCTTCCCATACAATATCGTTTACCATGTTGTTTAACAAACGAACTGTTCCGTTTTTAAACGATTTAGAAGCCACCATTTTTCCATCAGAAAACAATGAAAATTCGGTGCTTCCTCCACCAACATCAACATATAAATACGTTTTGTCAGTAGCCAGAAAACTATGTAAGTCGGATGAAGCTATAATAGCAGCTTCCACCTTACCATCAATAATATCAATATCAATTTCAGATTTTTCTCTAATAATATCAGCCACTTCTCTACCATTGTAGGCTTCACGCATGGCGGATGTCGCGCAAGCTTTATATTTTTCAACTTTATAAACTTTCATTAAAAGTCGGAAAGCTTCCATAGCATCGACCATTCTATCAATATTTTCTGGAGTAATTTCGCCAACCGTAAAGGCATCTTGCCCCAATCGAATAGGCACACGAATCAATGCCGATTTATTAAACTGCGTTTCTTTTCCTTGTTGTTCTACAATATTGGTAATAAGCAATCGCATGGCATTAGAACCAATATCAATTGCAGCATATTTTTTTATTGAAATCATTTATAATATAGAGGTAATTAAAGATTTTGAGGATTAAAATTTATTAGTATTAGTATCTTCTTGTTGGTTTTTATAATAATTATAGGTTTCGTGTTGTGCTCTAAAAACAGGTTCATTTTCTTTACGAACGCGGTACTTATTATCTAATTTTTCTGAATGATAGCGCGCTTTTACATTACCTTTCCATCCTACTTCAAACGAATCAATTAATTGTTTTTTAATATCGTCTTGATAAATCGGACAAGTAACTTCTACACGACCATCGAGATTACGAGTCATAAAATCGGCTGAAGAAATAAACACTTCTGGATTGTTATCGTTACAAAAAATAAAAACACGCGAATGCTCTAAGAAATTATCAACAATACTAATGGCCTCGATGTTTTCGCTCATACCTTTTACACCTGGAATTAGCGAACATATGCCTCGAATTTGCAATTTCATTTTAACCCCAGCATTGCTAGCATCATACAATTTATCAATCATTTGAAAGTCGGAAAGACTGTTCATTTTTAAATTTATATAAGCAGGTCGGCCGGCTTGTGCGTTGTGAATTTCTCTATCAATCAATTTACAAAACTTAGAACGCGAATAATGTGGCGACACGATTAAGTGCTTGTATCGATGTAGTCTATAATTAATATCGAAGAATTCGAAAATCTTAGTAACATCTTTTAAAATTTGCTGATGACTTGTCAACAACGTCACATCGGTATACACTTTGGCGGTAGATTCGTTAAAATTCCCAGTTGAAATGAAACCATAACGTTTGATTTTTCCATCTTCTAGGCGATCAATCACACATATTTTGCTGTGCACTTTTAATCCTTTAATCCCAAAAATCAGTTCAATTCCTTCTTGTTGCATTTGTTCGGCATACGAAATATTGCTGGCTTCATCAAAACGCGCTTGAAGTTCAATTTGAACCACTACTCGTTTACCGTTTTTAGCAGCATTGATAAGTGAACTAATGATTTGAGAATTTTTTGCCAATCGGTATAACGTAATTTTTATTATCGTAACTTTTGGATCTAGAGCCGCTTCTCTTAAAAATTTAATTAGATAAGAAAACGACTGATAAGGTGCAAAAATTAAGTAATCTTTTTGAGCAATTCTATTTAAAATACTACCTTCTAACGACAATCCTTCAACTGGAAGTGGTTCTTTTTGTTGGTATAATAAATCGAATCGACCTAAATTTGGGAAATTCATGTAATCACGACGATTGTGGTAACGACCACCGGGAATGATACTATCTGATGCATCAATTTTCATTCGATTTAGGAAAAAATTTAAGGTATCTTTTTCCATAGTTTTATCATACACAAAACGAACCGGCTCGCCAATTCTTCTATCTTTTACCGAAGTGGCAATTTTCTGCAACATACTTTTACTCATATCAGAATCAATGTCTAATTGAGCATCGCGTGTGATTTTAATCATGTGAGCCGAAATACTTTCGTAGTCGAAAATATTAAAAATACTACTCAAATTGTATCGAATAACATCATCTAACAACATTATGTATTGCTTTTCACCAATAGGCGGAAGCACCACTACTCTATTGATGTTTTTGGGAATTTCGATTAAAGCATAGCGGATTTCTTTTTTGGGTTTAACCAAACTCAGAAGACTCGCTTTTTCATCTGAATTCATCACCAATTTAATAGCTAAATATCCCGAAGTATCCATTAATAATGGAAATTCATCTAAATCATTTAAGATAATGGTCACCAATTCTGGACTGACTTTTTGGATGAAAAAATCATGTACAAAATTTTGATGTTCTTGGCAGAGTTCATTTTCATCAACAATAATGATGTTTTCCTTTTCTAATTGTTTTTCAATGATACTTAAAATACGTAAGCTTTCCGATTGCTGTTTGATTACAATATCTGTGATATCTTTAACCAATTGTTGGGCGGTAATTCCTCCCAAAACCTTTTCACCAGTAGCACCAGTAAGGCTTAATCGTCTGATTGCGGCATATCGAACTCTAAAAAATTCATCCAAATTATTAGAAAAAATACCCAAAAAACGCAGTCTATCCAATAATGGTACGGCTTCATCTGCAGCTTCTTGTAATACCCTAGCATTGAATGTTAACCAACTTTTTTCTCTATCGATGTATCTGTAATTATGCTCTGAATTCATTTTAAATGTCTCTAGGAAATATAATTTTTTCTATTTTACCTTTATTGATTGTGCTCCAATCGTTAGTATCAAAAGTAATGGATACAAAACCAGATGTGGGCACATTATCAATAAAAATATCTCCAAATTTATTAACAAAATCTGTAATGGCATTATTATGTCCGAAAAGAATCAAATTATCAATTGCATTTGGGCAAGATTTAACAATTTGTTCCAATTTGATACCATCAAAAGTGTATAATTCTCTTTTGATTTCAATTTTTTCAATCGGTAACTTCCAATTTCCTACAACAATTTTTGCTGTTTCTAATGCTCTTTTTGCGGCACTAGACCAAATGATTGATGATGGTTGAATCAATTGTGAGGTATGTTGTGCTATTTTTTGGGAGTTTTCGATGCCTTTTTGCGTTAAATCACGATCAAAATCTTGAACAGGAAACTCCCAAGTCGATTTTGCATGTCGTATTAAAATTAAGTTTTTCATGTTTTGATTTATTTGTAGGATTTAATATACAAAAAACATATGTTTTTGCCATTTATCCGTTATTTTTTACACTTTGTCGATATTTTTTTTGGTCAATTTAAAAAAGCTAACTACTTTCGGTAAAGATTTTAACAAGGAAAATATCAAAGTTACAATAAAAAAAGTGTTAATTTTTAAATGCCAAAAATAAAAGAAGCTAGTCAGAGTGCAGTTTATCGATGATTTTATTCCTAAAACGATTTTTGTGCATTTTAACGAGTTTTATAGCAATTCAAAGGAAAAATGCTTGTTGAGAATCATTTCAATTTAAATTTGAAAATTATTACAAAAAATAACTAAAAATTTGTTAGAAAATAGAAAAAAAACAAATGAAAATAGATCGAAAAAAAAGCAATAAAATGAACCCAAATAAATCAAATATGAACAATCCTATCCGAACAAAAAAGGGAGTGATTAGCTTAATTGCTCTGTTGTTTATGATGGTTTTTGCACATTCGAGTATGTTTGCTCAAAACAGCAAAGCCAGTAACATAAACATTTATCCTTTAGATTCATACGTTAATTCGCTCAAGAAAAACGATGATTCTGCTACAAGACTGAAAAATCTTGTCTATGAAGTTCAACCCTCCATTTATTTTTATGATGGAGTAGTAAAGAACTATGGTTCTAACCCAAAATCGTTATTTACTGACGTTAAAGGTTTTAATCTTTTAACCAAACAAGATTTATCAAAAAACGACATTGAGTTAATTACTATCCGTGTGGAAAACATTCAGGATTTTCAAAACAAAATTGATTTGAGCAATGTTGGTACTTTTCCTAAAGTAAAATTCATTTACATTTTAACTACTTTCAATTACGATATAAACAGCATCCCAAAAGTTATAACTAATTACAGTGATTCTTACGTAATAATTTTCAAAAGCGATAAAGGAGCTTAATAAAAAGAATTTGTCATTAAAGTTTACCATATGAAAAATCAATACTCAAATCACAAAACCAATAAAAAAATCTTTTTGTTTTTGCAGCTATTTTTCCTTTTGGGAATTATGTTTACTGCAAATGCACAGGTGATGGTGCCGTTTACTCAAAGAACGTCACAGTATTCTCCAACCAAAAAGATTTATAATGTTAAAGGTGATTTTACCATGTTAGGTAATACCAATTTAACATTACAAAGTTATTCGAATACTACCAACAACAACAACAATACGATGGTGTATGTTGACGTTGATGGTAATAGCATTGCTGGTCTTGGAGGAACTCCAACTTTCAACTCGTCTGCAGCAACGTTAAGTCTTTCTACAGAGAATGGAGCTAATCCATCTTGTTCAAGAATTGTTTATGCCGGTCTTTATTGGACTGGTAGAGCCGACCAATCGGGAACAGCAAGTAATACCTTTAATGTTACAAAAACAATTAATGGTACTTCGTACACCAAAAATTTCGACAAACGAAAAATTATGTTCAAAGGACCTGGTGCTACAAGTTATACACAATTCTTAGCATCTACTTCTGATATTTATTATCCAACTACAACTGGTGATTACATCTATTCTTCTTACGTTGAAGTTACTGATTATGTAAGACAATATGGAGTTGGAGAATATTTAGCTGCCGACATTGCTCTACGTGATGGAAATGGTGGTGGTACTGGATATTCTGGTGGTTGGGGTTTAATCGTTGTGTACGAAAACTCTAAAATGAAATATCGTGACGTTACCATTTTTGATGGTCACGCTTATATCGTATCTACTAACACTACTCCATATGATTTACCAGTTTCTGGCTTTAACACTGTACAAACAGGTAATGTTGGAGTAAGATTAGGTATGATGGCATCTGAAGGTGACGTTGGTTTGACTGGTGACTACTTTAGCATAAGAAATTTAGCTACGACAAATTATACCAGTTTGAGTCATAGTGGTAATTCAGCCACAAATTTCTTTAATTCTTCTATCAATACTGGAGGAAATTCAAGAAATCCTAATTTACAAAATAACACGGGTATTGATATTAGTATGTTTACACTACCTAATACCAACAACTCTATTATAGGCAATAGCCAGACGTCTACAAACTTCAGATATGGAACTGCAGGAGATACTTATGCTATTTTCTCAATTGCCATGTCTGTTGATGCATATATACCTGAAACTGAAGGAATATTGACGCCAACAGCTATAAACAATGTGCCTGTAACTACTCCACCTTATACTACTTTACCTGGACAAAATGTTGATTTTAATTTAAATATTAAAAATTTAGGTACTGAAGCTGTAAATAATTACAAAATTGTTATTCCAATTCCATACAATTCCACTTATGTTGCTGGAAGTGCTAGTGGAACTATTTTATTTACACCACTTCCAACTCCTAATAATGTTTATTTCGATCCTTCATTAGGTTCGACAGGTTCAATTGTATGGGATTTTGGTACATTACCATTACCTGCTGATCCTAATACATTATTAGCAAAATTAACTTTCAAATTAACAACTACTACAGATTGTACTATCTTGAGCAATTCAAGTTGCGGTAATGCACTTAGTGTAGTAGGTTCAATTTCTGGAACAGGTGCCATCACAGGAATCAAGCTTTCTGAAAAACCATTTATATCTGGTTATAGTACTACTGGAAGTTGTGCTGGTGAGCCAATACCACAACCAATAACTGTGCAAATTAATGGAACAAATTATGTAAATACTAATTGTCAAAATACACCAACAGTTAGAAACATATATTTCTGTAATACTAGCACAACTGTTGATGTTAGTCAAGTGGCTTCCTATTTCCCAACAGGATCCTCTTTTTACAATCAATATCCTGTTACTTCAAATTCTATCCAATATACATCAACTAATCCATTTCCTTTAACACCAGGAGTAACGACTACTTATTATGCTGTACCTCCAGGAAATACAGGATGTAATATTCCATTTACAATTTCAAAATGTAATATTATTGATGCAGTAAATGATACAGGGTCATCTGTTGTTGGTGCTGCTGGTGGGACTTCTTTAGCAAACGTATTAGCAAACGATACTTTAAATGGTAATCCAATTTCTGCTTCTCAAGTTAATACAACTTTTGTTTCTTCAACTAATGCTGGTATTACCTTATCAGGTACAAGTGTTGTAGTAGCTGCTGGAACTCCTGCTGGTAACTATACACTAACGTACCAAATTTGTGAGAAAGCAAACACAACTAATTGTGATACTGCTGTTGTTACTGTAACTGTAACGGCTGCTGTAATTGACGCAGTAAACGATACTATTGCTGGTGGTAATGGTACAACTGGTAATTCTAACGCTGGTAATGTTTTAACTTCTAATGGTAATGGTCCTGATACCTTAAACGGAACTCCAGTTACTATTTCTCAAGTAAACTTATCTGTAACGGTTCCTGCTGTTGCGATTAATGGTGGACCTGTTCCAACTATCAATACAACTTCTGGACAAATCAGTGTTTCTGCTGGAACGCCTGCTGGAACTTACAACATCACTTACCAAATTTGTGAAAAACTAAATCCAACTAATTGCGATACAGCTGTTGTAACTATTACTGTTACTGCTCCTGTAATTGATGCTGTGAATGATGCTGGTGCTTCTATTGTAGGTGCTGCTGGTGGAACTTCTTTAGCAAACGTATTAGTAAACGATTCTTTAAATGGTGCGCCTGTTGTAGCTTCTCAAGTTAATACAACTTTTGTTTCTTCAACTAATGCTGGTGTAACTTTATCAGGTACTAGTGTTGTAGTAGCTGCTGGAACTCCTGCTGGTAACTATACACTTACATACCAAATCTGTGAAAAATTAAATCCAACTAACTGTGATCAAGCTGTTGTTACTGTAACTGTAACGGCTGCTGTAATTGATGCAGTGAATGATAACGGATCTCCTATTGTAGGTGCTTCTGGTGGTCAATCACTTGCTAACGTGTTGGTGAACGATACTTTAAATGGTAACCCTGCTACTTTAGCAACAGTTAACTTAACTCAGGTGTCAACTACTAATGCTGGTGTGACTCTTAATCCTGTGGATGGTTCTGTGAATGTAGCTCCAGGTACGCCTTCTGGTTCGTATGTAGTAACTTACCAAATTTGTGAAAAATTAAATCCAACCAACTGTGATCAAGCTACTGTAACTGTTTCTGTTACTAATGCAGTGATTGATGCTGTGAATGATAACGGTGCTCCTATTGTAGGTGCTTCTGGTGGTCAATCACTTGCTAACGTGTTGGTGAACGA
>CAZNWY010000033.1:0-22248 GCA_964577105.1 uncultured Flavobacterium sp.
GCAAAAAGACAAAGATTTTATCATGGCGGTTAACTGGAAAAAAGCTGAAGAATATATCAAAGCTGGCAAAGGAAAACATACTGCAACTAGATATGCTCACAATGTGTATAATGAAAGCACCCATACCGCATCATCAGAAATTAAAACAGATGTACTTATTTTAGATTCAAAAGAATTAAAAGACATTTGTTATATGATTCCTTGTCCAAAATCGCCTCATGGTTGCGATGTTGATCCAACAGGTGAATATATTGTTGGTTCAGGAAAATTAGCCGCTTTAATTCCGGTATTTAGTTTTGATAAATTGCAAAATGCCATCAAAAACAAACAATTTGAAGGCGAATATGATGGTATTCCTGTAATTAAATATGAAGCTGCTCTTCACGGTGAAGTTCAAAAACCAGGTTTAGGTCCATTACATACTGAGTTTGACGGAAAAGGAAATGCTTATACTACGTTCTTCGTTTCTTCTGAAGTGGTGAAATGGGATATCAAATCATTAAAAGTTTTAGATAGAGTTCCAACGTATTATTCTGTTGGTCACTTGTGTATTCCTGGTGGAGATTCTAAAAAACCTTTTGGAAAATATTTAATTGCTTACAACAAAATTACCAAAGACAGATATTTACCAACGGGTCCAGAATTAGCGCAATCCGCTCAAATTTATGATATCAGTGGCGATAAAATGCAGCTCATTTTGGACTTCCCAACTATTGGTGAACCACACTACGCGCAAGCAGCACCAGCCGATTTAATTCGAAACAACGGTCAGTTGAAATTCTATAAATTAGAGGATAATAAACATCCTTATGCAACTAAAGGTGAAAAAGAAGCTAAAGTAGTTCGAAATGGTAAACGTGTTGATGTTTATATGACATGTATCCGTTCTCACTTTGCTCCAGATAACATTGAAGGAATTAAATTGGGTGACGAAGTGTATTTCCACGTAACTAATTTGGAACAAGATTGGGATGTGCCTCACGGATTTGCAATAAAAGGCGCAAGTAATGCAGAATTACTAATTATGCCTGGTGAAACTTCAACTCTTAAATGGGTTCCAGATAGAGTAGGTATTTCTCCATTCTATTGTACCGATTTCTGTAGTGCTTTACACCAAGAAATGCAAGGATATATTAGAGTATCTCCTGCAGGAAGTAGTGTTCCGTTAACATTTAGTGTTGGAACAAATTTACCTCCAGCAACTAAATAAAATTTATTGAATTGTGATTAGTAATTAGTGAATAGTTTCCTGCTAATCATTAATTGCTAATCACTTTTCTTTTAAAACAAAAAAAATGAAAAATTTAAAAATTTCAATGCTCTCTAAAGTATTACTTTTTGTAGTAGCAGCATTGTTTATAGGTTCATTGTTTGTGCCTTTATGGCAAATAGAATTACAAGCACCTCAATATCCTGAAGGACTGGTTTTAAAATTACATGCCAATAAAATAGGTGGAAATGTAGATATTATTAATGGGTTGAATCATTACATTGGAATGGCAACATTGCACACCGAAAACTTTTTTGAATTCTCTGTACTACCCTATATTTTTGGTGCTTTTGCATTGGTTTCTTTACTGCTTATTTTTATAGCTAAACGAAAAGCAGTTTTAATTTATTTTATTTCTTACATAGTTTTTATTGTTTTAGCAGCCATTGATTTTTACAGATGGAATTACGAATACGGTCACAATCTTAATCCCGATGCAGCAATAAAAGTTCCTGGAATGTCTTATCAACCGCCACTAATTGGTTACAAACAATTGTTGAATTTTGCGGCTTATTCCATTCCAGATATTGGCGGTTGGATGCTAACGCTTGCTGCGCTATTATTGTTTTTTATTCTAATAAAAGAATATAAATTTAATACTAAAAAATTGTAAAAATGAAAAAGTCAATTTTCTTATTTCTTTCGGTTTTTACTTTAATTTCTTGCGGAAGTAAAGAGCCAATCCCAATTAAATTGAATACCGACTCTTGTGATTTTTGTAAAATGACAATTTCAAATTCAAAATTTGCAGGTGAATTAATTACCGATAAAGGAAGAATCTACAAATTTGATGACGTTTCGTGCATGATTCAATATGCTAAAGCGAATTCGAATTTGACCAACTTAAAAATGTTTGCCAACGATTATTTGACGGAAAACAAATTCATTCCAGTTGAAAAAGGATTTTATGTAAAAGGCGGAACCATTAGCGCACCAATGCACGGCAATTTTGTAGTTTTTTCTACAAATGAACAAGCCAATGAATACCAATCAAAATTAAATGCAGAATTAACCACTTGGAATGAAATTTACACGAGTTATTAAATGAAAAATTTTTGTTACATAGCAATTTTATCTTTGGTAACGTTTTTTACTAACGCAACAACCATCAAAGTGGGTGCAAATTTTCCTGTAAAGAAAATCAAACAGGCAATCGCTTTGGCTAAAGATGGTGATACGATAATGGTAACTAGCGGAATTTACAAAGAAGGTACTGTTGTTATTAATAAAAAAATAGTTTTTCTTGGAAAAAACTTGCCAATTCTTGACGGTCAAAACAAAAAAGAAGTACTTTCTGTTAAGGCTGATAGTGTTGTTGTTCAAGGATTTAAAATTATAAATTCTGGTTTTGCGGCTCTTGATGATCCCTGTGGAATTAAGGTGTATAACCGAACTTTTGTAAAGGTTTTAAACAATGTTTTGGATAATAATTTCTTCGGAATTTACCTCCAAAATTGCAATAATTGTCTTGTAAAAGGAAACGTAATCAAAGCGTATGGCAAAGAAGAACAACTCATTGGTAACGGAATTCATTGCTGGAAAAGTCAAAATTTACAAATTATTGCAAACAAAATTTCGGGTCATCGCGACGGAATCTATTTCGAATTTGTAACTAATTCGGTTATTTGGAGAAACATTTCTACCAAAAATATCCGTTACGGATTGCATTTCATGTTTTCCAACGACGATTCCTATATTACCAATTTGTTCAAAAATAATGGTGCTGGTGTTGCTGTGATGTTTTCCAAAAGTGTTAAAATGTTCAATAATACTTTTGAAGAAAATTGGGGTGACTCGGCCTATGGAATTTTGCTCAAAGAAATATCCGATAGTTATATTTTCAATAATAAATTCATCAAAAATACTTCAGGAATTTACATGGAAGGAACATCAAGAATTAAAGTCGAAAAAAACGATTTTGTATCTAACGGATGGGGAATGAAGATTCAAGCCAGTTGTATGGAAAATGAGGTGGTAAATAATAATTTTCTGAAAAACACCTTCGATATAAGCACCAATGGAAGTTTGGTTTTAAATACTTTTGATAGTAATTTTTGGGATAAATATGAAGGCTACGATTTAGACAAAAATGGAGTAGGCGATGTGCCTTATCATCCGTTGAGTTTATTTGCCGTTTTAACCGAAAAAAACAGCTCGACCATGTTATTGTACCGAAGTTTTATGATTACGCTTTTAGACAAATCAGAAAAAGTTTTGCCGAGTATTACACCGGATAATTTTATAGATAAAACGCCTTTAATGAAATCGTTGCCGTTATGATAGAAATTAAAAATATAAACAAAAAATTCGGAAAACTAAACGTGTTAAACGATGTAAATCTTTCTTTTGAAAAGGGAGAGTGTATCGCTTTAATTGGACCGAATGGTTGCGGAAAAACCACCTTAATCAAATCAATTCTCGGAATGGTTTTGCCAGATAAAGGTTCCATTGAGTTCAATAAAAAGTCCATTTTAAACGATTATTTATATCGAGAAAACATTGGCTATATGCCGCAAATTGGGCGTTATCCAGATAATATGACGATTGGTCAAATTATTGAAATGATTAAGAAAATTAGAAATTCCAATCAAGAATTGGATGAAGATTTGCTTAAAGCATTTGAATTAGAAAAAATGTTTGATAAAAAAATGCGTACACTTTCTGGTGGAACTACTCAAAAAGTCAGTGCGGTTTTGGCATTTCTTTTCAATCCGGATGTATTGATTTTAGATGAACCAACCGCTGGTTTAGATCCTTTGGCTTCCGAAATTTTGAAAGACAAAATCATAAAAGAAAAAGAAAAAGGCAAACTCATTTTAATCACCTCTCACTTGTTAAGCGAATTGGACGATTTAATCACCGAAATCATTTTTATGCAAGATGGAAAAGTGCATTTTCATAAGAAAGTAGCCGATTTAAAAAAAGAAACAAGTGAAGATAAAATTTCTAAAGCTATTGCCTGTATTCTTAAATTAAAACAGTACGAGAATCAGAATCCAAAACTCGCAATTGTATCATGAACAGAATCATAAAAATAATATTACTCGATATTTTAAAAAGCAAAATTATCTTGGCTTACACACTAATTTTAGCTGTTTTATCCTGGAGTTCATTTGCTTTGGAAGACAATTCTTCAAAGGGAATTTTAACCATTTTGAATGTGATTTTGTTTACAGTTCCATTGGTTTCTATTTTGTTTGCAACTATTTATTTGTACAATAGTTCCGAATTTATAGAACTTTTATTGAGTCAGCCAATCAAACGAAAAAAAATATGGTTGAGTTTGTTTTTTGGGCTTTCAATTTCAATGGTTTTAGCATTTTTTGTAGGTGCAGGAATTCCGCTGCTAATCAATTCGCCCGATTCGGTTGGTTTGATGATGATTATTATTGGATGTTTGATTTCAGTTGTATTTGTTGCTTTAGCATTTTTGAGTGCCATTTTAACTCGAGATAAAGCTAAAGGAATTGGAATTGCTATCATGACCTGGCTGTTTTTTGCGTTGTTATTTGATGGAATCGTTCTCTTTTTATTATTCCAATTTTCAGATTATCCCATTGAAAATGCTATGGTTGGTGTCACTGCATTTAGTCCGATTGATTTAGCTAGAATTCAAATTTTATTGCATCTTGATGTTTCCGCAATGATGGGATACACAGGAGCTATTTTTAAAGACTTTTTTGGAACTTCTTTAGGATTGGTGGTGTCGTTTGCATTACTGTGTTTATGGGTGATTGTTCCTTTTTTTATTTCACTTAAAAAATTCAGAACTAAAGATTTGTAAAACATGAAAACCGATATAAGAAATAGAAAAGACATCGAAAAACTGGTAAATACTTTTTACGATAAAGTTAAAGTTGATGCAATAATTGGTTGTTTTTTTAACGATGTAGCTAAAGTAAATTGGGAGTTGCATTTGCCTAAAATGTATGATTTCTGGGAAAATATTTTGTTTTATTCTGCTAATTATAGCGGAAGTCCAATGCAAGTTCATAAAGAATTACATCAAAAAAGTACCATGAATCAAGAACATTTTCAGCATTGGAATGAACTTTTTAATCAAACGGTGGATACACTTTTTGAAGGACCAAAAGCAAATGAAATTAAAAACCGCGCCATGAATATTTCTGCTGTAATGATGTATAAAACATTAGCTTAGCTATATTTGTATTCCACATGAAACATCAGATCATTTTAATAATTCATTTGTTAGCAGCAACCATTTGGGTTGGAGGTCATTTGATATTATTATTGCGATACGTTCCAAAAGCAATCAAAAGTAATTCACTTGAAGAATTATCTGTTTTTAGAAAAAATTTCGAACCTATTGGAATGCCATCTCTTTTTATCCTAATTATTACAGGAATAGTAATGGCTTATGATTACAATGTGCCAGTTAATCAATGGTTTGCATTTGATAATTCAATTGAAAAAATTGTGAGCATTAAATTGATGCTGCTTTTTGTTAGTTTGAGTTTGGCATTTGTTACCATGAAATTTGTATTGCCATCTATTCATAAAATAGCACCATTTTTGCTTTATTTCATCATTTTTTTGGTGACTCTTATAGCGGTTTCAATGTTAGTTTTAGGAAGTTTTGTTAGAATTGGAGGATTGTAATTCGTTGTTTTTTACAAAGCCACCTCGGTTTTCTTTACGAGACAACGACTGATTCACTATCAATAAAGCTACATCTATCATGTTTTTTAATTCATAAAAATCTTTGTTGATTTTTTTGTTTTTTTCTATTTCTAAACTTTCTTTTTTCCAATTTTCAAGTTGATTTTTGGCTTTGATTAAATCGGAATCATTTCTGACAATTCCTACTTTTTGTTGCATTAAAAGTTGTAAATCGTATCGAATTTTTAAAGTATATTCAGAAGGAATTAGTTCAGTATTTTTATTATTCCATTCTGAAAATAATGGTTTTGTTTTGTTTTTATCGATTTCTAAATGGAACAAAAAATTATAGATTCTATCTGCATAAACTAACGCTTCTAAAAGAGAATTGGAAGCTAATCGGTTGGCTCCATGTAGCCCAGTTCTTGAACATTCACCACAAGCAAACAAGTTAGCAATTGAAGTTTGTCCATTGGTATCAACAGAAATTCCACCACAAAGATAATGTTGTGCTGGAATAACTGGAATCCAATCTTTTTCTGCATCAATTCCAATAGCTTTACAGCTGTTATAAATCATCGGAAAATGATTGATAAAAGAAGGCATATTTAAATGAGTACAATCTAAATAAACACAAGTATCACCAGAATTTTTAAGTTCTTTTTCGATGCTTTGTGAAACAATATCTCTTGAAGCTAAATCTCCTCGTTCATCATATTTTAGCATGAAACGTTCACCATTTTTGGTTCGTAAATATGCTCCAAAACCTCTTACAGCCTCAGAAATTAAAAAAGTTGAACTTAAATTTTTAGTATAAAGTGCCGTTGGATGAAATTGAATGAACTCCATTTCTTGTATAGTTGCGTTGGCTCTTTTTGCCATGGCAATTCCATCACCTGTAGCAATTACTGGATTTGTGGTATGACCATAAAGTTGTCCAATTCCTCCAGTTGCCAGTAAGGTGTAATCGGCAGAAATGACACTTATTTCATTTGTTTTTTCATCTAAAACATAAGCGCCATAACATGAATTATTTTCTGAGATTAATTCTAATGCAAAATGAAAATCTAAAATTTCAATATTGTTTTTTTGATGCGCTTGAATAAGGATGGCACGTTCAATTTCGTGTCCCGTTTGATCTTTATGATGTACCACTCTATTTTTAGAATGACCGCCTTCTCTTCCCAAATCCAAACAGCCTTCTTCGTTTAAATCAAACTGGGCACCCCAATGGATTAATTCTTCTAAGCGTTGTGGTCCTTCGGTTACGACCATTGTTACTACATTTTCATCGCATAAACCATCACCACAGATTAAAGTGTCATCGATATGTTTTTTAAAATCGTCTTCTAATTTGTTTTGAACTACGGCAATACCGCCTTGAGCATATTTGGTATTGGATTCATCTTCATTAGATTTGGTTACAATAGTTACTTTTTTTTCAGGAAAAGTAGTGGCAATTTTTATAGCAAATGTCAAACCAGCAATTCCAGAACCTATGATTAAATAATTGGTTTGTTTCATTATTTGGATAGTTCAAGCATTCGTTCAATCGGAATTAGTGCCTTTTCTCTAATTTCTTCCGTAATTGTAATTTCTGGAGATTCATTGACCAAACAATCATACACTTTTTGTAAGGTATTAACTTTCATGTAGCCACATTCGCTGCAAGCACAAGTATTATCTTCGTGAGATGGGGCTGGAATCAATATTTTATTGGGTACTTCTTGTTGCATTTTATATAAAATTCCTGCTTCGGTTGCCACGATGAATTTGTTACTCGAATTGGATTTAACATATTCAATCATTCCTGCGGTAGATCCAATATAATTTGCAATTTCTAGAATAGGAGCTTCCGATTCGGGATGAGCGATTATTTTGGCATCAGGATGTTTTTTGTAAAGTTCTATTAATTTGTCTAAAGAAAAAGCTTCATGAACCACGCATGAACCATCCCAAAGCAGCATTTGACGACCTGTTTTTTTGATGATATAATTGCCAAGATTTTTATCTGGAGCAAAAATTATGGGAATATGCTTTGGTATGGATTCAATTATTTTTACAGCATTAGCAGAAGTACAAACAATATCACTTAAGGCTTTTATTTCTGCCGAACAATTAACATAAGTAACCACGAGATAACCCGCATATGTATTAACAAATTTTTCAAAAGTATTTGGTGGACATGATGTTGCCAACGAGCAACCAGCCTCTAAATCTGGAAGTATTACTTTTTTGGATGGATTCAAAATTTTGGCGGTTTCTGCCATAAAGTGAACACCTGCAAATACAATAATAGAAGCATTGGCTTTCATAGCTTCTTGAGATAAGCCTAAACTGTCACCAACATAATCTGCAATTTCTTGTATTTCTTGATCTTGGTAATAGTGTGCTAAAATAATGGCGTTTTTGTCTTGTTTGAGTTGAAGTATTTCTTCTTTTAATGTTTTCATTTACAAAGCAATAAATGTTTTTTGATTTTATTTTGAAGCCACAAAATAACTGCTGAAAAACAAGATTTTATATGATTTTAATCATGTTTTGCTATAGTGATTACTTTGTAATATTGAATTAAAATTATGTAATATGAAAACATTAGAAAAAGCCACCATTGGAGATTATGTTGCTCAAGATTTTAGAACCGCTGCACTATTCTCAAAGTATAAAATAGATTTTTGTTGCAAAGGCAATAAAACACTAGACGAAGTTTGTGAAACAAAAGGATTGGATGTTAATCAGATTGAAAAAGAAATAGAAGCTGTTTTAACTTCTAATTCAGGAAATGAAATAGATTTTAAATCGTTTTCAGCTCCTCTTTTAATCGATTATATTTTAGAAACGCATCATGAATATATTGAAGAAAAAGTACCTGTTTTATTTATGTATTTAGATAAATTGTGTAGAGTCCATGGTGAAAGACATCCTGAGTTATTTGAAATCAATAATCTGTTCAAAATTAGTGGTGGCGAATTATTAAATCATTTGAAAAAAGAAGAAATAGTCTTATTTCCTTTTATCAAACAAATGGCTAACGCTATTAAAAATAACGAAACTATTGTGCAACCTCAATTTGGAAAAGTTGAAAATCCGATAGCAATGCTCCAACAAGATCATGAAATGGAAGGCGATTTATTTGCAAAAATTTCGGAATTAACGAATAATTACAATCCTCCAGCAGATGCTTGTGAAACTTACAAAGTGACTTTTGCAATGCTAAAAGAATTTGAACAAGATTTACACAAACACATTCATCTTGAAAACAATATTTTGTTCCAAAAAGCTAGAGAATTAGAAGAACGATTTTCAATTTTAGATTAAACTCAAAAAGTGTAAAAAACATTAAAAAACAGTCTTATGGAGAAATATGTTATTAAAAGAAATGGCGATTATAAATCTTTTGAGGGTTATAAAATACAAGATGCCATAGAGAAAAGTTTTGCAAGTGTTTCTGTTCCATACGATAAAAGTGTTTTTGAAAATGTTATTGCAGCCATAAAAAATAAAGATACTTGGGCAGTAGAAGAAATTCAGGATAACATCGAAAATATTCTGTTTCAAAAAGGATATTTTACTGTCATGCGTTCGTTTATGTTGTATCGTCACACCAGAAAATTGCAACGCGAACATGTAGCAGGATTGAATGACGATACTACGTATGTAGATAGTACACAAACTATAGAAGAATATATTTCTCAAACCGATTGGAGAATCAATGCCAATGCCAATACATCTTATTCTAATGCTGGTTTGGTCAATAATGTTGCTGGAAAAATTATTGCAAATTATTGGTTAGATAAAGTTTATTCTAAAGAGGAAGGTTATGCTCATCGAAATGGAGATATTCATATTCATGATTTAGACTGTTTAACGGGTTATTGTGCGGGTTGGAGTTTGAGAGTTTTGCTAAACGATGGTTTTAATGGAGTACGAGGTCGAGTAGAAAGCAAACCGCCTTCTCATTTTAGAGAAGCACTTGGGCAAATGGCTAATTTTCTTGGGATTTTGCAAAGTGAATGGGCAGGAGCACAAGCTTTTAGTTCGTTTGATACTTACTTAGCGCCATACGTTTTTAAAGACGATTTAACGTTTGATGAAGTGCTTAAAGCAGTAAGAAGTTTTGTTTATAACCTGAATGTTCCAGCACGATGGGGACAATCGCCTTTTACTAATATTACGCTGGATTGGGTGGTTCCAGAGGATTTAAAGAATCAAATTCCAACCAAAAACAACCATCATTTTTTTGAAGGTAATTTCAGTCATGATCTTTTACGGAAAGCCAATAAACGAGGAGTCGATAAACCAACCGATTTACGCTATGAACATTTTCAAGAAGAAATGAACCTCATAAACAAAGCCTATTACACAGTAATGACAGAAGGCGATGCCAATGGTCAACCTTTTACTTTTCCGATTCCAACAGTAAATATTACAGAGGATTTTGATTGGAATGGAGAAAATACTGAAATTCTTTTCGAAAATACGGCAAAAATAGGTTCTTCTTATTTTCAAAATTTTATTGGAAGTCAATATAAATTAGATGAAAACGGGAATAAAGTTGAAAATGAAAATGCCTATAAACCAAATGCAGTTCGCAGTATGTGTTGTCGTTTGCAACTTGATTTAAGAGAGTTGTTAAAACGTGGTAACGGACTTTTTGGAAGTGCAGAAATGACAGGAAGTATAGGCGTAGTTACCATCAATATGGCACGTTTGGGGTATTTGTATGAAGGCGATAAAGAGGCTCTTTTTAAGCAATTAGATAAGCTAATGGAAATTGCAAAATCAACGTTAGAGAAAAAAAGAGTCTTTATTCAAGAAATGTATGATAGAGGTTTGTTTCCTTATACCAAAAGATATTTGCCTCATTTTAGAAATCATTTTTCAACCATTGGTGTTAACGGAATGAACGAAATGGTTCGCAATTTTACAAATGATAAAGACGATATTACGACCACTTTTGGAAATGATTTTTGTCTCGAAATTTTAGACCATATCAGAAATAAAATGAAAGAGTTTCAGGAGCAAACAGGCAATCTGTACAACCTTGAAGCAACTCCAGCCGAAGGTACAACTTATCGTTTTGCAAAAGAAGACAAAAAAAGATTTCCAAATATTCTTCAAGCGGGCCAGGATAAAAATGTTTATTATACCAACAGTTCACAGATTCCAGTCGATTTTACGCAAGATCCTTTTGAGGCATTAATGATGCAAGACCAACTGCAATGTAAGTACACTGGCGGAACCGTTCTGCATTTGTATATGAATGAACGAATTAGTTCGTCAGAAGCTTGTAAAAATTTTGTAAAGACAGTTTTAACAAAGTTTAGTTTGCCTTACATTACCGTGACCCCAGTATTTAGTGTTTGTCCTGTTCATGGTTACTTAAACGGAGAGCATGAATATTGCCCAAAATGCGATGAAATTTTAATCGAAAATCAAAACAAATTAATACATGAAAACCACAACTAACGAACTTTTAGCCCAAAATCAGCATTTAAGAACTAAATGTTTGGTTTACACACGAGTAATGGGGTATCATCGCCCAGTAGAGAGTTTTAATATTGGTAAAAAAGGAGAACACAAACAACGTGTGCATTTTAAAGAAAATCCGTGTTAGTTAAACCAATTTCCAATATTACACCATTTACTTTATTAGATTATCCCAATAAATCTGCTTGTATCTTTTGGTATGCAGGTTGTAACATGCGGTGTCTCTATTGTTATAATCCAGAAATTGTTTTAGGAAAAGGCAACATTACTTTTTCTGAAGCAATTTCTTTTTTAAAAACACGACAGGGTTTACTCGATGCTGTGGTATTCAGTGGAGGTGAATGTTTGATTCATAAAAACATCGTAGAGGCTATTGAAGCAGTAAAACAATTGGGGTTTTTGGTAAAAATTGACACCAACGGCTCAAATCCAATCGTTTTAAAGCAATTAATTCACAAGAACCTTATTGATTATGTTGCATTAGATTTTAAAGCTGTAAAAAGCGATTTTAAGAAAATTACAAAATCCGATTTATTTCAGCAGTTTGAAATATCTTTTACACATCTTTTAGAAAGCAAAGTGCCATTCGAAATCAGAACTACTTATCATTCTGATTTAATTTCAAAAGAAAAGCTGATAGCAATGATTTCGTACCTTGATTCGATGGAGTATAGAGGAAATTATTATATCCAATCTTACAAGAATAATGTTGAGACTTTAGGAAATTTGCCTTTTTCTGAAAAGATTGATGCCATTGAATTACAAGACGAATTAAACTTCAATATTATTTTTAGAAATTAATCTTAAACCTTTCAAAAGTTCAAAAACGACAACATACAATCCAATCAAAATTCCGATTCCGAAAATGGTGAATACCATATAAATCCAATGCATGGAATCTTGAAATTGTCCGAAGGAACTATTTTTTGAAAAGAACGTCCAATAGCTTTTTTTGGCTCCAAGAATTAACAGAATTATCCAAAAACCAATAAACGAAGTATTGAAAATCTGGATTCCAGTTTTAATTTTTCTTTGTGATGCTAATGGAATTAAAATTTGACTTTCAATAATATAAGTGATTGACGACAAAAGAATTAAAGTATTGATTCCGATTGTGGTTCCCATAGAATGAGCTACGGTAATGTGCGTTCCGTGAGTGAATAAATTGATGGAAGGAATAGAAATTAATAGGGCTAAAATCAAGTTCAAGAACACCCAAATATCAGCTAAAATCATCAATTTGTAGGCTAATGAAAATTCGATTTTCTTTTCTTTCGGAAGATTTTTTTTCCAATCATAAATTATAGAAATGATTACAACCCATTCAGTCATGCTTATTGCGTAAGCAAAATATCTAATCCAAGGCGCATTTGGAATGATGTAAATGTGATGCGCCCAACCAAACATTAAATTGGTCAATCCTAAAAAATAGAAGAAAAATGCTTTTTTAGATTTGGCATAACTTTCATCATTACTGATTTTTGACATCACAAATAATGAAGTTCCATAAACCAACATGTTCCAAGAGCCAACATAGGAACCGCCTGCTTTCCATTGCATCGTGATATTCTGAATATAATTGTTTCTGAAGTAGGGAAGCAACCACAAATGCGCTTCAGTAAAATGATAAATCATGAATACAATTCCGGTTGCCCACATCCAGTAATAAACGGGCCAATTTTTAAAATCAGGTAGCATGGTTCTGAAATAATTGACACCAAAAAGAATCCATCCTAAAGCAATGGGAAAGTAAAAATAGCTCGGGAATTCTAGATATTCTTTTCCTTCAAAATGCTTTGTTAGATATGAAAAAGTTATCCCGATTCCGGTTACAATAAATACCCAAAAATGCCATTTTATAAGCTTTTGATTCGCGTTTGGAATATAATAATAAATGCCACCAATTGCCGCTAGCAAAATCCATGAAACCACAAAAAGAGTGTGCAACGGACGCAATACTGAAAAAGGCAACACCTCTTTAATGAAATCTGGAATTACATGCTGAAAGCCGGCAAGCAAACCAAATAAAAGTCCGAGTAGCAGCGAGATTAATCCAACAGAAATAAAATGAAAGGAAGGATTATTTGTTTTCATAGTTTACATTTTTATATTTTATAGAAACCCAACCGTTGGATTCAATTTTTGCTTCTGCATTTGGCGAATAGCCTGTTTGATCTACTTCTTTCAAAAATTGAACTAATTCGTCTTTTTCATTTTCAGATAAATCAAATTTTGGCATCACTTTAATACCACTATTTACCATCGCTTTTATAAAAATTTCTCCCTTGCCTTTAGCAGAATAAATATTGGTTAAATCGGGTCCAAGATAACCGCCCAAACCATATAATTGATGGCACGAATTACAATTATATTTGAGCCAAACACTTTCTCCCTTCACCGCTTTTTGGGACAGCTGTGTAGTTCCGTAATTGGATTTGGAAGTGTAAAGAGTAAAATTATAGATTAAAAATGCGGTAATAAGTAGAGTTAAAAACAGAAGATATTTTTTCGATTGTTCCATGATGAAAGCATAATAAACTAAATACAAATTGATGAAATGATTAGCATTTAAAACATGATTAAAATCACAAAAAAAAGCGTGAATTACGACAATTCACGCTTTTCTACTTAAAAAAGAAAAACACTATTTTGAATTAATAATTAGTCTATTTTGGTAGTAAAACGTCTCCAATAACATGTATCATACCGTTAGAAGTTGGAATGGATGCTAGAATTTCTGATCCATTTACAAATGTTTTATCTCCTTTTTTAGTAATTTTTACTTTGCCACCAAATACCATGTCAAATTCTTGACCATCTTGCATGTACTCTGTTTTCAACGAACCAACGTAAGTGTGATAACCCAAAATGTTCGTTAATTTTTCTTTGTTTTCGGGTTTTAATAAATCATCAACAGTTCCTGCTGGTAGTTTGTCGAACGCAGCATTTGTTGGCGCAAAAACCGTAAACGGACCAGCATTGCTCAATGAAGTTACAAGTCCAGCTGCTTTTACAGCCGCAACTAATGTGCTATGGTCTTTACTTCCAACCGCAACTTGAACAATGTTTGGATTTGATGTGTCGTCTTTTACTCCTTCTTGACCTGGAGCCTGAGTTGTAGTTTCATCGGTTGGAGCAGTAGCGGTAGTTTCATCTGTTTTTTTACATCCAACAAATGTTACGAATGTCGCTAATAACAATAATTTAATTGATTTTTTCATAATATTAAATACTTGGTTTATAGCACAAAGTACCTAATTTTTAAGAGGCTAATTTATGATTGTACTCATAAAGCTAAGTGTTTTTTAACTTTTTTTAAAGAATAAAAAGTTGTTATTCCGATGCCTATTACCAATAAGATGGCAATGCCAAAAAGTAGTTCGTTTGCCAATGGAATAATGGTGTAACTAAAGGAAGCGATGCCTTGAATGGCTAAGACAATTTCATTCAGCAACACTCCTACAGAGAATAAAATTACACCAAATTTGATCGGTTTTGTTATGAAAAAAAAGTGATTGACATAAATGTAAAACAATAAAAACAGTGAGATTACCGCTAACAAAACTAAATGCAAGTAGGCAATTACTATAGGTCTAAAACCAAAAGCTAACTGACTTATTGCAGGGATTGTAGAACCCAATTGCAATAGAAATTTTACACTTAATGCAAATCCGACAAAGAGCAAAATGTATCTTAAAAAATAAGGATAGTTTTCTAAAATATTTAACTTGGTTTTTATCAAAATCAATAATAATTTAAACCATGCAAATGTTTGTAAAAAAGCCGCCATTACGGTCAAAACATACAACCAAATGGGTAAGTCTAACCAAAGTGTTGATAGGCAATATGCCGGAATGCAAGCAATAAAAAAGAGTTTGAATGAAGTAGCAAAAAAAGGATGCTCGTCTTTTTTTAATTGTAAAAAATGAAATAACAATCCCATGCAAGCGAAGAAAAACCATCCATTGTATTGAAAATGTAAGTAATAATAAATTGATGCTAAATATTCTTCTTGATGAATGTTTTTAGTCACCATCATATAAGCCAATACAAAAGTTCCCAACGATGAAATTACATTAAAAAATAAGGATGCTTTAAACCAATTTTTAGATAAGTCATCATTTGAAATAGTCTTTAAATCTTTAATAAAGTAATACGCAAAAAAGCAAGCAACTACAATCGATAAAGTAGAAAAAATAATAGAAAATGTTCCGTAGCCTTGAAAGATAAAAAACACCAACATTCCATAAGCGCAAATCAAATTAGTAGTTAAAAGGAAATTGTATTTTTTAAAGAATCTATTTTCTGTAATCTTTATTTTTTTTTCTAAAAAGACCACCATTAATACCATCAAAGTGTGTGTAATCCAACCTGAAAAAGCAAAATGGGAATGAGAATGTTGTAAATGTTTTTGATCAAGAAAAGGAAATTCAAATCCAATCTTGTAGCGCATTAAAAGTCCTAAACTAGCGACCAAAAAAAGGTTTATCAGAGAAAATTTTAGCCAAAATTTACTATCGAATTGCATTAGAAATATATTTTATGATTGATAATATCAATTTTATTGCATTCTTTCATTTTTGTAAAAGCACGAATCACAGTTTCCACCCTTAAACCTGTAAAATTGGCAATTTCTTGTCTTGTAAACGGCACCAATTCTTTTGTCTTACAATCAGTTCCTTTTTTATGGGCATTTAAAAATGCTAAGATTCTAAATTCAGGTTTTTGGTTAATTATGTCTTTAGATGTTTTGGCTTTAGAGTAAATTCGTTTTGCCATTAAAACCAAAAATTGCTTTTGAATTGCAGGATATTCATCTAAAATTTTTAAAAATTTATCTTTAGAGAGTTTAATTATTTTACTGTCTTGAAAAGCTACTGCTGTTGCTGGATATTTTTCATCTATAAATAAAGGTGGTTCTCCAAAGCATTGTCCATTAGTGAAATAACCTTGAGTATATTCTTTTCCGTCATCATTAGAATTGTACATTCTAATGGTTCCTTCTATAATTTGATAATAGAAATTTGCCATTTCATCTTCATCAAAAATCACTTCATTTTTCTTATATTCTTTGGCGATTGCGCCCCATGAAAACAATAAGTCTAAGTCTATTTGCATGTTTGAAAAAAGTGTTTTTCAGTTGAAAAGCTATGCTTTTATTAGCAATTCAAACTTAAGGTTACAAAGTTAATTTTTATAAAAGTAGTAAAAATATGACCATAATCATACGAAAACCAGATTTTCTTATTGTAAATTTGTCCCATGAATAAGTTTATAATCATAATAGTTTTTACCATATTACTCAAGCCAGTTTTTCCGGTTGTAGAATATGTCATCAATTATGATTATGTTTCTAAAGTACTTTGTGAAAATAAAGATAAACCTCAATTGAAATGTAACGGAAAATGTCATTTGATGAAAGAATTGGCTAAACAAGCTGAGTCTGAAAAGCCTATTCAAAATGATAAAAAAAATGCTGTTAATGAGTTGGAAACTTTATTTTTTCAAGAAATTAATGCACTCGTTACGAGACAAATTTATTTTCAAAATACTACTTCTATTGGAGACAACTATGCCAATTTGTACTTTCACAGGGTAAGTTGTTCTGTTTTTCATCCGCCTACAATTATTTCTTAAAGTTTTTTGCGAAAGAGCCAACTTCCAATAAGTTGTTCGTCGCTATTGATATCAATTCATAAAAATGAGTTGATGGGATTTTTATGTCCGAAAATGTTTGAAAAATTATCTTTTCAAACTAAAAAATTATAAACTTTAATTAATAAAAATGAAAACTCAATTAAAAAATATTTTAGCCATTTTAGTACTGGCCATAGCATTCACATCATGTTCAAAAGACGATGAAGTTACAACACCTACTGTTGATGAATTGTATGGTTTTTCAAAATTCAAAGAAGTTACCAATGCAACTCATACCATTGAATTATATTCTCATATGCCTGTTGAACAAGGGTATAATGAGATTAAATTAAGAATAAAAAATACTGCTAACAACCAATATGTGAAAAATGCCAATATAACTTGGACTCCGTTAATGCACATGGCCATGATGAATCATTCTTGTCCAAAATCTGATGTTGAAAAAGTTTCTACAACTGGTGAAGTATATGAAGGTTATATCATGTTTCAAATGGCTCAAAATGATACAGAATATTGGGATTTAAAAATAGATTATATCATTGATGGCGTTTCTTATACCGCCACAACCGTAATTGATGTCCCAGCTTCTGCAGAAAGAAAAGTAAATGTGTTTACAGGCTCTGATGGTGTAAAATATTTAGTTGCCTATGTTGATCCGCATCATCCAGCTGTAGCAGTTAATGATTTAGTTGTTGGAGTTTGGAAAATGCAAGACATGATGACTTTTCCTGTAGTTGATGGCTATACTGTAAAAATCGATCCAAGAATGCCAAGTATGGGAAATCATAGTTCTCCAAACAATGTAAATGCTACCCAAACTGTTGCTGGAGATTTATACAATGGAAAATTATCACTAACCATGACAGGTTATTGGAAAATCAATTTGCAATTAGCAGCACCTGACGGAACAATTGTTAAAGGTGAAGAAATTTCTGGAGCCGTTACAGATAGCAGCATTTACTTTGAACTAGAATTTTAATCCTCATAAAAAGGTCAAAATTGATATTGTTTTGACCTTTTTAAATTTTAAACTCAAATGAAAAAAATACTATTTACAGTTTTTTTAATTCATTCATTAGCATTTGTTTTTGCTCAAGAGAAAAAGAAAGATACGTTAAAACCAATTTTGATGCAAGAAGTTGTGATAATTGGTAAAAAAGCACAACTTTCTGATAAACAAGCCAAAACATTAACAACAATTGATGATTATTTGCAAAAATCAGCTAAAGTAGATATGATTAAACGCGGTGCTTATGCTTGGGAACCCATAATCAATTCTATGCCAACCGAACGCACATTAATTACCATTGACGGAATGCGAATCTTTGGCGCTTGTACGGATAAAATGGATCCAATAACTTCGTATGTTGAGGTTTCTAATTTGTCTGAAGCAACCATTTGTTCTGGACAAGAAGGAGCTTGTTTTGGAAGCACTATTGGAGGTTCAATTGATTTAAAAAGAAACCAAAATAATTTTGGAAGCAAGAAATGGGATTTCAATGTAAACTCTGGTTTTGAAACCAATAATTCACAAAAAATTATTGGTGCATCTATACAATACTCGAATAGTTTGTTTTATATCGATAATGATTTCATGTTGCGAGATGCTCAAAATTATAAAGCAGGCAATAATCAAGAAGTGTTGTTTTCTCAATTCAAAAAAATAAATTTTTCTACCACTTTAGGGTATAAGTTGACTAAGAATAAATTGATTGAAGGCTCTTTGATTTATGATAAAGCAACCGATGTTGGTTATCCTTCTTTACCGATGGATGTTTCTATTGCGGAAGCGATTATTAGCTCTTTAAAATATGAATATGTGCCCTTAAATTCAATGGTGAGTCATTGGGAAACTAAGGTGTATTTTAACACCATAATGCATCGAATGGACGACACTAAACGTCCGTTTGTTCCAATTCACATGGACATGCCAGGTTGGAGCAAAACTTTTGGCTATTATTCCAAAATTAAAGCAAAATACGGCAATCATAATTTGTTGTTGAATTTGAATTCGTTTTACAATAAATCTCTTGCCGAAATGACCATGTATCCAGCTAATCCCAACGAAAACCTTATGTTTATGTTGACTTGGCCAGATGTAAGTACCTTTTATAACGGAATGTTTTTAGAAGATAATTATGCTTTAAATTGTCATTCTAGTGTAAAATTTTCGGTATCGGTAGGAAGTCATTCTAATAAAGTGGAAAGTGAATTTGGATTAAATAGTTTGAAGATTTTTTATCCAGAAATGAAGGCTCAAAAAAACCGATTTTTAAAAAGTTTTTCATCAAATTACAACTTTTCTGAAAATGGTTTAGAATATGGATTTGGTGCCGCTTATGGAGAAAGAGCTCCCTCTGTAACAGAAGGCTATGGCTTTTACTTGTTCAATAGTTTTGAGAATTACGACAATATTGGAAATCCAAACTTAAAAAATGAAAAGTCGTATGAAGGAAACGCTTTTGTGGGTTTCAAAAAGGATAAATTCAATTTAAAATTGACGACTTCTTATTTTCATATTGCCAATTATATTGTTGGAAAACCTGATGCCAGTTTAATTCCGATGACCATTGGAGCAACAGGTGTAAAAATCTATACGGCTTTGGATTATGCTACTATTTATAATGTTAGTTTGTCGTCAGAATTTAAATTCTCAAAACAATTAAAATGGAGTTCTCAGTTGGTTTACACTCGAGGAAAAGATTTGAACAATGTGAATTTGCCTTTCATGAGTCCGTTGAATTACACAACATCATTGGCTTTTGCAAAAGATAAATTTTCTACTGAGATTGTGCTTCAAGGAAATGCCAAACAAGTGAATTTTAGCCAAATTTATGGAGAAGATAAAACGCCTGATTATGCAATAGTTAATTTAAATTTTGGTTACAAAGTTCAATTTGGTAAAAATAGAATTATTGTAAAAACTGGTGTAGAAAATGTATTAGATGCTTATTATTCAACGTATTCAGATTGGAGGCATTATCCAAGAATGGGAAGAAATATTTTTCTCAATTTTAACTGCAATCTTTAATAAAAAAGGTGTTTCAAAATAAATGAAACACCTTTTTTTATACTGTTAGAAAGAAAAATTAATTCTTTTTATACTCAGTCAAACTAATATATAATTCTTTATTTTTTTTCAAACTTTCTAATTGTTCTGGAGTAAGACCACCTAGAAATTTGTTGGTATATCTAGTGAATAAAGATTTTTTTTCATCTTCATTTTGTGCATTGCTTACAGCTTCTTGTCTCATGAATAAAAGGTTTGTAAGATCATTTTTTAATCCAGCATCAAGTTTTACTGTTCTATCTAATTCTTCTATTACTTTGTAAGTATCACTTTTAGTATTTGAAACCTCTCTTGTCTGTGCCGATGCAGATTTAATGGTCTCTTGTGCTTTAGCGCTGTAGCTAAAAGCTATTGATAAAGCTAATATTGCAATTATTTTTTTCATAAAGTTCTTTAAATTAAATTGTTGAAAGGCGAATTTAATAATTTTTTCAATAAATCAAACAAATTATTTGAAAATTATGATTTTAATTCCACTGTTTTGTGGTCTCCATCTACCACAACCTTAGTTAAACCATGTTTTGCTAAACCTTTCATAGCCGTATCCCATTTTTTACCGCTCAAAGCCGATTTGTCTTTAAGTTGTCCTAAGGGTTGATTGTTCTCTGCTTTTAATAAGGCAATGATTAATTTTTCGTCTTCTGTTAATTCAACTTGCTTTTTCTCAGGTCGCATTTGAGGGAAGAAAAGCACTTCTTGTATGGATTGATTGTTTGTTAAAAACATTATTAGTCGGTCCATTCCGATTCCTAAGCCCGATGTTGGAGGCATACCATATTCCAACGCTCTTAAAAAGTCGTTATCAATAAATTGTGTTGCTTCATCATCACCTCGTTCGGCTAATTTCAATTGTGCTTCAAAACGTTCTCTTTGGTCAATTGGGTCATTCAATTCTGAATAAGCATTTGCAATTTCTTTTCCACAAACCATCAATTCAAAACGTTCGGTCAATTCTGGATTGTCACGATGCGATTTACATAATGGCGACATTTCTTTAGGATAATCGGTAATGAAAGTCGGTTGAATAAAGTTTCCTTCACATTTTGCGCCGAAAATTTCATCAATTAATTTTCCTTTACCCATAGTTTCATCGACTTCAATTCCCATAGATTTTGCTGCTTCAAACAATTCAGCTTCGGTTTTACCCGAAATATCAAAACCTGTAAATTGTTTGATCGCATCTGTCATGGTGACACGTGCATAAGGAGCTTTGAAATCTACTTTATGTTCGCCAAAAGTAGCTTCGGTAGTTCCGTTTACTTCTTTGGCACAATGCTCTAGTAAATTTTCTGTGAATTCCATCATCCAATTGTAGTCTTTGTATGCTACATAGATTTCCATTGCTGTAAATTCTGGGTTATGGGTTCTGTCCATTCCTTCATTTCTGAAGTTTTTCGAGAATTCATACACGCCATCAAATCCACCAACGATCAATCTTTTTAAATACAACTCGTTTGCAATTCTCATGTACAACGGAATGTCCAAACTATTGTGATGTGTAATAAACGGACGAGCAGCAGCTCCACCAGCAATTGATTGCAAAACCGGAGTTTCTACTTCCATGTAGCCAGCGGCGTTAAAAAAATTACGCATTGCCGTAAATAACTTCGTTCTTTTGATGAATACTTCTTTTACATGAGGATTCACTACTAAATCGACATAACGCATACGATATCTCAATTCGGCATCATTAAAAGCATCAAAAATATGACCTTCTTCGTCTTTTTTAGGAAGCGGCAATGGGCGTAGAGTTTTACTCAAAAAAGTAAATTTATCAACACGAACTGATTTTTCACCTACTTTAGTTAAAAACAATTCTCCTTCAATACCAATAAAATCGCCTAAATCGGTTAGCTTTCTAAAAACTTGAGTATATAATGTTTTGTCTTCTCCAGGGCAAATTACATCGCGGTTAAAATACAATTGTATTCTACCTTCGCTATCTTGCAACTCCACAAAAGAAGCCTTTCCCATATCTCGATCACTCATTATTCGACCAGCCAAAATAACCTTCTTACCTTCTTCAAAGTTTTCTTTAACTTGCTTTGAAGTATGATTTACAGGAAATAAATCTGCAGGATAAGGGTTAATGCCAAGTGCGCGCAAAGCGTCCAGTTTTTCTCGTCTAATGATTTCTTGT
>CAZNWY010000033.1:22258-32130 GCA_964577105.1 uncultured Flavobacterium sp.
CGAAAGTTGCATATATGGTGTGTTTTAAGCGTGCAAAGATAGTTATTTGTTTAAAAGTTTAAAAGTTTCAGGTTTAAAGTTTTTGAGTAGGGAAGTGGTTCCAAAATTAATAAATTGGTATTACAGACTTTTTGTATATTTGAAAAAAAATAAATGGTATGAGGTATATAAAATTGCTTCCAGCTTTACTCTTAGTTTCAATCATTACTAGTTGTACAATTACTGAGAAAATGGTTCTCAATGAGAAAGGTTCTGGAAAATTCTCTTATGAAATTGATGGTTCTCAAATGATGTCAATGTTGGGCGGTGCAATGAAGTCGGAATCTAATAACGATTCGAAAGATGGAAAAACCAACAAGAAAAAGAAAGACATAGATAGTACGTTTACATTCAAGCAAATATTTGATGCCAAAAAAGACAGCATCGCTAAATTGTCTCCAGAAGAACAAGAGAAGATTAAAAAGATGGAGCGTTTTAGTGTTCATATGGTAATGAACGAAGAAAAAGGGATTATGAACTATTCGATGTTTACCGATTTTAATTCTATTACTGAATTACAAGATGTAATGAGTCCGGTTGAATCGATGAAGTCATTAGCGCCAGGAGGAAAAGATAAAATGAAAGCAGTTGATTCGGGCTTGCCAGAAAATGATTCTTCTATGAAATTCTTTTATGATGGTAAAACATTTAAAAAAATTGTTGCCAAAAAGGAATCTAAAAAAGAAGTAGCCAAAGATGATGCTAAAGACGATTTGGAAGCCGAAAAAATTAAGCAATCATTGGAAATGATTTATGGAGAGTCAAATTTTAAAGTAGTGTATCAATTTCCTAAAGCTGTAAAATCAGTTTCTATTCCGAATGCACTTTTTAGCGATGATAGAAAAACGGTGACAATTGAATATCCATTGAAAGATTATATGGAAAATCCAGATAAATTAAATTTTGAAGTACAGTTTAAATAAGTAATGAATAAAAAAATCCAACTTCAAGATTTAGGAGCTAAAGATTACAAATCGACTTGGGATTATCAAGAAATACTCTTTAAAGGTATTGTTGATGTTAAAATTCAAAACCGAAAAGACGAAACCCATCTTGAAACACCTAATTATTTTCTTTTTGTAGAACATCCACATGTTTATACACTTGGCAAAAGTGGAGATATTTCTAATTTACTATTGTCTGAAAAACAATTGGAAGCTAAAGGCGCTACTTTTTATAAAATCAATAGAGGAGGAGATATTACGTATCATGGGCCTGGGCAAATTGTAGGTTATCCAATTCTTGATTTAGAAAATTTTTTTACAGATATACATAAATACCTTAGGTTTTTAGAAGAAGCCATAATCCTAACCTTAGCAGAATACAATATTAAAGGAGTAAGAAGTGAGGGAGAAACAGGAGTGTGGCTTGATGTAGGAACACCATTTGCTAGAAAAATATGTGCTATGGGAGTTCGCGCGTCTCGTTGGGTTACCATGCATGGTTTTGCTCTCAATGTCAATGCCGATTTGGGTTACTTTGACAATATCATTCCTTGTGGTATAAAAGGTAAAGCGGTTACTTCTTTAAATGTTGAACTTGGCGTTGACAAAATAGACGAGCAAGAAGTGAAAGCTAAAATTCTAAAACACTTTTCGGAATTGTTTCAATGCGAATTTGTTGTTTCTTAACTAAATTACAAATCTAGTTTTAATTGCTCTGGCAATAATTTAAAACTCATTCGGTGATATTTTGTAGTACCATACTTTCTGATGGCTTCTCGATGCTCTAGTGTTGGGTAGCCTTTATTCTTTTTCCAATTGTACATCGGAAATTCTTCGTGAATCTTATTCATAAATTCGTCGCGATAGGTTTTGGCTAATACTGAAGCTGCAGCGATACTCATAAATTTTGAATCACCTTTTATAATAGTGGTGTAAGGGATATTGTTTATGGGTTTAAAACGATTTCCATCTACTATAATGTACAAAGGTTCGGGGTTTAGTTTACAAATAGATTCTTGCATGGCTTTGATTGATGCATTCAAAATGTTTATTTCGTCTATCACTAATGGATTAAGATGAGTAACAGAAAAAGAAATTGCTTTTTCTTCTATTAGCGGTTTTAGTCTTTCTCTAATTTTTTCGGATAGTTGTTTAGAATCGTTCAGTAAATCTAATTCAAAGTTTTGCGGAAGAATAACTGCGGCTGCTGTAACTGGACCAGCTAAGCACCCTCTGCCAGCTTCGTCTGTGCCGCATTCTAAATCAAATTCTGAATATCTTAAATTTAACATAAAATTAATTTTGATAAAAATATAAATTTTAACGCAACCTTTTGCATTTTTCTGCATCTATCTTATGTGTTGCAACCACAATGTTAGTAAACGTCCGAAAAATTTTAACAAAAATAAATTGTAATATTCCGAAGTATTATTTGTTTATTTAAGAAATTATTAAGAAGTTTGCGGAATAACTAACTCAAATAAATTTAATATGAGATCGAAGTTCAAATGGATTTTTACGCTATTAATGGCGTTATCAATGCAGTTTTCGTTTGCACAAGAGAAAACTGTAACCGGTATGGTTACTGATGGTAAACTACCTTTACCATCTGCCAATGTTATTATTAAAAGAACAAAAGGTGGTGTTTCAACAGACATGGATGGAAAATTTTCCATCAAAGCAAAAGCAGGTGATGTGCTTGTAGTATCTTTTACAGGATATGACAGCAAAACCATTACTGTAGGTTCTGCTAACAGCTACAGTGTTGTTTTGAGTGAAACCACGGTAATTCTTGACAATGTTGTCGTGGGTGCAATGGGTATCAAAAGAACAAAAGATGCTGTTGTTTCTGCACAAAAGCAAATTGGAAACAAAGAGCTTACTCAAGCGTCGAACCCAAATGCAATTCAAGCATTAACAGGAAAAGTTTCTGGGATGCAAATTAGTACAGTTGGAAATGGAGTTGCGGCTGATACTAAAATTTTATTAAGAGGTGTTAGGTCGCTTACTGGAGATAATCAAGCTCTTGTGGTTATTGATAATACGGTATCTTCTGCTACTGTTTTGGCGCAATTACCTCCTGATGTTATTGAAAGTGTAAATGTCATTAAAGGTGCTCAGGGAGCGGCATTGTATGGTGCTCAAGGGGTGAATGGAGCTATTTTGGTTACAACTAAAAGAGGTACTAAAAATGATAAATTTACTTTTGGTTTCAATTCGTCTGTAGATTTTGAAACTGTTTCTTTTGTGCCAAATGTACAAAGAGATTACGGTCAAGGTTGGTCAAGTGGTTATCAATTTGGTTTTCCTAATGCTTCAGATCCAAGAAATGGGAATGTTCAGTTTTCTCCATTTGAAAATGGTTCTTGGGGACCAGCATATAATGATCCTAATTGGGCGGGTACTACCGTTCCTGTTGGTTTGCCACAAGCAAATGGTCAATTCATTACTACTAAATGGGAACCTATAAAAGATAACATGAAACAGTTTTTTAGAACTGGTACCATATTTCAGAATGGTTTCAACTTTAATGTAGGAGGTAAAGATTCTTATGCTTTCGTTGCAATTAATAGACAGTCTACTGATTTTGTTGTGCAAGATGACAAATTAATAAGAAATTCATTCTTGTTCAAAGCAGGAAAGAAAGTTGGAAAATTTAGTATAGATGGTAATGTGAATTTTATTTCACAAAGAACATCTGAAACTAATAATGATCTGATGGATGGTTTGATTCAGACTCCTACTAATGTGCCTGTTAATCAATTTGGTGATTTGAATGAGCATCACTGGACGGTGTATGCTACTTCTCCATATTGGTCTATTAAAAATGAGAGACAAGATAATGCTTCAAATACATTCAATGGCATTTTGTCTTTGGGATACGAGTTTAATAAAAATATTAATTTGAATTACACCGCAAACGTTAGAATGCGTGATACTGAGTTTCAATCACATAAAAATGCTTTTGATGCAATAGATACACTTTATGATTTTGGTCCTTATACCAACTCTGGAGCGTCTTCAGATACCTATACCAATTTATTAGGTGGTGGTGGTGCTATTACTTCTAATTTCTATGCTAATCAATCGTTAACAAGAAATGTTCAAGGTAATTTGATTGTTAACTTTGATTACAGGTTATCTGATAAAATTGGGTTTAAAGCAAACTTAGGAAACGATATTCAAGATAACTATTTTAGAGAAATGTCTCAAGGAGGTACTAATTTAGATGTTCCTGGATTTTATAACATTTCTAACGTTCTGTTACCAGATAACCCAACAACTTTGAGAAATGCAGGTTACAATAATAGAATGATCAGAACTAGACGTGTTGCTGCTTATGCTAACGTTGATTTAGCTTATGAAGATTATTTGTTCTTAAATGCTACTAGTAGAATCGAACAATTGTCAACAATTCCTAAGTCGTATTTTTATCCTTCAATTGGTTTGTCTTTTGTACCAACAAAAGCATTTGATGCACTTAAGTCTAATAAGGTTATTAATTACATGAAATTGAATGCTTCTTACACTTCAGTAGGTAATTCTTCTTCTGTACAGCCGTATCAAATAAATGAATTAACAAGAATCCCTCAAGGTTTTCCTTTTGGAAGTTTGGCTTCTTTAGGTTATAACTATACCCCAACTAATTCAGCCGTAAAACCTGAATTTGTTAACACAGCTGAATTTGGTGCTCAATTCGGTTTTCTAAAAGATAGAATAACTTTAGAAGCGTCATATTTTGATGCTCAAACTAAAGATTTAATTACATCACAAACTTCATCTAATGCTTCTGGTGCGGCTCTATTACAAACCAATGTTGGAAATTTATCAAATAAAGGTTTTGAAATTGATTTAGGGTTGACTCCAATCAAAACGGCAAACTTTAAGTGGGATATGAGATTTAATTATTCTACTTATAAAACTAAAATCACTAAGTTAGCTGATGGGGCGACAAGCGTTAATTTACAATCAAGCAGTCAAATCGGTATCTTTGCTGAAGTAGGAGAAGATTTTCCTTTAATTAAAGGAACTACGTTCCAAAGAGATGGTAATGGAAACATTATAGTTGATGGAAATGGAAGTCCGTTGAGAAATTCTGCTTTTACAAGAATTGGTAAAGCTTCTCCAGATTATATTATTGGATTCACCAACTCTTTTGAATATAAAAACTTCAAATTAACTATGGTAGCAGATTTCAGAACTGGTGGTGCTGTGTGGTCAGAAGCTAAAAACCTTTTGTTATTCACAGGAGGTGATTTAGATACTGCTGGTTTTGATAGATCTCATGGGTACGTTGTTCCAGGTAGTGTAACTACATCTGGTGCTGTTAATACTGTTCCTTATGGTAACGATGCTTCTGTAGTTGGCGTAAACAATTACTTTACATCAGTTTACAGACAAGTTGGAGAAACTAGTGTTGTAGATGCTACTGCTTTAAAAGTAAGAGAGTTGTCTTTAAGTTACGGTTTGTCTAAAAAGGCACTTAAAGGAACAGGTCTTGAAACATTTAGAATTGGTGTTAATGCTAGAAATCCTTTTGTCTTCTTAGCTGATGGTAAATTGATTAAACCAAGAGCTGGTTTAAATGCAAACAACGGTTATGGTGACCCAGAAGCTTCTAATATTTCTAGTACTTCTACAAGTACTGCAAGAAACGCAACAGGTATTATGAACATTGGGCAATACCCAACAACTAAAACTGTAGGTGTTACTTTAAATTTAACATTCTAAAAATAAATTGAATATGAAAAAAATTAAATATTTAGTGCCGATTTTAGCTTTTGCTTTCTTCTCGTGCGACAATTATTTGGATATCAATAGTCCTAGCCCTAATGATTTAGCTTTTACTCAAGCTAGTCCATCTAAATTACTCCCAGGAGCTCAGTTGTCTACTTACAGAGTTCAAGCAACTACAATGAACCAATTGGGAAATGTGTATATGAATTCTTGGACAAGAAACGTTGCATCGTTTGGTAACGGTTTTGATAGAGAATTACAATTGCAAATTGATAATGGTTTTTATACAGGTATTTGGGATGGCTTGTATAGAAATTTGAAAAATTTTGATGCTATTATCAAATATCCAAATCCAAATCATAAATATGACTACTATGTAGCTGCAGCTAAAATTTGTAAGGCACATTACATGCAAGAAATAGTTGATTTATATGGTGATGCACCTTATTCTCAAGCTTTTCAAGGTATAGTTAATACTACTCCTGCTTATGATGATGATTATGCTATCTACAAAGGATTAATAAGTGAATTAGAAGATGCTAGAAACCTTATTAGTGCTGCAGATGCTAATGCTGAAGACATCACTCCTTATGATATTATGTTAGGTGGTGATATGGCTAAATGGAATGAATTTGCAAATACTTTGCAATTAAGATTATGTGTTCGTATGTCTGAAGTAACTGGAGATAAAGCTACTTACAGAGACACTAAATTAGCTGATATTGCTTCAGGTCCTTTCTTGTCAGATAATGTAATTATTAACCCTGGATTCTCTGCTTCATCAAATGATCAACAAAATCCAGAATGGGGTTATTTTAGCTATGATGCTGCTGGTAATGTTCTTCAAAACAGAACTTTTATCACAATGTCTGGTCATGCATACAAAGCGTTACAAAGTTATGCTACTACTAACTGGGCTGCTTTTGGAAACAACTATGAAATTGTACCAGGTTCAGGTGTTAACTATCCTAACATTACAGACCCTCGTTCTGCAAGATTATTTACTGCTGGAGCTGGTTCTCCTACTCCTCCTAGAAGAGCTGTAACTCAGGGTAGTTCTGTAGTTGATGTTACTACACCAACTGGATTAGGAACTGGTTTACAATTACCTTGTAGAGTTGGTTTAGCAGGTAATTTCAATCCTTATGGGCAAGCCTCTTCATTGGGTGCTTATGACGGAATTGATGGTTATGTAATGACGTATTCAGAGTCTTGTCTTCTACAAGCAGAAGCTGCTGTAAGATGGCCTGGCATGTTCTCTAATGGGCAATATTGGTTTGAAGAAGCTATTACAGACAATTTCGCTATAAGAAATGCTACAGTTGGTTCTTATATTACTACAATTAATACAAAACCATATTTTGGTTGGACTGGAACTGATAACCAAAAAATTCACGCTATCATGTACCAAAAATGGATTGCTACTATGGGTGTTTATAATCCTATTCAATCATTTATTGATTACAATAGAACAGGTTATCCATTGACACCGCTTTCTACAAATGCAATTCAGTCACGTAAACCTTACAGATTGATTTATCCTGTATCTGAATACGTTGCTAATAGTGCGAATGTACCAAATGTGTCAACTACTGATTGTTTTACAATTAATAGTAAAACGCCTTTCTGGGTTCCAGGTGCACCTAACTAATATTTTAGTTACTTATACATAAATTAAGACCGCCTTCATGGCGGTCTTTTTTTGTATTTAATTATGATTATCCATTAGGTTATTTAAGGAACAAATACTTATTTTTGTTGCTTTCAATATGTTATGAGAATTGTATTTGTATTTTTGTTGCTGTGTTCTAGTCTTTTTGTTTTCTCTCAAGAGAAAGGAAAAGAAGGGCAACGCAAAAGTTTAGTTAAATCTGCCGCTGATCGTGCTAAGGACTTAGCCAAAAAAGCTCCTAGAACTTCCTATAAAATCATTTCACTTCAACGAGATACTACTTTTGTCGACACTACTTTGTCTATCAAGAAAGAGTACGATTACAATTATCTTAGGAAAGATATTTTTGGTTTAATGCCTTTTCCAAACGAAGGTCAAGCCTACACCACTTTAAATTTTGGGTTAACTAAATTCAACCCTTTTCCTGAATTTGGTTTTAAAGGAAAACATTTTGCCTATCAAGAAGTAAACGATATCAAATATTATTCTGTAGCTACACCTTTAACCGAATTGTATTTTAAAACAGTGATGGAACAAGGACAAAATGTAGATGCTTTTATAACCTTAAACACGTCTAAGAATTTTAATTTTTCTATCGCTTTTAAAGGTCTTCGATCGTTAGGAAAATACATAAATCAGTTGTCGAGTTCAGGGAATTTTAGATTTACAAGCAGCTATTTTACCACTAACAAAAGATATGCAATCGATTTTCATTACACCGGTCAAGATATTTTAAACGGTGAAAATGGCGGTCTTACACAACCTCAAGACTTTGAAGATGGTGATCCTGCATACAAAAACCGTCCTAGGTTACAAGTCTATCTTACCGATGCCAAAAATTTTATGAAAGGTAAACGTTTTTTTGTGAATCATAATTTTAGAATTAATCCAAAAGATGCTGAAAATAATTTATATGTTACACATCAACTTAATTTGGAGCATAAATTCTTCGAATACAATCAAGCTACTTTACCTTCTACAATAGATACCAACGGAACGCCTTTTAATAAATTTGGTAAATCTTTAGTTCCTTCAAAAATAGTAGATCAAACTATTTATGATCGATTGTATAACAAAGTAGGTGTGGTTTATGAAAACAAAACTTTAGGTAAATTCCAGTTTTTTATAGAGAATTTTAACTATAAATATTACTATGAAACCGAAAGAACTGTCACCACTATAAACGCAGGTGTTACCACAAGCATAACCTATCCGACACAATTAAAAGAAACTATCAATACTGTGGGTGGTCAATACGATTATCGCAAAAACAAATGGAACGGAACGGCTACACTTTCTAATTCTATTTCAACACAACCCATGCGAAATTTTGATGCCAGTTTAACGTATACCATCAATCCTAAAAATAATCTTTCTTTTCAATATCAAAACATAAGCAAACTTCCAAACTACAATTATCGACTGTATCAAAGCAGCTACGATCGATACAACTGGAGCAACAGTTTTAGTAACGAAAAGATTAATAATATCATCATTACTGCCAATACGCAATACGTCAATGCATCGGTACAACTTACCAATCTAAAAGATCATTTGTACTTTAGTAATGATACGACTGTGGTAAATGTACAACTCGTTTCGCCTAAACAATATACCGGTACGATTAACTATTTGTCTTTAAAAGTATCTAGAGAATTTAAATACAGAAAATGGGCTTTAGATAACACATTCTTGTATCAAAAAGTTGCCCAAACCGATACTATTCTAAATGTTCCGCAACTTACCTTGCGAAATACGCTGTATTATTCGGATGAAGTGTTTAAAAAAGCCATGTTTCTACAAACAGGTATCACGATAAACTATTTTACAAAATTCTATGCCGACGATTACAATCCGGTTTTGGCAGAATTTTTTGTACAAAATAAGCAACAAATAGGCGCGTTTCCAATGCTCGATTTCTTCATCAATGCTCGGGTAAAACAAACGCGTATCTACCTCAAAGCAGAACATTTTAATTCTAGTTTTACGGGAAATAAATACTATTCGGCTCCCAACTTGCCTTATCACGATTTCATGATTCGTTTCGGGTTGGTGTGGAATTTCTTCCAGTAACGAATAGCTAGCGCTTTTCTATAAACCCTATTCCTGCTATCCGTTCTATCTTTTTTGACGGGTATCGGTTTAGTTGAGATATCTTCAGAACAAAAAAAGGATGCCACTTCCATCAGGGTTAGTTAGTAATCTATTGGTGTAAAATCAGTAGTATTGGAAAACGTTTTTTTAATCAATATCTTTGCCCTCTTAAATAAACAAAATGAACTATTCAGAAAATATATTAGGAACTATTGGTAACACACCTTTAGTAAAACTAAATAAAGTTGTAGAAGGAATTGATGCTTTAGTCTTGGCTAAAGTTGAAACTTTCAATCCGGGTAACTCTACCAAAGACCGTATGGCGCTTAAAATGGTAGAAGATGCCGAAGCAGATGGCCGCTTAAAACCAGGTGGAACTATTATTG
>CAZNWY010000034.1:0-31165 GCA_964577105.1 uncultured Flavobacterium sp.
GATTTGGAGGTTTCCGATGGTTTTCCAAAAAAGCATCTCACACTAGGGGTCGTGGGTTCGAATCCCACTCCCGATGGTATCGGGATAGCTCAGTCCGGTTAGAGTAATAGTAAATTGGTTACGAAGGTTCGAATCCTTCACGCAATTTGGATGCGTTTGACAGTGGCTTGTCCCCTTTTTAGATTTTTAATCTAAAAGCCAGAGTAGCATAGCTCTTAAAATGAATGTACCTAAAAAGAAAATGGTTTTGTCTTTGTTGGCAATTGAGAAAAAAAGTGTTCCAATTTTGCACTCGAGATACGACTTGAAAATGAAATCGTTTGATAGGAACTTATTGTGCTTTGCGATGTGATTACAAATAGGTATTGCGTACCCTTTTGAATTTGTAAAATAGCATTAAAAACCATTATAAGGAATTGAAAAACACTTTGTTTTCCGTTGTTATCAGAGGATGAAGATAGACCGTTTTCTTATTTAAAAATAGAGAATAGAGAATAGAGAATAGAGAATAGAGAAAAGAAAAAAGAGAATAGACTTTTAAATAATAGAAATGATGATTAAAAGAATTAAAATTAGAGCTTACCAAGTGGGTTTGGTATTTGAGAACAGAAAATTAGTGCAAGTGTTGCAAGAAGGAACTTTTTGGATTTTTGGTAACAAAGAAGTTATGATTTATGAAATGAACCAATCGTTTTTTGCACCATTTGAGTTAACAATTTTGATGCAAAATGAGCAATTGGCTTCCTTATTGGAAGTGGTTGAAGTTGCTGATAACGAGATTGTATTGTATACCATTAATGGAATTTTTAAAGAAGTTTTAGCAGCAGGACGTTATGCGTTTTGGAAAGGATACAATAGAAATGAATTTGTAAAAGTAGATTTGTCTAAAGTTACTATAACAGAGCAAATTTCAGTTGCCTTATTGGAAAACATAAAGTTGCGTACTTACATAAGAAAGTTTCAAGTGGCTACTTATGAAAAAGGATTGTTGTTTGTGAATGGTTCTTTTGTAAAAGAATTGATTGCCGGAACGTACTACTTTTGGAATAATGCCATTTTGGTTGAGGTTAAAAATGTTGATGTTAGACAGCAACAAATGGAGATTTCAGGTCAAGAATTATTGACTAAAGATAAAGCGGCTTTACGTATTAACTTTTTTGTTAGATACCAAGTGGTTGATGCTGTTAAAGCTTTGGTAAACAATAAAGAGTTTGAAAAACAATTGTATGTAATAATGCAATTGGCTTTGAGAGCCTTTGTTGGAAACTATACTTTGGATGAGTTGTTGAATAGAAAAGATACTATTTCAAAGGAAATTTTGGAACAAGTAACGGATAAAATCAACGAGTTAGGTTTGACTGTTTCAGATGCAGGTATTAGAGATATTATTTTGCCAGGTGATATGAAAGAAATCATGAATCAAGTATTGGTAGCAGAGAAAAAAGCACAAGCTAACAGTATTATGAGACGTGAAGAAACAGCTGCCATGAGAAGTATGTTAAACACTGCCAAATTGATGGAAGAAAATGAAATGTTGTGGAAATTGAAAGAGATGGAGTACGTTGAAAAAATCGCAGATAGAATTGGTGAAATTACCATTTCGGGTTCGGGTAACGTCATCGGTCAATTGAAAGAGATTTTTGTTAAATAAGAAAAACCACGAATAGGAAACTGTTCGTGGTTTTTTGGTTGTGTATTTTCTATTTCTCAAGGTTGCATTAAAACTCTGTTTCTATGGTAATATAATACTTCAGTTGTAGTTATTGCCGCTATGAAGAAAATAATTTTAGCTATCTTTTGTTGGCAGGAGTTCAGCGTTTTGCTAAAACATGGAGCGCCAATATAGGGGAGGTAAAAAAAAATCCGCTTTGGATGAACAAAAAGATTACCACCAATAAACATCCAAACTAAATCAAAAATCACATCTAAAAAGTGGAAATTATTTTAGTTTAAAATGTATTTGCTAAACATATTGAGAGTATACTAATTTCATTTTAATTCCGTTAGGTTATATCATTTTTCTTATAATTTTATCAATCAATAAATACAAAACATGAAAAAAATAATTCTTTTTACTTTTTTGATAGCGGTTTCTTTTGCTTATTCTCAAACTGGGAAAATGTTTTTGAAAGATTCAAAAGCTTCTTTAGAAAATGAAATAGCATTTGTGTATCAGCCTGCTCAAGGAGTAATAGTTCCAGATAATAGCAAGGTAAAACTGGTTTTTAAAAACGATAAAGATTATTTGCAAAAAACGGTTGTATTGACAAAGAAAGGAACAAATTATGAATTCATTTATAAGTTTCCATCACCTACCATTAAGGTTTTTATAGCTACAGTTCTAGATGGAAACAACACCATCGATAATAATTATAGAAAGGGCTATGTGGTTTATCTTAACACAACTAGCAAAACTGAGTTGGAGCAGGCAAAGTTAGAGGAATTGCAAATAGCAAATTTTGCTAATTATGTAATAAAATTGGAGATTACGCCACGTTCTATTATTTCTAAATACGAAGCTTTGTTTAAGGCTAATCCTAAATTGAAAAGTGGTACAGTATATAAAGATTATGTGTTTGCTAAATTCTTTTTAGATAAAGAAAAGTATGGTTCTGAAATGCTTTCTTTGGCTCAAAAAAATGAAAAAAGCACGAATGAAAATGATTTGATGGATGCTTACGATGCTTATAGCATTATGAAGATGGAAGAGAAGACAGACGCTTTAAAAGACAGAATTTTAGCAACTTATCCTCAAGGAGATTTAGCAAAGCGTTATTTCTTTAAAGATTTATATGAAAAAGAGGATAGAGATGCAGACTTGATAAAATCTACTTATGAAGCGTATAAAATAAAATTTAATGATAATAGTGCAGAAATAAATGACCGAATGAATAATGAATTGATTAGGTATTATTTAAAAAAGCAAGATATAACAAATATTGAAAAATGTGATGCTTTACTAAAAAACAAACTTCGTGCGGCAGATATGTATAATGGAGCTGCTTGGGAATTATCGGGACAAGATTTGACAACTCCTGCTACCAATATTGATTTTGCTGCTGCATTGTCTCAAAAAGCATTAGCAATAGCTAAAGAAAAATTAAAAACATCAGAAAATGAAGAGTTTGATCAAGGTCAATACAACACTTTTGCTGATACCTATGCCTTACTATTATACAAACAAAAAAAATATAAAGAAGCTTTTGAATATGAAGATGAAGTTAGAAAATTAGATGGATTGGATACAGGAGGAAAAGAGCGTTATGCAGGTTTTGCAGAGCAATACAAAGGAGCAGAGTTTGTTAAAACTTATATAGAGCAGGAATTGAAAAATGGGGTTGATTCTAAACTTTTGTTAAGTCAATTGCAAGCTATTTATAACAAACTCAATTTGCCTGTAGAACAATTCGAGCAACTAAAGGCCAAAGCAGTTGCAACTTCTGATAAGAAAAATGATGAGAATATTATAAAAGAATTTGGAACTAATGTGGCGCCTAATTTTTCATTGAAAAACCTCGAAGGTAAAACAGTTCAATTATCTGACTACAGAGGCAAGTTAGTAGTGTTAGATTTTTGGGCAACATGGTGTGGTCCTTGTAAAGCATCATTTCCAAAAATGCAAGAGATTGTAACAAAATACAAAGATAAAGAAGTTGTATTTTTATTTGTGGATACCTGGGAACAAACTAAACCAGACCAAACTTTAAAAAAAGTAACTCAATTTATAGCCGATAAAAAATACAATTTCAATGTAGTATTTGATACTAAACAATCAGTTGCTGATAGTTATAAAGTTACTTTTATTCCTAAAAAGTTTGTTATAGATACCAAAGGCAATCTAATTGCAATAAACATTCAAGAAGAAGATTTAATTATTTTGCTAGAAGATAAGTTGAAGTAGTATTGGTTTGAAACATTATACAAAAAAAAATCCGCTTTGTTTGCACAAAACGGATTTCAATCTATTCAGAAACTACTTATTTCTTTTTGGTTTCGTCTTTGTCACTTTTGGCGTCCATCATTTCCATGAGTTTCATTCCTAATAACCCACTGATGCCGCCTTCAGAACCACTAGCTCCAGAAATTAATACATCTGGAATCACTTTGATGTTACCTTTAGCAATTTCTTCGGTGATTTTGTATTTCGTAAAGTTATCGCCACCCATGGCAGAAACTTGCAATTGATACGCTTCTGCAGTCGATTTACCAATAGCCATAATTTTCTCTGCTTCAGCCAAACCAGTTTTAGAGATTTTCTCTGCTTCAGCGCTAGCATTCAATTTGGTAGCTTCGGCTTGTGCTCCAGCTCTGGCTTTGGTAGCTTCGGCTTCGGCATTGGCTCTCATTTTAGTAGCTTCCGCTTCGGCATTTACATTCAATTTCAAACTGGTAGCGTCACCTTCTGCTTTCTTAACGGTTGCATCGGCAGTACGTTGTGCAATTTCCACACTTTGAGAAGCGCGAACAATTTCTTTTTGCATATCAGCAATAGCCGTTTCTTTCTCCATACCTTGACGTTGTTCTTGCGCCATTTTTTGTGTTTGATAGGTTTTTTGCTCTTCTTCTGCAATCTTTCTATCGGTCAACGTTTTCATCAACGAATCGGGTGGAACGATATCTCCAATCAAAGTATCTACCGCATTTACGTTGTATTCGTCTAACACCACTTTAATATGGTTTCGAGCCGATTCTTGACGTTCTTTACGAGTACTCAAAAACGAAATCACATCGCTTTCTTGCGCCGAGTTTCTAAAGTAGTTCCCAATAGTCGGTTCTAATACTTGCGAAACCAAGTTGGTCATGCTACCAAATCGTGCAATTACTTTTGGTGCTTCGTTAGCAGGCACGTGAATAATTTGAGAAACGTCCAAATTAAAAGGGAAACCATCTCTAGAACGCACCGTAATCGTAGACAAATTATGGTCTAAGTTATGCGATTCACTTCTGGCATCTGCCCAGTTCAATACTAGGTTTGTAGTTGGAACAGGTTCTAGTTTTGTTGTATATTTATTCAAAGCATATTTACCCGGTCCTAGTGGTTCCATCCAAACCCCACGTTGTCCTTTAGAAACAATATTTCCGTGTTTAAAGTGTTCGCCAGTCACATCTTGACCATCTTCTCCAATATAAGAGATTACCACACCTACATAACCAATTGGCACATCGGTCATCGGAATTTGCTCTATTTGAACAGCCCACGAATTGATGTAATACGAACCAGCCAACATCACTTGAGGCTGCAAACCACGATTTCCACCTTGTCCTAAAAAGGCATCAAAGTCTTGAAAGTTGTTATGTCCATCTACAAATTTACCAGCAATTTGTCCTAATGGAATAGGTTCACCATCCAAAGCCGTTACAATACCCACCATGTTTTCAAAAATCTTGATTTGATCGGCAATGACAATTTCAAATAAGAACGTATTGATACGATAAGAACCAGTAGTGATAAAAGCGGTTTGACGACCTTTTTGTCCACCATTGTTCAAGAAAGCGGTAGCATCTTGAAAATTATCGCTATCTACTTTTCGAGCTAAAATTCTACCTGTTGGAATTTCTTTACCATCCTTACTCAATACCAATCCAATTTTACCTTCTGGAATAATGGTAAAAGGCGACATATCAATAGCATATTGCCAAATCCATTTGCCCCAATATAAACCTGGAGCTAAGGTTTGCGCTTGATATCCAGCTTCACCTTTGGTTGCAATAATTCGTCCGTCGGGCAACGATTTGTCGGCTCCAAACAGCACAAATTTCTTGGTTACTAAACCTATTTTGTCTTCGGGAACAATTACCATTCCGAAGAAAACTCTCAATACAAATTTGTAAAATAAGATGGATAATACCAGTAAGATTACCCACCAATACGTAAAAATTGATGTCATTATAAATTATTTTAAGGTTGTTTTAATGTGTTTGATTTTAGCAATGAAGACAGTAAAATAGTGTAAGTTCGTTTTATCAGTAATCAGAATTCAAATATTTTTATAAATTGTTTTTTGAAGTTACAACACCTTTTGTGTCATTTTAGAATATCCTACATTTTAAAAATCTGTTATTATACGAAGGTGTGTTTTAAATGTTACAACTTTTAAGAAGAAATATTTTACAAATAAAGGTAATAGATTGATTTACAGTTTTATAATATCGTTGAGGTTCTGTGCTTATAGGCATAAAAAAAACTCCGAGTTGCCTCAGAGTTTTTGATAGTATTGAATTAATAATTGTTAAGCTTCCACCATAGTATGATACACATTCATCACATCATCATCTTCCTCAATTTTTTCAAGTAATTTTTCTACATCAGCTACTTGCTCTGCAGAAAGTTCTTTGGTAATCTGTGGAATTCTCTCAAATCCAGACGATAAAATTTCGATGTTTCTGTTTTCCAATTCTTTTTGAATAGCACCAAAACTTTCAAAAGGAGCATACATCAAGATACCGTCTTCATCAGCAAAAATCTCTTCCACACCAAAATCAATCATTTCTAATTCTAATTCTTCCACATCTTGACCTTCCGATGGAATACGGAAATTACAAGTGTGATCAAACATAAACTCTACCGAACCTTGCGTACCCATAGTACCATTACATTTGTTAAAATAACTTCTGATATTAGCCACAGTTCTGTTATTGTTATCGGTTGCAGTTTCAATCAATATAGCGATTCCGTGAGGTGCATATCCTTCAAATAAAACTTCTTTGTAGTTGGCAGTATCTTTATCAGATGCTTTTTTAATGGCACGCTCAACATTGTCTTTTGGCATATTGGCAGCCTTTGCATTTTGCATTACAGCTCTTAAACGCGAGTTGGTTTCAGGATTTGGACCACCTTCTTTAACAGCCATTACAATGTCTTTTCCAATACGAGTAAACGTTTTAGCCATAGCAGACCAACGTTTCATTTTACGTGCTTTTCTAAATTCAAATGCTCTTCCCATTTCTCTTATATATTTCAATATTCAACATTCACAATGGAATATTCAACATTTTAAAAATTATTTACTAATTATTTTCGGTATGCAAAAATAAGCTATAATTCTATTTTTACAAATCTTATTAAATACAAAATCAGCTTTAGTATTTACAAATTATATTTTAGCTATAAATAGCTGATTAATTCGTTTTTAGTTCTATCAAATCATTGATGATATTCACGGCTTCTACAACATGAAGATTACTTTTTATGGCTTTAATTTTTTCTTTATTGTTGGTCATCATGTAGTCATCTAATTTTTCTTGCTCTATATCGATTGAATTCCTTTTGATGTTAATTGAAAACTCTTTCTCAGTAGTCGTTTCAATTTCTTTCCAAAGCATATTGATTTTGTTTACTTGATCAAAAACCTTAGTAAATTCTAACGGAATATTAGGTAAAGATTTATCATATAAGTCATTGACTTTAGCATCTAATTCTAGAAGTTTTTTGGCATCAAAACTTTTAGCGATACGTTTTTTACTTTTCTCAATGGCTTTAGCATTAAAGTTACTTGCAACATTATATTCAAGAGTGGTAGGAATTATTCCGTTGTCTAAAACGTTAGGATGACTACTTTCTCTTGGCATTTGTTTGTCAAAAACAGTCGGAATAACGACATCAGGAGTAATGCCTATTTTTTGATTGCTTTTGCCCGTTACTCTAAAAAATTTTTCGACAGTAAGTTTTACAAATTCTGTTGGATTTTTGCCTGATGATATGGGTAAAATCTGTTGCATCGAAGCTTTTCCTTGTGATTGGTTTCCTATCACTACCGCACGATTGTAATCTTGCATGGCATTGGTGAAAAATTCACTTGCCGAAGCGGTAAAACCATTAATCATCACCACCATCGGACCATTATAAATCATGCCACGATTCCTATCCTTCAGAATTTCTAGTTTGCGCTCATGGTCGCTCAACATAGCAATAGGTCCCAAATCAATGAACTGACCAGTTAGCTTGATGGCTTCTTCCATAGAACCACCACCGTTGTTTTCTAAATCAATAATTAATCCTTCAATTTGGTCTTTTCGGAGTTTGTAGACTTCTTTAGCAACATCATCGCTTACATTGGTTTTTCCATTCTCGAAAGTGGCATAAAAACTCGGAATTCGAATATAACCTGTTTTCTTCCCATCTTTTTCAATAATGTAACTGTACACGTTATTGCCGTAATCTTTCATTACTTTTTTTACCAGATTCACGCTGTAGGTTTCACCTGTTTTTTTCTTCAAAGTAAAATCGGCCGTTTTATATTCTGATGAATTGATGATTTCCGAAATTTTATCCATAGAAGCACAAGCAATGGCATATTCTTCATTCTTGGCTTTAATTTTAATCAATAAATCTCCAGAATCTATTTTTTCTGTAAAATAGGCAGAACTTCCGGGAACAATGTCGTCAACGGTAACTTCACTTTTATCATTAATAGATAAAAACAATCCGAAAGTCAAATTGTCGGCGCTTACTTGAGATAAAAAACTCGATTTGTCGCTTTCGGTAAAGTATTCGGTGTGCGGATCAAAATAAGAGCAAAAAGCCGAAAAGAATTTCGAATTAAAGTCTTTTCGTGTCAATCGGTAGCTCGATGTCATGCATTCATACGAATCGAATATTTTGGCTTTTGATTTTACAACTATCGAATTGAAGTTGGCAGTAAGCGAATCTTTATTTTTACTGATTTCAGCAACGTCTTTTAAAATATCAAACAGAATTCTTTTTCTAAAGGCTGTTTTCATTTCGTTTTCATCTACAGAATAAGGAAACGCTTTTTTAGAAAACCGAATCTCTTCGGTGCTGCTAAGCGGAAAAGTATCTTTTTTAATAGAGGCAATTACTCGCTGGTAACGGTCAATACTTTTGTTGTAGGCTTCAAAAATCTCATCCAAAAAGCTACAATCTTTGCTTTTAAGATAATCGTCAATTTGGTATTGATGCTTTTGTAATATTTTAATTTCAGAATCAAAAAACAAATTATTGTCGTTGTCAAGTCGTTCTAAAAACGTTTTGAAAACATACACCGAAAGGTTATCATCTACAGGTTTGGGTTGGTAGTGTTTTTCTTGAATTAAGGCATTAATTTTTGTCAGCGTTTCACACGTATTTTTGCCGTTTTGAGCAAAACCACAAATAGGAAGTAAAACCAAAAAAAAGATTGCTTTTTTCAATCGACTTTAATTTTAAAACAACAGCACTTTCAGAGGTAAGTCATTACATGTAAAGCGCTGCTATTTTTGTGAGTATATTATTTTTTGTAAAACGGCATTTTCACCACTTTAGCCGCAACATTGTTGTTTCTAATTTTGATAAAAATATCGCTGTCTACAGCCGCAAATTCGGTTTTTACATATCCCATTCCGATACCTTTGCCCAATGAAGGCGCCATGGTTCCAGAAGTTACAATACCAATGTTATTGCCATTAGCATCCACAATTTCATAATCGTGTCTTGGAATGCCTCTTTCAATCAATTCAAATCCTACTAATTTCTTAGTAACACCAGCTTCTTTTTGTGCTTTTAAGTTGGCCGAATTGGTAAATTCTTTGTCAAATTTGGTAATCCATCCCAAACCAGCTTCTAGTGGCGAAGTGGTGTCGTTGATGTCGTTACCATACAAACAAAATCCCATTTCCAATCGCAACGTATCACGTGCCGCCAAACCAATAGGTTTGATGCCAAATACTGCTCCAGCTTCAAAAACTTTGTTCCAAATGGTTTCAGCATCTTCATTTTTAAAATAAATTTCAAATCCACCTGAACCCGTATAGCCTGTTGCCGAAACCGTAACGTTAGAAACTCCAGCAAAGTCCCCAATTTGAAACGAATAATACGGCATATTCGCTAAATCAATCGAAGTCAACGATTGCATTGCAGCCGCCGCTTTCGGACCTTGAATCGCTAATAACGAATACTCGTCAGACGCATTAATCATCTCAACACCCAAATCGTTGTGTGACGAAATCCAATTCCAATCTTTTTCAATATTTGATGCATTGACCACCAACATATAGTGGTTGTCTGCAATTTTATACACAATCAAATCGTCTACAATTCCGCCGTCGTTATTAGGCAAACACGAATATTGCGCTTTACCATCTACCAATTTAGAAGCATCGTTAGACGTCACTTTTTGTATCAAAGCCAAAGCATTTTCACCTTTCAAAAAGAATTCGCCCATGTGCGAAACATCAAAAACACCCACACCAGTTCTCACCGTTTCGTGTTCTGCGTTTACTCCTTCGTATTGTACCGGCATATTGTAGCCAGCAAACGGCACCATTTTGGCTCCTAATTTTTCGTGAACGTGCGTTAAAGCTGTATTTTTCATTATGATGTATGTTAGTTTATTCGAGTGGCTAAAGTAACTAAAAATAATAAATTTTGAAACATTTATTTCAGTAGCTTTTTCCAGCTATCCACTGCAAGTTTGCTGGTAAATCTTGGTATTTCTAAGGTTTAAAAAGAGCTTCTACGGTCGCTTTTTTAAACCAAGAAATCCACAATATTTCCGGCGCAAAGCTTTCCGTTGCTATCTGGGCTATAATCGCATTTCAGGAGACATTTTGATTTTTAAATTGTTTTTTTTCGTAATTTTATAAGAAAACAATTATGCTTTTACATCAATCGGTTACGCCCACATTCATCCAACAAATTCTTAAACCTGTTGCCATAGATACCCATAAAGGATTACAAGGACATGCCTTACTCATTAGCGGAAGTTATGGCAAAATGGGTTCGGTGTGTTTGTCGAGCAAAGCGGCATTGAAAAGCGGTTGTGGTTTGGTTACGGCTTATATTCCGAAATGCGGTTACACCATTGTGCAAACCGTTGTTCCAGAAGCGATGGTCATTACCGACGAATCCGAAATGGTTATCCAACAAATAGAATTTGACTTACAACCCAACGCCATCGGAATCGGAATGGGGTTGGGGCAATCGCACGAAACGCAGTTTGCCTTCTATAATTTTTTAAAAACCAACGAAACTCCTTTAGTGATTGATGCTGATGCCATAAATATCATATCACATAACCAAGAATGGTTGTCGTTACTACCCAAAAATACTATTCTAACGCCCCACAAAAAAGAACTGGAACGTCTCATTGGAACTTGGCAATCTGAAACAGAAATGCTTCAAAAAGTAGTCGAACTATCCACAAAGCACGAGCTCATTGTTGTAGTAAAAGGTGCACCAACACATGTTGTACACGCAACCGCTATTTACAAAAACACTACGGGTAACCCAGCTTTAGCGACAGCTGGTAGTGGCGATGTACTAACCGGAATCATTACTAGCTTAGTGGCACAAAGATATGAACCTCTTTGTGCAGCCATTTTGGCGGTTTACCTCCACGGATTAACTGCCGATATTGCCTTGCCAAAAATGGGATTTCAAGCTTTTATTGCTAGTGATATTATTGCTTATTTGGGTAAAGCTTTTTTGAGTTTAGAGAAAATATAAACTACAAAATATTAAACAATACTTAACCAAACTATATTATTCAAAGAATTACCTTTTGTATTGATTTAAGATTTTTTCTAATTCTTTGTATTCACCCGATTGTCCAAACTTAGAATCGTTGTAACGTTCGCCAATCATTTGGTGTTTTGAGCCTTCAAAACTAACTTTTGCCATACCGATGATTTTATTGTTTTTCCTAAAAATCAATACATCTTTATAGGCTGCATTTGGATCAGGAGTGACAGACTGATTGGCTTCACGAAAAGAGAACAGATGGGTTATTTTTGAATATAGTTTAGGATCGAGAATGACTTTTTTAAATTTAAGAATTTCCATGTTATTTATAAACAACGTGTCTTTTATAGATACCGGGACATTGCCTGTAAGAATTTGCAATAAAGCTTGTTCTTTTCTCGATTTGTCTTGCTTCATTTTAATGGTAAAAAGCGAATCTTTCTCGATAGGGGTATAGTAATATTCTACTTGATCATACTGAAAAAAGGGTTGATCTGTATTGCTATTGGCTTTTTTGTTTTCGTTGCACGAATAGAACAGTAGCGATAGTAGTACAATTGGAAAGTATTTCATAATTAGTGTATTTAGTGTGATGTAAATGTGAAAGGCAATAGGAACTACTACTATAACGATTAGTTTTACAATAAATTATTTTAAACCATCACTTTATTAGTTTAATGTTCTCGACAAGCACATTCATGATGCTCGTTAAGATAGTCAATGGAGGTTTTGCAAAGTTGCTCTAGGGTTGAAATGTTAATGTCGGATAGCTTTTTTACATAGATGCAAGCTTTTGCTATTTTGAATTTGCCCAATGATTCCAACAGCCGTTGGTTTGCTTCGGTTGGTGAATAAACATAAAGAGAAAAGGCAGCTTTTCGAGGTGAAAATGCAATGAGTGGTGCAGTGCCTTCGTGACCACTAGCATATTTGTAGTGATAACTACCAAACCCAATAATGGAAGATCCCCACATTTTGGCAGGAAATCCCGACCATTTTTCCATCAAGTGGATGAGTTCAAAACTATCCATTTTCTTTTGGTCGTTATCCACAAAGGAATTGATGAAATCAATCACATTATGTTCCGTTTCAGTGGTCTTATTTTTTGCCATGGTAGTTTGTTAAAGGATTCTTGAGCTACACCTTGTGCAATTGTTTATAGAGTTATGTTTTAGTATAACAGCACTAATTATTTTTAGACTTACTCATTTCTTCTATTTCAGGCAACTCTTTTTTATATTGTTCTACATTCCAAGTAATGTTCCAATAACTAACATAATCTGCCAAACTATCTAACCCTACTTCAAATCTTCTTTTGTCAACATTATCTGGGTCTTCCAAAGGAAGAACATATTGTTTTTTCGTAATAGGATTAGTTCCAATTTGGCTACCATAAATTTGTTTTCTTCCTTCTCTTAAAGCTACTCTATCTTCCAACAATGCCAGCGAACTTGCATTTGCATTCCCTTTTTTTACAGCTTCTCGCATCATTGGCAAATATTTTTGTTGCACTTTTAAATCGGAGTGTTGAATTACAAGAAAAAGCGTTTGATTGGCTTGTTGTCCTACTTTATCCGTTCCAACCCAACCTTTTTCGTCTAGGATTTTAACAATTTTAATTAAGTTCAAACTGTCTTTTAAAACCATTATTTTTCCTAAGCTATCCATTTCTTTACCTTGATAGCCATATTTTTTTTGTGCAGCAACATATTGATTTCTTATATCTTGATCTTCCTTAAATATATCTAATAACTCTTTTTGTAGCGGTTTATCATATTTAGCTTCAATAAGCTCAGTCTTTTTTTCAAGTTCAGAAATGATTTGTTTAAATTTTTTAGTATTTCTTATATTGTCTAAATCGCTATCAGTATTGATGTGATGTAAATTATCAAAACCATTATTAATTGCAATCGCTAACCATTTTAAGGAATTCTTTTTATCATTGGCTAATGATGCAGCACAAGCAGCGTTGTAAAAATTCTTTTTTGATTCAGGTTTTACTTGTATTGCTTTAGCAAAGAAGGCTGTAGACAACTTATAATTTTTGACATTATAACAAGAATCGGCTTTTTTTATGAAGCTTTCATATTCTTGTCCGTAACAAGTAAAAATTGTTGTAAATAATATACAAAAAGCTAGTTTTTTCATTTTTTCAGTTGCATTACTTTTTCTAATAATGGCGCTAATCCATTTTCTGTTATTGTGTCATTATTCCAAAAGCTCATACAACAACTTACATAATTTTCTCGAACGTTACTTGCGACATAATAAATTGTCAAAGTTTTTCCGCCTGACATTCCTGCAAGTAATGATTTTGCACCTGTAAAATCGTAAATTACTTTTTTTGCTTTTGTTTCTGTTCCTTCAAATATTACATCAACTTCCTCTTCTGAAAGAACTTTTCCACCTTTTTTGCTTTTTGTAACATTAAATTGGTTGTCAATTGAGTTTTTAGCACTTTCAAGTGTTTTGTGAACAGACCAATTCATTTCTCCGTAATATGGACATTGAACCGTGTTAATATTGGTCCAGTAACAACTATTTCCAAGTTCAATTTTTCGACCTGCAAAATCTATGCTTTCAATTTTCATTGGCTCAAAAACTTCTTTTGGAATTTCATCGTTCAATATTAGATTTACATATTTTCTTTCAAAATCTTGATTTTGTTTACCATAGTAACCAAACCAAACAACTGAAACTGTTTTGCTTTTATTTTCAACGAAATAATAGGAATTAATTTGATTGATATTTGGCGCAACATTTTCTGATTTAGTGATAACAATATTGTCAGCTTGTAATTTCTCATCTTTTGTTTTGATATCACTTTCTTTAATGGAATATTTTCTATACAGTTTCTTTAATCCTTTTTCAGAAAATTCGTTACTGAAAGTTTGACTTGAAAACTCTACACCATCAACATTATAAAAAATTATTGTTTGATTGTTAATTGCTTTTAGTCTTTTAGCAAAATCATCATTCTGTTGACTAAAAGTAAGAGTTGAAATAAGTATAATCAGTAAAAATAATTTAGATTTCATTTTTCGTTATTTTATGATTTTTATGTGCAAATTGGTTTTTCAATAAGATAAAAAGCTTTCGAAAGATAAGCGTGAATTTATCATATTTCTCGCCATTTTTCGTAACCGTTTTTAGCAGTAGGTTTATTTTTCCACGACGATTTGGAATCTCCTATCTTCAATAAAAAATTCTTTTGGAGTATCTTTATCAGGAAACTCATACAATACTGAAATCTTAGTTTCTTTTCCTGGTTTTATTTTGGTTTTTTGTCCTGTTAAATCTATGGCTCTATATAAGCTGTCTTTCTGAGTCGAAATATATGAATCAGCTAAGATAAAAATGCAATCTTTTGTTCCGTGGTTTGTAAACGTCATTTTTAATTTGACAAACTTCATTCCTTCTGCAGCCTCTACTGGCATAACCATATATGGGCCATTAGGAGTTCCTGGTTTCAAATAATCTTCTGAAATTTTTCTAAACTTTATATCTAATCCAACAACATTATTTTCTTCCTGAGTAAAGCTAGTTAGAAAGATTAACCCTGTTAAAACAATAAGTATTTTTATTTTTCTCATTAAGTTATTGAATTTACGTTTTTTTTTAAATTACTGTCAACATTTGGCGACTTCAAGAAGTGGTGACCTTCGTAACCGCTTAATTTTTCTACCAAGATACTATTTCTTGCAAAAGAAAAATGTGAATTTATTATATTTCTAGCCATTTTTCGTAACCGCTTTTAGTTGCTGTTACTTTCGCGGTCTTTTTTCTTAATGGTATTTTTTATTTGTTGTCCGTATAGAATTAGCATAAAGATAGGCCCTAGTATAAACAATAGTTTTAAATTAAATTCTTTGGTAATTGCAGTAATTACAAATAATATTAATGCACTTAAAAGAAATATCCAATTAAGAGTATAAAATATTTTAAGTTTCCTTTTAGAATAATTTTCCCAGCTATTTTTGATTGACGGACTTTTTTCTGTTTTTGAGAGATTGTTAAAATAAGAAATTAGTTTTGAAGCATCTTTTGGTTTTATTGTACTTGTACTAATTTCGATTTCTCTATTTCCAATAATAATTTTTCTAAGAAACAAGCCTCTATCAACAATTACTTTATCAATTTCTGATTGATTAAAGCTATTAATTTTTTTGTAGTTAAAGATTAATTTTTTTCTCCATTCAAAATTAAGTATTTCATCTTCAATTGTAATAATCAAATTTCCTATTACAAAATACCATAATAAATAAATAAAAAACAGAAAGAACAGTATTCCGATTGTAAAATTTAGTAAACTACCAATAAAAATTGATAGTATAATTGATAAGGGAAATAAAAGCAAAGAAGTAATTGCTCTTTTTTGATTTGTAATTGTAAGTTCGAATTTTTGTTTCATTTTTTGATGCAATTGCAACTAACGTTTTGCGGCTTTAAGAAGTGGCGAATTTCGTGACCGCTTAATTTTCCAGTAAGATAAAAAAACTAGTGAAAGAAAAATGTGAATTTACCACATTTTTCGCCATTTCTTGAAACCGATGTTGTGAGAAGTTTTTATCCAAATTTAAATGGTTGTTTATATGATACCCTTACAGCTTTACCGTCTTTTATTGCAGGAATCCACCTTTCCATTTTTTTCAAAACTCTAATTGCTTCATCATCATAAGGTTTTCCGGCACTTTGTAATATTTTAATTTCAACTATTCGACCATTTATATCAACGATATATTCTAAAAGAACTCTTCCATCATTTTTCGGTAATTCCGTTGTATTTGGGAATCTAATTTTGTTAATTATTAGTGAGTTGATTCCTTCTTTACCGTCAGGATACTTTGCAAATTTAACATTCGAAAGTTTTTGATTGGTTCCAATTGTATCTCCTACAACTTCAAGATAATTATTCTTTTTTGCAAATTCTTCAGTAGGCCAATTTTGCCCCCAACTTGAAGAATAAATTAAAATTAGTAACAAATAATATCTTTTCATAATAATTTCGTTTTTTTAAAATTTCGCACAACGTTTTGATTTGCTAAAATTAGTAATAATTTTTTTAGAGAATTTATGGTTATTTCTTCCTATTAAACTTCAAGTTTTGCAGCATTTTTTTTAATCGCATTCCTGGTCGGTAAACAATAGAAGCACTGCTAATATTTTTGGAACTCACTTCTTCTGGAGTAGCACTTGCAGTTCCTTTTACGCTAATTTGAAAAGTGCCCAAATGTCCGAGTCTTACAATACTTCCTTTTTCTAATTCTTTAGATACGGCATTTACCAAACTATAAATTACAGCTTGGCAGTCGGTTTCAGTAAGGGTAGTGCTTGTGGCAATTTGCTCCGACAATTCATCTAAATCAATTTCTCGTGATTGAATTGCTCTTGGGTAATACTTCATTGGTGCCAATGGTTGCGTTGGATGTTTCTTTCCAACTGCTGTAAAAAGAACGGACATAAGAAGGTTTTTAATGGTTGTCAAATCAAAGATATAAAAAGTTACTGACGATTGCAAAAAATGACTGCGGTAAAATTGGAAAATGACTGCGGTCAAATAAAAAAATGACCGCAGTCAATTTGGTAAATGATCGCGGTCAATTTTCTATTTCGTCATGACTATAAGAAAAACCTATCCTAAGAAAGCTTTTAAATCGTCATAATTTTTAATTTTGATGCTTATTTTGTCTTTACCCAAAACACTTTCAATTTGACTAGGAATAGGTAATTGAAGATTAAGTTCGGGTTCAACCACATCTAAAAATTTTATTGGATGTGCTGTTTCAAGAAATACCCCAATGCCTTCAGTATGGTTTTGCAATTCTTTCTTCAATCCCAAATACCCTACAGCACCATGTGGTTCGGCTATGTAACCCGAGTTGGCGTAAATGTTTTTCATGGCAAACTTTGTTTCATCATCTGTATAGGTGTGCGATGAAAAGTCCTTATTGAATTCGTTCAAATCGTTATGATACATTTCTTGAATGCGAACGAAATTGCTTGGATTGCCCACATCCATCGCATTAGAAATAGTAGCCACAGATGGTTTGGGGGTATAGGCACCGCTTTGCATAAACAACGGAACCGTGTCATTGGCATTGGTAGCCGCCACAAAATGCGCTATAGGCAAGCCTAATCGTTTGGCTAAGATTCCAGCGCAAATGTTCCCAAAATTACCACTCGGACACGAGACAATAAGAGGTTTGTTATGTTGCTTCAATTGATGGTAAGCAAAGAAAAAATAGAACATTTGTGGCAACCAACGTGCAATGTTTATCGAATTGGCAGAAGTTAGGTTTTTGTGTTTCAAACTTTCATCCAAAAACGCTTTTTTAACCATGTCTTGGCAATCGTCAAAAAAACCATCAACTTCTAATGCAGTAATGTTTTGTCCTAAGGTAGTCAATTGTCGTTCTTGAATATCACTGACTTTTCCAGAAGGGTAGAGTATGACCACTTCAACGCCTTTTACACCCAGAAATCCGCTAGCCACAGCACCGCCAGTATCGCCAGAAGTAGCGACCAAAACTGTCACTTTTTTATCGTCATTACGATTGAAATAGCCCAAGCAACGCGACATGAATCGGGCACCTACGTCTTTAAAAGCCATGGTCGGACCATGATACAACTCCAAAGCATAGACATTTTCTTCAACTTTAACACAGGGAAAGTCGAAACACAAAGTTTCTTTAATGATTTGTTTTAAATCAGTTTCAGGAATTTCGTCACCCACAAATTGCTGAATGACTTGAAAAGCAATCTCTTCGTGTGATAAAGTTTCGATACTATCAAAAAAAGACTGCGGTAAAGGGGTAATAGTTGAAGGAAAATACAATCCTTTATCGGGCGCAATTCCTTGTATGACGGCTTCTTGAAAAGATACGCTTTGGTTTTTGTTGTTTAGGCTGTAATAGTTCATTTTAATTTTTATTTATCTCAAACCACATAGAAACATAGTGTTTTGTTTGTGGCTGTAGTCGTTTCACTCAATATAGATTTTATAGTTTAGTTAATGTTTATTCTTTGTCACTATGTGGTAAACTCATGCAATGCTCTTTTTATTTTTTTTGGAACACAGATTGAAGAAATTATTAAAATTATTGAGATTTCTTAAATCGGTGTTGCTTAATTATATTTTTTTAACTCCTATTGGATTGATTTTTGAAATGTGTATATCAGATGGTATTCCATTGATTATAAAGGCTTAAGCCATTTTACTCAATATAGATTTTATAGTTTAGTCTATGTTTAAGTAGGATGTCTGTGAAACCTTTAATAATGTTATTCTATGCTACTATGTGGTTAAATTCATGTAATACTTTTTTTTTTTGGGAACACAGATTGAAGAAATTATTAAAATTATTGAGATTTCTTAAATCGGTGTTGCTTGAATTATATTTTTTTAACCTCTATAGGGTTTATTTTTGAGATGTTTATGTCTTATGTTATTCTATTGTCAATGAAGGCTTCAGTCATTTTACTCAATATAGATTTCATAGTTTAGTCTATGTTTAAATGGATTTCTATGAAACCTTTAATAATGTTATTCTATGCTACTATGTGGTTAAATTCATGTAATATTTTTTTGTTTTTTTGGGAACACAGATTGAAGAAATTATTAAAATTATTGAGATTTCTTTAATCGGTGTTACTTGAGTTATATTTTTTTAACCCCTATAGGGTTGATTTTTGAAATGTGTATGTCAGATGGTATTCCAGTGTTCATAAAGGCTTCAGTCATAGCAAAGGCTACTTTTTCAGCATTTTTTTCACCCTTGCACAATGCAAAAATTGAGGGGCCTGCGCCTGAAATGCCTGCACCAAGCGCACCGTTTTGTAAAGCAGCATATTTAGTTTGGTCAAACCCTGGGATAAGTCTTTTACGAAGTGGCTCTACAATCACATCTTCCAACGAACGACCAATCAATTCATAGTCATTAGTATAGAGTCCTGCTATCAATCCGCCTACATTGCCCCATTGCGTAATAGCATCTTTTAAAGGTATCATTGGCTCCAACACCGCACGTGCATCGGCAGTTTTTACCTCTATGTGCGGATGAAGTGCTACGGCAAACATTTCGCTGGGACTGTCAATACGAATCACGTCAAGCGGATTATAACCGCGAACCAATGTAAAACCACCCAATAGGCAAGGTGCTACATTGTCGGCGTGTTCACTGCCACTGGCTACCACTTCTCCTTTCATGGCAAAAGCTACCAGTTCGTTGCGAGTGAAAGGATTTCCTAGTAATTCATTGATTCCAAAAACGGCACCAGCGGCACTAGCCGAAGAACTTCCGATACCGCTTCCAGATTTTATTTTTTTATAAATTTCAATCTCAAAACCATAATCGAATGCCACATGATGTTTTGCTGCTTCACAAAGCGCCAAAGCCGCAACACCAGCTACATTCTTCTCGGTTTCCATAGGTAAATTGGCACCAACAATTTTGGTGATTCGAATGCCTTTTATTGGTGATTTGCGTACAATCATTTCGTCACCAATGGTTTCTAAACAGAGTCCTAACACGTCAAATCCACAAGATAGGTTGGCAATCGTGGCTGGACAGAATAGTTTTATTTCGTTCATTTTTTTAGTTCTAAGGTTCTAAGGTTCTGAGTTGCTGAGATACTGAGATGCTAAGGTTTGTTTAGTCTTAGTACCTCAGTACCTTAGCATCTTAGTACCTTTTTACACATTTCCAATTCTAATAACATCGGCAAAGATACCCGAAGCGGTTACTGCGGCACCAGCTCCAGCTCCTTTGATGATTAAAGGTTGGTCAACATATCTATCGGTGTAAAATTCAATAATATTATCTTTCCCTTCTAGGTTGTAAAACGGACTTTCTTTTGGAATGAACTGTAGGCCTACACTCGCTTTTCCGTTGTCAAACGAAGCGACAAATTTCAATCGGCTGTCTTTTGCTTTGGCTTCGGCTAATAGATTTTCGAAGTGAGAACCATGTTTAATTAACGACTTGAAAAAGTCTTCATTATTAGTGGTTTCCATACATTCTTTAGGAAGGAACGAATTATTTTCAATATGCTCCATTTCCATAGCATGTCCGCTTTCTCTAATTAGAATTAAGATCTTTCTAGCAACATCTACACCACTTAAATCTATTTTTGGGTCAGGTTCAGTAAATCCTTGTACACCAGCTTCTTTTACCACATCATGAAAGTTGTAAGTGTCAGTAAAATTATTAAAGATAAAGTTCAAACTTCCTGATAGAACCGCGTTAATTCGGTTTACTTTATCACCCGAAGCGATGAGGTTTTTGAGCGTATCGATTATAGGTAAACCAGCACCAACATTGGTTTCAAATAAGAAAGGAGCATTGTATTTTCGGGATAATGATTTTAAGTTTTTATAGTTGTCGTATTGCGACGAACAAGCGATTTTGTTGCACGTTACCACAGCAATATTCTGTTTTAAAAACTGGTCATAAATAGCCGCAATGTCATAGTTGGCAGTAATATCCACAAAAATACTATTGCGTAAGTTTAATTCTTTTGTTTTTGAAATAAAATCTGAAACATTGGCAGTCTCTCCTTGTTCTAAAATTGATTTCCAGTCTTTTAAATGGATTCCGTCTTCATCAAAAACCATTTTTCTAGAATTGGATAAGGCAATGACACGTACATTTATTTTGAGGTTTTCTTTTAAAAATTTCTTTTGTTGGTTGATTTGATCGATGAATTTTTCACCAACATTACCCACACCCATAACAAACAAATTGAGTTGTTTGGTATTGTCTTCAAAGAATCTTTCATGTAGCGTATTTAGAGCTTTTTTCACATCTTTTTCATTAATCACTACTGAGATGTTTCTTTCAGAAGCGCCTTGTGCAATAGCTCTGATGTTTACGTTGTTTTTTCCTAATGTACTAAACATTTTGCCACTCAATCCTTGATGATTTTTCATGCTTTCACCCACCAAGGCTACAATGCACAAATCTTGTTCAACAATACAAGGATCGATTTTGCCTTGAGCAATTTCTAGTTCAAAAGCTTTGTCGATAGCAGTTTTAGCGCGTTCGGCTTCTTGGTTTTGAATACCAATACAAATCGAATGTTCTGACGAGGCTTGCGTAATAAAAATAACATTGATATTGTGAAGCGAAAGCACTTCAAATAAACGTTTTGAGGAACCAGCTACACCAATCATTCCTGAACCTTCGAGCGTTAGTAACGCGATATTGTCAATATGAGAAATTCCTTTAATTGGATTGGTATTGGCTTCTGGTGCATTAGAAATTAAAGTACCATAGGCTTCTGGTTCAAAAGTGTTTTTAATCCAAATTGGAATATTGCTTTTTAAAACGGGTTGTATGGTTGGCGGATACAAAACTTTCGCTCCAAAATGCGACAATTCCATAGCTTCTTGATACGATATTGATTCAATAGGTTGGGCTTGTTTTACAATTTTTGGATTGGCGGTGAACATGCCGTTTACATCGGTCCAAATTTCTAACGATGTTGCATTAATCGCGTTGGCAATGATAGCAGCTGTATAATCGGAGCCACCGCGACCTAAAGTCGTAGTATTTCCAGTTTCATCAGCAGCGATGAATCCGGGTAATAAAACCACTTGCGATTTAATGGAAGCAAAATATTCGGCAATAGCCTTATTGGTTTTTTCAAAATTAACCGATGCTTTTCCAAAGTTAGAATTGGTTTTAATCAACTCGCGACTGTCTTTAAAAGTACTGTTCGGAATCGTTTGTTGCAAGGCAGAAGCAATAATTTGAGAGGATAATAATTCACCAAAACTAGCCACAGCATCGGCAGTTCTTGCAGACAATTCTCCCAACAGGAAGCAACCATCCAACAAGGTTTGTAATTGGTTAATTTGGCTATTGATTTTGATTAATAATTGATTTTGATTGGCATTATCTACCAATTCTGAAATAGCATCAAAGTGCTTTTGTTTAATTTCTTCAACAGTTTTTTTGTATGATTCGTTTTTAGAAGCTGCTTGATGGGAAGCGTGTATCAGTTTATCGGTTATACCACTTAGAGCAGAAACCACCACGGCAAGTTTGTGATTTGCTGCTTTTTGGTTAACAATAGTAATAACCTTCTGAATATTTTGTGCATTGGCTACTGATGTTCCGCCGAATTTTAATACTATCATGATTTGTTTTTTTATTCGTGTGTGAATTACATATTACAATTTCGCTTTCATTGGAAAGCCAAAATAAATTGGATTATATGTGAAAATTATACCCCGAATGGGGTTGTAGTTGTAGTAGTTGTAGTGCCAACAAAAAGCGCAACCAAAGAAGTGGTTGTGTATACAGAAGAATATGTGTTTTTGTTGAATACCATACTTATTCAAAAGTAACTATTTTTGTGAATCAAAAAAATGAGCGGTGTATTTTTATGAATATCATAATTTTAAGTCGGTAACCGATTTAAAATATTTTATTAAATGATTTCTTTAAATGAATTTTTATTGATTTGATAATAAAATAGACGTTAAAATAGTTGTTTTTTAACAATTGTTTGCGGAATTTTGACGTCAAATTACAATAAAATGGACACCATACATTACATCACTTCTGAAGTTTTAAGTTTAGAAACGTTGCAAGAGATCATTTCGCAGCATAAATCATTGGCTCTTTCGGAGGAAGCTAAAATCAATATTCAGAAATGTCGTGAGTATTTGGATAAAAAAATGACTGCTCACGATGCACCAATTTATGGTATCAACACTGGTTTTGGTTCGTTATGTAATGTAAAAATTTCTAATGAAAATCTATCACAACTTCAAGAAAACTTGGTAAAATCGCATGCTTGTGGAACTGGAGAAGAAGTTCCTCAAGAAATTGTAAAAATCATGTTGTTGCTTAAGATTCAGTCGTTGAGTTATGGTAATTCGGGTGTGCAATTGATTACGGTGGAACGTTTGGTTGATTTTTATAACCATGATATTTTACCTGTAATTTATAATCAAGGTTCATTGGGAGCGAGTGGTGATTTGGCTCCATTAGCCCATTTGTCGTTACCCTTGTTGGGTGAAGGAGAAGTTTATTGTGATGGTTTTCCTCAGCCAGCCAAAAAGGTATTAGAAAAAATGGGTTGGCAACCAATCGTATTGGAGTCTAAGGAAGGTTTGGCATTATTGAACGGAACGCAATTTATGAGCTCTTATGGTTCTTATATTTTGCTGAAAGCGATGAAATATTCGTATTTAGCAGACGTTATTTCGGCTATTTCGCTAGAAGGTTTTGATGGAAGAATAGAGCCATTTAATGAATTGATTCATTATGTTCGTCCGCACAAAGGTCAAATTGTGACTGCCAAGAGAATGACAGAATTGTTGGAAGACAGTCAAATTATAGCTCAAGAAAAACAACATGTTCAAGATCCGTATTCGTTTCGTTGTATTCCGCAAGTGCATGGTGCTTCGAAAGATACGATTGAATATGTGAAGAAAGTATTTAAAACCGAAATCAATTCGGTTACCGATAATCCCAATATTTTTGTAGGTGAAGATGAAATCATTTCTGGAGGAAATTTTCATGGACAACCGTTGGCATTAGCCTTAGATTTTTTAGCTATAGCTTTAGCCGAATTAGGAAGTATTTCAGAACGAAGGACCTACCAATTGATTTCTGGGTTGCGCGGTTTACCAGCTTTTTTAGTGAGCAATGCGGGTTTAAATTCGGGATTTATGATTCCGCAATACACGGCTGCAAGTATTGTAAGTCAGAACAAACAATTGGCTACACCGGCAAGTATTGATAGTATTGTGTCTAGTAATGGTCAAGAAGATCACGTTTCTATGGGAGCCAATGCCGCAACTAAATGCTTGCGCATTATGGAAAATTTAGAACGCATTTTAGCCATCGAATTGATGAATGCTTCTCAAGCTATCGAATTTAGAAGACCGCTACAATCGAGTGCTTTTATTGAAATGTTCTTGAAATCGTACCGAGAAGAAGTTCCTTTTGTTGAAGAAGATCGAATTTTACATTACGATATCGAAAAGTCAGTAGCGTTTTTGAATAGCTTTTTAATTGATTTGGAGGATTGATTTACACAAGATTTTGAGTAATTACACTATCCAATTCATTGTAGGCTTCTTCGATTGAACTATATTTCATTATGTTTATTGATATAATTTCAATATCGTTGATGTAAATCTCAAAATATTCAATAAAATCCCTCCAGTCGCTGTTGCTTATTTCAATTTTATTTGCACCAGTGAAAACCTGTTTGTAAATATAATCTCGAGGTTCTTTTTTTTCTACAATTTCACTATCAAAGGTTGTCTTATAACCAGCGACAATAATTTTTGGAATCAATCTAGTACGAATTAGTTCTCTAAAAGCTGCATTTTTTTTAAAGGTTTTCATGCCTTTTTTTATTTCAAAAGTAAACTCAACAATCCTAAAATTGCTGGTAAAGCTTGCACATAAAAAATTCTTTTAGAAACTGTAGAAGCACCATATAATCCGGCTACTAAAACACAAATTAGGAAAAATAACGCTACATTTTTATTCCAAACGGTATCGGTAATGTATAATGACCAGAGCAAACCAGCTGCTAGAAAACCATTATACAATCCTTGGTTTGCCGCCATTACTTTGGTTTTTTCAAATTGGTCTTCTGGTATAGTTTTAAATACTTTTTTTCCACGAGTGGTCCAAAAAAACATTTCCAACCATAAAATGTAAATGTGTACTACTGCAATTGATCCGATGATAATTTGAGAAATTAAGTTCATAATTTATAGAGTTTCGTTAGTAAAAATACGCTCAATTCTTTTATCTGGAATTAACCACATTAGCGCCACAATAATGTATATAATTCCAGAAACTAAAGGATAGTAATTTGCAAAAACTATAGCTATTAAATAAAAAATAACAGAAGCTTTTTCTTTAACGCCTTTTCCGATAGCTTTAGATAATTTTGAATCTTTTCCAGATGATTTTATAATGAGATTTTGCAATATAAAATAGGCTAAACCATTCATAAATAAAACAATTCCGTACAACATCATTGGAAAAGGAGCGAAGTGATTTTCGCCATTCCAAGCTGTTGTAAAAGGAATTAATGACAACCAAAATAGCAAGTGCAAGTTTGCCCAAAGTATTTTGCCATTTACATTTTTAACGGTATGCATCATATGATGGTGGTTGTTCCAGTAAATGCCCACATAAATAAAACTCAGAATATAACTTAGAAACTTTGGTAGTAAAGGCTTTAGAGCATTGCAATCCATGCCTTCTGGTATTTTAAATTCTAAAACCATTATCGTTATAATTATAGCTAAAACGCCATCGCTAAAAGCTTCTAATCTATTTTTATTCATAAACTAATTGTTTAAGTTGCCCAGTGTTTTGTGGATTTTCTTTTTGTGGTGCGTTTGTTTTAGGGTTTTATCACCAGAAATAATACTGATGCTTCCATCAATTTCAAACATAGCCAATCGCACTTCTTTATAATATTCCACACCGTGTTCGCGCATCGCTTCTTGTAGCTCGTCATTGGTTATTCCGAGTCGGCCAATGGTTTCAAATTCTATTTTGCCATTATGAATGAGAATTTCGGGTTTGTCTTGGACTAAATTTTTTATAAAATCTGACTTAGACATAATTTTTTTAAAAATAAAATTGATAACAAATAATGCCAGAGCCGCAACAATTCCGCCATATAACGAGGTGTTGCTTCCAACCATTGCATTTTGAACCGAGTTACTAATTAGCAAAATCAGAATCACATCAGCAGTGTTTAATTGCGATAACTGTTTTTTTCCAAATATGCGCAAAGCAATAATCATGAAAAAATACACCGATACGCTTCGAATTGTGATGTCTAAATAGGGATTCATTAGGGTTTCGATTTTACGGAATACATTATTACTAATACGATTAAAGAAACTAAAATTAATCCACCGCCAATATATAGAAGTATATTTGCGCCAGGTTTATGAAGAAAATGAAATAAAAGACCTATAGCGGTTATCATGATTCCTTTTGCGGCAATTACTAATGATGGGATGAATTTCTTGTTCATTTTATTTTTGCTTTATGTTTTTCTCAATCGCTTTAATCATTTCACCAGCAATATCTTTGTTGGTTGCGCCTTCAATGCCTTCAAGGCCTGGAGAAGAATTTACTTCCAATAAAAGTGGTCCTTTTGAAGATCTAATAATGTCAACTCCAGCTACTCGCAAATCCATGGCTTTGGCCGCTTTGATGGCGATTTTTTTCTCATCAGCTGTTGGTTTAACAATAGAAGCCGTTCCACCCATGTGAATGTTGGCCCTAAATTCGCCTGGAGCAGCTTCGCGTTGAATAGCAGCAACCACTTTACCATCAACTACAAAAAGACGTAAATCTTTTCCATTGGCTTCTTTGATAAATTCTTGAACTAAAATATTTGCATTCAGACTTTTAAATGCATTAATAACCGATTCAGCCGCTTTTTTAGTTTCCGCTAAAACGACGCCTTTACCTTGAGTTCCTTCTAATAATTTTACGATTAATGGAGAACCACCCACCATTTTAATTAAATCGTCTGTGTCTAAAGGTGAGTTGGCAAATCCAGTGGTAGGAATGTCGATCCCATTTCGCAACAGTAATTGTAGTGAAAATAGTTTGTCACGCGATTGCGTAATGGCGGCAGCCGAATTTAAGCAATAGACTTTCATAGCCTCAAATTGACGCGTTAAAGCACAACCGTAAAAGGTGATACTGGGACGAATTCTCGGAATTACAGCATCAAAATTGTCCAATACTTTTCCTCCACGATAGTGAATTTCGGGTTTGTCGGCATCCAATTTCATATAACATTCTTTGATGTTTAGAAAATGCATTTCGTGACCGCGCATTTCACCGGCTTCCATTATTCTTCTGTTACTATACAACTCTGAATTACTGGCTAGTAAACCAATTCGAAGTCCCGACTTATTAGGAATAGCATTGATGTATAAGTCTTTCAAGTTTTCAGAAGTGGTTTGACCTAAAAGATATTTTTGTTCAGGATCAACCAGTATTCTTCCACTCATGGCTTCACGACCTAAAAGCATTCGGAAACCCATTGAATCTCGATTGGTTAGTGTCATTTCAATTTTCCAATGATCTTCACCAATTTTAATTTCGGTTTGAATAACATAGCGCTGTTCTCTAAATCCACTCGAACTTTTAACAACGCGTTTGTCAATCAAAAGAGCCTCGCAATGGATAACAGTTTTAAGATTGTTTTGAATTGGATTGATATCAAATTTTACCCAGTTGATACCATCTTTTATAAAAGGAGCAATGTTTATGGCATGTAAGGCAGAAGTTTTTGCGCCCGAATCGACACGAGCTTTGATAGCAGGAATGCCAAGTTCTGGAAACGAACACCATTCTTCGGAGCCTAATATGATTTTGTTTTGTGGCATGATTGAAAAGAAAAACCACGAATTCTCGAATTGTATAGGATTACACTAAATTCGTTAATTCGTGGTTAGAAATTAATAGTTTTTATTTTAACTTGTTGGTTCTTCTGCTTTGTGAACTTTTACGGTCAATTCATCAGCTCCGTCTTCTATATCCATAAAAATTTCGTCGCCAGAATTGATTTTAGAAGTAATAATTTCCTCTGCAAGTGCATCTTCAACATATTTTTGAATAGCTCTTTTTAAAGGACGCGCACCAAATTGTTTGTCGAAACCTTTTTCAGCAATATAAGCTTTTGCTTTATCTGAAAGTGTTAGTTTGTATCCTAAATCTGCTACACGAGCATAAAGTTTTACCAATTCGATTTCGATAATTTTATCAATATCATGTTTTTCTAAAGCATTGAATACAATCACATCGTCTATTCTATTTAAGAATTCAGGAGCAAAAGTTTTCTTCAAAGCATTTTCAATAATACTTTTCGAATTGTCATCGGCTTGAGCCACTTTGGCAGCCGTTCCAAATCCAACGCCTTGACCAAAATCTTTCAATTGACGCGCACCAACATTGGAAGTCATGATGATAATGGTGTTTTTAAAATCAATTTTACGTCCCAAACTATCGGTTAAATAGCCGTCGTCTAAAACTTGCAACATCATATTAAATACGTCTGGATGTGCTTTTTCGATTTCGTCTAAAAGAACAACGCAGTATGGTTTTCTTCTCACTTTTTCAGTTAATTGACCACCTTCTTCATAACCAACATATCCTGGAGGTGCACCAATTAGACGAGAAACCGCAAATTTTTCCATGTATTCACTCATATCGATACGAATTAACGCATCTTCTGAATCGAATAATTCTTTAGCTAAAACCTTCGCTAATTGTGTTTTACCAACACCAGTTTGTCCTAAGAAAATAAATGAACCAATAGGACGATTTGGATCTTTCAAACCGGCTCGATTTCTTTGTATAGATCGAGCAATTTTCATCACCGCATCGTTTTGGCCAATTACTTTGCCTTGAAGTAATTCTGGTAAGTTAGCTAACTTATTACTTTCGGTTTGTGCGATACGATTAACAGGTATTCCTGTCATCATAGAAACCACATCAGCAACATTGTCTTCAGTAACTTGAATACGATTATTTTTAGAATCTTCTTCCCATTGTTCTTGAGCAATAGCAAGGTCTTTTTCTAGTTTCTTTTCGTCATCACGAAGTTTGGCTGCTTCTTCGTATTTCTGTCTTTTTACCACCGAATTTTTAAGTTCGCGCACTTCTTCCAATTGACGTTCTAAATCCAAAATTTGTTTTGGAACATCAATGTTAGTAATATGAACTCTAGAGCCAGCTTCGTCTAAAGCATCAATAGCTTTGTCTGGTAGAAAACGCTCTGACATATAACGATCTGTTAATTTTACACAAGCTTCAATGGCTTCTGGAGAATAGGTTACGTTATGATGATCTTCGTATTTGTTTTTGATATTGTTCAATATCGTAATGGTTTCTGCAACCGAAGTTGGTTCTACAATTACTTTTTGGAAACGTCGTTCTAGCGCACCATCTTTTTCAATATATTGACGGTATTCATCCAGTGTTGTAGCACCAATACATTGTATTTCGCCTCTAGCTAAAGCTGGCTTGAACATGTTTGAAGCGTCTAACGAACCTGTAGCGCCACCAGCACCAACAATAGTGTGGATTTCGTCTATGAATAAAATAATGTCATCGTTTTTCTCTAATTCGTTCATAACAGCCTTCATACGCTCTTCAAACTGACCGCGGTATTTGGTTCCGGCAACTAATGAAGCTAAATCCAACGTTACAACGCGTTTGTTAAAGAGAATACGAGATACTTTCTTTTGAATGATTCGCAATGCCAAACCTTCTGCAATAGCCGATTTTCCTACTCCAGGTTCACCTATAAGTAGTGGGTTGTTTTTCTTTCTTCGACTCAAAATTTGAGAAACACGCTCAATTTCTTTTTCGCGTCCCACAACTGGATCAAGTTTTCCTTCTTCGGCCATTTCGGTTAAATCGCGACCAAAATTATCTAAAACAGGTGTTTTAGATTTTTTATTGGTTTTGTTGGCAGGATTGTTAAAACTGCCTTCTTTCATACCTTCGTCTTGCCCAGAATCTTCATTGAAAGATTCGTTTTTAGGTAGATTTTCTAAGAAATCGTCTTCGTTTGGTGTCATATTTAAATATTGTTCTTTAGCTACTTCATAATCAATTTTAAGTTTATTAAGTAGCTTTGTTGTTGGATCGTTTTCATTTCGCAGAATACACAAAAGTAGGTGAGCTGTACTGATAGAAGTGCTTTGAAAAACTTTTGCTTCTAGAAAAGTTGTCTTCAAAGCTCGTTCTGCCTGGCGTGTTAAATGTAAATTCTTTTTTTCTAAATTGGTTTCTGCATTTGGATTGGGTGGGCTCAAAATTTCGACTTTCTTTCGTAAATGTTCTAAATCAACAGAAAGATTGTTGAGTATCGTGATTGCTTTTCCATTTCCATCTCTTAAAATTCCAAGCATAAGATGTTCGGTTCCAATAAAGTCGTGCCCTAGTCTTAGAGCTTCTTCTTTACTGTAAGTTATCACATCTTTTACTCTTGGAGAAAAATTATCATCCATAGGTTATAGCAATTTATTAATGTAAATTTAGTGAATTAATTGGATTGTTACAAAAATCATTCCTCGTAAAACACTTGTCAGTAAATTGACAAAAAAATAGTCATATATAAAAGCTATCCGTGAGTAAATTTATTAACCATTTCATAACGCTATTTTGTTAATAAATCATTGAAATTAGTCGTTGAAAAGGCTTTTAAAAATTCCAAAAAGATGTATATTGCACGTTTGAATTCAAAATTAATTTATTTTAAAAATTTATAAATATGTCTGACGGAGAAAAGTTAATTCCTATTAACATTGAGGACGAAATGAAGTCAGCTTACATCGATTATTCGATGTCAGTTATTGTGTCAAGAGCACTACCAGATGTGCGCGATGGTTTAAAACCAGTACACAGAAGAGTATTATATGGAATGTACGATTTAGGAGTTTTTTCGAATAGAGCTCACAAAAAATCCGCAAGAATTGTTGGAGAAGTTTTAGGTAAATACCATCCACATGGTGATACCTCGGTTTATGACGCAATGGTTCGTATGGCTCAAGAATGGAGCTTACGTTATTTGTTAGTTGATGGTCAAGGTAATTTTGGTTCTGTTGATGGCGATAGCCCTGCGGCGATGCGTTATACAGAAGCCAGAATGAAAAAAATGTCAGAAGACATTATGGCAGATATC